>JBDNHI010000014.1:0-140093 GCA_041694635.1 Gemmataceae bacterium | reverse complement strand
TCGCGCGATGGCGGTTGCGGAACTGCTTGCACTTCGGGAACAGATCACTGCGAAGGAAGGTGCCACGGATGATACCTATGATCCGATCGACCGTAGCCTGGCCAATACGATGCGAGCCTTGCGAATGTGCATGCGCAGCTTGAAAAAGCCCCTTCGGGCGGAAGACAGTTTGCGGCATCAGCTCTCGCAAGCACTCGTCCAGCGTTATGAAAATCACACCGACAAGCGATCGCGTTACCGACCGAAGAACCTAGATAGAAAACCGCTGGGAGATCCCGAAGTCAGAATGATGACCATTGAACAGCGAGAAAAACTGAGAAAATTGCAGCAAAGCCAAGCCGCATAAAATGCTTCACAGCGTTGCCTGAAAGGGCGACCTAAGCCATGCCCCAATCCCTCGCCCGCCTCCATATTCACCTGGTCTTCAGCACTAAAAATTGCGAACCGTTCATCACCGATGCCGTCCGCGATTCCTTGCACGCCTACATGGCAACCGTCCTGCAAAACCTCGGCTGCGTCCCCATCCTCATCAATTCCGTCGAGGATCACATTCATCTCCTCTTCGATCTGGGGCGCACCGTTGCCGTCAGTCAGGCAGTGGAGGATGTTAAAAAGTCGTCGTCCAAATGGATCAAGCCCCGTGGGTCGGAGTTTGCCGGGTTTGCATGGCAATCGGGATACGGTGCCTTTGCCGTTTCCGAATCAAAATCCGAAGCCGTCCGTGAATACATCGCCAACCAACGGGAGCACCATCGGCGAAAAACATTTCAGGAAGAATACCGCGAGTTTCTTGAACGCCATCGCATCGTGTTCGATGAACGGTATGTGTGGGATTGATCGGAACCTTTGGTCGCCCCTTCAGGGCTTGTTTGATAGGGTTTATAGTTACCCGGGGTTGCGCTTTGCTCCACCCCGGGCTATCTTGAGCCGCACCGTTGGCGCTCTGGAACTCTTTTATCGGGTTCCGGCTTGCGAGGACTTCTTAATTACTGCTTTGATTCTTTACAACTTTACACCTTACGGTTTTTGCTTTTTCAACCGTTCGGTGAAAACCCTTCTTGCGGGGCCTGTTAGCCTTGGAGTTTGGTTCGACTAGCTCACCAGCCGTACCCACCGGATCGGTCTCTACTTCTGCAAATCACCTTCACCTGCTTTTGCCGATCAAGTAATTAACAAACCTGATTGAATTGGTTTTTAGCAACTTTACTTTGCTAAACGGGCACGAACTAGGGAAGTCCGGGCACAGAATCAGAAACAATTTGATGAATCTTATGAGCCATATCTAATGCTGTTTTGGCATCATGTCGGGTGTAAAACTCGGAGGGTGTTAGGTCTTCAGAACCATAGAAAGCAAGTTCGCGATCGCGCCGAAGCGTTTTCGATGCATGAATAAAAAAATCAACATTAGACCTGCTAGGTTCAGCTAATAACTTACGCTCAAAATCTAGGGCACTACTAACATCGTGTATGCGTGGTACCTCCACATTACACGAAATTAATAAACCCTTGAGCGTAAGTTCCACAATTTCTTGACATTCCCTAACGACATCGGGCCAACTTTTCTCACGAAATAAAACTTCAACCGCAAGCAATCTTTTGCCCGCCCTTACAATATAGTCGTGCGCTAGTTTTTTATTGTGCATAAACCCAATACCCCTGGCCGTGGCTTTCTTTACGGAGAACTTTCCCTTCGTGGATCAGCCCTTGTAAAAAAGTAATAGCCTTTGCAATTTTATGGTCTTGATCCGATAAAATAACGCATTCCTGAGCTACCTCTAACCAGAGGGTGCTAGGCCTTTTTTCAGGTTCAGGCAAATGCGATAACATCACCGAATAGCGTTGATCCATCCCACTGTATGAATCAATTTCTGCATACAGAACCCGCTGTATTAATACAGAAGAATCTAAAACAACAAGAATATCTATGTCCGACCTGCTGGTCGCATCACCCCGGGCGTGCGACCCATAAAGCAGAATTCCAAGAATGGCATTATGAAAAGAACAATCCACAGAACGAAGCGTATCTAAACCCAAAGGCAAAGTGAATGAACTTCCGTTTTTTGTTGTACCACCAGTTAGAGCTTGCTTATGCATATCTCCATATTACCAAGAGTTTGTCTCAAATAGATATTCATTTATATTAACTTGGGTTTATTTAAGCGAAAGAGATGTGATACAAAATCATCCCTAATTTGGAAATTCTAAAATTGTTTCTCTTGCCAACAGTCGTAAAACAGCCAAGTATATTGTTTGAAAGTCTTATTTTAAACGGGGAGAAAAGTATGGCAGCAAAGAAATCGTCTTCTAAAAGAATCGTGATGCGAACGGGGGAAGCTCTGGTTGAAGGAGATATCGATTATCTCTGCGCAGAACCAGAAATCGTAATCGGTGAATTGGATGGCCCCGTTGGTATTGCCCTTGCCAACCTCTTAGGCAATCAGGTTAAAGGTCATACCAAAGTTTTCGCAATCCTTAATAGCGATGTTCAGGTTCGCCCTGCTACTCTTATGGTAAGTAAAGTTACCGTAAGCGATGCTCGTTACACGAACATTTTAATGGGCACGGTACAAGCAGCGATTGCTCATGGAGTGTTGGATGCGGTTCGAGAGGGAATTATACCCAAGAAAAAAGCCAATGATCTAGGGATCATTTACTCGGTTTGGCTAGATCCCAATATTCTCAAAGTTCCTGCGAATAAAATCGATCATAAAGCTTTGTTTGCAGTTCATCGTGAAGCAACACTTAAGGTAATTAGCAAAGCAATGAAGGGTGAACCCAGCATCGATTGGCTTTTAAAAAACCAGAACAATGTGGAGCATTACTTTCATCAATTAGGGGTACAAGGGAAGTTGTAAAATAATAACGGAGGATAAAATTTAAAGGCTGATAATCAATCGTACTATTATTGAGGTGGACGGAACAAAGAAAGACATAGGGGTTAGCCGCCCACTTTTTTAGACTTGAACCCGAGTTTTTCAAGCTCGAGGATAATGCGTTCGCGTTGATCGCCCTGAATTTCGATTTTGCCTTCCTTGACAGTTCCCCCAGTGCCACATTTCTGCTTCAGTTTCGCAGCGAGTTCTAGAATTTGATCATAGTTAAGGGGCAGGTCGAAAATGAGTGTGACGCCTTTGCCTGCCCTGCCCTTGGTCTCTCTCCCTACGCTGACAGTAAGATTTTTATTAACAACGATAGGCATTGCATTAAGTGAAACTTTAGCAGGTAATGGCGTTAAATCGGGAGGGCCAATTCTAGTGGTTTTGGTAATCAACCTTGCAATCCAGCTACTAATTTCAGCATCAAGTAAAGCTGTGGTTGCAGCTTTTTCCGCAATGTCCCAGATTTCAAACTCAACAACTTGTACCGATAAAATTGCACTTATATTTACTGCTTCTGCAGGCAAACATAACACCACAACCCTTTCCGCGGTCACAGGCGAAGAGCTAAAGAAGGAAGGAAAATCTAAGCCGTAAGTCTTTACCTCGGGTGCCCAAGGTAAACGCATCATCTTATTGGCATTAGCAAAGTAAAGTTCAATATTGGCAGCTTCAGTAAGTTTAGTATTAAAAAGAAAGAGAACGGTTTTGATTGAAGTTTTAGTGATGTTAAATTCCTTTAAAAGAAGGATTATTACTTTTTAGGATTTTGTTTCTCTAGGGGAAGATATTCCTTGGCAAAGGAATGAACAGCCTTTGCGAGTTCATCTGCAAAGATTTGTCGTTTATCTTTATTACGAAAATCGAAACCTAACTCGAGTTGGATAGCATCAATTGTTCCGGAATTGCTACTGCCATAAGTTTGCACAATATACCCGCCAGAATAGCCGGGCTCTTCGGGATCAAGAGAGTCGCCTGCAGGAAAGACTTTATACCCCGAGGTTTGTAAAATTCCCAGAATACTTTTGGGGCCAGTTAGGGCCTGCCAGCCAAAGCGATCGATCAAATGAGTAACAGATTTATTTTTAGCAGTACCACGAAAGATAGTTTTAGAATCTTTTGCTTGACCGTGAATATCAAGAAGAATCCCTCTGCCAAACTTTGCTTTAACTTCTTTAACCGCATTTTTAATGTTGCCGTGATAAGCATCGTAAACAGGCTTAGCGAGTGAAGATTCGAAAGCGTCTTTTTCAGGCCTATTGACATCAAGGTGCTTGCGCGTGAACTTAGCAGCGATTAAGTATGGCTTAGCCTTAAACTGTTTTTCAAAAGAAATAGCAAGTTGTTCTGAAAGTTCAAGAGTACCGGAATCGATAACGGTGGTGAATTTAGAAATAGAATCGCCACCTTTGCGGTCGTTGACTTCTGGAATAGAGATTTTCCCGCCGTGAGGTGCGGAAAGTATAATGGGCAAATCACCTTGGATTGAAACGATAAGATCGTTAGGAAGAAGTTTTTTTGTATTATCGGTTTCTTGTGCAAGCAGAATAGAGCTAACAAGATAAATGAAGGTTAAATAAAAAAGAACCTTTGCTTGTTGATGCAAGGAAAGCATAGAAAACTCCCAGTGAGAGAGAAAAGTTAAATGGTGTTGCGAGCGAGTCTGCGCTGGGAGATTTCATCAGAAAGCTTAGCTAGAAAATCATTAATGTTCATTGTGCCTAGATCACCCTCGGTGCGATGTCGAACTGCAACAGAAGAAGCAGAAACTTCTTTATCGCCAACGACAAGCATATAGGGAATTTTTTCGAGGCTAGCCTCCCGGATTTTAGCGCCCACTTTATCAGAGCGATAATCGCCGGTAGCACGAATCCCCGCATTACGAAGTTGAGCTTCAATTTGCTTGCCATAGTCGTTGAATTTATCGCTAACGGGAAGAACGCGAACTTGTTCAGGAGAAAGCCAGAGAGGGAAAGCGCCACAAAAATGTTCGATGAGAATGCCCATAAAGCGCTCCATCGAACCAAAAGGAGCCCGATGAATCATAACAGGCCGGTGCATTTTGTTATCAGCTCCAACATATTCAAGCTCGAAGCGTTTAGGTAAATTGTAATCCAGCTGAACGGTACCGAGTTGCCATTCTCTTCCGATGCAATCTTTAACGACGAAATCGATTTTAGGGCCGTAGAAAGCAGCTTCGCCTTCTTCTGCAGAGAAAGGCATATTAAGAGACTTAACAATATTAATAAGCGCAGCTTCAGCGTTATTCCAATCGTTATCCTCACCAACATATTTATTGCTTTTAGGATCTCGAAGGCCAAGGCGGATGCGGAAGTCGGTAAGGCCAAGGCTTTGCAAAACGAAAAGCACTAGTTCAATGTTGTTGCGCATTTCAGATTCGACTTGTTCTGTGGTGACAAAAAGATGCGCATCATCTTGAGTAAATCCACGCACCCGAGTCATTCCAGATAGTTCACCTGTTTGTTCATAACGGTACACGGTGCCAAATTCTGCAAGCCTAACGGGAAGATCACGGTAGCTATGTTGTTCAGCTTTATAAATCTGAATATGGTGAGGGCAATTCATAGGCTTAAGCAAATAGCCTTCCTGATTCACCAACCAATCTAATAAACAAGCTGCCCGCTCGGGCATAGTGGTTACAGTTTTGTAAGAAGCAATGTCCACCTTCATCGTTTCGAGAATATTAAGAATAAGTTGATGAACGCACTCAAGTTTCAGAGTGTTGGTCTTAGCGTCTGCATAGCCAGGAATGATAAGCTGCGACCGATTAAGGAACAAATCCATATCGCGTTCTTTGGCTTCATCTAGGTCGCCTGCTGCAAGTCGGTATTGGCAAAGATCCAGTGCAGAAGCTGCGGGATGATAATAAAGCGGGGGAAACTGCGCATCACGGTAGTAGGGGAAATGCCCCGAGGTGCGATAAAGTTCAAGTCTGCCAATGTGTGGCGTATAAACAGGAGAGTAGCCCCGTTTGACTAATTCGTCTTTAATAAAAGATTCGAGCAAGCCTCGAATGAGTGCACCTTTGGGCATCCAGAGAATAAGGCCTGGGCCAACTTGGTTGCTGATGGTAAAAAGGCGAAGTTGCTTACCTAAGATTCGGTGATCCCGCTTTTTGGCTTCTTCCGCTAATTTTATATGTGCTTCAAGATCTTTTTGAGAAAAGAATGCAGTTGCATAAAGACGCTGTAATTGCTTACGCGAAACATCGTTCTTCCAATAAGCCCCCGCAATACTCAGAAGTTTGAAGGCACCTACCTTCCCTGCGTGCGGTAGATGCGGCCCCCTGCAAAGATCGATGAATTCACCTTGACGGTAAAAGCTGAGCGTGGGGTATATCTTTAATGCATCATCGATGTGTTCGACTTTGTAATTTTGTTTGAGATCGTTAACGAGTTCACGGCCTGCGCTGGTGGGGTGTTCAAAGCGCTCGAACGGTTCAGCTTTTTCGATAATTTTCAGCATCTCTGCTTCGATACGAGGAAAATCTTCTTCACGAATCGGAGTCGGGGTTTCAATATCGTAATAGAAACCGTTCTCGGTAGCTGGGCCAAATGCAAGTTGCGTATTAGGGAATAAACGCATAACTGCGCGGGCCATAATGTGGGCACAAGAATGCCTAAGCACTTCTAAAGAATCTGAATCTTTTTCTGTGAGAATTTGAAATGTTGCTTCAGAATTAGAAGGAAGCTCTCGGTCTAGGTCAACAACAATACCATCAACCTTGGCAGCAATAGCAGCTTGGGCAAGTCGCTTCCCAATAGACTCAGCGACATCGCGAGATCGAGTGCCTAAAGGGACTTGCCTAGTAGAACCATCTGGCAGTTTCAGGGTAATCATTTTGAGGTAGCTTGCTAAAAAGCGTTAGAGCGAAATTATTCGCCTACAAAAGGCATCAAAGCCATAAAACGAGCGCGCTTGACAGCATCTTGTACTGCGCGTTGAAAAGCCGCACAGTTTCCAGTGCGCTTACGACCAAGCATTTTACCCTGCCCGGTAGACATTTTTTTGAGGGTGCTAACATCCTTGTAATCAACAAATGCAGGCCGTGGGCAACCTTCCTTGGTGCAAAAACGACAACGATTCTTTTTACCCATACCAAGTTTCTTACGAACCATAATTACTCTCGAATTTGCGTTAATAAATCAAAAATTACCCAAGGAAGTCAAAATATTATTTTCAGAGTTAAAGTCAACGCTATTAAGCTTTTTGCTTTTGAAAGTTGAATACCATTATGTTATATTTATTAATAAGTTATTTAAGCAAAGTGTATTTTAGAAATTTAAACTACCGTAGATTTTAAGCGTAAACTATGAACAAGAAAGGCTTTACATTAATTGAATTACTGGTGGTTATCGCGATTATTGCAATTTTAATAGGCTTACTTCTGCCCGCTGTGCAAAAGGTCCGAGAAGCCGCTGCTCGGATGAAATGCCAAAATAATTTGAAGCAGCTTGGCTTGGGCGTGCATTCTTATCACGATGTTTATTCGCGCTTTATTCCCGCAGGCAACACTGTTACTTGGCTCAGTTGGCATGTTGGCGTTCTTCCCTACTTAGAACAAGAAGCCTTATTTAAAAAAATTAGTCAAGCGCCCGGAACTTACCTTGCAATTGGTAAGTACGATATCCCTGTAAATAATAAGATTGCAACTTTTCTTTGCCCCAGCCAAACAGATGCCGAAAAAATGATTCTGTCCCCCACCCCGCCCCATAATGTAAACCTTCCAGAAGTGATTAATAACCAACCACCTTGGACTACTCATTATTATGGAATTTACGGCCCAGCTGGCGTTAACCCTGCTACTAATGCTAATTATATTTTTGAGGTTAATGACCCTACACACGGGCAGATGGGCAAGCAAGGTTTGTTTCAGCGAACCGATACCGTGAAGCTTTCTAATGTTGTGGATGGAACCTCTAATACATTAATGATTGGAGAAATGTCTTGGTCACCTGGGGCTATAACTCCAACTAATATTGCAGGAACCCGCTTTCGAGGCTGGGCCCGAGGTTGTGAAGCCACCGCTTTAAATAATGTTTGCGGCGGTGCTAAAACCATTCGCAATGCCATTAATGCTTACTCCAATACTTTGTTTAACGAAATGCCTTTTGGCAGCCAGCATACGGGTGGTACTAATTTCTCTATGGGCGATGCTTCGGTTCGCTTTCTTGCATCCAAAATTAGCCTTAGCGCCTACCTTGCTGCTGCTAGTTATAATGGCGGGGAAGTTCTTCCTCTGGATTAATATTCATTATGAAACTGAACCTTTTTATAATTTTTTTCTTCCTACAATTTTTGCTCCTAGGTTGTAATTCTGAAGCCCCTTTAATCCCCATAGAAGGCACCATAACCTATAAGGGTATTCCGGTTCCTAAGGGTGAAATCTACTTCGACCCCGATGCCAATACAAAAGGCCTCCAAGGCCGTGCTCTGATTAATCAGGGTAAGTTTTCCACTAAAGAACTGAACTCGGGTATTTCTTCCGGAAAATATAAAATTCGTATCCACGGATTTGATGGCAAACCAAAAGAAGAAGCCCCAATGGGAAAAGCAATCTTCCCAGCTTATGAAATCCCTTTAACCCTTGTTGAAGGACAACCTCTAATGATTGATGTCCCCTCCAAATAAATAGATTTATCGATTAAACCATTATAAGCTGAAGTTTTATTCGTAAAGATGGGTTAAATAGTGAAACCTCTTAATTCTAAATAATGCTTTTTGCCGATCTGATATTTGAAAAGATCTTTTGTTTTCTTTTCATTTATTAGAAAGGGTTTAAAGGTTATGTCCCTTATTCGTACCAGCGTATTAATTTTAATGCTGGTGTTAACTCCTTCTCTTTTAGCCATAAAATTCCCAACCCCATTCTTGGTCAACCGGGTTAATCGCTCTATCCAAGGAACGGTAATCGACTACACCAATTACACAAAAAAAGATAATCGCATTTGGTCGGAATCTCTTTCTGAAAAGCGCAACCTTTTACTTTACTTGCCCCCTAATTACGATGCTATTAAAGCTTACCCCTTGCTGATCTGGTTGCACGGATTTAGCCAAGATGAATCGATGTTTATAGATTATTTTGTTAAGCCTTTTGATGCTGCGATCTCCGTGGGGAAGTTATCTCCTATGATCATTGCTTCGCCGGATGGAAACTTACATAAAGATTGGAAATTGATACCTCGGGGTAGTTTCTTCATAAATAGTAATGCCGGAAAGTATGAAGACTTTATTGTTAAAGATGTAATTGGTTTTATTACCAAAAACTATGTCATATGCCCAGAAAAAGAAGCGCATAGCATCGGTGGCACTTCGATGGGCGGAGCGGGTGCTTATCACCTAGGAATTAAGCACAATCAGTATTTCAAAAACATTGTTGGCATTTACCCCCCATTAAATACCCGGTATATGGATCAAAGAGGCTCTTATATGGGCAATTTTAACCCTTCCTTTACCGAGTTTAGAACCGACTTTTCAAATGGCCATATGACTGTAGGCAAGTTTCTAGGTTTTTTTCTAGTTAAAGCAAAAATTATTCAGTCCGATTTGTTTAATATAAAAGACCCTAATGTCGCTAAATATTTTTCAGCAGTCAATCCCACGGAAATGCTTGACCATTACCATATCGAAAAAGATATGCTTAACTTTTATTTGGCTTATGGCAGAAAAGATCAATTCAACCTCGATGCGCACGCTGAAAGCTTTTTACACTACGCTAAAAACAAGAATATTTATGTCGAAGTCGATTACAACCCGCAAGGTAAACATGACAATAAAACAGCTGTAAAGTTTCTTCCTAAAATTATCGATTGGCTTTCTATTCAACATCAAGGTCAAGAACCTAAGTAAAAAATAAACCCCACAGGTTTCATCCTGTGGGGCTTATTTATTGATTACTAATTAACTTTGGTACTCACGCTTTGGTCGAATGAACTTCCCTGGCTGTGGAATTGGATATTTGCCATTCTTATCTGCAACCAATGGCGCTGGACCTTCTAACGATAATTTATCCAAGTTGGGTGCAAACTCATGTTCGCAATTTAATATCTCATCATAAGTAATAATCTTCCCTGTATGGCACGCCATTCGACCCATCGATGTTACCAAACTTGCTTCCGCACCACGACGGCATTCGTTATGCTTCTTATCCTGACGAATGGCTTCAATCAGATGATCCCATTCTAACTGGTAGGGGTTAAGATCTTCCTTGGTGTAGCGCCAAACTTCATTAGCAGCGACCATCGAATTATTCTTAAACATTCGTGCATTGGCAGGCCAATGCCCCCGTGCGGAAATCACAGCAGAACCTTTTGTACCGTGAGCGTAACTGGCGAATTCTTGATCGCAATCGGACATATAACGGCCTTCAAGAATCAGTTTAGCCCCATCAGCGAAAGTAAATTCGGTGGTGTAGGAATCAAAATTCTGATCGACATAATCACCTCGATAATGCCTGCCCCCGTATCCCTTGGCTTCAATAGGCCAAGCGTCCTTCATCCAGCAAGATTCATCAATGTTATGAATAAGGAAGTCGGAATAAGCACCACCACTGGCCCAAAGGAAGCCGTGGAAATTCTTGATCTGATACAAGGTCTCATTCATATTTTCTGGTTTTGGCTTTACAAACGCACTGCCAGTTGGCCCAGCAACTCGATAAGCCCGTAGCAGGGTAATATCACCAATTTCCCCACCCTTGATTCGATCGTGTAACTCGCCCCTTGCTCTACAATGCCTGCACATCAAGCCAACGCCTACTTTTAAATTCTTGGCTTCCGACTTCGATGCAAGTTCGAGCATCTTGCGGGTCCCGGGGCCATCCACCGTGGTTGGCTTTTCCATAAATACATTCAAACCTTTTTCGATTGCATAGGTGAACATCACCCAGCGGAAAGCAACAGGCGTGGTTAGAATCACGACATCGCCTGGCTTTAAAGAATCCATGGCACTCTTGTAACCATCAAAGCCAATAAACCGCCTGTCTAAAGGAACATCAACTTGCTTATCAAATGCTTTTTTAATCGAATTATGACTGTTTTCAAGATTTTCTTTAAAGACATCAGCCATCGCAGTGAGTTTAATCGGGCCACTTTTAGTGGATAATGCGTTTTGCGCTGCTCCTGTACCACGACCACCACACCCAACCAATGCAACTTGAACCGTATTGCTTTCCCAAGCATAAACACCCGGAACATTCATAGCTGCTAATGCGGTAGCAGCAACCCCAGAAGATTTTAAAACATCTCTGCGTGAGATGCTAATTTTGCTACTTGTTGCCATAATTTTTGTCTCCTTGTAACATTAAAAAACCAAAGTGAAGAATTAAGGGCGTTGCCCATATAAGTACAATCTACTCGAATTAGAAGACCAATGCCAAAGGTGAAATTGGGTAAAAAGCGGTCTTCCTGAAAAAGGTAGCTTTATGGTATTTATAAATTTTATTAGTTTTTGGTTGTTTTAAGGGATAGATCCCGTGGCAAAAAAAGAAATACCCCTGCTCAATTACTTTATTTATCTCTTAGTTCGGCTGTTCGTCTGCGCTATACAAGCCATTCCTCTCGAAACAGGAAAATCCTTCGCCACAGGCCTCGCTTGGCTTATTTACCAACTGGATAAACGGCATCGACAAGTCGCCCACGATAATCTTACTCTCGCATTTCCTGAATTGGTTAATGATTATCATAAACGCGATAAGATTGTGCGCAAAGTTCTCCAACATTTTTGTACTCTTCTCATCGAAATTGTTCATCTGCCCAGAATTATGAATAATCGCACCTGGCGGGACTTCCTCGACCTAGGCGATAACCCAATCATAGTTGAAGCCCTCTTAAAAAAACGCCCCCTGATGATTGTCACCGGGCATCTAGGAAATTGGGAGATGGCAGGTTTCTCTCTTGGCTTACTTGGGTTCACCACCCACGCAATAGCTCGCACTTTAGATAACCCGTACCTCGAAAAATTTCTGAAAGACTTCCGAGAACGCACTGGGCAAAAACTCCTCGCTAAAAAAGGCGACTTCGAACAGATGACCCATATCCTTGCAGCGGGTGGCACCATCGCTACCCTAGCCGATCAAGATGCGGGCCCACGCGGTCAATTTGTTCAATTCTTTGGCAGGCCCGCCTCCACTCACAAAGCCATTGCCCTTCTTGCTATGGAATTTAATGTTCCGATGGCGGTGGTCGGAGTACCCCGCATAGGCAAACCTATGAAATACAAAGTGATCTGCGAAGACCTAATCGACCCCGAAGAATATGCAGGCAGGCCCGATGCGCTTCACGCAATTACCCAGCGTTACACCAGTGCCCTAGAACGGATGATTCGGAAATATCCAGAACAATATTTCTGGTTGCACCGCCGTTGGAAGCATCAACCCCCGGTGAAAAAAAGTAAGCAAGCGCAAGCCGCTTAGAATCCTTGCCCTTAGGCTTTAATGTTGCCAGAAACTTTTATGATCTTAGAAGAAACCGACCCAAGATTTTATATTGCAGATTCAACTTTGCCTAATGCAGGTAAAGGAATCTTTGCAGCAGTTCCCATAGCAAAAGGTGAATCCTTAGAAGTGTTAGGCGTGCTGGTTCCTGCAAAATCATTAGCAGATAAGTGCACCGCTTATGCAGATGCTTATAAATTTCGGGCGGGTAAGTTTTTACTAATCCCCACAGGGTTAGGCGGAATGGCGAATCATTCACTTAAGCCGAATGCTAAAAAAATCGTTAAGGGTTTAAAGGTGTTCCTCATCGCCCTTAAGGACATTAAAAAAGGCGACGAAGTACTTTATATCTATGGCCTTTATGCTCAAAAAAAATTCTTAAGTAGCTGAAAGCTTGCAAACAACAGCGCAATACAAAGCTACTTTCTTGATAAGAAGCTACTTTACGGGGTCGATTTTCTTCTCGCGCTTAATCACTTTCCAATCCTCCGTATATTTGATTGTCCCAAGCGAGGTAGCCTGAGTTGTGATCCAATAAGCTGGGGTTTGCAATGCGATAATATTGAGGCGTTTGCTGCTCAGGGGGTTGTGCACATCAATATTCGGATCAATATGTTGCGTAAAAAATGCGGCGTAATCAATGCCAAAACAAATATCGGGATCGATCTTATTTTTCTTACTGTATAAAGCAGAGCCAGGATCTGCAGGCACCCAACCGATTTCTTCAGCATAAAACTCGCACCGTACACTCATCTGGTTAGACCCCTTGATCTTCTGTTTTTCCATCTCTGCTGCAGTCATTACCAAACGACCCCAAAGAGACCTTGCTGGTACCTTGTTGGCGCGAAGTATCGCAACAAATAAATTCGAAATGCCACCTGCATCCGACTTCATCATAATACTTACTGCAGTTGATTTGCGATCCATTTTGTCTGCCAGATCAAAATCCACCTTGTAATTAATCTGCCTGAACACCCTGCGTGCAAAGTCAAGATCGCGTTCACCCTCTTGGCGCATTACCTTGTTGTTTTCCATCCAGGTCTGAAATTCCTTATCCTTGAATTTCACATCGCCCCACTCCATCAGATAAAGATTTTTTTCCTGTTCCTTTAAGGGTTCCACTTTTTCCACAGGCATATCAGCAGTCGCAGGAACCAGCTTCCGCGCTATCAACTCTGCTTGATAATATACTTTCACATCAATCAAATCCTTGTTGATTGCCTCTTTGACAGGAAGGCGGTTTAAATAAACGGTTCGCATCAGAGGGCTGAAATCTCGGACCAGCACCGGTGGAGCCTTAGCGTTCAACACCTGCACCTTCGTTTGTACATTTTTTTGGGTTGGTAATTCAGGTGCTTTGCAGGTGAAAATACCCCACTCTTTAACATTGATGTTTTCGCCACTCACTCTGAATGAAAGTTCCCCTTCAAACAAAACCGTTTCGACATTTTCAAATTTCCAGTGGGTCACCAAAGGCTTCTTGGCATCGTCCGCCTGGTTCAACAACAGCCCTAAAATCAAATTCAGGATCATAAAAACCTCTACTTTTTGATGGGTTCGATGAAGGTTGGAATTTCTAACAATTCCCAATCTCTTTTACCTTGTAAGTAATTTAAATACTGCGAACAAGCTGATATCAAATGAGCATAACCACCCGTATCAGAATAGAAATCCCAGTCGGAACCCGAATCTAATGCGGTGGGAATAAACCCCTTCGAATTAAATATCTTATACCAGTTTGCAAGACCGTGGGTTACTTCTCGCTCTAGAGATATTTTAACGGATTGAGAGTTAGTGGTTAAAATAAAATCTATCGCATCATTTTCTATTTTAAAAGAATACTTGGATAGTTCGATGCAATTCATCCAAGGGATTTGAGTTTTAATAACAGAAGTAGGAATTTCAACATCAATGGTTCTTGAATCATTATTTAGGGAAGAATTAAACTTACCCTTTAAAATTTGGCCCAGAAAATTTCTAGCTTCTAACTTCCCTTCTTTATTAATCTCTAAACTGCAACCTAGTTGATTAGGATTATTCGTTTGAACTAATAAGATTTTTTGAGTTGAAGCAGGTATGGTTGCTTTGATTAATAAAGAAGTTTGGGTTGCACTAAGTATCAATACCGAATTACCAAGCTTTAATTGGGTTGGTTTAAGATGGTTAGTATTTAAAACGGGATCTAGAATTTCGACCCGTGCTATTTTTGGATAAAGGACCTCGATAGAAGAATCCCAAAGATCAGGAAAATGTTGTAGCGCCTGCAAAGCCAAAGCAGATTGCACCATATTTTGTGGCCCAAAGCGCGAACCCGTAGGGCGTGGCTTTCCCGATGGCCCTTTCCTTTCCGACCGGTAATCCATCGGCTTACCTGCCTGATAATAAATCGGGTGAAGGTCGAAACGATTAATCCCTGCCTGTACTTCTAAATCATCGGAGTAAAATTTGTAGAGTTTCGGCTGGGTGTAGGCATCGTAAACAAGTTTAAAAGCTGCAGCTTTTGGCAGTTTCCCGTGCCTTGCAATTGCAGAGTAGTAAAGGTATTGCTGCTCATCAGCAAAACCAGGCGTGCTGTATTTTTGATCAAAATTAACAGGTGCCAAGGCCTGAGAATAATGGTTATTTAAAAGTTTGAGATTAAAAATTGAAGCATCGGGCACTAATCTAAGGAAGGCAGGGTCAGCAAGAACCAAAGCTGCAGGGGCATCACACATAGGAATATGGCCGTGGTGACGCATTCTAGAAGCTTGGAGATTTTTTGCAGAGTCGGAAAGCTCGGTACGAAAACAATCGCCATCCATCCCTTTGTAATTGCGATAATAAAGCCAAGAGAGTTGTAATAAAACCCCAAGGTCTTGGGCAAGGTGGTTAGAAGACCCAAGCGAGTACCCAGAAAGCACGAAGTTTGGATTAGGGATTTTATCTTGCAAGAATTGATCAAAAGAAGGAAAAGCAGGAAGTGGGTTTTTATCTCGCATTCGCTCTAAACTTACCGAGCCACCATCATCCCACCAGTAAGGAACAAAACCTTTCTCCCCTTCTTGAAAAAGCCATTCTTTACTTTGACTCCAAAGTTTTTGAGAAGAAGGCCTGGCATGGTTGGTTTTAGAGGAAAAGATTTTATCGGAATGGTTGAGAATTCTACAGTAAAAGGGAAGTACATTTTTTTCTAGTAAATTGCGGTACACCGGTTCACCCAAAAAAAGTCCTCCCGTTGCAAGGCTGGCATTAACTAAAGCAGATCCAAACCAAGCTCCATCGTGCATAGTGTCAAGAGCTTCGCCCTGAACAAAACATTCGGGAGCTTTTTCTTTACGCATATCTCTATATTCATAAGTCATGCCATGCTGCATCGAATCTTTGTTAGTCCGGATATGGTTATCCCCAACGAAGGTGGCAAGTTTCGCCATAAAGTTTTTAATTTGGTCCGGAGTAAGCAAAGGGGGTTGCTCATCTGCAACACAATATTTTTCTGAAAAGAAAATGAAACAGAGTAATAATAAGAGCCAGAAAATTCTCAAAGATTTTAGCATTTGCAAATTGCCCAATAAAAGCATTAGTCATTATAAATTCATAATGAATAGTATCGTTACAGCTACCGTGAATTACAACAAGAAAGATGGTAAGTCAAAACTAAGAGAGGTGATGAATGAAAAGTGGCAAAAAATTCCGAAGAATAGGGTTCTTCTTGGGGCAAGGAGTAGCATAAATTAATCAAGGAGCCGCTGCAGTTTTAAGACATTGGAAAGTCTTTTGAACCCAATCTAAAGCTTTAGGCACAGCTTCATTGCCACTCTTTAAGTCGTGCCTGCCATTGGGGTCGTAATCGACCGTGATATGAATGCCGCGTTTTTTTGCAACTTCTAAAAAACTTTCAACTTGATTAGGAATATGGAATTCATCTTTGCCCCCATAGGAAATGTAAAGATCCATTTCATCGTTCTTTAAATCGTATGCTTCCATAAGTTCAATAGGGTTGATAGCACTCAGGCCACTAAGAGCTTGGTTGCCAAGGCCAAAAAGAGGCCGGTATAAAGTACCAAACCTTAGAATGAAAAACTTTCTTCTTCCTAAAGGTTCGTTACTTTTCATTTTAGATCGAAAAGACCAAGCTTCGGGTACATACTTTCCTTGGTAATCACCATTACCATCGACATATCGAAGGTTTAGTAAAGGCATAAAAGCAATAGCGATTTTGAAACGGTCACGATGCTTAATCCCCAAAGCAAAAGAAGCAGACCCACCCATAGAGGGTCCAAGCAAAGCGTGGTAATCGCGTTCTGGTTTGATGGGATAATTTTCCATCATAAAATCATAAACATCTTCCATAACATAATCTTCAAAGTTCCCCGCTTTAGAATTAGCCCAAAAAGTAGCAGGCTTATGTAAGCTTGCCCTGCCAAACATACTGCCATCTGGTGCAACAATAATAACGGGTTCAAGTCTGCCATCTTTAATCGATTGGTCAAATTGATCGACCTGAGATTGGAAGAAAAATTCTTCGTCTTGTGCTGCGCCGTGTAGAAAAATAGCAAAAGGATATTTCTTAGAAGGATCATAACCCGGAGGTAAGTAAACATACAAATCGCGTTTTTGATTTAGAGAAGATGAAAAAATACGGTTGTCTTTACCGTGGTTATTCGTGTAATCGATTAGCTTGCCGTGCAGTTTCCGATTCACCCGCTCGAACTGGTGCCTGCCTAAAATAGCAGGTGGGACTTGCCCAATTCCTACCCCATCGACCCAGAAAGAAACAATAAATGACCAGAATGTTTCCATATTAGTTTTTTGCATAAAAGTAATTCTGAAGGCTTCGTTAGCCATACCCAATGCTAGCTAACTGCTATAGGAACAATGTGCCCCACGCCCGACATAAAGGTGGTTAAAACTTTAATTAAAATTGAAAAAATTTCAAAAAGAAGGGCCGGTTGTATCAGCGAAGGGAAAAAAAGAAGTGAAGTAGGATAGTTCTAAGAATGAATTTAAAATAATTAGATTAATAATGTTGATTGTAACAGTTTTATGCAGCCATCCTTTTTTCTGTTCCCATCTCTCGAACTAAAACTGTTTTCATTGTTTCCTCAAGTGCAGCTAAGGCCCTTGCAGCGGTAGCTCCATCTAAAACCCGGTGGTCAAAAGTTAGCCTAACATCTAAGTTGTTTTCTTTATCAAGCATACCGTAATGCAACTGGGTAGAAAGAATAGGCATAAGGGTTAAAAGGCCAGCCCCCATTGAAGAAACGGAAGAGATTGCAAAAGTACCAAAGTTATGACACCTAAGATTACCTTGAACATTTAAGGTATACCACCAAACAAATTTGCGGATGAAGGCAGGCAAAAAAGTTAATGGTTTCGTCCTAGTGTAAGAACGCACTTGTTCGATTGGGTCTTCCTTATGGTGCCTAATAATTTCATCGATTTCAGCAAGGGTACGATTTTCTGGAGCGCGAACATACCCATATAAAACAATGTTTTCGTTATCTACAACCCGCTCGACATTAATTGAAGCAATGCTGTACGGGTGTTCGTAAAATCTAGGCCAAGGGAAATTGACAAAACTTCTTCGTAATTCTGGGAAATCGTTCGTAACCAAGCCATAGGCTTTTGCAAAAATACTTGTCCAACTAGGTTTATCTGGGTTCATTTGTCTAGCAATTTTAACCGAAGATAAGGACATTTTCCGTTCCACGGTCGCAACCGGAATTTGCCCACTAAAATGCATCAGATCGAGAACAAGTCTTCGGTAGGGAGAAAGAGCCAGGTAATGCCCAGATTTTTTTGTCATGTACCTTTGACCTGAAATAGAAATACCAGCTTTTGCTTAAATGATTACCACCCAACATTACTGGTATTTAGGTACTGTGACAATATCGCAATACTCGAAAATCTCTATCAAAAGAAGGGTTTTTAAATGCTTTGACTTAACCTAGGGTAAATAGTGAAGGATTTTAAAATTTTTAACTATCTAACCATCTAATAAATAAAGTCAGACAAAAGCTTAGCATTAGGTTTAGGTAACTCTAAATGATAATTACCCAACTTGGCAGTATTAACAACCGAGCGAAAATCATTTATTTTGATTTCAAGATCATTACCAACAAAAGCAGGGTCATTAAGCCACAAGAGTAGACCCAAGCAAGCTCTAAGGTTAGGGCTATAATTTTCAAATTCTGGAAGTATAATTTCAGTGCTTGGATCACTATATAAGACGAGATGTTGGAAACAACTTGCAGCTTCTTGGATAGTAATTTCACGATTTTTGAAAGCGTTAAAAATCTGAGTTTTTAAATTTAAACGCTGTACAATCTTATGATCTCTAATGGTCATTTCCTCAAAGGCAATGCGGAAATTCTCCATCTTAGACTTACTGGCTTCCGTATCAAAAATATCGGAAATCGCCTCTGGGCCTTCCGTAAAAACAAGACCTAACCCAGAAACAATCGTAGCCCAAGAGAAGAACTTAAATAAATTGACCATAGAAACCTCATAAGCAAAAGAAATTAAAGAGATTAAAATTAAGGTAGGTTACAAAATTAGTTGAAACACCAACTTGGTAATTGATGTAATTGTTTAATTTGCCATTTTTCATTTTTCGCCAACTTTGAAGCACATTTGTTAAGTAAATAAAGTTTCCCTGCACTATTAAAAATCATAAACTTTAAACCAATATGAAATCTGAGGCTTGGAACTTTAGTTATAAAGGAAATCTGGTTAATCATAATCAAAGCCCCCTAGTTTTAAAGTTCCCTTTTTATTAATGAACCTCTTAAAGCAAAAGAAGTTTCGTTAATTAAGTTTTAAACAAGCAAACCTTGTGCCAAAATTTAAAATCACATACATAAAAAATTTATGCTTCATTCTGTGACCCTTTGTAAGTCCCCAATTAATAAAGCTAAAAACCATACATACGCTATGATATCGAAGGTTTAAAGTGAAAGTGTTAGGGTTAAGCGAGTTTTTAAAGAAGATTTAAAAGCGGCTGAGCAGAAAGTTTTCAAATGCTTGTTTTAGGGAAAACTGCTTAAAAAATAGGCAGTTATTACAGGCTAGTTTTTAAGAACTAACACCATTATTAATAAAAGAATTATCCCAGAAATTAAACTCAGAGATATTAACCAAATTTCAGCAGAAACCATCGGCTCCACTTTTTGTTGATCTATTTCTTTCGAAAGTATTTCAGTTGAAAGTTTTTCAGTTGAAAGTATTTCAGTTGAAAGTTTTTCAGTTGAAAGTTTTTTGGGCAAAGACTTTTCATTCAATGGTATTTTATTATCCGGTGCAGTACTCAAGGCGTGCCTCCAAGAGGGGGAACAATTCCGTGAAAAAATAACCAAGATATCCCTAAGCCTATCCAAATAACAAACCCAAATAGGCAAACAACATAAACTGCAATAAGTTTGCCTAACCCTTCTTTCCATAGGTTTCGAAAGTCAGCAGATAACCCGATACTAAAAAACGCAAGTGCAAAGAAAAACTTTCGGAAGGCATCGAGGTTACTGGTTGCTTCTTTTAAATCTTTTAATTTATCTGGAAGAAGAAGGCCAAGGGAAATGAACAACCCGAAAGCGAAAAAATACCCAAGAACAAATTTAGGAAATCGTTCCCATATTTCAGAAAAGGAAACCCTTGCCCCTTCCTTCCGCTCAATCCCATAAGCCCATACACAAGCCAGAACAAAACACCAAATACCAATAAAAAGATCTATAAAAATTTTAATGGTGGTGGTGGTCATCAACATCCAACCTTTTTGGAAATCACTATCCGCAAGATAAAGAGCTTCGGTAATAGCCCCACTAGCAATTGCAGCCCCATCGGTTTTTACCGCTAATCCCATCCAAGCAGCAGCTACCATAGGTTCGCCTGGTATGAGTGTATGAGCAAGAAAAGGTAAAAGTAAAAGTTCAACGACAGAAAAAACGACAACTAAAGAAGAAACCATAATAGGCACCACCGGCCTGGCACGAATAGCGGCACCAGTTGCTATAGCAGCGGAAACGCCACAAATAGAAATTCCGGAAGCCAAGGGAGCGGCCCATTCTCTGGAAAAACCAAAAACCTTGCGGGCGATCAGGTAAACCAAGGCCCAGTAAATTAAGTAAGCTTCAATAATCGCAGCTAACCCGCGGAAAAAAACCGTGCCCGCTAAATTCGCTTGCTCTAAACCTTTAATTCCTACCCCCGCACCCACCAAAACAATTGCAGTTTTGATAAACCATTCCGTTCGGGCAGCCTGGGAAAGAAATGTTGCAAATGCAGAAAAGAAATTACTTATAATTAACCCAATAAAAAGTGCTACCAAATAACCAGCTTCTCCTGTAAGCCCCATCGACCAAGAAAGCCCAAGTTTTGCGCGCTCATTGGAAGTAGCAGCAATAATCCCTGTGTGCCCTACAATCCAGCCAATCATTGTAAAAATTAAAACCAAGCTTAATGCACCTAAGAAAGCTTTTTTATTTTCTGAATGCCTGCGCCTTTCCCAAATTAAAAGGAGGGCGATAAACCCAAGGGTCGCAAGCAGACTAATCCAGCCCGGAAGGTAAGAAAAGTTTTTGTTCAACGGGGCTAGGGCTGCTAATGGGTCGGTCCAGACTTTAACCCCGATAACCCAACCTAACAAATTTCCTAATCCAGCAGGCAGACCAAGTGCCAAAGCAATAAGAAGGAAGGCAAGCCATATTGAAGACCGATCTTCATTAAAAGAAATTTTCTGCATTAAATTCTCCAACCGTTAATTAACCTTAGGTTGAGAATAACTACTTTAAGCAAAGAGTGCATTTATAAAGTAGGATTTGTTATTTAAATTAATTGCAACTATTTTGATTCAATAAAAAGTTTGTAATTTGATTATAAAAAGAGAAGAATTTTATTTGCCTAAATGACTTATCAGATTTGCGTTTTTTTAACTAAACCAACGAATGATAGGATTACTAGTTTATTCTTAAACAAAAGACTTCCCAAGTAAAAAATGATCGACCTTTAGATTATTAAAAAGAACCTCACCAACTGATAGGTTCTCTTAGCAAATGTTTAACAATGCAGTTTATTTTCTTTAAAAGGAATTACTTTCCCCAACACATTCAGAAGAATCAAGTGGCCGAACCACAAGCATAAACTTTGGTGCCACGGGCGCTTTAAACCGAACGCTCCAGAATTTGCTACCCGCATCTAGGAATAATTCTTCATTCATAATGATGGCGTAATTTTCATCGATTGCCATCACTCTTACTCGAGGAAAAGGATAAGTTCTGGTAGGAAATTGGAGAGTGATTTTTTCGCCAAACGCTTGCATCGAGCGCTTCATCCGAATGGGAAAATTCCCCAAAATAATATTTCTAGATGAGTCTCCTTGTAGTTGCTTTAATGGAAGCAAATTCTGAACCGAATTTTCAAAATAGGTTTCTGAACCATTTGCAATTCCTGGGTGTTCTTTGTTATGAAGCGAAACCACCCAAGTTTTTGAAAAAGCAAGATGTCCAAAAATATTCATAAGCCTTCCAGAAGAAAGCTTACTAAGAATTTTTATACTCGTATCTTGCATCATCAATTTTAATAATCGAATCGACCTTAGGCATTCAAGCGACTCAAGATGGAAATGAATGTCATCATTTAAGGATTCGGAGTTTTTTGATTGAAGTAGGAAGTTGAACAGTTCAATCGGTTTGGGAAACCAAAGCGAATCTTCAATCCAATCCAGTTTTTTTAGAATTTCCGGATCATTCATTAAAGACTGAATCTCAACTTTGGACCAGTCTTCCTTGTAAAAAGCTTCGGAAATTCGATAAGAAGCGACAGAGTTTGGTGAATTAGATTCAAACATAAGAAACTTCCTTTAAAATAGTTTCCCAGCTTGGGCGAAGCTGGGAAATCATCACGGGCGATGATCGCTATCCTTATATTCGTTTGAGTTTGGGAATAATTTCCGATTGGGACGAAAAAAAATAGCAAACCCGTGCTGAATTGGGAACTATTCTTGAGGATCCCACGAATTCCCTAAAAAGTCTTTCAGTATAATGGTACTTTTCGCAAGTGCTTTACAGATAAAGCTTTCCGTCTTGCCTGTCACCTTAGAAATTTCTACTGATTTCATTTTTTCAATGATTTTTAACCAGCAGATAAGAGAATATTTTTTCGGTAAATTTTTTATGGCGTTTTTTACAACTTCTACGCATTCATTTTTAATTAACTGGTCTAACACATTTAGATCGGTGTCCGGTAAATCGTGATTGCTCGGTTCATCATTGCGGATCACAAGTGAAACTAGGCCTTTTTCTCGTTCATTTTTGCGTTTTCTTAATGCATCGTTGATTTTGTTATTTAAAATGGAAACGGATAAAGTTTGAAAACTAGCACCCCGCTCTGCATTCCAGCGCTGTGATGGGCGAGTCGCCCCTTGAAAAATCGCAACCCAAAGCTTGTTAAGTAATTCATTTTCTTGTTGTAAAAGATATTCTTCCTGCAAGCGCTTACGAATCTGGGCTAATGCAACGGGCGTTAACCTCAATACCAACTGTTCAAAGGCTTGGTTAGCCATTACTGAATTTTGCTGATCCAGGTGAGCGTAATATTGCATAACCAACTGATCCAACAACTGACTAGGGCTAAATTCTTCCATTAAAATAAGCCTCCGTAAAAGGGTGTAAAAAATAGAAGAGTTGAGGCGGAATCCCCCAAAATCCTCTTGGACTTTTGTTTAAAACGCTACTTGTTACTTTTTCAACTCAATCTGACTTGCTTGCAGTTAACTGAAATAGAACTGTCTGGAGGAAGGTCTTTGCTTATGCCGCCAAAGCCCCTTAATCTTAGAAACAATCGGAGGCTTCATTCTTTGCGCTGCGTTTGAATTATTCGCACAAGTCGGATGAAAAACCATGGCTGCCTCCTGGGGATTAAAATGCCTTCACCAAGGTGGTAAAAGGCAAATTGTTTTGGCAAAAACTCTAAAGCTAACTTCTGGAAATAAATTAGCCTGATATAAGTTATTCGTATGAGACCCAAAAATATTTCTAGAAATCATACGAATTTTAAAGAATACTTTCGGGAAAATTACCTCTCATAAAAGCCTGTATTCCTAGGCTTTTATAGCCAAAATAATGTCAAGTTAGGCCCCCAACCTTTTGGCAGCCCCCTTTTCCCTATATCTTGGAGATATTGCCTACTTTTACCTTTCTGTAGTAACTTTCCCTTAGACCCTTTATCTAGGCCTTTGCCCTTATAACTTTTTCTTAAAAACCATTAAAAGGGTAAACTTTCAGGGCTTGTGCTGTAGTCTTTTGACTCTAATTTATTCCCTTTTCGTTGCGCATTGAAATATTGTTCCGAACATTTTCGTAACGCTAGCGTCTTTGCCTCATAAACCATTAATTCCTGATCATTCATCGATTTGACTGCGGGTTCAAGCAAAAGGTAGGGTAACTCTAGGCCAGCGATTTTATAAGAATGCCCCCACAAATGTTGCTTGGGGAATTTAGTGTGGTGCAAAATAACGGTCATACCTACTTCCAAATCATCAGGCTTTAAAAATTTATCAGCCTTCTTGAAGTTTTCGCCTTGTAAGTACTTTAATGCCTCTTCTGCCGAAATAGACTTAAGCCCCATAAAACCCGATTCAACCCAAGTATCGTACCCGTGAGCTTTGATGATTTGATCTACAAGGTCGGTCAGCATCTCACTATCTGCAATTCTAATTTTTCCCCTACGAAAGAGTTCTAGCTGAGATCGCATCAAATCAGATAAATCATTCATAGAAAAGGCTCCTAGTTTAAAGTTGCAGCACCATTGCCCCCGCAAAGTAACAAGAAACAAAGTGACTAGAAAAAAGGTCACAAAAGTTATTCGAAAGAAGGCAGAAAGAATTTCCATAAAAATAGAAAAGAACTTTAAAGAATAGTACCTTGGAAAAGAGAAATGAAAAGGTCAGCAGAAAGAAAACAAATCCAGAAAAAAGGGGATATATAAAATTCCCTTAGAAATAATGAGAAATCTTTTTAGCCCCTCTTCATTTATGGGAATTATTAGAAGTTTATGAATTTAAAGTGCAATAAGATTAGAAAAACCGTTGGGGGAAAGGCATCTTCTTTGAAAGCATCAAAATAGTAAACTTGCAGCTGATAAAATATTTTAAAATTATCCAATTTAAATTTGCTTCCACCCTTTTAAGCCTTCTATAATTAATGTAATTCAGTTCATCAAGTATCTTTTAAGCGTTCTTTAATCCCCGGAGCTTTTAAAAAATTTGAGTTCTGAAGATCTTTAACCAGCAAGTTTTACTTGCGTTTCCATCTAGGAGTAGTGTTATGAGTTATTTCCGTTTAGGTGCTTTTGTTGTCGCTGGTGCTATGGCTTGTGCAAATGTTTTTGCAGCCGATGAAAAAGACATTGTTGACACAGCGGTTGGAGCTGGTAGCTTCAAAACCCTTGCTGCTGCCCTTAAAGCTGCAGATCTTATCGAAACCCTCAAAGGTAAGGGTCCTTTCACCGTTTTTGCCCCAACTGATGAAGCTTTTGCCAAATTGCCTGAAGGCACGGTAGAAACCCTTCTCAAACCCGAAAACAAGGAAAAGCTTGCTGCTATCCTTACCTACCACGTGGTTGCAGGTAAAGTAGAAGCTAAAGATGCAGTGAAATTGAAGTCCGCAAAGACAGTCAATGGCGCATCTTTTACCATCAAAGTTAGCGATGATGGTGGCGTTATGGTTGACAAAGCCAAGGTTGTCAAAACCGATATTCAATGCACCAATGGCGTTATCCATGTTATTGATGCTGTAATTATGCCAAAAGCAAAGAAGTAATTAAACTTACTTAAATAGGAAAGGCTTGGGTTAATCCCCAAGCCTTTTTTATTTATATGCAAGACACTTTTTAATCAAAGATGATGGTTCGATTGCCTGAAATAAAAATGCGATCTTCACAAAGAAGCTTTAAACTACTTGATAAGACAATTTGCTCGACATCAATCCCAGCATTTGCCATATCTTGCGCACTATGCGAATGATTTACTGGAATAACGCGCTGGAAAATAATAGGCCCTTCATCAAGTTGTTCCGTAACAAAATGCGCAGTTGCCCCAATCACTTTCACACCTCGATCAAAAGCTTGCTGGTAAGGCTTAGCCCCCGCAAATGCAGGGAGGAAGGAATGATGAATGTTAATGATCTTCGAGGGGAATAAGTCAACCAGGTGAGGACTTAAAATTCTCATGTACTTTGCAAGCACAATAAAATCTGGGTTCATCCCTTGGATCAACTTAAGGATTTTTTGTTCATGTTCTTGACGCGATATTTTTTCATGAGAAACAAAATGAAAAGGCAAATCAAATCGTTCGACTAAATTACGCAGCGAATCGTGGTTGCTGATCACGCCCAAAATCGTTGCTTGTAACTGCTTGAATTCATGCCTAATCAGAATATCGCCCAGGCAATGTGGCTCACGCGTAACTAACAGAACAATTTTCTTCGGTTGTTGGTCACAAAGCTTTATCAAAGCCCCCAAAGGCAAAATAGCAGTGAGTTCATTAACTAGGGAAACCCCATCCAAGGGCCCATCGAATTCAGTCCGCATAAAAAATCGGCTCGACTCTTTGTCTACAAATTCTTGATTCATCGTGATGTTTAGCGAGTGTTTTAGCAAGGCCCCAGTGATGGCATGGACAAGTCCACGACTATCGTTGCAATCAACGAGGAGAATATTCTTGGGCATAAAGAAAACTGCTTTCGAGGAAAATTAGGAGATGATTTCTCGGATAACATTGCCCGCTACATCCGTCAGTCGGAAATCTCTGCCATTATAACGATAGGTTAACTTCGTATGATCCATCCCAAGAAGTTGCAAAATAGTCGCATGAAGATCGTTAACACTAACCCTGTTGACCGCAGCTTTAAAACCAACCTCATCGGTTTCGCCATAGTGGGTGCCCCCCTTAACGCCCCCGCCTGCCATCCAAGTGGTAAAGGCGTGTGGGTTATGGTCCCTGCCCATAAAGTTTTTGTCTTTGGTTTTCTGAACGATAGGCAATCTGCCAAATTCTCCACAACAGATAACTAAAGTCGAGTCTAATAAGCCTCGTTGTTTTAAATCGGTAAGAAGAGCGCCGATGGGCTGGTCGGTTTCTCCTGCGAATTGCCGATGATTACCTTCGATATCGCGGTGCCCATCCCAACTGCGTTCGTTTTCCATTCCGCCTGAATAAATTTGCACGAAGCGAGAGCCGCGTTCAACCAATCTGCGTGCCACCAAAGCTTGCCTAGCAAAGTGCGAACATTTTTTATTGTCTAAGCCGTACATTTTCTTAACGCGCTCGGGTTCTAGATCAATATCGAAAGCTTCGGGCGCAGACATCTGCATCCGATAAGCTAACTCAAAACTTTCAATCCTTGCAGCAAGTGCTGCTTCCTGAGGCGCTTGTTCTTGATGAATTCGGTTAAGCCTGTTGACGAGGTCGAGCTGATTGCGCTGTTCCTTTTCGTTCATATGGGGAAGTCGGGCTAAATTATCAATCGCTTGTCCTTGGGGATTTAAAGCGGTGCCTTGAAAAATTCCGGGTAAGAAACCCGCGCCCCAATTCGATGCGTGGCCTTTGGGTAATCCCCTCCCCAGCGTATCGTACATCACCACAAAGGCGGGTAAATTTTGGCTCACCGACCCTAAGCCATAAGTGACCCACGAACCCACACAAGGGAAACCCATTCTGCTAAAGCCTGTGTTGATCTGAAAAAGCGCAGGCGAATGATTGTTTGTCTCGGTGAAGCACGAATGTATGAACGCCATATCGTCTACATGATCAACCATATTGGGGAAAATTTCAGGTACCCAAGTACCCGACTTGCCTTTTTGTTCAAACTTGAAGGGCGACTTCATAAGCGGGCCAACTTCACCCGAAAAGAAACCAGTAAACTTATCAAACCCTTTAAGCTCTTGACCATCATACTTTGCAAGTGCAGGTTTATAATCCCAGGTGTCCACCTGACTTTGCCCGCCATTCATGAATAACCAAATGACAGATTTAGCCTTGGCAGGAAAGTTAGCCTGTCTGGGCGCCAAGGGGTTAAGAGAAAGATCCGCGGCCTTGGTTTCATTTGTTCCCAACAAACTTGCAAGGGCAAGCATACCGATTCCTTGACCGCTATGCGCAAGAAAATCTCGCCTGCGCAAGGAGTTCGGGTTGGCATGAAGATGGGGAATATCATTAAAAGGCATAAATTAATCCTAGTTAATCGAGAAAGACAAATTCATTAAGGCTGAACAAAGCTTGACAGAAATCGCCTAGCGCCAATGTATCAGATTTTTTCTCTGCTTTGTAAAAGGCCAGTTGCTCTGCAAGAAACTCGAGCCCTTCCTTTAATTCCATAGGTTTTACATCGCGTGAGAATGCCAGTTTGAAAGCTCGTCTAATCTGATCCTCTGGTTTAGCGCCCGCTTCCTTAATCACCTTGATTGCAAAAGCATCTGCATAGCCCCTAATAATATTGCTGTTCATCATTAATAGTGCTTGGGGCGCAATGGTTGTAGATGGCCTTAGTGCCATATCTTGCAAAGAATCAGGGGCATCAAAAAGCATCATCATAGGAATAAGTTTACTCCGCTTGATGAAGAAATAGATGCTTCTGCGTTTTTGATTATTATCTAGGGTACCTGGGCCAAAAGGCGTGGGATCTAAGGTTTCAGAAATACTGAGCATGGAATCGCGGATGATTTCAGCTTCTAATCTGCGCGATTGAAAATGCCAAACAAGATTGTTCTCGCGGTCTTTTAATTGCCTAGGCTCATCAACGCTCGAAGATTGCATAAAAGCTGCACTGGTCATAATCAGCTTATGTAATTCCTTGAGTTTCCAACCGTTGCGAATAAACTCTGCTGCCAGCCAATCGAGTAATTCAGGGTTGGAAGGTTTTTCACCCTGAACACCAAAATCACTAGGTGTGGAGACAATACCTCTGCCAAAATGATAATGCCAAACTCGGTTGACTATAACCCTAGCAAGAAGAATACCTGCACCTTGCTCGGTATCGGTAATCCATTCCGCCATGCTTTTTCTGCGGAAGGAAGTTTTAGAACCGTCGGGAGCTTTAGTCAGCCAATGTTTTTCGTCAAGGTTAGATTTCATCAGAACTTGAGGATAGCCTGTAGACGCGATGGATACTTTTTGACCAAGGTCGCCTCGCTTGAGTACATGAATAGGGTCGTAAAAGTCAGCCCCTTGGGTATGATTTTTTACCGCAGGAACCCCTTCGCTGGAAATAAGAGCCTTCACTACCTTTGATTTGGGCTCATTACGATTGTGATCTTCAACTTTTTTATTAAGCTTCTGCCAATCTTCATCTTTAGTTCGGTACCAAACCCCGAGTTCGGAAAGTTCTAATGCTGTAATCTTTTCCCCAGATTTAAGCTTTGCAATTGCTAATTGTGTTTTCTCAGGCAATGGCTGAACTTCTAGCGGGGCTAACGCCATCGAAGTTAATGAAAGCCTTAACTTACCAAGATTATGAAAATTGTTCCCATTAAAATCTAAGCTCACCAACCATTCCCCACCGTAAGGAAGTTCAAGCGGTTTATCGAGTTCATAAACCGCCTGATGATTCTTCCCAAATTGCGGATCGATGGCCCAAGAAGATTTCTTATCCGCATCAATGGTCGCCAAGGCAGGCAAACCCTTCTGGTCAAAAGAAGAGCGAACCGTTTTCAACTTCACAGGCTGTGCCTTAGTTGGCTTGTTGGCTGCATCAAAGGGAGTAACCGAAACATTAAAATCGCTGAGTGCGAAGTTGCCATTCGGTGCCCTGCCCGGCCCACCTTTAACTAACGCCACATCACTAAGCGCTTCTAATCTAATAGCTGCAACCTTATTACTGCTAGATTTTAGAATGATGCTGTAGGTTTCAAAATCTGGGTTTTTACCCGTGGCTAAAATAATGCCGTTGGCTGTAGAAGAAAGGGCTGTGCCATTCTTAGCTTTAACCGAAAGAATTTCAGGGAATAAAAAGGGAGAGGCTTGGGTATCCTTTGCCCCCGATTTTACCCACGCTTCTAACTTTGCATTAAGATTCTGCTTTTCCCAAACAGTTCGCTCCTCTTCTAACTTTTTCTTTTCCGTATCAAAGGCAGATTTTTCCTTGCTGTAACTTTCTGAATCTATCTTGATATCGTAATCAGACCTTACCGTAGTCGAAAAAGTCGAAATCATTCGGTAATAATCATTACTACTTATCGGATCGAACTTATGATCGTGGCAGCGGGCGCAAGCAATCGTAAGCCCTAGCATTGTCGTGCTGATGGTGCGAACCATGTCGTCAAGTTCATCGTAGCGTTCTTTTTCTGCCTGACTTGCGGTGATCTGAGTCGCGTGAGTTCCTGCTGCTAAAAATCCCGTTGCCATCATCGCCAGAGGATTGTTTGGCTCATATTCATCGCCTGCTAACTGCCATTTGACGAAAGTGTTGTAAGGCAGATTTTGATTAAGGGCCTTGATAACGAAGTCGCGATAGTGGTAGGCATTGGGCCTATCGTAATCTTGTTCATACCCATGGCTTTCAGCAAAGCGGGAAACATCAAGCCAGTGCCTGCCCCATCTTTCTCCGTAACCTGGGTTTTGCAATAAACGATCAATCAATTTTGCGTAGGCGTCTGCCGAATCATCCTTAACAAAAACATCAACTTCTTTAGGAGAAGGTGGCAATCCTATTAAATCAAGGTATGCCCTGCGAATAAGTTTATGCTTATCTGCAACAGGGTTCGGGGTGATGCTCTTGGCTTCCATGTTGAATTTAAGAAAGTGATCGATTGGGGTCTTGCACCAACTTGCATCTTTAACTGTGGGAGGCGCAACATTCTTCAGAGGTTGCCATGCCCAATACTTCTTCGCAGCTTCGTAGTCGATCTTTTTTACTGCAATGACGGGTGCAGTTCCTTTACGGGGGTCGGGTGCCCCTCGTTTGACCCATTCAGTCAGGATTGCAATATCTTTGTCTGCCAACTTTCCCTTGGGTGGCATTTGAATCGTATCGTTGTAGCTAAGAACTTTGATAAAAAGGCTTTTTTCAGGGTGATTGAGTACTATGACTGGTCCACTTTCGCCACCTTTCAGCCAAGCTTCTTTGGAATCGAGGAGTAATTCGCCGCGAACTTTTTTCGCATCTTTAGAATGGCAAGAATAGCAATGTTCGATGAGAAGTGGGCGCACCTTGGCTTCAAAAAAAGCGAAGTCTTCTGCTTCGCCTGCTTGAACCGCAGGTGTAAGTAAAAAAGCTAGAAGAAGTAATGAGGTAATTGGTTTTTTTGACATAGGTAGGATGGATCCCAACAGGCCCGTAGGTAGGCGATTTTTATAAAAAGTACTCTTTTTATTTTACTTCTACTTCTTATTTGTTGCAACTGCTAGCTGTTTGAATTGCAAAAGATATTTTGGTTGGACCCCGTGCTTGTGTCACGGCAATGCCGGGGCTTTTACGCTGTTGAACTCACCTTGTTAATTTAAGGTGTTTTCAGAATTACCTAAACGGGCAAAATTGTGCCATTTATTATTTATCCTCGCTTAAAAGTAAGTTTGAGTAACCTAATTGAAACCGATGAGATTGCTTTTTAAAAAATAAAGGTTATAGCACATCTCACCATATGGAAAGAATTGATGCGTATTTGTTTAATAATCATGTTGATTGCGATAGGGGGTTGCTCAAGCTTAAGAGTAAAAGAATCCGTACGGAAAGAAATCCAACCTATAGCGGTACAAGAATCAGTAATTGAGTCTGAAGAAGGTAAAACAACGGTAGAAAAAATTCGAAGGAAGCTGCCTTGGAACCGTGCCCGTGAGCCATTATCGCCTACCAACTTAAAAATCTTGAACGAATTCCTTGAGAAAAACGAACTGGAACTGGTGGAAGTAAAAATACAGCAAGAAACGCCAAAAGAAGATTGGAAAAAGTTGCAGGAGAATGAAAGTGTAAACCCCTTGATAAAATATTCGCTTGGCTCGATCAACTGGGTTGAATCAGTGGTTGTCAGGCCAAGTTTTTGGGGAATAAATCGTTACGATCCTTTCACCAACACTCTGCATATAAATTCAAATGATCCAGTAGCAATATTAGAAGAGTTATCTACTGCAAAAATCATTAAATCAAAGAAAAATCCAGGTGCGTATGCGCTTGCATCAAAAATACCGTTCATTTCTATTTATACTCAGAAGCAAAAAACTAATGAAGTTATTGCTTATGCAAAGGAAACTCAAGATTGGGAACTCGAAAAAGCAACCTATCGACAAATGTATCCAAAAATTTTAGATGGCTCAGACATGGTAGCAAGTTTATTTGCTTCTTTTTATATTGGCCCAGCTATAACTTTAACCGGAGTAACCATTGGCTATGCAGCAGCAGAATGGGAAATTGCACAAAGAGAACCCGAAGTTGTATCCAGATTAAATTTAACAAAGCCTAAAGAAACTATTTCAAAATCCGAAGAGGAAATTGAAAGGGCGTATTTGCCCCGGTAAACACATTTTAATTTGGAATGAATTAGGTACAAGTTGCACTTAAGATTTTGAAATTTAAAGCATCACTTTGCAAGAAGAGATTTAGCTTCGTCGGGTGAAATATCTCTAACGAAGATATTGCGCCAGCGAATTTCACCCCCGTGAGTTTGCAGCATAATCGGCCCCTTCTTGGGCAAGGGAGACTTACGATCCCAGTAATTTTCCATTTTTGCATTATCGACAACTAATTTATCGTTAAGCCAAACCCAAGTTTGTGACTGCACTTGTTTGATGCGGAAGGAGTTCCATTCGCCAAAAGGTTTGTCAGCAACAACAAGAGGGTCACGGCCCTTAGATTTAATGGAGTTGTTAAAAAGGCCCCCAGAGCCACGGTTTGGGTTTCGGTCGGGTGCCTTTTCTAAACTTGGTTGGTTGATATCCCAGATTTGAATTTGAGGCGAGCCACGAAGATAGATTCCGCTATCTGCCTTAGCGACAGTTTTATATTCAACCAGAAGTTCGATATCTCCAAATTCTTCGTTCGAGATGGCATAAGGCCCATCGCCTGCATTGATGAGTTCGTTGTTATCAACCTTCCAATGTTTGGAAAATTCATCGCGTTGTTTTTTAAGATTAGCGCTAAGCTTTTCACCTTGTAGCTTTGCGGAAGCGTGAGGGTTTAAGCCATACCAGCCAGAAAGATCCTTGCCATTGAATAGAGGGCGAAAGCCTTTTGGTGGAACAGGATCCGCAGCAAGAAGAATACCAATCGGAATAAAAAGTGTAAGAAAAGCAAAGGATAAAAGTTTCATTGTGTGAATTCTCCAAAAGAAGTTTTAAGAAATCATAACTACATTTAAAATGATTATTTCTTAACAGGTACAAGTTTCAAAAAAGCTTCTGCGTAGCGTTTTCCGAATTCTCGGTAAGAAGCTGCATCAAAATGAGTTTTATCGCCTTTATGTTTTAATCCTTCAGCACTAACATAGGCAGTAATGGGAATAGTTTTAGAAATGTTTTGATGAGCTTTATCAATAGTAGTGTGGAATTCATCCCAAGGCTTATCTTCAAATTTCCCAATCTGACCTATGATAAAAGGGACATCAGGGGCACCTAAATCCTTACGAAAATTTTGAATAAGGTTTTGTAACTTTAATTCATAAGTGCTAGCCAGCATTTTGTTAGAATCTGATTCTCCCTGATGCCAAAGAATGCCTTTTAACAGACCAGATTTAAGGGCAATCTTAGATCGTTGGATTGCATCATCCCAAGGATGGCTTTTGGTGGGGGCGTAAAACTTGCCTTGCTTCCAGCTATCAATTGGAGAACCACCCACCGCACAAGGGATCAGTCCAATAGTGATGCCTGGGTTTGCATCTGCAATTTTTAAAGCAAAGGTTTTACCTAGGCCAGTTCCGGCGGAAGTTTTATCGGAATGTAGTGGGTCGATTGCTGGAACCCAGAAGCCAGCTTTATTGAGCATTAATACTTGAGGGTCTGGGGTTTTATCCTGCGTTTCCACCAGACCCCTACCAGCCATATTCGATTGTCCAACTAGGAGGAAGAGATAAAACTTTTCTTTGGATGGAAGCTTTACTTCATCGGCCAAACAAAGGCTTGAAGAAGGTAAAAAATTTGCAGAAGGAAAAAGGTTTGAAATTAGTAAAACGGTTAAGAATGTAAAACAAGAATAGTTCATAGTGAAGGTCTCAAATTAAAAAAATAGAGAGAAAAAACTTTAAACAAGAGATAGTTAAACGCCTTTAGGTATGGCCCAATGCCCGCCTTCGCGGTAAGTTCTGCCAACAAGTTTGTTGGCAAGTGGAAGGTCAGTTATTTTTTCAATCGTTGGGTCGAAGGAAAAACTTTTATTAAGTCGGCAAGCAATGTTAGCAAGGTGAGCAAGAGAAGCGCTGAGGTGCCCTTCGGCAATATCGCCATTGGGAGTTTTGCCTGAAAAGATGCAATCGATAAAGTTTTGATGATGAGCAGAGACATCGCTAGAACCTTTGCCTGAATCAATGAGTTTATTTTTTGGGCCAAAGAGTTGCCAACCGCCGTTCTTGCCGAGAATCATCATTCCATTGGTGCCATAAAAAGCATTCCCGTTTTCGAAACCTTCTTGAATATAAGGAGACCAAATGCGGTGTTCATAAATAAGTTGTTTAGAAAAGCCTTGTTTGGAAGCTTTGGGGTAATCGAAGGCGCAGTACATAGTATCGGGGAATTGCTGGTCATCTTTGAAGAAATTTTTACCACCTAGGGCAGCGATGTTAGAAGGATGAGTGTTAACGCCTAAGCCCCAGCGAGCAATATCGATTTCGTGAACGCCATCGTTCCCGGCATCGCCAGTGCCGAAGTCTAACCACCAGCGCCAGATACCGGGAAGTAAATTAGACTGATAAGGTCGAAGAGGTGCGGGCCCAGTCCAAAGATCGTAATCAAGATTAGGTGGAGGATTGGAAGATTTTTGTTTGCCAATATCTCGCCGTAATTGGCTGTTCCAGGCTTTGGAGACAAGGACTTCGCCGATGGCGCCTTCTTGAATTTTCTTCATCGCTTGAAGGATATGAGGGGTGCTACGAGATTGAGTGCCTACTTGAACAATGCATTTATTTTTACGGGCAGCCTCAACCATCAATCTACCTTCACGAATATTATGGCTACAAGGTTTTTCGACATAGACATGTTTGCCAGCTTCGCAAGCAAGAATAGTGGCGGGGCCGTGCCAGTGATCAGGAGTTGCAATCCAAACAGCATCGATTGATTTATCATCAAAGATTTGGCGCATATCTTTGACAGCTTTGGGTTCGATTCCACTTGCAGTTTGAACCAGCTTAACAGCATTGGCAAGTTTTAAGGAATCGGGATCACAAATATAACTGATACTAATATCCTTACGCTGGACTAAAAGTTTGAGGTGATTGGTGCCCATACCTCCAGGTCCGATAAAACCGATTTTGAGGGTTTTAGCAATTTCAAGGGTTTTAGCATCTAAGATTGCAGTAGTAGCTAGGGCAAGGTTCTTTTGTAGGAAAGCCCGTCGAGGTTGCCTTTGCATTTTTCACCATTTTTTTAATGCTTTTGATACATGCTTTTTGTAGCTTTGAACCATATTAATCGATGATTCATTATTTAACAACAAATTTTAGGATGTGATCAATGAATCCAATTGTCTTTGCCCTGCGTCATCCAATAACAATGATGATGATCGTTGTGGCGTTAATCGGTGGCGGATCTTTAGCGTTAGCAAAGATGAGAGTAGATATCTTCCCGCCGCTTAATCTCCCAAGAATTTATGTCTACTTGCAATATGGTGGTATGAGCCCAATCCAGATGGAAGGCTTGATCGTTAATCAGTTTGAATTATATTTTCAGTATGTGGATGGGGTATCAGCGATAGAGTCGCATTCGCTGCAGCAGTGTGCGCTGGTAAAGATGTCGTTTTTCCCGGGCACGGATATGGGCTTGGCGATGGCGCAGGTATCTGCGATGTCGCAGCGTGCGATGTCGGTAATGCCAATTGGAACGCTGCCCCCCTTGATTTTACGAATGGATGCGGGAAGTGTTCCTGTAGGATATTTGGTGTTAAAGAGTGAAAAAACTTCGCTAGGAATGGTAGGGGACTACGCACAGAATTTCATTAGGCCATTGATTCAAAAAAATGTGCCTGGCACAATAGGCACCCCGCCATTCGGCCCTAATTGCAGATCAATTCTTGTTAATGTAAACCCAGATAAATTGCGCGCCTACAATCTTTCCCCTCAAGATATTGTTCAGGCGATTATGAGCGGGAATGTGGTTATTCCTGCTGGGAACATTTACATCCGTGATCAGATGCCTTTGGTTCCTACAAACTCCCTTGTAGTAGATATTCAAGATCTTGGTAATATTCCATTAAAACTTGGGCTTAATGTTTATATCCGCGATGTCGCAACCATTACCGATGCAACCGATGTGAATTATGGCTATGCGTTAGTCGATGGCAAGAAATCGGTTTACCTGCCTATTATTAAAAAAGATACTGCATCAACTCTTACCGTGGTTAAAAACATTGCTGATGCGATGCCATTCTTTAAAGCTGTATTACCAGAAGATGTTAAAATCAGTTTTGAATTTGATGAATCTCCAACCGTGGTGACTGCGATTAAAAGCGTGGGAACCGAAGGCTTAATTGGGGCATCGCTTACTGGGTTGATGATTCTTTTATTCTTGGGTGATTTTAGAAGTGTTATCGTGGTGGTTTGTAATATTCCCCTTGCTTTGATGGGATCACTTTTTGGCCTATATATAACGGGTAATAGTATTAATATTATGTCGCTGGGGGGGTTGGCACTTGCAATTGGGATTCTTGTCGATGAAGCAACCGTTGAGATTGAAAATATTCACGCACAAATGCGAGGCAAGATCAGCCTTGCCAGGGCCGTTAGGCGCGGTAACGATATCACTGCGGTAGCAAGGCTTTTAGCCCTGTTCTGTATTCTTTCGGTTTTTATACCAGCGTTTATTATGGTAGATCCACTGCGGGCGCTTTTTATGCCCCTTGCCCTGGCAGTTGGTTTCGCAATGATTTCTTCCTACCTCCTTTCCAGTACCTTTGTTCCTGTAATGTCGGTTTGGCTGCTTAAGGAAATGAAGCACGAGCATACAAATAAACTTTCACTGTTTGAAAAGTTTGAACTGGCTTATGAAGGCTTGGTTCATTGGATTGTAAAACTAAGGTGGGTTGTAGTTCCTTCTTACATTGGACTTGCAGCAGTTGTGTTAATCTTTTTTGGTTCGCGATTAGGGCAAGAACTTTTCCCTCAGATTGATTCGGGGCAATTTGTTCTGCGCTTTAGACCACCTCCTGGTACCAACTTTGAAATTACCCGTATGATGGGGCAAAAAATTCTTGAAATCGTTGAACGCGAAGTAGGTCAAGAAAAAATCAATATCAGCATTGGCTACGCTGGGCAGATCGCCCCCGTTTATGGCATTAATATGATGATTACGATGATGCGCGGCCCCGATGATGGGGTGCTTCGACTTGCGTTCAAGGAAGGAAGTGGTGTTGAACTTGCCCCTTTCAGAGAAAAAATGCGTAAAATTCTTCCTGTCGAAATTTCAGCCTGGCTCGCTAAGGTTATGGAAGCCCGTGGCGTTCCTTCTGAGGAAGCTCGTAAGCGGTCTTCTAATCTTACCTTTGGTTTTGAACCCGGCGATATGGTTTCTAGTGTAATGAGCTTTGGTTCGCCGACACCACTTGAAGTAGTGGTGTACGGCAACAATATGACCAATGTTAGATCACACGCTTTAAAGGTAAAGGAAAAGATGCTTGCTATTTCCTGCCTTCGTGATGTTCAGTTTCAGCAAACACTTGATTACCCTTCTGTGGATGTTACGATCGATCGAGAAAAAGCTGGTTTAAGTGGTGTTAATGTGCAGCAAGTTGGAAACTCGGTTCTTGTTGCTACAAATTCGAGCCGCTATATTGCTTTGAATTACTGGCAAAATCCGAAAACAGGTTTCGATTATCAGGTTGAAGTTTTGGTTCCTACCCAGCGGATGACTTCGCCCCTCGAAGTTGAAACTTTACCTTTATCGGTTGTAAATGCTGATACCAATTTAATGGTACGGGATGTTGCAAGTGTAAAAACTGGCGTTACCCCAGGGCAAATCGACCGTATTTCTTCACAACGCTTTATTAGCGTTACCGCAAATGTTGAAGGTAGCGACCTTGGTTCTGCTTCGAACCTTGTTCTAAAGGCTATTAAAGATGCAGGCGACCCGCCCTTTGGCGTATTAATTGAAGTGCGTGGCCAAACGGGCACCATGCAGCAAATGTTTACCGCCCTTAGTATCGGGCTTTGCATTGCTGTCTTTGTTATTCTCGTTATGCTTACCGCATACTTTCAATCGCCTAGACTTGCGTTTACCTCGATTGGTGCGGTGCCTGGTGTTTTAACTGGCGTTGCAAGCGCATTAGTTCTTACAAAAACCACTTTAAATATTGAATCTTTTATGGGTTCGATTATGTGCATTGGGGTTTCGGTTTCAAACTCGGTGATGATGATTACATTTATGAATGATCGCTGGCGAGATGGCCTATCTGTAACGGAAGCTGCGATTAAAGGGGCAGCGGGCCGTCTTAGACCTATCATTATGACCACCTGCGCAATGACTACAGGTATGCTACCTATGGCATTAGCCCTTGAAGAAGGTTCACAAATGCAAGCGCCATTGGGCAGGGCAGTTATCGGTGGACTTTTAGCTTCAACGCTTTGTACACTTTTAGTGCTACCCGCTGTATTTTCTTTATTGCTTGGTAATAGTAAACCCGTTTCTGTTTCGATTGATCCAGATGATCCAGAAAGTAATCAATTTGATAAAGGGCCACAAGCCCACGAACCAGGTAATGAAATTAAAGTAGACAATAAAACCATCCCTAGTGCGGAGTAAATTATGAACAAGATTATAAAAACTTATGTTTTAATTTTTATGTTGGTTGTTTCTTTTGCAGGTTGCAAGAAAGATTTAGAGCATGCAACCCCTAGCCCAACTATCCCCCAAGTTTCTTTACTTAAACCAGAAGTACGAGACATAATAAGGACAGTAGCCCAGCCTGCGTTTGTCGAATCTTACGAACAGACTAATATTTTCCCCAAGATCACGGGGTATATTGAAAAGTGGAATGTTGATATAGGTGACAAAGTAAAAAAGGATCAAATCCTTGCTACATTATTTGTGCCCGAACTTCTCGAAGAACATAGTTTTAAAAAAGCTATGGTCGAATTAGATATCGTTCTAGTGGAGCAGACCAAAAGGTTAGTCGATTCTGCAGATGGAACACTTCAAGCAGCAGTTGCAAAAATTGCAAAAGCCAAAGCTGATGTTGGAAAATTTCAAGCAGATGTAGAACGCTGGACCTCGGAAGTAAAACGCCTTACTAGTCTGGTAGCACAGCGGGTAGTCGATCAACAAATTTTAGATGAATCCACCCGTCAGCTTCGCTCATATGATTCTGCACTTAGTGCATCGCTTGCAGCTGTTAATGTTGCAGAAGCAGAGCGGATAGCTTGTGCTGCAAATTTGGCAAAATCAAAAGTTGATGTACTTGCTGCAGAAGCCAAGGTTAAGGTTTCTAAGGCAGATGAGAGGCGCCTTGCCGCACTCGTAGGGTATATTCAGCTTACCTCACCTTTTGATGGGATTGTGGTTGCTCGAACCGCAAACACAGGCGACTTTGTTCAGGCTGCAACAGGCGATCAAAGTGCTAAGATTCTTTCTCCCTACCAATCGACTACAAGGGGGTCTCCCGTTTTTACCATTGCCCGAACTGATGTTGTTCGCATCTTTGTTGATGTACCAGAAATGGATGCAAACTTTGTAACGAATGGCACAAAAGCAGAAGTTCGAGTTCAGGCCTTCAATGATTTTAGACTTGAATCTACCGTTACTAGAACCTCTTGGGCGCTTAATGTAAAAAGTAGAACCCTTCGAGCTGAAGTGGATATTAAAAACCCAGAAGCTAAATTGCTTCCAGGTATGTATGCCTATGGGTATGTAAAAATCGAACGCAATAAGGTGATGGCTGTCCCAACTTCAACCATTGCAAGGCGGGGGGATTTTAATGTGGTTTACATTTTTAAAGATGGCATTGCTGTTGAAACTAACCTGATGCTTGGCGCTAGTGATGGAATTTGGCAGGAAGTTTTAAATATGCAAAGTGGTGAATCTTGGATTAAACTTAAAGGCGATGAGCAAATCATTACGGGCGACCTTGATGAATTGGTCAATGGCTCAAAGGTAAAAATTATACCTACTGCAACCGAAACTAAACCCGCTTCCTAATCTTATTATTGCTTGTCAATAATGGTTGACATTGTTGTGGTGTTGTAATTTCCATTGGCATAAGGAATACCAGTTACGGGTGGCAGATTAAAAGGCCTGATAGTGTCAACATCGATAGTTTTCCCCGTGGTTTTTTGCAGTGCCAACACCTCTGCGGGGTAGCCAACAGCTCTAAATAACTTGAACTGCGACCTGTTGTAATCTTGTACCGATTTGAAGTAATTATTGTAAGCAGTGTCTAACTGTTGCAATGCTGCAACGACTTCTTGGGGTCTGTTTACCAGCATTAGTACATCGCCAAATCTTGTGGTTTCAGACATTCCCTTTAGATTTCCATCATAACTGATTAATGCATTTTTAAGGCCAGCATCAGCGAATGCAGTTTTTTCTGCAGAGGAACTTAATTGCGTTTGCGATTGCACGACTTCCGCAGCAACACGATCTTGAACCATAAATAATTCAACTAAAGCTTGTTGTCTTTGACCTTCTCTATCTCGAATTAAAGCACGGTTACCAAAGCCAAAGTTTTTAAGTTCCCAGAGTGCTTGTGCATTAACATCGAACCGACCACCACCATTAATGTTCCCGTTTAAACCATTTGCGGACCAGCCAGCAATAAGAGGGGGCCCGTTAGAATTTGCACCACTATTACCTTGAAGTAAAAGGCTAGGGATAAAAGGTCTAATTTTTTCCTGCTTCAGTTTAACCAAAGTAGATTGAACGAGTGCTTGGTTTGCGCTTAATTCTGGCCTGCTGGTTAAGCCTAGGGTAATCAGATTATCAATCGACTGACTAGGCGAGATTAACATCACCGCAAGGTGAGGAGGTTCAACTGGTAAAATTTGTGCAAGAGGGTTTAACCTAAGCACCCGTGATAATTCAGCACTAGCGACGCGCCATTCATTACGCGCCTCAACTGAATTTTCTTCTAAAGAAGCTAGTAAGGTTCGAGCACGATCTATTTCCACAGGTGCAGCAAGGCCTTTACCTAAAAACTCTGTTTTCCTTACCAACTCACGGCCTTTATTAACGGTATCGATAGAGCCAGCTAACTTTCCACGAGCCTGCTGAACATTAAAATATGCAATAGAAACTTCCAACAATGCATCATTCTTTGCAGCTTGAATTTCATACTGCCTAGCTTTTAATATCTGCTTGGCAGAAAGGGGTTCATAAATCGCATCGGTTGTAGCAAATATCGCTGAAACACCAGGGCCTACCGTTACTGATTGCCTACTATTAATAGCTGGTACGCCATTAAAAGTAACATTCTGGCCATCGTGGCGGTAGTAGTCGATGCCAGCATAAATGTTAGGTAGCCAAAGCACCTTAGCTTTATCAAGCCGAGCAGCAGCAACCATTTCAGAAGCTTTAGCAGCATCGATAATCAAAGGGCGAGCATCAGATAATTGCATAGCAGTTGCGAAGTTGATAGGTAAAGGAGTTTCCCCTTCTTGAATTTCTACTTTTTTAAATTCCGTGGGTGCCTTGGTGTTAACTTCCTTAGGGCCAGAAAAGACTTCGCCCTTGCCAGAATCATCAAGACCAAGTTGTTGGGTGGTTTTTTTGAAAGAATTTTCTTGTGCCATTAGCACCGTGCCCAAAAAGGAAACACCCGTAAATAATAATCCCGCAGTTACTTGATTATAAATTTTAGTTCGCATGGTTATTAGCACTTTATCCAAGAATTTTACTTCGAGTATTCTTTACACCCTTATTATGTTTATCGAATGAATGGGGGGTGCGAAATTACTAAAACGGATAAGTCGTCATGAACCTCATGACCGGTTTACAAAGATTAATCAGACCAAATTGCCGATCTTAACAATTCATGTCGTTAAAATGCTTGCCCAATTTGACATGAATAAAATAAAAGAACTATACATCACAAACAGTTACCGCTTGGCTTAACCCTTCTTTCGCATTCCGAGTGGGTATGAATTCATGGCCAACAAAACCCTTGTAGCCTACTTCCACCAACTTCTTCATAATGGGTTGGTACTGAATTTCTTGGTTGGCATCAAGTTCATTCCTGCCTGGGTTTCCTGCAGTATGAATATGGGCAATGATATCTTTGCATTCGCCAATTCTTCTTATGACATCGCCATGCATAATTTGTACATGATAAATATCAAAAAGTATTTTGATATTGGGCGAACCAACCTTTCTTATTACCTTGGCAAGCCAATCGAGATCATCGCCCTGATAACCTGGGTGCCCTTTCATGGGATGTGAACCATCCCGGGTGTTAAGATGTTCAACTGCGACCGTCACCCCTTTTTTCTCAGCATGGCCTGCGATTTCTTTCAAACCCTCGATGCAATTTTTCTCTGCCTCTTCTAGAGAAATGATTGCACTCTTCGGATCATCAGCATTGGAAAATTTGAAGCCCACAAAACCAATCACGGTGGGTACTTTAAACTCTGCACAGGCATCGATGGTTTCCCGAGTGTATTTTAAAAGTTCCCCACGGTATGCGGGATTATTGAAACCTTTTTTGAAACCACCGGGGGCACCATTCGATGCGATAGCGATTTCTAAGCCATGTTTCTTCACCGTTGCAAACTGCGCGGGCCTTATCAGTTCAATCGAAGTACAACCAACTTCCTTGGCTACCACACACAACTCCTCTAAAGTCCATTTATCTCCCCCGCTCATAAAGCACCAAGAACAAGCACTATGGCGAATATTTCCCTTGCGCTTATTATCTCCACCTTGTGCTTGCGATAATATTCCCGAGGCAGTTCCTGCTGCTATAGTTACTTGCATCATATTTCTTCGGTTCATCTTTTTCATGGAAAGCCCTTTCAATTAACGAATTTTTGCATCAGGTAACGCGGTTCCAATTCCCAGATCTAAAGGCATAGAATCTTTTTCGATTCCAAGTTCTAATTTAAGTTTTGTTAGTTCAGCTTTTAACTCTGATATCTTACCAGAGTATTTAGGTTCCTTGATTAGATTGACTCGCTCTTCAGGGTCGTTCTTTAAATTATAAAGTTCTGAAAGATGGCGATCTGGCTTATCATCGCCGTGCGGATAATGAATAAACTTCCAATCTTCGGTACGAACGCCACGCACATTGGGGGTATAAGGGAATTGTTTTTCGTAATTGTAATGATAAAGAAATGATTTCCTCCAATTGGGATCGTCCCCCTGAACCATCTTGACCCAAGATTTACCTTGAATGTTAGTAAGTGGTGGTGCGCCACAAAGTTCTAGCAGGCTAGGGGCCATATCTACGGTAAGGACAAGGTTTTCAATTTTCTTTGCAGATTTAGAATCAGAAAGTTTGGGGTACCGAACAATCAAAGGAATACGAATGGAAGGTTCGTGCATGGTGCGTTTATCAACCATACCGTGTTCGCCATTAAGCAAGCCGTTATCCCCCATGAAAACAATAATGGTGTTATCCAGCTCGCCTCTTTTTTCAAGTTGATTAACCAACAATCCCACGCTGTCATCAAGAGAAAGAATGGTACCCCAGTAGCTGCGAATCATAGTTTCAAAATCTTTAACAGCTTCTGGGGTAGAATCTGGGAACTTCTTACGATAATCGAAAAGGGGGCCGTAAATCCCATGCCAAGTATTCAACCTTTGCTTAATCCATTCAGGTTTATCCGACAACTTGAAAGCAGTATCAGGATAGGGGACTTCAACCTTATCAAAGGTATGGGCATATTTCTGCTCAGGAAAATAAAAGCTATGTGGTGCCTTATGCCCGATCATACAAAGCCAAGGTTTATTTTTATCAGTCTTTCCAATCCATTCTGAAGCCATGCTGGTGACCACATTGGTGTAATAACCCGGAACAACTTGCCGTTTGCCCGCGATATTAAATTCGGTACCAAAGTATTTCCCTTGGCCTTTGTGGGTGATGAAGGTATCGAAGCCTGGGCGCGGGTTATCGTTTTCCTCACCCATGTGCCATTTGCCAAAGTATGCAGTCTGATACCCCGTATCGTGAAGAACGCTAGGAAAACTTTTAAGATTCTCAGGGTATTCAGTAAAGTTATTTACAACAGTATGAGCATGGGCATATTTGCCTGAAAGAATAGAAGCCCTACTAGGCGAGCAAAGCGAAGTGGTGCAAAAAGTATTTTTAAAATTCACACCACTGGCAGCTAGCTTATCGATCTGAGGAGTTTTGATATGAGGGTGACCCGTACAGCCAAGACTATCCCATCTTAGATCATCGCAAAGGATGAAAAGCAGATTAGGGCTTTGGGCATAAATGCTAGATAAAGAAGAAAGCCAAGCGATTAAAAATAGCGGTAGAATTATTTTCATAGTGCACCATTAAGGAATAATAAGTGTTTAATGTAACTAGAAGGGTGGAAGTAGTCATTAAAAAAAGAGAATTGTTATGGTTGAAGAAAATGAAGTAGAAGATAAAAGAAAGAAAGTGCAAAGTTAAGAAGGGTAAAAAGAAAGAGCCCTGCTTAGAAAAAGCAGGGCAATAAATTTAAAATCAAAGCAGGCAAGCCTAGCGTAAGTTACGCTGTCTTTTACGCTTGATATTTCTTCTTTTTTGTCGAGTTTTTTGTTTCAAAGTCTTAGCCATAACTTACCGTCCTTTTCTTAAAATGCACTGTTTTATAATGTTTTATCAACAGTAGCCATTTCTTATACGAGTAAAAAGAAGCTGTCTTAGTGTTATTCTATAATTTTTAAGGTAAAAGTGCAGCTTAATTAGATAAGCGCTTTAACAAAGCTAGCAAAATAACATTTCACATTACTTGTTTACGCACCGCAAGTCGGCTAAAATATTGGTGTGTTTATGCTTTGTTTAAGGAAAAGAGAGAAAAACCGATGGCACTAAAAATCAACTGGTTTTACCTGCGTAAAGGCTGAACCACTTGTAAAAAATCTCAGGGGTTCCTTGAGCAACTTGACCATACAATTCTAGAAACAGTCGATGCAAGTAAAACTAAATTAGGCTTAAAAGAAGCCCTTGCAATCGTTAGTAAAGCTAGCAAAATCATCGCAGCAAAAGGGAGTAAAATTACCTCCCTCGATTTAAAAAAAGACAAACCAACCGAAGAAGAACTTGCAGCTATCTTACTTGGGCCGACTGGTAACCTTAGAGCTCCTACAATCCTTGTAAACAACACGCTGTTTGTTGGGTTTAATGAAGAAGCCTACAGCCTGATCAAGTAGGAAATTAAAACTTAGGGTGATTTGGGAAAGATAAATGCTAGGCCAGTTCGCTCGGGGCGAACCTTGGCCCCCGTTAGGAATGGCAGTGAGATAGGAGCTTGAACCACTGCTTGTGGAAACCGCAGCAACACCTCTGGGGTTAATTCATCGCCTATTTCATTGGCATCCCAAACAATAACCCCACCTCGTATAGAAAAATCTTGGTCACTTGTCCAAGGAGAAAACTGCGGATCAAACAGAAAGTACCCCATCGACCCCGAAGAATAGAGCAAAGGTCGTTGAGTAGAATAAACAGAAACATTGCCTGCTCGCCAAGCTTCGCCCGCAACAATTTCAAATGGCTTGTTGCAGTGATATGCCCAGCGTTGGTTGATTTCTTGTGCTAAAAGTTTGCCAGGAAAATGAATGCGGGTAGGTCGTTGAGTAAGGTAGGGGAGGAAAAGATTTCTTCCCATACAAAATGAAAACATTCCTAAAGCAACCATAGCCCAAGTGTAAGTTGATAAGCGCAAATGATTGTTAGAAATAGAACCCCACTTAACTAAGGTCCAAGTGCCAAGAAAAATCCATAATGGCGAGCCCCAAATATCACGAAGTTGGCAACCCGTTGTAAAGGAAAGTGTTAACAAAACTACCACCGGTCCCATAACAACCCAGTCTAAAAGCTTATGGTCTTCACAAATTTGAAAGTTGGTGCTGCGGTTGCCAACAGCGGTTGCTAGCACTAAGAGAACAGGTGCAATAATAAAAAACTGATCGAGAATAAAACCTGCGGGATGCCTAAGATGGCTAATTAAACCGTAAGGTGATGCACTACGGTCGGAAGCATAGCGCAAGGGTGAAAAATCATTTTGAATCAGCCAATAAGCGTGTGGCGCAAAAAGAATTAATGCAACGATTGCTGCAAGGTAAGGCCCCGGAGTTTTTATAATCAAACGAGTTTTTTTATCAAAGAGCACATAACCTGCCAAAATTACTACTAACAAACCAAGGGTGTATTTACTTAGTAACCCCAAGCCTACGACTGCCCCCATTGCTAACCACCAGCGGATTTTACCACCCCTTATTGCGTATACAAAAAATAGCACCGTCAAAGACCACGCTGTATTCAATACCACATTATTGCTGAACTCCGAGGGGTCGCCTGTCATAAAGATTAAACCATCGAGGCAAATTACTGCTAAGAGTGAATGACGAGGTGGCAGGAATTCGCAAGCAAGTTTCCAAGATGCAAATAAAGTTACCGCAGTAAATAAATATCCTGCAAGGTAGATACCCCAGACATCGCCCGGCGAAAGCCAAGCAAATGCACTTGCAACCCAAGCGGGAAAGGGAGGGTGCTTAGGATAACCTAAAGCAATTACATGGCTCCAAGATGACCATTCAATCAAATCAAGTGGGGCGTTAGGCTGAGTAAGAATCACCGCGGCAAGCCAAATAAGAGTACGCAAGCACAACCAAAGGCCAAAAAGAAACACCCACCTCTGTTTATCAGAGGAATCTGATTGATCCATCAATGCCCTTTCAATTAAGCAAAAAAACAATCAGATCAAGAAAAATGTTCTTGCTCGAGTTATTACAAAGTTAAAAAGAAGTAAAACAGGAAAGAAATGTAGCACATCGATCTTGAAGGGGTCAATGGCATAGGAATTATTTGCGGGCTAAAGAAGCTTGGTCATATCAAAAAGGTTGGAAGCTTGGGGGCCTAAAAACCCTTCATAGCGTACTAATTTTCCAGTCGCTCCATCCTTAAATACATCGCGCTGAGCCAACTCAAAATACGCATAAGTCCACGGTATAGAAGTGATATTACCTCCTTCTCGAATTGAAACATCGACAATAACCGCCTCGGTTGCGGTTTGCCTAAGTTTGCTTCCTGGGGCACCTTCGATTTCCTTTTTCATCGGAACACCAACACTCTCAAGCGCAAAAGAAGTTTTTTCAATGCTATTTAAAGTCGTAACTTTTTGCGAGTTAATTAAAGCGGTGAAGTGATTGACATTGTAGCCGTGTACTAATACCCACGCGCCATATTGCGATTCCTTATTCAGTTCGAGTAAGTCAGCTTTTTCAACAACATGCCAAGGAAGGTCGTGAATAAAATCGCAAGCTTCATCAAGAAGCGAAGCACGGGTAGATTCAGACTTAGACTCAAGATGATGGAGGTCAACAAGAAAAGATTCAGGCAAATTAGTATGGTGTGTTTTAACAGCGCTATGAATAATTTTTCTCGAGGTTGTGCTAAGTTCCCAAGTGCGTAGCTCAGAGATAAAGAGTTTCGGAAATTCAGGATTACAATGCTGAAAGTAAATAGCGTTTAAATGTTTATCTTCAAAATGATAGCATTCTGCTGCTCGATAACCTAAGGCCTGAAAAAGTCGCGAGAGGGTAGAAATGCCGAGCAAAGGGTTTTGCCAAGAAAAAGTTCGAAAAGCAATGTGATCGTTAAAGAAAGATGCCCCTGCGTTTTCAATCAGGTTTTCATAGGCAGATACATAGCTAACCCGCTGCCTGTATTTATCCCATAATCGGTCAAACAGATTCAAAGCAAATTGCTCCACTGCATTTTTTGAATGAATCGTATGATGAGGGCCAGAAATTATTAATGACATAATTAAACTCCTTTAAAAATGGAGAGTTTGGCAAGGATACCTGATTATTTTACGCCCAAGAAGGCTTGAAGAAGCACTTAAGGTGTAGAATATAACAGACAATTCTTGCCTTAGATAGTATTTTCAAGGAAATTCTACAATGACTTACCAAGAACTACACCAAATCCCCTTAATAAAGACATCGTTACCGGGGCCACTTGCTGCAAAAATGATTGCAAAAGATGAGCAATTCACCTCACCCTCTTACACTCGGTTTTATCCCTTGGTGGTTAAGCGAGGCTACGGGGCAATGATCGAAGACCTAGATGGGAACAGATTTCTCGATTTTACCTCGGGAATTGCAGTGTGTGCAACGGGGCATTGTCACCCTAGAATCGTCGAAGCAATACGAAAGCAATCGGAACAACTGATCCATATGTCAGGGACTGATTTTTACTATGGGCCACAAGCAGACTTAGCCGAAAAACTTGCCTCTCTTGCACCAGGCAAATCAGCCAAAAAAGTGTTCTTCGCCAATAGTGGAACCGAATCGATCGAAGCCGCTTTCAAACTTGCTCGTTACCATACCAAACGCAAACAAATCATCTCATTCTTCGGGGGATTTCACGGTAGAACTATGGGTTCTCTTTCTCTTACGGCTAGCAAATCCATCCAGCGTAAAGGCTTTGACCCACTTATCCCAGGGGTTAGTCATACTCATTTTGGTAATTGTTATAGGTGCCCGGTGAACAAAACTTTTGGCTCTTGTGGAATTGCTTGTGTTGATAGCATTGAAAAGCAATTATTCCGACATACCGTTGCGCCTGAAGATGTAGCAGCCTTTGTGGTTGAACCTATTCAAGGAGAGGGTGGTTATATCGTACCACCCAACGAATTCCACCGGGATCTTCAAACGCTGGCGCGCAAGTATGGCATTCTTATAATTGCAGATGAAGTGCAATCGGGAATGGGCCGTACGGGCAAAATGTTTGCCTCTGAGCATTTTAATCTCGAACCAGATATCATTTGCTTGGCTAAGGGCATCGCTTCGGGGCTCCCTTTAGGGGCTATGATCGCACGATCTGAATTGATGAGTTGGCCAAAAGGGGCACACGCAAGTACTTTTGGTGGCAACCCCGTTGCTTGCGCAGCTGCACTTGAAACCATTGCCTTACTCGAAGAAGGGCTTATGCTGAATGCATCCAATGTTGGAAAATTTCTTATCGATTTATTACACTCCTTATCTGATAAACATCGTATTATTGGCGATGTGCGTGGCAAAGGTTTAATGTTAGCCATCGACCTTGTTAAAGATCGCACCACCCAAGAGCCAGCAACTTTTTTGCGAGATGAAATTGTCCAGAGGTGTTTTCAGAAGGGGCTTTTACTTCTTGGCTGTGGTCAAAGTGCAATCCGGTTTTGTCCGCCTTTAATAATAACGGAGCAAGATGCAATGGTAGCGGTAAAAATTTTAGATCAAATACTTTCTGAAATAATCGAGGTTTAAGCTATGTTTCAAAAGCTGCTTGATAAATTCAACATTCACCCAAATCATAGTGGCGTTTTTGCAGGGGAATGGGTCGCAAAACCTTCGGGTGAGGAAATCCATTCGGTCAACCCATCAAACGGAAAGGTACTGGGAACTGTTCTTACAGCTTCCATACAAGATTATGAAAAAGTGCTGGAAAATGCGGGGGAAGGCTTTAAAAAATGGCGCGATATTCCTGCCCCTTTACGAGGCGATATCGTCAGGCGCATAGGCATTATCCTGCGCGAAAATAAAGCTGAACTTGCACTTTTAATCTGTTTAGAATCAGGAAAGATTTTAATCGAAGCAAAAGGCGAAGTTCAAGAAATGATCGATATGTGCGACTTCGCTTCGGGCCTTTCTCGACAACTTTATGGCCTTACTATTGCTAGCGAAAGACCACAGCACCGACTTTTAGAGCAATGGCATCCTCTTGGCATTATTGGCATCATCACCGCCTTTAATTTTCCTGGCGCCGTCTGGGCTTGGAATGCGATTCTTGCAGCGGTGTGTGGCGACTCTTCTGTTTGGAAGCCCTCTGCCAAAACGCCATTAACTTCTATTGCTATCTATAATATGATAAATTTACTAATGAAATCTTCAGGAAACGAAAAAGTGTTTTCTCTTTGTATGGGGGCAGGCAATGAGGCAGGAGTGTGCCTTGCAAAAGACCCAAGGGTTTCGCTTTTAAGTGCCACGGGTAGTTGCACAATGGGCAGAAATCTTGCGCCTTTGGTAAGCGCAAGGTTGGGTAGAAGCTTACTAGAGTTAGGTGGAAACAATGCAGCAATTGTTTGTGCAAGTGCCAATCTAGAACTGGCACTTAAGGCAGTCGTTTTTAGCGCCATTGGCACCACTGGACAGCGCTGCACCTCTTTACGAAGATTATTTTTGCATCAATCCATCGAAAAAAAATTCACCGAACAGCTCATCAAAACTTACCAAAGTATTCGCATTGGTAACCCTTGGGAACACGGGGTATTAATGGGGCCTCTGATTTCTTCCAATGCGGTTGAAAATATGATGCTTACGGTTATAGAAGCAAGAAAACAAGGCGCTAATGTCGTTTATGGTGGTATCGAAATTCTAAGCAATGGCTGCTTTGTTGAGCCTACCCTTATTCTTGCACCTGAAAATTTGAAAGTTATGCAGAAAGAAACTTTTGCACCTATCCTTTACATACAAACCTTCAAACATTTGGAAGAAGCCATTGCGTTAAATAATGGCGTTGCTCAGGGGCTTTCTTCAACAATCTTTACCGAAAGCTTATCTGATTCTGAATATTTTTTAAGCGCAAGAGGAAGCGATTGCGGCATAGCAAATGTTAATTTAGGAACCACCGGTGCAGAAATAGGCGGAGCTTTTGGTGGCGAGAAAGATTCCGGCGGGGGCCGTGAATCTGGCAGCGATTCTTGGAAAAATTATATGCGCAGACAAACCTGTACCATTAATGGCGGATCTGAACTTCCCCTGGCACAGGGCGTGCGCTTTCAATTGTAATCTTTTTCTTCTAGGACTTAACTAGTTGAACCCAATGCCTCCCTTTTATTTGCCAACACCAAACAAGATTAGGTGTTTAGGCAAGGGATCGTTATCCCAAACTTCTATATTCCAACCAACTAGGGTTCGGTGGGGATTCTTGTTTGTGTATTTATGTGTGTGATTAAATAGAAGGATAGTAAAGGAAAACAACAAAGCTCACCGACCACAAATCGATAACAGTGGCGGCGGGGATTCGGTGCGGGTGTTTCGCATTTTCCCTTGAGATTAGTGAATGGCAATGCCTGATATCTTCACCCAAACCAAGTGCAACGAAGTCATATTGCGCATTCACTTGCACGGCAACAAGGCAACTAACCTGCGACTGATCGCAATTTTCTTAGAGGCGGGCATCACCCGAAAGCAGCGAAAAGTCGGCGTTTTCCGCAATTCGCACTTGATCTTCGGTGATGCGAAGGTAAACTTTCTGTTTTAATAAGTATTTCTCGCACGGTTGCCCGAAGCACGGCATCAGACCAAAGCAGAACCATAAGTTCTAGAACCCAAAAATTTCACAAGGAACCAGAAGCGCAAATTATGCAGAGCCGATCGGTTTGTGGCGCAGATTTTGGTACACGAATTGGTTAGGAAGAATCACAAACGGTTAGCTAGCCGCATAAGCAAGCGGAAGTAGATAGAGTTGAGGCAGGCCAAGACCCGCGCCGTCAAGCAAGGTATGATGCAGGAACTTTTAACCGGAAGGATAAGACTGGTATGAAGCGCAAACGCATCTTTATCAGCGGCGTTCAAAAAGAACTCGCCGAGGAACGAGCGGCGCTGCGCGATTACCTGCACGCTGATCCGCTGCTCCGGCGGTTCTTTGAGGTCTTCCTCTTTGAGGACTTGCCGGCTTCTGATCGTCGCGCGGAAGAGGTGTATCTGGATGAAGTCGCCGACTGCGATCTGTATCTTGGACTGTTTGCCAACGAGTACGGCTGGGAGAATGCGAAGGGGCGGTCTCCCACGGAGTGCGAATTCAACGCCGCCACCGCGCAGAACAAGCCGCGACAGATCTATGTCAAAGGTGCGAACGACAAGACCAAGCACCCGAAGATGCAGGCTCTGATTCGCCGAGCTGGTTCGATGACCTAGGAACGCTGATCCCGTCCGTGTATGCGTCACTCGTCGATTATTTGGAAGAGCAGCAGATGATCCGGAGCGGTCCGTTTGATGCCGCTCCATGTGCCGGCGCGACGCTCAAGGATCTTAATCGCGAAGCCATGAAAACATTCATCCGCGATGCCCGTGCGGCGCGAGGTTTCCCGTTGAAGGAATCTGCGACTGCGGAAGAGTTGCTGACGCATCTCAATCTGCTCCGCGCAGGAAGCCCCACGCACTCGGCCCTTCTGCTGTTCGGCAAAACGCCGCAACAGTTTCTGCCGAGTTCGGAAATCAAGTGCGCTCACTTCCACGGCACGGAGGTCGCAAAACCCATTCCCTCTTAATCAAGTCTATAAGGGCACGGTCTTCAGCGTGGTGGACCAAGCTGTCGATTTCGTGATGTCAAAGTTGGCCCTGCATGTGGGCACCCGTGCCAAGAGTGCTCAGGCTCCCGTGGCGTACGAAATCCCGCGAGAAGTCGTGGCGGAAGGGATCGTCCGGTCGCTCATCGTGATTACGCCAGCAATGGCAGCGTGCAGGTCATGTTATTCGCCAACCGCTTGGAAGTTTGGAACCCGGGCCGGCTGCCCAGTTCCCTCACGCTCGCCGGATTACGAAAACCTCACGGCTCGGTCCCGCACAACCCGCTACTGGCCGAGCCGCTGTACCTGACGCAATACATCGAGCGACTTGGCACTGGCGACATGATTCGCCGCTGCCGCGATGCAGGATTGAAAGAGCCAGAGTTCTCGATTTCCGATGGATTTGCACTGACAATTTGGCGCGTGCCGGCCACGAAAATGTCGGGAGAAATGTCGGGGAAAGTGGCGGGAAAAGTGGCGGGAGAAAGTGGCGGGAGAAGTGGCGGGAGTAATGTCGGGGAAAGTGGCGGGGAAAGTGGCAGGGAAAGTGGCAGGGAAAATCCTCGAACTCATTCGAGAAAATCCGGCCATTACCATTCCAGAACTCGCCAAGGCTCTGAAGAAACCGGAGAGAACGATGGAACGGTTACTTCAAAAACTAAAGGCAGAAGAAATCATCGGCAGAATTGGTCCGACCAAAGGCGGGCGCTGGGAGGTGTTGCAATGAATGGCATCGGCAGATCAGAATGCGCCACGCAACTCTGGCAACCTCGCCGCCCCGTGTCGTCCCGTCAGGACTCAAAAGCAAGATGCCGTCTCGAAACCATAGGCTCACGCCTTGGCTACAACTTGCCGCCGCGTTGCGGCTGAACGGTAACCGTTCGGTGAAAACTCTTCTTGCGGGGTCTGTTAGCCTTTGAGTTTTCAATAACTCGAGGGAGAATAAGGAATTACACACACAAGAATCCCCACCGCCCCTGTTATCAATTTGGGGTCGATGTTTGAGTAGGTATTTGAAGCCACTGGATTCCCCACCGCCCCTATTATCAATTTGGGGTCGGTGGGCTTGATTGTCTCTACTTCTGCTAATCAACTTCACACGCTTTTGCCAAGCAGGTAATCAAAACACCTGATTGAATTCGCGGGTACCTGCAAGCCAATATGGTATTTGAAAAGTCCTGTTTTAGAATTGGAATTAGCCGAGTTAGTCTCAAAGCAATGATATTCCAGAATGCCGTCCGGGTCTTCAGAGCAAACCCTTGGTTTCGCCGACTGGATACGGCAACTGCGTAAGTCCTATTACAACTTGGTTAAATGATTTTCTTGTCGCTGCGAAATTAATCCTGCTATAGTAGCTTTAATGCTTAAGGGTAAACTTGAGCGAAAGTTCGAAAAATGGAGAAAGTATTTCTTCAAGAAGGTGGTTTTTGGCTACCCAGACAACCCTTTTTGCCCTACTTCTTATTTAATTCTTAAGGTTCCTCTATATTTTGTAAATATCTTTAGGTATGGTCCCGCCCTTCATAGGGGCAAGGATGCTTCTTGAAACGGCTAAAATAGTCTCGAGTCAGTGAACAGAAGGGACTCTGTAATGTTAGTTGGAAATAAATTGCGGATTGCTTTAGTAGTGGTGGGGCTTTTATTCCTAAGCGGTTGTGGCCAAATGATGGCACAGCGCAACGGAAGTGCAAGTAATCTTGCAATGCAAAGGCCATCGATGAGGACCCGAGCTGTAAGTGCAGAAGCTGGCCCTGAACTGCGTATTCCTAATGCAACGAACACCATCAACGCCACTAATGCTCCGTTGGGAACTACAGAAGTTCCTTTAGTTCCTCTGCCAAACATTTTTAAAAACAATCAGAATTCGACCACTTTGGTAAATGGCAATAATGCAAATAACGCGAATAATAACCCAAATAACAACGGGGACAAAATTGCTACGGAGTTGACAAATGTATCAACCTCAGGAATCGGCAATATGAATCGAAGCGGAAATAATATTTCCCCCTTTGGGTTGATAGGGGCAGGCGAAAATACTACGCCTAAACCTACAGAACCTACTGCCGACCCTATTCGAAATCTTTACCATAAATCGATGGCAAGGCTTGCAACTCTAGATTCCTATATGGTTCGGTTGGTGCGCAGGGAAGTGATCAATAATAAAAAGAAGCCCCAAGAAACACTATTGCTTAAGTATCGCAAAGCGCCCTTAAGCATTTATTTTAAGTGGCTAGATGGCGAAGCATTGGGCAGGGAAGTGGTTTATGTACAGGGCCAGTATGAAAATAAGATACACACCTTGCTTGCCAAGGGAGATGTACCTTTTATGCCCGCTGGAAAGAGGATGGCATTTGCACCCGATAGTATTTTGGTACGAAGTTCTAGCAGGCACACCATTCAAGATGCCGGTTTTGTGCCTTTGATTCAAGGTTTGGGTAAAGCAATAATTGGTCAGGCAAGTGGTGATAAACGCTATGGTGTTGTGACTTATAATGGAGCAAACAAGCGCCCTGAATTTGGTTTCCCTGTAGAGTCATTGGAACACTTTCTGCCTTCTGGAATTGAAAATGAACTTCCTAAAGGTGGAAGAAGGTTGGTTTGCTTTGATCCCCAATCGTCGCTTCCAATGCTAATCATCACCTATGATGAAAATAATGAGGAAGTGGAATACTACAAATATGATCGGTTCCAGTTTCCTATTCGCTTAGATGAGAACGATTTTAACCCTGATGCGTTATGGACGAAACCTAAGGTAGCAAGCGGGGTCAAATATTAGGGAAAGAGTTTGGTAAATAAGGAAGAAAGGCGCTGTAAAAGGCGCTTTTTTATTGACAATTGTGAAAAAACTATGCCAATCTGGCATAATCCAACATTAAAGCCTTCCTTTACTAGGTTCTTGCCAATTTGGGCTATCCTTATACTATCGTTGAAGTTATGATTAATTATTATGCATAAATTATTCGCGGTACATAATTTGCTCATTATGCTTTACCTGAAACTTATGTTTCAGCTTGGCTGCCCTTGCGGGTGGGGGGTTTCTAACTTTTCCTTTATGAGGTAAGTGGCGTGGCTTTTGCCGCAAACCATCATTATTCGATCCTTATCGCGGACGATGATACCCCCGCTAGAGAAGCTTTACGGGATATTGTCGAACAAGACGGCTACCGCACGATTTTAGCCTCTTCCGGCGTTGAAGCGGTCGATATTATTCAGGAAAATGAAGTTCACCTTGCCTTGCTTGATATGCATATGCCAAACCTTACTGGCTTAGAAACCCTGCACTTAGTTAGACAAGTCCATATTATGCTTCCTGCTATCCTTGTTACCGGGGACCCCACCGAAGCTGTTATGAGGCAGGCTCAGCAGGCCTCGGTCTACAGTGTAATCCCTAAGCCTGTTAATCGCGGTATGGTTTTATATACTGTTATGAAGGCCCTCTTACGGTTTTATGGTCAGCTAAAGACCGGTGAGTAAGCCTTTGTTTTTGATTTTCCCCTTTTGGTTGGTTTTTTGAGGAGTTCTTTTCCGATGGCTTTGAAACCCCTGAATGATAAAATTGTTGTGAAACGACTTGAAGCAGAAGCTCAAACTGCTGGAGGGATTCTTCTTCCCGATAGTGCCAAGGAAAAACCCAGACAAGGCAAAGTCCTTTCTGTAGGTGAAGGCAAAGTTTTAGATAACGGCAAACGAGCACCCTTCCAAATCAAAGAAGGCGACCGCGTTCTTTTTAGTTCCTATGCTGGGAGCGAAGTCAATGTCGATGGCAACGAATACCTAATCATGACCGAAGATGATATTCTTGCAATTGTTGGCTAATTCAATTTGCCAATGCATAGCTTTAAACATATTACAGTTTGAAAAGCTGTTACGGTTATCAACCGTAATAGTTTTTTTTATTCCCCCACGCTTTCTTTCGTCTACAATAACTAGCAGAGCTTTTTGTAGACTTTAAAGCTTCTCTAAATTTTTCTTCGAGGTTTGAATTATGCCTTTCAAATTCATCTTCCCTTGTTTAATCATTTCCCTTTTTTCCCTAAGCATTGCAACGGCTCAACCCGACCCTTCTGAGGCTTGGAATACTTCCATCCAAAAAGCGGTTTCTTACCTTCGTAAAGCACAAGCCGAAGATGGATCTTGGAGCTCTAAATCTTCCCCTGGCATTACGGGGATTATCATCACAGGTTTATTAAAAACTGGCACCCTACCTAAAGATGATCCTATGATTGCAAAAGGCCTCAAATACATTGAAGGCCTTATCAATACTAAATCTGGCCATATTGCTGGCATCGATCCCCGAGTGCAACTGCAAAACTATGTTACTTCCGTAAATGTAATGGCTCTTAGTGCTGCTAATAACGATTCTTACAAGGCTGTTGTTAGCAACGCTGCTAAGTTTCTTAAACAATTACAATGGGACGAAGGGGAAGGGAAAAATGCAAAGGACGACTACTACGGCGGGGCAGGCTACGATAGTAAATCACGGCCCGATCTTTCTAATACCGCTTTCTATTTAGAAGCACTTGCTGCTGCAGGGGTTCCTAAAGATGACCCTGCTTTTAAAAAAGCAATGGTTTTTGTGAGTCGATGTCAAAACCTTAAAAGTGAAAACAATGACCAACCTTGGGCAGGAAAAATAAACGATGGCAGTTTCATTTATTCCGCTGCATCTGGCGGCGCTGTTCGTAATGCCGATGGGCCCGCCAACGACGGGTCTATGCCAGGCTATGCTAGTATGACTTATGCGGGAATCAAAAGTATGATTTATTGTGGAGTTTCTAAAAACGATCCACGCGTTCTTAAAGCTTTCGAATGGATTAGTAATAATTACAGCTTAGAAAATAACCCAGGTATGCCACCTCAACGCGCCGCTTGGGGCCTCTTCTATTATTACAACACTTTAGCAAAAGCACTGGATGCACTTGAAGTTCAAGATATTAAAGATTCCAAAGGCGTGATCCACAATTGGCGCAACGAACTTGCTCTTATTCTTGCTAAAAAGCAATCACCCGATGGCTCGTGGAATAATCCCCAAGACCGTTGGATGGAAGGCGATCCAAACTTAGTCACTGGTTTTGCCCTGATGGCACTTAGTTATGCTAAGCCAAAAAAATAAACTCTTGCTTCTTCTGGTTCTGCTAGCTGGGGGTTTACTAACACCCGGTTTCCTACCCGCACACCCACTCCTTTCTGAAAATCATAACCGCTCTATTAGTATTAGAGTTTTAGATAACTCGATTCAGATTGATTATGTTTTAGAGGTCGATGAATTAAGGGCCGCAAGGGACTTGGCACCACTACCCGAGGAACAGCGTTTAAAAATTCGCTCTAGAGAACAACTTCACGAAGCATTCCTAAATATGATGGCAGAAACCCTTGCTATTAATCTCATTGCGAATATCGATAACAAATCACTTAACTTCATCTGCACCCAAAAATCACTGAAAATCAAAGATCATCTTCAATGCTTCTTCCGCTTTGAAGCACCTTTTAATTCTAACCCTAGCAATATTATCTCTACAGAGTCACCTTCTTTTCAATTTCGTGAAAGTAATTTTGAAGAGGATGATTTTTCTAGCTTAACTCTTGTTGTCTTTCCTACCGATGTTGCAGTTCTAACTCATTTGCAACTTCCACCTCCTGAAATTGTTGCAAAACTTCCTATCGATAGGGCGCCAGGTGATTCAGAAAAGCTAAGGGTAGTGAGGTTTAATTTTACCCTAGAGGGAAAAACCAATGTAAATGTTGGCCAAGAAAAGTCGCCTGAAAGTTCGGCTTCTGAATCTAAGGACGCCGATCATTCGATGTTACACCTTCTTTTGGATAACAAAAAACAACCTTGGATTGTATTTATGTTGGCCCTTTTCTTTGGAGCAGCACACGCACTAACGCCAGGGCACGGAAAAACACTCGCTGCGGCCTACCTAATTGGCGAAAAAGGCACTCTCTTTCACGCCTTTCTGCTTGGGCTTGTCACCACGGTATCTCATACGGGTGGAGTTTTATTACTTGCGATTTTTTTGCCCATTCTTTTCCCCAACGCTGCCCCCAAAGATGTGCAAATCGTTCTCGGTTTCTTTGGCGGCATTACCATCGCCCTACTTGGTGCTTGGCTCTTTTTTCGCAGAATCTTAGGACAAGCCGACCATCATCATGGGCCTGGTGCTTCTCACTCCCATAACACCGATGGCTCCGTCAGTTCCAACACCCCAGATGCGGGCTGGAAAGGTATCGTTGTTTTGGGTATTGCAGGGGGGATTATTCCTTGCTGGGATGCTGTTGCTATGCTTATCTTTGCTATTAGCGCAGGCCTTGCTGCTTGGGCTGTTCCCCTTCTGTTGGCTTTTAGCACAGGGATGGCTGGGGTTCTTGTTGCAGTTGGAATTACAGTCGTCAAGGCTAGAGATTTGATAAAAAGCAAAACCCAAGCTGCAATTTGGCTTGAACGAATATCGAAGGTGCTGCCAATTGTTGGTGCTATTTTTATTATTATTATTGGCGTTTGGCTTTGTGCTGAAAGCCTTAAGATCCAAACGCCTCATTAATAATCAACTTAATCTTGTTCTTTTAAAGAACCTATAAATTAACGAACGCTTTCTATCTCATCGTTTTTACCTACAGAAACAAAATAACTGACATCAATGAAACCTGCGCTAGGAAGGAAAGGATTATTGGAACTTTTCCACACATTGATCCGCCATTTATTGCCATACACATTAATAACGGAAATCTTAAGTACATCCACCGGTTCACCAACTTTGGCAAACAACTTGGTAAGGAAGCTACTTTCTGGTTGAACTTTTGCTGTAGGAACTTCTAATTGATTCATTAAAAAAACTCCTCGATTGAAAACCGTAAAAGATCAACTCTTCGACACGATACTGTCGCATATTGAGCGAAGCCATCCAAGGTCAGAACCCTAACACGATCCAATATTTTGCAAATAAAAAGCGGTTATACCGCCAAATATTACGCATCTATTTCCTAGGTGACTATAACTTATTATTAGTCAGCACAATCATTATTCGACAGTAAAAGAGAAAACTTTCACCAAGATTGTAAATCTTTTTCAAAAACATTGGTTTTAGAGTGCTTAGAAGGGTGTTTTTCTTATCATTTGCTGCATTTTTTACTCTTAATCAATTATTTCAGCAAAATATCTGAACATTTTTACCAAGATTTCTTGTTCCATTGTTTGCCTGCACTGTAATTTTAGTTAAACATATAAAACTCGCTTTTAAAATTTGTTTTGAAAGAGCCAAAAAATGAATCCAGATGAACCCATGCCTAGGGGTTTGGACTTTAATAATTCAGATGAAATTATCCGACTACTGAAAAGATTAGTCCCTTTTGCCTTGGTACGCATTGATAAACTGCTGGTATCAAAATTAGACCCAGAAGACATTATTCAATCCGTCTTTGGAAATTTCTATGAAGCACTTCAAAAAGGCAGTTTCAAACCTGCTAGTTGGGAAGAAATGTGGTTCTTGCTTGCCAAGATGACTCTTTATAAAATTAGTGCTAAAAAAAGCTTCTTCTATAATCAAACCCGAGATGTGCGTTTAGAAAAACCCATCGAAACTGCAAACGAAGTTCCAAGCGATCAATCAATTGCAGAAGAAAAACTAATACTTGAAGAATCTCTTGACTTCATATTAAAAACCCTCGAGGATGAATCCAAGAAGAAATCTTTTCTCTTAACCTTGCGAGGCCATTCTCCTAAGGAAATTGCAGAAGAGTTAGGGCTATCAAAAAGAACGGTAGAAAGATTCCGGTCTGATATCCGAGATCTACTTACAACCGCAATGAACTCTTAGAAATCTTAAGCTTCAGGCTTGTACTTTTATCCGCCCAAGGAAACATAATGTCACAAAACATCGATAAAGTTGATGGAGGTCGATCCCCCTTAGGGCTTCCCAATGGAAGCGTACGAGCCTTATTAACACTTTTAATTCTGGGTGTAGTGATCAATGAAATGTTAATTGGCCGAGATATTGATATTTTATGGGAAGAAACATTAGTAATAGCCTTGGCCCATTATTTCTCGAGGCGAAGATTTCTCAATATCCCACCTGAATCTGTTCCTCAATTACAAAAAGACGGTATCCTACCACCAGAAACCAGGCCTCTTTATCTGCCCACAGGTTGTATCCGTGCTTTAATCATTATCTCTTTAGCGATAACAGGGTATTTCTTATACCGACAAGGCAGACTGCTTGATCCTAAAGTAATGCCCATCTTCGGGGTGGTTGGCGCTTATATTTCAGGAATGACTATTGGCTATTTTGCAAAATGGTTTATGAAACCTGGCCCTAATTCACTCCTCACTCGCTGGCAAGATATGCAAGCGATATTGGTGCTCATCACCGTTGCGAGCACTGCAGCGATTTTTTTCATCCACGGGCCAGAGGGCTTGCCAAATTGGTTACGCCACGCTTCGCTCTTTTTAAGTTTATATTATTTTGGCGCCCGTTAAACTTTATCAATTTCAGTATTTCGTAACACCAATGCTGCCTGCTCTGGTGGTATATGGTTGATGTAAAAACCAGTGCCCCATTCAAACCCTGCAACTTTTGTTAATCGTGGGATGATTTCAATATGCCAATGATAATGCTCAAGTGGATTAGAATTTAAAGGGGCAGTATGAATCATATAGTTATATGCAGGGTTATCTAAAGCAATTTCAAGCTTTAATAAAACAGTTTTAAGCACACTCCCAAGTTCATTTAAATCATTTTCAGAACTATTTTCATAATGACTATTGTGGCTTTTTGGAATGATCCAAGTTTCAAAAGGGAACCTACTTGCATAGGGGGCAACAACAAGAAAAGCAGGAGAGTCGAGGATAATGCGTTTGTCGTCAAGAAATTCTTGATGAAGGATATCACAGTAAATGCAGCGCCCGCGATAGCGAAAGAAATCAAGTGCCCCATCCATTTCTTCCCCGATATTTACCGGTAAAATCGGCGTGACAATTAGTTGGCTATGGCAATGCTGAAGAGAAGCTCCAGCAGCGGCACCAGAATTTTTAAAAATCATCCCAAAAACCATCCTTGAATCTTTCTTAATGTCTATCAGCCTTTCACGGTAAGCCAATAAAACCTCACGAATATTACTCTGCGGAAGTCGAGCCATACTCGTTTCGTGGAAAGGGCATTCTAAAATAACCTCGTGAGCGCCTATGCCATTCATAAAGTCGTAGAGCCCATTTCCTTTTTTGTTAAGGTCGCCTTCAATTTGAAGCGCAGGAAATTTATTAGGGACAACTCGAACCCGCCATCCTTTTTGATCTGGAACAGTTTTAGGATCACGGCAGGCGAAAATTTCATTCGTGGTTTTATCTTCGTTCCCTTCGCAAAAAGGGCATAATCCCTCCGAAGTTTCTGACGACACTACCGTTTCACTTAGGGGCCTGCGAGCCCGCTCCGTCGCAATAATTACCCAGCGGCCTACAATTGGATCTTTTCGAAGTTCAGGCATTTTCTTTCCCAATCCCCCTTAATTAAACATCCCACATTATTTGTTCAAAATCCTTACAGGGTTTTCTAAAACTTATCACGCTTTCCTTTGGGGCCCGATCTTTGACAATGCCATTTTCAAGCACCTCAACATAAAAAGAAATAATTTCATTTACATTGATTTCAAGCGGATGAAAAGGTATTGCGATTTCAAGAGAATTTTGTAAAGCAAATTCAACACTTGTTTTCCGAACCTTGCCTTGCACAAGATAAGTGTAAGCAAGTTTTTTTCCTTGCGAAATCTCTAAGGTAATAAGATGACCCGAAGGTTCTAAAAATCCAATTCTAATTTGCTGATACTTTGCTAAAGCTAAGCAAGCCTTAGCAATACAATCAATTCGAATAAACAAAGTATCAAGATTAAACCCAAAGTAAATATCAGAAAGAGGCCCCTGTGTGCTAAGTGCCATTGTGCCTTGCTTGGCCTGACAAAGGTAATGGCCTGCAGAAAGCCATTCGAAGAACTTAGGGAATCCATTGATGCGAACATCAAGGAAAGATTTAGGTAGGGAGTGCAAATTATGAAGGGTATTTTTGCAGATAGGCCGATCCAGTTCGGGTGGGGGTAACTCTGCAAGAAAAGTATAAACATTTTTTAAATGCCTACGGAAGAGTTCATCAAAAAGTGCATCTTGGGAAGAGGAATGATCATCGCCAAACCACCAAAACCAATCGCTACCCTGAGCGATATAAATTTCGCGCCAAGCTTTTTGAAGTTGTTCCGGAGAAGAAGAAGGGGTTTTATTCACCAGAAATTCCCGCGCCTTATTCAGCAAATCCCACGCAGTGTTATCTTCCTCGTGCCCAACCCAAATAGCAAAATTATGACTAATCCAAGAACCAGCAAATAAATGACCTAAATGATTAGATGGAGGAAACTGATTTAAATAATCCCCCAACCGAACCGTCGTAATGTTGGGTGTACTTGTGCATTTATGATAGAGGGCCCGAAGAAAATCTACCCCTCCATTAGGATAATGTTCCCAGCAATTTTCCCCATCAAGAATTACGGTAACAAGTGCAGGACGATCCGAATCAATCGACTTGCCTATTTCTTGCAGGTTATGAATAAAATCTTGGGCAGCAGTTTCTGCATCACTATGTTGATAACGAAAACCAATAAGGTCGCTAAGTGCGTGATCTCTGAAAACAATGTTAATACTTTGACCATTATCAAAAGCTTTATAAGGGGCATAAAGTTTATGGGGATTACGAACATAGCCTTGAGAATCTCGAGATACTTCACCCTGAGTAGAAGCAGAAAGTATTTCCTCATCGGTCCCAATCCATTGAATACCATAACTAGCAGCAAGGGAAATAAAAGGCTGGCAAACACTGCCTTCAGAAGGCCACATACCTCTGGGTTCACAGCCAAAAATATTTTTATACTGCTCAATTGCTAAATGAAAATGCACCTTGGCATCGTCTGGGAAACCGCCTTGAAAGGAAGGCAACCGTACTTCAGGCATTGCCTCGCGAGCAAAATTTTTATCTAAAAGTAGAGGAACTATCGGATGAAAGTAAGGAGAAGTGGTTATTTCAATCTGACCTTTTTCCTGCAAAGATTTATGCAAAGGCAAAATATGCCTCATAATCTCTAAATGCTTATCTAATAAAAGGTGCTTCTCCTGTTCAGAAAAATTTTTCCCCTTTAACACTAAACCCGAAAGAAAAGAATCCTGAGACACTGCTATCGGATGTACCCAAGTTAAATTAAACCAAACCTGAAGATCAAGTAAATCTTGAGTATTGAATCTGCGAAGTGCATCTTGCCCAGAACATCGACCCAATCCCCTACGCAAATATAACTCTGCATATCGGGGATAGGGAAGAATCATATGATGCGGGTTAGCCATAAAAAAATTATCGAGCAAAAATACCGATTGTACCGGGTCAAGGTGTTCGGCCTTCAAACGCGACAAGTCAAGAAAATAATCAGATCGACCTTGTTCAGTGTATTGAAGAATTTGTTCGATAAGACTGGGTACCAGATTGATAGCACATCGCATTGTGGGAAATTCTAACAGATGCAATGCCATACCGTAATAATCTTTTACGCCGTGAAGTCGAACCCAAGGCATAGGATTATGCCCCAAGAAATCATCAGGGTAATACGGTTGATGCTGATGCCATAAAAAAGCTAAGGAAATATCCGCCATTGTGTTCTAGCTCTTGAAGGATCTAGGTACCAAGCAGGTAGAAGATTAAACCTGACTAGCAATTATTGTACTATAAAGTTGCTGATAATTTAGTGCGCTACGCTTCCAAGACCAGTCTTGAGACATAGCATTATGTTGAATACTAAGCCATTCATTGGGATGATTACGATAAAAATCGATGGCGCGGGCCAGGCAATCATAAAGAGCAGCAGAACTATAAGCATTAAAACTAAAACCAGTTGCGGTATGGTTAGCAAGGGTTTGGACAGTGGTATCGGTAACGGTATCAGCAAGGCCCCCGGTCGCACGCACCACAGGAAGTGTGCCATAGCGCATACTATAAAGTTGGTTAAGGCCTGAAGGTTCGTAAAGGCTGGGCATAAGAAAACAATCAGCCCCCGCTTCAATTTTATGCGCCATCGCTTCGCTAAAAGTGAAGTTAAGTGCAACTCTCCCGGGAAAAGCATCTTGCAAATGAACAAGCGCATTTTGATAATAAGCGTCGCCTTCACCTAAAACAATAAGCTGCACACCAAGTTCCATCATACGCCAAGCGCTTTCAATAACGAGGTCGATGCCCTTTTGTTGAACGAGGCGTGCGATAAGTCCGACAACAGGAGTTGTAGGCTCGACAGCAAGACCAAGTTCATATTGCAAAGCTTTTTTACAAAGCGACTTGCCCGGGGTGATGTTTTTAGCATCAAAATTTCCAGCAAGGAAAGGGTCAATAGCAGGATCCCAAACGCTGTAATCAATGCCATTGACAATCCCCGTTAATTTGCCAGATAGCGCAGTTAATAAACCTTGCAAGCCATAACCGTAATAGGGCGTTTGAATTTCACGGGCATAGGTTGGGCTAACAGTGTTAATGCGGCCTGCAAAAACAATACCAGCTTTCAGAAAACTAAGGTTATCGTTGAACTCGAGTTGATTTAAGTTAAAGAGGCGCCAATTAAGATGGCACATATTCATATCTTCTTTCCAAAAATTACCTTGATAGGCAATATTATGGATAGTCATAAGGCTACGAACTTTTTGATATTTTTCTGCGAGGTTTCGGTTTTCGTGCCGGTCATACTTTTCCCGAAGTAAGACGGGGCCCAACCCGGTTTGCCAATCATTCCAGTGCACAACATCGGGCCAAAATCCTAGCTGAGGAAAAGAAGCAAGAACAGCTTGGGCAAAGAAATAAAACCTAGAAGAATTGTCTGGGTAATCTTTTTTATGACCTTCTGATCCGGAAAATTGGTAAAACCCACGACCATATTCCGGATTATCTCGTTCAAAAAAATCTGCATTTTCAACAAGATAAACCGTAACTTTAGAATTAGGAATCCGAGATTTAGCAAGGGAACCCGAGACCAGATTAGGACCAAGGGGAATTTGAAACCTAACTTTGGTCGGTTCAAAATTCCCTGTCTTTCGTATGCAATTAAACAGTGGCATAAAAACTACCACTTCTTCGCCCAGTTTTTCCAACGCTACAGGTAACGCCCCCGCAACATCTGCAAGGCCACCCGTCTTGGCAAAACCAACCACTTCTGGTGAAACTACTGCGATCCGCATCCCGATCCTCTTAGTAATGCCAAGAATTATGGCCTTAAAATTTAAACCTTGATTCCCAGCTTAATCCAAAGCCTACTTAAAGCTTACAGTTATTTGAATTGCTTCAAAAGTGTTTGTTCCAGCAAGAATCTTTGTTTTTCTAAGGCCTAATAGCTAATTCGTCAACTTCGTTAAAAAAGGAACAATTTTTGAGAAATCCATATTTTTAAAGCATTTCTATTACAAATTAAATTTCACTTCGTTCAACGAAATGATTCAATACTGATATATTATAAAGTATGAACTTTTAAAAATTTTAAAGAGGAAGTGATGGGTAAAAAAGTACTCCTAGCTATGTCAGGCGGAGTCGATAGTTCTGTTTGCGCCCAGCTACTTATAGCCCAAGGCTATGAAGTGATTGGAGTATTTATGCGCACGGGGGTGCATAGTGGGCCAGATGATGCCAGAAAAGAACGGAAAAAGGGTTGCTGCAGTGCCCTTGATGCAGGAGACGCAAGGCGTGTAGCAGATAAATTTGACATCCCCTTTTATGCCCTCGACTTTGAAGCAGAATTCGGGAAAATTATGGATTATTTCGCCAAGGAATATCTTTCTGGGCGAACTCCCAACCCTTGTATTGTATGCAATAACTGGCTGAAATTCGGGCAACTTTGGTCGTATGGCGAAATGCTAGGAGTCGATTTTATCGCTACCGGGCATTATGCAAAAATCGTGCAAGGAAAAAACGGCGCCCAACTCCATCGCGCTGTCGATTCCGATAAAGATCAGTCCTATGTGCTGCACGGCTTAAAAAGAAAAATAATCGAGAAAATTATATTCCCTTTGGGTGATATGAAAAAAGATCAAGTCAGGGAACTTGCTTTTGCCGCTGGCCTTAGCGTTGCAGATAAACCCGATAGCGTCGAAATTTGCTTCGTCCCCGATAACGATCACGCCCGAATGGTGAAACACCGGATGCCTGAACTTACCAAGCCCGGCTTGATTGTCGATGAATCGGGTAAAACCCTTGCACCTCACGATGGCATAGAAAGATTTACCATAGGCCAAAGAAAAGGACTAGGATTTGCTGCTGGGCAGAGGAAATATGTCCTGAAAATCGTTGCAGAAGAAAACAAAGTTATCGTTGGCGAAATTGAAGGCCTTTTAGCTAACGGCCTTCACGCCACAGGTGTAAACTGGCTTACTAATTTGGAAACGGGCAGCCAAATCGATTGCCAAGTGCAGATCCGATATCGGCATAAAGCAGCAAATGCAAAAGTGATTTGCACCGGGGCAGAAACTGCATCGGTTAAATTTGAAACCAGCCAAAGTGCCGTTAGCCCAGGCCAAGCGGTGGTTTTTTATGATGGTGACCAAGTTTTGGGGGGTGGGTGGATAAACGAAGCTACTTAACCATTTCTTCACATTTTTAGAAATTTAGCCTTTCTCCTATTGCAATAAACTTCTCCTTTTAATCTAATTCTTATCAACTGGCATTATGAATAGGGTCCGATTTACCCCAAACCGAACAACTTACCCTATTTTATGTTAAGTTACGGTTAATAATTAGCTTATGTGATTGTTAATCTAAAACTTAAAATTTAGAATTATCAATGTCATTGAAATTATTTTTCTAAGACATCGAATAAATCTTTACAGACTATTTCGAACTGAATTATGAAAATTGTCTTTGTTTGTACAGGTAACACTTGCAGAAGTCCGATGGCGCAAATCGTTTTTCAGAAAATGCTTGCAGACAAACTCGGGTGTGCTTTAGGTTCTCTTGGTGAAAATGGCTTCGAAATCCTTTCCGGCGGACTCGCTGCTTATGATGGAGACCCTGCTTCGCCAAACGCCCTTAAGGTGGTGGCTAAACTAGGGCTAAGTTTAAGCGAACATCAAAGTAGACAAGTTAATACCGGTTTGATTGAAAACGCAGATTTAGTGTTGGTTATGACAAAGGGTCATCTGAAAATTTTTCAAGATCGTTTTCATAACCAAAATGTACCGGTTCAGATGCTAAGCCATCAAGAGGTCGATGTTTTTGACCCTTATGGTGGGAATGAGCAAGATTATTTTGAGTGTTTACAAGAAATTGAAGAAAAGTTGAAACTTTTAATATTAAAAGTACTTTCTTAAGGTTTAAAGGTGATAAAATGTCGGACTATGATCCATTTGGAAAACTAGGATACCATACTATGGTAATAGCAATTGGTAGTGATCATCGAGGTTATAATGTCAAGCAACGCATTATAAATTTCCTTTCGGGTATGGGGCATGAAATTTTAGATATGGGCCCCGCCAACGAAGATTGTGTTGATTACCCTGATTATGCTTTTGATGTTGCCAATTCGATAAGTAAAAAACAGGCTCAAAGAGGCATTCTGATTTGTGGAACCGGCATAGGAATGTGTATCGCAGCAAATAAAGTAATCGGAGTTCGAGCTGCCCCCTGCCACGATAGTATCACCGCAGAAATGAGCAGAAGACATAACGATGCCAATGTACTTTGCCTATCAGCCGATTTACTTGGTGAAGAACTGATAGAAAGAATGGTAAGAATTTGGTTAGAAGCCCCATTTGAAAAAGGTAGGCATTCTAGGCGTGTAGAAAAAATTGAACAGTTTGAAAACGGTCCAAAAGTAGCAACCCAGCCTGAAGTACCAACTAGATCTAAAAAGTAATTGACTTATAAAAAAAAGCCTTCTTTACAACAAAAGTAAAGAAGGCTTTTTTTATACCTTCGCATCCAAGAAAACCTTTGAAATTAATAAGTGACCGTACCACTACTATTTACCCTAGCGCCACCACCACCTTGTGGAAGAAGCGGCTGACGATTGAACTTCTGGTAAGGCAGACGCACATTACTTACAAACCGCATATCGGCCCTTAAATTGTCCGGTGCATTATACCCCGCTTGCCCTGCAAAGGTAACCACATCATCTTGGTCAACCCCATCGCCGCTTATACCAAAGCCAGCGATAAGTTGGCCACCCACATAAAGCCCAGAAGAACCGGGGAAGTAGACATTACCGTTTTGGTTTTGAACAGGTGTTAAGGGGGTATTTGGTTGTCTGAAGTTACTTTGTGGATTGAAAGAAGAGAAACCAAAGACGCTCTGGAAGACCGATGCAGGTAATGGAGCCCCGGTATTCAGCCCAGTGGTAGAGCTAGCCCCACCATCATTTAACTGAGAGAAATAACCAGGGGGTGCGCCATTGATACCTTCAGGGAATCTAGGCAGTGCCAGGAATCGAACGGTTCTATTGGTAAATGCTGTTCCAGCAGGAACACCCGGAACTTGATCAATTGCTTGTAATTGAGTAGGATCGTTGTAGTAACGCATATTACGAGCTTTAGCTACTGCAATATCAAGAGAGAATGTTGTGCCATCGGGCATACGGAATAAGCCCAGAACTTCACCTGTAACATCGGTTACAGCAATAGTCATTTTAGCATTCTGATTTAAAGGTAAGCGAATTGCAGATCTAACCTGCAAAGCTCTTTCAACTGATTGCATAATAATGGTATTAACCTGCGCAGCGGAATAGTTAACTCCATCATGAGGCGTAACCAAATAACCTTCTGGTGCAAAGATACCTGCAAAAGTTGTAGGAGTAGCAATACCAACTGGAACAAGGTTAGGAGGCGTACCCGTGTACTGAACATAACTGGTAATACCGCCTCTTGGTAATAAATTAGCAAGGAAACTAGTATTAGCAGTTCCTTCCCCTAAAGATTGACCATAATTATAAAGCTCAAAAATACCATTAGTCCCAGCGGGCCCAAAGATAGGTAAAGTAATGCCTACAAGATCAATCCTAATTGTAGATAATGCTGCATTTAGACCAAAACTACCACTGGTAGGAAGAGCAATTCCACCAAGGGTTTGTTGGACAGGAACGCCACCCGTAGGGAATCCACCCGAAGCCGCAAAGGAGATGTATTCTGCTTCAAAGGATCGGTCAGGAAGGTTAGCATTATAAGTAGTAGAAAGCCTAGAATTCATTTCAGTCGCAAAACCAGTTGCACCAGGGAAAAACGACCCAATACCACCAACGATCACATTATTTTTAACAATAGGAATACCACCTGGCAAAGTTGCGATACCACGGTTCTGGGCGTTAGGCGCATACCCCGACATATAGCCATAAGAATCAGGCGCTGTGTAGAAAGTATCAAGAATGTTGGAAGGAATAAAAGCTGGGTTTATATTAAACCTATAGGGAAGATAAATATCATCCGCTGTTCCCTTGATGCGATCTGGGCCGGGATGATAAGTACTATCACGGTTAGATTGTTCAATACCAAAGAGATCCACCTGTGGCGTAAAGGCAATACCATCAGGCATAGAAGGATCAAGCGCTGAACCGGGAGGAAAATGGTTACCAATTCCTACAGCAGCAACATAACCAGGGCCGCGTAAAGTTGAATTAACATCCGTGATTGAAGGGTTCGATTCTACTTCACGCTGTTCAATTGTTGTTTGACTAATATAGCCAATGGTTCGAGAAGTAAGGGGCGCTTGGTTATTTCCAAACATAGCACCGGTTCTTGCAAGCGCAACTGCGCCATCCACTGCAAATACAAAAAGATCAGGATCAAATTGAGCGCTATTCGGGTTCATTTTAGGGTTAACACCATCTTCAACCCTAACGCCTAATATTCGCCCTTCACGGTCAACGATAGCAAACATCCCATCATTACTTGCGGTTGCAGCAGCAGCCCTTTGTAGAAGGATATCTACATCTTGTGCGGTAAGCGTTACATTCGTAGTAGTTGGTAACCCAAGGGTACTTGCAAAAGTATTAGGAGTGCTAGCAAGGAAAAAATTTAGATCGGTTGGTTTTAAATTTGTAATAGTCGCCTGATCTGCAAATCCAAAAAATCGATTAACCCCTGGGCCACCCGTTAAAGTATCTACTCCAGATGCACTACCCAAAATATCGTACATACCTTGACCAATAATGGAATCGTTTCCAGTTCCGCCTGCTAAACGGTTAGCCCCGTCTCCGCCCATAATCATTGAACTACCGCCACCCCCAAAAATTCGATCATTCCCAAGCCCACCATCAATAAAAGCTGGCTGCATAATTTGAGAAGCAACTTGTAAGGAATCATTACCATTACCGCCATACAAATAAATGCTAGTAACATCAGTCGATGCAAAACGGCCTGCTTCTTGATTTCCATTAAGTACCACAATTTGATTTGAAGACTGATCTAAAGTAATCGCAATACGATCAGGAGCATTGGTACCTACTACCATAAGCATCCCCGTATTCAGTGTTACGCTGGTAGGAACGGTACGGTCTTCGAGTGTTTCTAATCTTAAATTAATCTGCGACTTTTCTTTTTTACTTGCGCACTTTTTAAACAATCTGTTAATAAAGTCCATTAGTTCCAACTCTCTAATTAGGAAGCTTCGTGCTTTTGCAGCAAATAAAACAAAGCTATCCCTTGAAGAAAGAATCGGCATAACAGTTAAAGTTAATCAAGAAAAAGCCAAATAATTTGAAGAAAAGTTAAAGGTTAGTGAAGGCAGCTTCCTCACCCAAATAAAAAGCGCTAGGTTTATTGGTTTTATTAGTACAACCCCATTAAAACAATTTATCCGTAAAAACCTTAATCTTTATCAAGCTTAACAACTCAGTTGTCGATATAAGCTAGGTTGAACCCCTAGGAACCCTCTATTTAACCAACAAGATAGGTATTCCTTTTAAGTTTCTTTACGAGGTATTTACCATGAGTTTGCGTAGCATCTTATGGGCTTTAGCATTATGCGGAACTGTTTGGTCACCCGACCGATTAACGGCGGAAGAACCTTTATTACCTTTTGTATCCCAAGCCAAGCCGGGAAAAGAAATTAAAGAAGAGCTGCCAGAAGTACTGCCCAATCTCCTTCCAGTCCCTGATTTTAAATCTCAAGATAAACCCTTTGAGGCGCCAAAGCCTGCAGATAGTTCTAAGCCACTAGACCGGCCGTTGGTAACTCCCCCTGAAATTGAAACCCCATTATTAATCGAAGAAATTGTTTCGAACCCGATTCTCCCGCCGTTAGGATTTTCAGGCAAGTCATCGATTCTTTCTGAAATCATAGGCGATAACGATTTCATCCCAATGCCAGACCGCTGGCGTATGGGCTTCCCTGCATTAGATAGGTATGGCTTAGGCCATCCGCCGGTGAAGGATTATCCTTTTCAACTAGGCCATTGGTGGGATCCGTATAACCAGAATGTATTAAAGGGAGATTATCCGATTTATGGGAATCATACCTTTTTCAATTTCACTGGTTCCGTTTCACAATTGACTCAGGCAATACAAACGCCGATTGGAACTACGCCATTTGAAAGTACTGCAAGACCATTTGAAGAGCAGTTCTTTGGCAGCCCTAACATTCTTGCCAACCAAACCTTTATGACATTTTCTTTTGATTTATTTCATGGGGATGCTGCGTACAAGCCCGTTGATTGGCGTTTAAAAATGTCACCCGTTTTCAATGTAAACACATTGAATGTGAATGAATTGGCAGTGGTAAATCCGAATGTTCTAAAACGAACCCAGCGTGATCGCGATTACCTTTCACTTCAAGAATGGTTTGCAGAAACGAAACTTGTAGATTTAAGTGCTTACTACGACTTTATGTCTGCTCGGATTGGTTCACAGCCTTTTAATGCCGATTTTCGTGGCTTTTTGTTCAACGATGTTAATCGTGCTGTCCGTATTTTTGGCACGAGAAATAATAACCGAGATCAGTTTAATATTGCCTACTTTAGACAGGCTGAAAAAGATACTAATAGCGGATTGAACACCTTCCGCGACCGAGGCACCAATCTGATTTTTGCTAACTATTATAGGCAAGATTTTATTTGGCCAGGCTACACCGCTCAAGTTAGCGCTAATTATTACCACGATAGTAATAGCTTCCTATTTGATCGTAATAGCTTCCTAATTCGACCAGATCCTGTCGGTGTTTTTACTCCTCATAATTTGGATGTTGCCTACCTCGGGTGGGCAGGTGATGGACACATCGAGCGCTTTAATGTTTCGCATCAAATCTATTACGCTATGGGGTACGATACTTTTAATCCGCTTGCAGGCCAGGCTCAGAATATCAGTGCGGGGATGGCTGCGGGTGAACTTTCCTATGATCGAGATTATGCACGATTCCGTACCTCTTTCTTCTGGTCTTCGGGTGATAGCAATATTAACAACAGTCACGCTACTGGTTTTGACACGATCTTTGAAAATTCAAACTTTGCAGGTGGGCAGTTTAGTTATTGGCAACGACAATCGGTTAAACTCTTTGGGGTCAACTTGGTAAATAATGGTAGTTTGATTCCAGATTTACGCAGCAGTAAGACGCAGGGCCAAGCAAATTATGTAAACCCAGGCTTACTACTTTATAATCTTGGGTTCGATTTGGATATTAATCCCAAGTTAAAGATGATCAATAATTGCAACTTCCTTTGGTTTCAAAATAGCGCAGTGATCCAGCAATATGTTTATGCAGCAGGCATTAATAATTTTATTGGGAACGATTTAAGCTCGGGGTTCGAGTATCGGCCCTTTCTTAATAATAATGCAATTATGACTATGGGAGTTTCGACGCTGATCCCCGGATCAGGATTTAAAGGGTTGTATAATAATCCGTTTGGAACGGTGGACAACCTAGTCGCTGGTTTCGCCCAACTTACCTTGCTTTACTAGTCTTCCAAAATGCCGTCTAAACCCTTTCTTTATCGATCTTGACCCCTTTTTTTATAAAAGTTACTTTCCTCCTTGTGGGTAATCTTGCCCGCTATTTTATCGGTTGGCTTAAGCGCGGGAGGCGTATGGCCATGACCTTGAATTTATCGCGTGAAAAAATTGTTAATAGCTTTGCATTCTTAGCACTTGGGCTGGGGGTTTTTCTAGGATTAGGTAATCTATTTAGAAGCTCGATGCCTCAGGCAGCTGGGCCAGCACCAAGACCAAAAGTGCTGCCCGCTAATGTTCCCTTCCCATTACCGCCAGAACTTGAAGGGTTGGATTTAAATAAGCAATCCGATGAAGAAATAAAAGCAAAGTCAACCAACTGTATTTCCTGTCACGAAAATTCTAGAGACCCCCATTGCAAAACGACTGTAAGAATAGGCTGCACTGATTGCCACGGTGGTGATCCAAATGTAATCCGCACGATAGAAGGACCTGGATATCCTGAGCGAGCCCCTAACACCCCACGACTTTGCCCCGCTGCGCCAATTGCAAAAAAACCTGGTGCTTGGCGTAACTCTGCGAACCCGGTTCGTAGTTACACTCTTTTAAACCAAGAATCCCCTGATTACATCCGCTTCGTTAATCCGGGCGACTCACGCATCAGCCATATCAGTTGTGGTACCGTGAACTGTCACTCCAATATTGTTAACCAAGTTCGTAAAAGTATGATGACTCACGGTTGTATGCTTTGGGGCGCAGCACTTTATAATAATGGATCGGTTCCTTACAAAGTGCCAAGGAATGGTGAATCGTATAGTATGAATGGCGAGTCATTACGCATTCAGACAAATCCCCCGCCTACCGAATTTGAAAAGAAGAGAGGGGTGATTCCGTTTTTAGATCCATTACCTCGATATGAAATGACGCAGCCAGGGAATATTCTTCGGATATTTGAGCGAGGTGGAAAATTCCGCTCTGAAGTTGGCATTCCTGATATTAACGAGGATACAGGCAGACCTTTCCTTTCCCGTTTAAGTAACCGTGGATTAGGTACTGAAAACCGAACCGACCCCGTCTACGTTAGTTTAACTAAAACACGACTCTTCGACCCCACCCTTAATTTCATGGGAACAAACGATCAAGCTGGCGATTACCGCAACAGCGGTTGTACCGGTTGCCATTTTATTTATGCGAACGATCGGTCTCCCATTCATTCAGGGCCTTATGCAAAATTTGGCAATAAAGGTTTTGCAACCGATCAGGCAGATGAAGATGTAAAGCCCGACCCTACGATTCCGAAAAATGAAACGGGTCATCCAATTCAACATCGTTTTGCAAAAGGTAATTCAATCCCAACAAGTCAGTGTATGACCTGCCATGTTCACCCCGGAACAACGGTTATGAATAGTTATATTGGCTATATGTGGTGGGATTTAGAAACCGATGCAGAACTTATGTACCCGAAGAAGCAAAAATACCCTAGTAGCGAAGAATTTATTCGGGCACAGATGGCGAACCCAGAAGAAGCTTCCGCGAGGGGTAACTGGTCCGATCCAGAATTTCTTAACAATGTCTGTGAACTTAATACACAAACTAAGCACAGCCAGTTTGCCGATTTTCATAGCCATGGTTGGGTCTTTAGAGCTGCTTTCCGTAAGGATCAAAAAGGTAAACTCCTCGATTATAACGGCGAACCTGTCAAAGACTTGTCCCCCACTAATATGAAAAAAGGCGTTGATATCGTTAAAGAATTGCAAACCCGATTTAAAGAACCCAAAGATCCAAATACTCAGCCCATTAGCGCCAAGGCTGTCAAAGATATCGAAGCCCATCAGCGGGCTGGCATCCCTATGCACCTCGTTGATATCCATGTCGAAAAAGGATTGCATTGTATTGATTGCCATTACATTCAAGATATGCACGGGAACAATCGGTTACAAATGGAAGTTCGTGGCGCAATTGAAATTGCTTGTATCGACTGCCATGGGTCTTCCTCTCAAGTTGCAAAATTAAGAACCTCGGGTCCAGCTTCTTACACCTCAAACCCTGATGTGAAACCTGAAGATATTAAAAATCCTCTTTATGGCAGAGATATGACTGCTTTAAATACACCCTCAGGAAAACCCAGATTTGAGCGCAGGGGTGGTAAAATCTATCAGCGTAGTATGGTCGAGAAAGATCTTATTTGGGAAGTTGTTCAAACCAAAGATACCATTGATCCTCAAAGCGAAAACTTTAACGCCAAATCTGCGATTGCTAAAACTGTTCGTATGGAAGGTGATAAAATCGTCTGGGGCGATGTCAAAGGCAATGGCGATGATTCTGGTTGCGCTCATTCAAACAAAACAATGACTTGTATTTCTTGCCATTCCTCTTGGAACCCTAGTTGTTATGGTTGCCATTTACCACAAAAAGCTAATATGAAAATGCCTCAGCTTCACGCTGAAGGTGATGTCACTAGAAATTATACCTCTTACAATTGGCAGACCCTTCGAGATGATGTGTTTATGTTGGCACGCGATGGTACCACCACAGGAAACAAAATCAATCCTTCCAGATCTTCTTGTGCTATCCATGTGACTTCCTACAATCAAAATCGCGAAGTCATTTACCAACAACAACAAACGCATTCGGCCGAAGGGCTAAGCGGGATTGCTTTCAGTACTAATGTGCCACACACCTTTAGCGGTCGGGCAACCAAAGAATGCCAAGATTGCCATGTTTCTAAAGATGATGATAATAATGCGCTGATTACCCAGCTTAGTATGCAGGGAACTAACTACCTTAATTTTATAGGCCGTTACGCTTGGGTTGGTGCAGGTGAACACGGTTTATGGAGTGTTGTTTCTACCGAACGAGATGAACCTCAAGCTGTGATAGGTAGTTACCTTCACCGTTTGGCATACCCTGATTTCTTTAAAGAACATATCGGGAAAAATAAAAGTCAGCTTAAGCGGGCTCACGAGCATGTAGGCCGTGATATTAGCGACCCGTTACTTCGACCTTTTATGAAATCTGATATCCAAAGCATTCAGCATCGTGGGGAATATCTCTACGCAGCGTGTGGCGAGGCAGGTTTCCGTATCTTCGATATTGCCTTTATTGATCACAAGGGCTTTTCAGAGAGAATGTCTACTGCTCCTGTTTCCCCGCTTGGCCAGAAATTTTATATTCGAAGTAAGTATGCAACCTGTGTTGCAGCTCCTTCTACTATTGCGCCTGATCCGACACGCAAACACTACCCCGAAAATGATGAGCAACGCATCGCCGGAATTTATGGCCTTATTTTTTTCACAGATAAATTTGAAGGCCTCGTTGCTGTTGGAGCTGGCACCTTACTTGATGGCGACCCCCTTAATAACTTCGTCAATCGAGCTTGGACTTTTAATCCCGATAACATTCTTGCGGGTGCTAGCCATGTCATCACCGTAGGAAATTATGTTTATGTAACTTGTGATAAGGGGTTGGTTGTTATTTCTTGTGAAGATTCAACTAAGCCGGTTATTACTTCCGTCATCGATAACAAGTGGTTGAAAAAACCGAAGTCCGTTGCGGTTCAGTTCCGATACGCTTTTGTTACCGATGAAGAAGGCGTTAAGGTTTTAGATGTTAGCGACCTTGCCAAGCCCAAACCTGTAAGCCAGATCGATATTCCAGATGTGCATAGCATTTATCTTGCTCGAACTTATGCCTATCTTGCAGCAGGGAAATTGGGCCTTGTCATTCTAGATATTCAAAACCCAGAGAAGCCTAAAGTCGATCAGGTTTATAATGCCAATGGCGAAATCAATGATGCCCACGATGTCAAACTAGGTATCACTTATGCAAGTGAATTTGCCTATATTGCAGATGGGAAGAATGGCATGCGCATTTTGCAGCTTACCACACCTGATTCCCCGGGTAGTGCTGGGTTTAGTCCTAAGCCTACTCCTGCACTAATTGCAACTTTCAAAATCCCTCTGGGCGGACACGCTCTTTGTATTAGCAAAGGTATGGATCGTGACAGGGCTGTTGATGAAAGTGGAAATCAGCTTTCGGTATTTGGTAGAGTTGGTGCCCGCCCATTCTCTAAAGAAGAAACTTCCAAATTGTATATGAACAATGGCAAAGTTTGGAAAGTTAGCAACGACCCGATGTGGGAGGGGTATACCCGTACCGCGCCTGCAAAGAAGTAACCGTATATTTAGATTTCAACCAATTCTAGGATGCCCTTGTCACTCGGGCATCCTTTTTTATTCAGGTTTAAATCATCTTCCTGATTGCCATGGCGTATAGATGCTTTACACTAGAAATCATCCGCCTTGATACCAGCACAGGAAATAAAAAATGTTTCAATCCGATATTTTTCTTTACTCAGTAATTGCTTCTTCTTTTTTTGTCTGCAATTTAAATGCTGCTGATTTTACCCTTTCTCTACGAAATCAAACAGCAAAAGATTCTACTAAAACTGAATTTGAACGCAGTATTAAAAATCAATCTTGGAAAGCGACTGAAACTGCATTTATTGTTTGTGATGTTTGGGATTATCACCACTGCATCAATGCAGTTCGTAGGCTTGAAGAATTTGCCCCCTCTATGGATAAAGTCCTTAAACAAGCTAGGGCCCATGGTGCATTAATCATTCATTCCCCCAGTGATTGTATGGACGCTTATAAAGATAACCCAGCACGATTCCGAGCAATCCATTCTCCTAAAACTAAGTCGGCCCCCGCAAATATTGAATCTTGGTGTTCGCGTATTCCTACTGAAGAAAAAGCTATTTATCCAATCGACCAATCCGATGGTGGGGAAGATGATGATTCGATTGAACATAAGCAATGGAGTGCGAAACTAAAAGCCCTTGGAAGAAACCCCAATATGCCTTGGAAATCTCAATCTTCAATGATTCAGATTGATACTGAAAAAGATTTTATCAGCGATAAGGGTGATGAGGTATGGAACATTCTAGAGCAAAAAGGAATTAAGAATGTTGTGTTGCTAGGCGTGCATACCAATATGTGTGTGCTAGGCAGGCCCTTCGGATTAAGGCAAATGGTTCGTGGGGGGAAAAATGTTGTCCTTATGCGCGATATGACAGATTGCATGTACAACCCCAAGCAGTGGCCTTATGTCGATCACTTTACAGGCAACGAACTGATCATTTCTCATGTAGAACGATTTGTTTGTTCTACTATCACAAGCGATCAAATTATCGGAGGCAAGGCATTTCAATTCAAAAATGATTCAAGAAAAATAAAAGATGTTGTAACTTTTTCTCCATCTATAAAAAATGAAGTAGACTCCATAAAAAAACAATGGACTACCATCAACCTTCCGCCAAATGATGAAATTACAACTGTATTACAACAATCAAAAGTCATTTGGTTTAGGGCTTCAGTAAGAATTCCCGCTTCGTGGATTAATGAAAAAGGCATTACCCTTACTCTTCCTCTACGAAATCCAAATATTAAGGCTTGGCTCAATGGCAACGCTCTACCGCCTCCTATTAACAAAAAGGATTTCAACAATCCAACTACTTTATTAACCCCTGAATTTATTTATAAAGATGATATTAATCTTTTAGTTATTCGGGTTGAATCTAAGGAACTTGTTAAAAATTTAATGCCCTTAGCAACCCTGATGGGGAAGACTAAACTTGTGCTTACAGGAAGTTGGCAAGTAAGGGTTGGAGATGATCCAACCTGGTCTAATATTCCATTGCCTGCCAAATTCGGTTTAGGATCGGATCTTTATTACGAACCTACAGGGAATTAATTATCAGTTCCTATAGAAATCGATCCAATTTAAAGAAAATGTTTTAGGATTATTCTGAAAGAAACTTTTAGGCAACTGCATTTCAAAAAAACCTTCTTGAAGTGGAATTGTTTTTGTGGGGTTTCCTGCATTATTAAGGAGGCGAATATTTATATAAAATGGGTGATCAGGCTTTAGAGGAAAGTCTTCCTTCCCTTCTTGCCAAATTCTTATTAAAGGTGAGTTCTGATTAGAAGACACTGAACATTCAAGACTAATTTTATCGTTTGATAATTTAAAATTTTCTAGACCTTTTAAATAAAAAAAGAGGGTTATATTCTCGGGCCATTTCTCTTGTTTTCTTTCTATTTTTCCACCACTAATTCCTTTAGGACTTTTAATTTTAAATAGAGTTGTATTTTTGTTTTTAGTAACCGTAGCGGAATCGTCAGCTTTTTTTAAAAATATAGTAAAGTCGTTGGTAGCATCTTCAGCGCAAACCAAACTTACATTTAAAAAAAATGCGCACAGGAAACAACCATATTTATAATTCTTCATCGAGTCACACTCGTTTTTTATAAAAGTAAACTGAGTTAAATCGCTAGCCTTATATCTAATATCTTTCATTCAAGATTAAAACACTAGACATAAGAAGTTTATTTAAAGATGATACCATTAGTAAAAGTAAAATTGTTAATAACAGTATTTCTTATATTTTTTCACCTGCAAATTCAAGATAAAGGTAGCTCTATGAAAAAAATTATCTCCTTAACTTTTCTGATTTCTTCTTTCTTCATTTTGGAAAATTCTATTCAAGCTGGAGACTTAAATCTTCTTTTGCCACTCAACCGAGTTAATTACCAAACCAACGAATTGATAGATATCGCTGTGGTGCGAAGTGATAAGGCAATTTTAAATGCTGGAAAATTAAACCTTGTAGTTAAAGGTGAAGATGGAAGTTTGATGAACTTTGTTTTCCCAACTAAATCGGTAGCTTTAATTGAAGGTAAGGCACAATCGGTCGAACACTTGCGCCTCAACGGTTGGATGCTCCGCCCGGGTAATTATCTGATTTCTGCTGAAACTGATGGTAATAAAGCGCAGGCTAAAATTTCTGTCTTTTCTCACCTTCGCAAAACCAGTTACCGCCTTATTCATTGGGGTGGCTCACGCAATAATATGATGGCCGTTGAAGGCGAAGATGGGATGGGTTTTAATTTAGCTTGGGGTGAGGTGGGCGAATCTTCGATTCCTAGCGGCCAAGATGTGATGGGATCTTGCCTGATGGGGGGTGGACACCAACACGATTTAAAAAACACCAACGACTGGTCGGATCCTAATGTTTATATTGGCGCAATTCAACGAGGTGTTGACCGAGCTTTTGGATTCCGCACAATGCCCAACGCTATTGGTGCACATTTACACGATGAACCAGGGTTGACTTGGTTGCCCCACCCTACTTTGAAAGATAAAGATGGTAAACCAGTTACAGGACCACACGATATTTCTTTTCAACGGACTGCTTACAAACGAGCCTTCGGGGAAGAAATGGCTTTCTTTGACAAGACCGACACCAAAACACCAGCAGGTATGGCGCAATGGGAAAAAGCTAACGACTTTAAACTTGGATTTATGGATGCCTTTTGGAAGTCTAGCAGACACGCACTTGAAAAAATGAAGCCCGGGTACCTTCCCGTTACCCAAAGTCAATATGGCTGGATGGCACTCTACGATGGTTACTATTTTAATGTTGCAAGAAGTATGCCCGTGGTTAGTGGTCATGGGGGGTATTGCGATTACTGGCTCTACAATCTTAACCCTTCTATGTATGTTGAACTTTCGATGCCTAGGCAATTTGATAAGCCTACTTGGTATCTGCCACATTGGGGTTCGGTAGATTCGGATGGATTACGACAAACGCAGAATCTTTCTTTTATCACCGGTATACAGGGAATTGCAACCTGGCCTGGTATGAATATTGATTCTCCCCACGCCTCTGGGGTTATTGAAACCAATAAAACTTTTGCCAGACTAGGTACCATTTTCACCAAGCCGATGGTAACTCGGCAACCGTTGGCAATCCTTTATTCCAAGTCCAACACTTATTTCAATAAGGAACATACACAACTTCAAGACCTTTCGATTCTGTATGTTGCAACTCGGCTTACGCAATATCCTGTTAGCTTTGTTTTAGATGAAGATATTCTTGATGGTACGATTAGTGCAGAGCACAAGGCGGTTGTAATAGCTGGGGTGAATTATCTTGACCCCGCAGTTATTACTGGCCTGACCGATTTTACTGCAAAGGGTGGGGTTGTTCTTACCACTTCAGACACCACTATTTCTATTCCTGGGGCAGTTAAATTAGATATTACACCTGATGCCTTGGTAAAATCTGCACAAGAAAATAGTAATAACCTTACCGATGCAACTCTTGCAAGCTCTGCAAAAGCTAAAGTCAATTCTTTTCGAGGCTATCTGGAATTTGCAGAACCCACTGCAAAGGCATTACAAAAAGCATTGCAAGCAAAAGGTATTGCGCCAGCTTTTGAATCTAGCTTATCTACCATTGCACCCGGAAGACAAGTGCGAGGTGAAATCGAATATCTATTTGGAGTCAACCTTACACCCAAGGAAGGTTATAACGGGTTTGGAATTCCGATTGCTGCATCTACGATACTGGCGTTGCAAGATGATGGAAGGCCAATTTATAATGCTGTAACATCATTGCCTGTTTCTTTTGAAAAAAAGGGTTCGCAGCTTATTTCTACTGTGGAATTTGGCCCCGGTCAGATGCTTGCCTTGGCACGACCAGCCCGGCCTATTGGTGGTATTCAAGTTACTATTCCTATTATTAGCCGCGATCTTACACGAGAAGCTGAACCTCCCATTCGCCTAAACTTTAGCGCTACTTTGGTTGATACCCAACAAAAAATAATTGCTGGCTCAGCTCCTTTGCAAATCACTATTACCGATTCGCTAGGCCAAGTCCGCTATGATTTGTATCGTGCTACCGAGAATGGAGTTTGTAATATAAGTTTGCCCTTAGCTATTAACGATGCAGCGGGGAAATGGCAAATAGTGGTGCAAGATTTGCTTGCAAATACAAAAGGAGAAGCCAGTTTTGTTTTTGACAAAATAACACAGGCGGGGGCTTTAGCTGGCATTTCTCGTAGGGCAATTTTTTATACCCACGACACACCTAACTTCTACAACTTCTTCCGTTCTCACAGACAAATCTCTATTGTAACAGGCACAAGCACCTTTTCCTTAGTAGCTGCACAACGACTCGCTGCCTCCCTTAAGCCTTATAATGTCAACGCTACTATTATTACCTCTGCGGATGCTAATAAAGCTAGGATCCTTTCAGATGAAGAAGCTAAAACTTGGTGTGGATCTTTAATAGCAGGTAGCCTTGATATTAACGCTCGGAACAACCCAATTCTTGTAGGATACAACCTTCCTCAACCAAGTATCTTACTGGGGAATCCTCAAGATAATCCCCTGATTAAAAGGCTTCTTGATGCCAAGGTTTTGCCCTACACGCCTAGTGCTGATTTCCCTGGCCAGGGTCGGGGGATGCTTGCTTGGAACCTTATGACTTTAGGCCACGATGTTGAAACAATTGCTTGCATTGCCCAAGATGCCGAGGGGCTTAACGAATCGGTTGGGACTCTTTTTACCATAATGGCAGGCATTGATCCAGTTACGCCCTTGGCCTTGCCTCTAAGCAGTTCGATTTTACAGGCAAACCAACCAAGCAACAAAATTCCTCTCCCAGTTACACTTTGGAAATCTTCCTTACCAGATCGAATTGCTTTTCTTGCAAACACAACCAATGGGTGCAAAGCAATTGCAATCAATGGTACTTCAATAACTTTTGATGCACTAGGTAAAACACTTGCCACTTCCACCAAGGAAATAATTCCGCAAGTGCTTAAGTTATCCACCGACATCAATCAACTTCCTAAAGATAAATTACGATCTGAATTCAAACTTAAGCAAGTACTAAACAGCAAAGGTGGAACTGCTGTTATCTATTGGGGAGGTCGGCTTCAAATTTTTGACGCTTCTAATATTCTCAAAGCCGAACAGCAATTGCATCAAGATGTTAGTAGTATTCTTTGGCATAACGATCTCCTAATGGTTGGTTTAGCAGATGGAACTTTACTAGGTTTGCGACCTTAGCCATTGATGGCCAGAATTGTAATGCATTAACTTTTCTAAATGCAAGGTTTTCGCATAATTTTGAGATTCACTTTTTCGAAATGAATTGGTTGAACTGGGGCAATTTTCTTGCTAGCATCGTTGTAAGATTTTATTCTTTTTATAAATGCACATTATGAGCAAAACAACCTCTACCTCTGCAGATTTAAAAGCACTAAAGCTAAGAATTAGAGCAATTTTGCCTATGGCATATCATTCTTGTTCTGAAGATGTTTCACCAACATCAATGGGATCTGCAGGGTTGAAATACGATAAGGCGGGGAAAGTCGCTTGGGATCAAATCTGGACAAGTTTTTGCGACCTCGCTTTGGCAGGTGGCCCACCGCACCGAGGAAAATTATTGCAACCCACCGCACCAGTAACTGCACAAGCAGACATTGAAAAATGCAAAGAGGTTGCCTGCGAAATTCAGCGAGGCATTTTACTTTCCACCGAGCTTACATCTGAAGCTGGCCCTTTACCAGGCTGGGTGACCGTCCCTTGCAATTCCTCAGAGATGGCAACTTGGCTACACCGGGCGATTCTTGCAGAAAATGTTTTTGTTTCCCGTAAAGATAACGCTGTAGTTCTTCCTGCGGGGCCCAACTTTTCTCTACCTAAAGAAATTAAAAATGTGATTGTTGCAATCGCCAAGACCTGCCATTACTGGCTTGGTCATATTTCGCCCGATGAGCAATTAAAAGCTGGGAAAATTATGAATGATTCTGAATTGATCATTCCACCCCTAGAGGTTGATTCAACTTTCCAAACTACAGAATATAAAGTTGTTGCGAACCAATCTGAAGTGGCAATGGGAGAAGCTCTTGGATTAAAACCTTACCCTTGTGAAGATTTTGGCTGGGTGGCTTTTGTTTGTCAGGATGAATTAATGGCGGCGTGGTTTGTCCGCTCGGCAATTGCTGAAAATATTCTTTCTCGCAGGGAAAATAACATTCTTTTCCTACCTGTAATTTCTTCACAAGAGAAACGGGTTATTCAAATTTTGATTCGACTTACACAAATCTGGAATTACCTTAAAGAAAAAGAAGATGCTTAAAGTTATACTTAAACAAAAGCACTCGAAATATTTATCCTAGAAAGGCCTTACAATGCTTTACAAAGGTTTAATTTTCTTGACAATATTTTTAGCACCCACCACTTCACTTTATGCGGTTGATTTGCCTATACAAACAAAACCTAACATCATTTTTATTCTAAGTGATGATACTGGCTTTGCAGATTTAGGATGCTATGGGCACCCTTATGCCAAAACACCTAACCTCGACAAACTTGCTGCAGAAGGAACAAGATTTAGGCTGTTTTATGCTACGGGTGTGACTTGCTGCCCTGCACGAACAGGATTAATGACCAGCAAATGGCCTGCAAGTTATGCTGCCTACCCTGCAAATGGTGGGTTTAAAGAACAAACAACCATCACAGAACTTTTAAAGAAAAATGGTTATGCAACAGGTCACTTTGGTAAATGGCATATTGGCCCAAATCAAAAAGCAGGAACTTATGGAATCGATGTTACAAGTGCGGATAACGAATTAGGTGGAAAGAAAAAACAAAGCTTAGTAGGCCGAGATGCGCCTATTTTCGATGAAGCAATAAAGTTTATGGAACAGCAGAAGAACAATCCTTTTTATATCAACATATGGGGTCATATTTCGCATCATCCAATTTCCCCGCCTGCCAGTTATATAGAAAAGTTTAAATTTGTAACAATAGATGAATTAAAATTTGCTGCACCAATGCGCGAAAAGTTTGCAGCTTGCAAATCTAATGGTGGCGATGTCAACGAGCATATGCGTCGGTACTTAGCTGATATTAACTCAATGGATGAAGATATTGGCAGGCTACTAAATCGGTTAGATAAACTGGGCCTGCGAGATAACACCATTATTGTTTTTAGTAGCGATCATGGACCTGCACCTCTTCATACTAGTACAGAAAAAAATCCAGATGTTCGCAGACTAGATGCAATGGGATATGCCGGAGAATTCCGCGGCGGCAAACACGGTATGTATGAAGGGGGGTACGGGTTCCTTTTATTGTGCGTTGGCCCAATCAAGTTCCGGCGAACCGCATTGATGAAAAATCTATCCTCAGCGGGGCAGACTGGCTACCAACCCTTTGTACAATTACAGGCATTAAAATAAACCCAATGGCTTTTGATGGCGAAGATTCTAGCTGCGCTTGGTTTGGTAATAAAGATTTTGTTCGAGCAAAACCCTTATTTTGGAAAACCAGTGCGCCCGGCAGTGAGGCAGGTATTCGTGATGGGCAATGGAAATTAATTCAGCCTACACGCAAACGGGGTGAAATCGAGCTGTACAATATCCATAGGGACCCATCTGAATCAAAGAATGTTGCAAGTCAAAACGCCGAGGTAGCAACTAGGCTATCAGCGAAAGTAAAAGCTTGGGTTGCAACCCTTCCGAAAGAATATATCAAAACGAAAGATGGCGATAAATAAAGGGGAAGGAGATAAACTTTTTTCTGAAATTAAACGATGCAGTTGGCTTTATTTGTTGCGATTTTGCTTTGCATCCCCCAACTTAATAATCTTCATCATTTCTTCGTTTTTTCATAGAAAACTGATATATTAATAATAAGCAATAATTGATTCTATGATGCATAATTAAGCAATTATGAGAACTATTTTCCGAAACTCTTTCTTATTTAAACTGTTTATTTGAGTATCTTAGTCATTTATTCCTTTTACAGTTGTTGTTTAAATAGCAATGTGAAATGCCTTAACTGCAAGGTTACTACGAACATTTGGGCAAAACTCTCCTAGTTTTGGAATTTGATTATGCAAATTAATAACGGATCTGATTGTATTAGTGGTGCCACGCCTATTGATCCAAAGAAAGTTGCTATTATCGGGGGCGGACCCGGTGGATTGATGGCGGCTTACCTCCTTAACAGGGAACCAGGCATAAAGTTTGAGGTTACCCTCTTTGAAGCCAGTTCTCGCCTTGGTGGTAAAATTCTCACCGGAAACTTTGAAACTATTGACGCACGCTTCGAAGCAGGTACCGCTGAACTTTACGATTATTCCCAACTTGGCCCTGACCCCCTTAAAGAACTCATCGCAAGCCTTGGTCTTAAAACAACGCCGATGACTGGGCCTACTGTTATTCTTGATGAAAAGTTTCTTACCACAGATCAAGATATTCTTCATGAATTAGGTGCCAAAACTTTTAATGCCATTGAAAACCATTACCTTAAAGCTGAAGCTGCTTGTAGCCCTGCTGAATATTACGAATCTGATTGGAAATCAGATAACGAGGATAGGCTTTCTAAAATTACTTACGCTCAATACCTCGATTCCATTGAAGACGAATCTGCTAGGCGTTATGTTGAAATAGCAGTTCATAGCGACTTAGCAACAGAACCACATCATACAACAGCGATGTATGGGATTCAAAATTGGCTAATGAATTCACCTGGGTATATGCAGCTATATTCCATCGATGGAGGAATAGAAAAGCTGCCTCAAGAACTTGTAAAGCAAATTTCTGCACGCAAGCTGATGAAACATAGTGTCACTTCTGTCGGCCTAACTAAGGAAGGGAAATACCAAGTTACTTCAAGGTCGGGCAAAGAAAAAACCACTGAAGAATTTGATTTTGTTATCACCGCATTACCACAAAACTGGCTTCCTAGGATCAGGTGGGAAGGGCGCAAACTTGCTAAGGCAATGCGAGCTCATACCAAGCATTATGATCATCCTGCCCATTATCTTCGGGTTACGATTGCTTTCGAAAAACCTTTTTGGGGCGAATGGGTAAAGGGGTCTTACTTCATCTTAGATGCTTTTGGCGGTTGTTGTGTTTACGATGAAAGTTCGAGAGACCCCGGGAATAAATATGGGGTTCTTAGTTGGTTGATCGCAGGGGAAGCAGCAGCAACCTTTGCTAATTTTGATAAGTCGCAATTAGTTACCGAGGTTTTGAATTCTCTACCTGGGCCCTTGCAACAAGGTCGAAACCTTATTCTTGAAGCCAAGGTTCATAGTTGGATTAACTCGGTAAATGGCTTGCCTATGGGTTATCCTGCGCGCGAACCTGCATCGCGCCATTTGCCCGAACCTATTGATCATCCAAATCTATTCCTCGTTGGGGATTATCTTTTTGATTCAACTCTAAATGGGGTATTAGACTCTGCAGAAACCGCGGTTGATTGCATTGCAGAGCGGGTCAAAAAAGAAATCCTTGCTCAGACATCTGAATCCAACCTTCAACAAATACCTACCTCGGTACGGTAAAAGCGTTGCCCTTAAATAAATTCAAGGAAGGCTTAGAGTGACCGGTAAAAACCAAGAATTAGAATCGGGTGCCGGTTCCAACATAAGTAAAGCTTTTCGCTTCACTACAACTTTAAAGCCAAAAGAAATAGTGGAACGAAAGTTTGGTGAAATAGGGCCAACCTACGCCACCGTATTTGAAGGAACACCCGATTCCCACGATACCAGCATCACTACCATTTCTTTTCTTTCGTCCTTAAAGCCATTCGAAGGAAAAGATAAAACGAATATCATTATGGTGAATAAAGGTGAAATCACAATCTGCTGGCATTGTTGCCAAATCAATGTGATTGCGCCTGCAGAGGAATCTGAAAAACTTATTCCGGCACTGTTAGACTTCGATCAAGTTATGCGGGAAGTTCAGAAATTACAACAAGTGCTTCCCAGTATAGAATCTGTTGCGATTTCGGATGTACCTGGTACTTTACGAATTCGCAGAAAAGATAGTGCGCAATGGAAGCGCATCGGGTCAATAATGGAAAATTTAGCACGAATGCGCCTCGAATTCGCTCGATTCGAAGCCCTTGTTTTCAACCCCGCCTCCGACCTTTCACCCCTAGCTAAGCGCATCTTTCGTTCCCTTGTTCGTAAAGCTGACTTAGAAAATAAACTCGAATCTCTTAGCGACCGAATGGAAGTTTTAGAAGACCTTTACGAAGGCGCAGTGGATCGAATTAATGATCATCGTTATTGGCGAGATGGCCATATTCTTGAAATCATTATTATTGTCTTGCTTGCTGGGGAAGTTTTATTATTGATCGCAGATTTAGCCCGTGGATTATGGGAATAATTTAAACTAGTTTGTGTGTTATCAGTATCCATTTCGATTTATACTTTTATACTTAACAGTTACACTCGTCACTTTGCTTTACTACTTAAGTTAGGTAAAACTTAGACAAACATCTTTTTCATCTAAGGAGCGTTTTATGCAAGCCACTCCAACTGCTACATCTCTTTGGGTTCTTATGTTACTTTTTAGCCCATCGTTTGTCGTAAGTGCTGAATTAAAGCAACCTAATATTGTCATCTTTTTGGCTGATGATCAGGGTTGGGGTGACCTGAGTTGTAACGGTAATAAAATGTTACAAACACCACATATTGATTCACTTTCAAAAAACGGTGTTAGGCTTGATCGCTTTTATGTTTGCCCAGTTTGTTCTCCCACTAGGGCAGAATTTCTTACAGGCAGGTATCATCCACGCACCGGAGTACGTGGGGTATCAACAGGGCAAGAGCGACTTAACCTCGATGAAAAAACCCTTGCGGATGCTTGCAAAAATTCAGGCTATGCCACCGGAGCATTTGGCAAATGGCATAACGGCAGCCAATGGCCTTATCATCCTAACGCCCGAGGTTTCAACGAATACTACGGCTTTACATCGGGGCATTGGGGCGAATACTTCAACGCCCCTATGGATCACAACGGCCTACCTGTTAAAGGTAAGGGCTTCACCGTCGACGATTTTACTAATCACGCAATCGACTTCATCGAGCTGAATAAGCAAAAACCTTTCTTAATTTATCTTCCTTACAATACGCCACATTCCCCTTTTATTGTGCCTAAACCTTATTGGAATAAATTTAAAGATAAGCCAATTCCTCAGCGGGGCCCAGAAGGCGATAAAGAAGATATCGAGGTAACGCGGGCGGTGCTGGCGATGTGTGAAAACATTGATGCCAATGTTGGCAAGGTGCTTGCAAAAATTAATTCACTCGGGCTTGATGACAATACCATCGTTATTTATTTTTCTGATAATGGGCCAAATAGTTTTCGATACAACGGCGGGATGAAAGGTAAAAAGGGCAGCACCGATGAGGGAGGGGTTCGATCTCCTTGTTTCATTTCTTGGCCCGGGAAATTTAAACCTGCTAAAGTTGTTACGCAAATTTGTGGCGCAATTGATCTCTTACCCACACTTCTTTCTCTCGCAAATATTAAAAGTGTTAGCACTAAACCATTTGATGGCAAAGATCTTTCACCTTTGCTTTTACAGGATGACTATTCTTGGCCCGATAGGATGCTTTTTTCTTTTTGGGCAGGGAAGGTAAGTGTTCGAAATCAGCAATATCGCCTTGATGATAAAGGGCAATTATTTGATATGAAGAACGACCCTTGGCAAACAAAAAATATTGCAGGCAACAACCTAGAAATCACAAAGAACTTGAACCAAGCTGTACAAGATTGGCGTAAAGAAGTGCTTCCTAAAAAGCCTGATGATAGGCTCATTCCCGTCGGTTTTTCTCAGATGCCCCTTACCCCTCTTCCTGCCAGAGATGGTACCTTCGAGGGAAATATCAGGCGCAGTGCTGCCGCCCCTAATTGCTCTTACTTTGTTAATTGGACTTCCAAAACTGATCGAATTAATTGGAATATTGACGTTTACTCTGAAGGCAACTACGAGGTTGAACTTCTTTACACCACTGCTTTATCAGATGCTGGATCTTCGATTGAAATAAGTTTTAATGGCAACACTCTGACGACTAAGGTTTTGCCTGGATGGGATCCACCCCTAATTACAGATCAAGATGTTATACCTAGGCCAAAGGGGGAATCTATTATGAAAGATTTCAAAGCCCTAAGGGTAGGGGAAATAAAACTTCCAAAAGAAAAAGGGGTGTTAAGTATCCGAGCTATTAACATCACAGGCAAGGAAGTGATGCAATTACGCAGTGTTAACCTACATTTAATCAGTAAGAAATAAAAACGAACCTATGGATTACAAAGGTTGTTTAATTATTTCTTGCCTATTGTGGGCATCGAGGTGCTAATTTCTGTTAGCATTTTGCGGAACAATTCGGGGTCGTAATCTGAAATACTCTTTAAGCTAATCACTTCTTCTTCGTCATCAAATTTTTGTAGCTTATCGATAACTTGCGGTTTGTTTAGCTCGGTGTTAAATTTTGAATTATCTAGGGTAATCATTGTGACAAGAAAGTTTGGATTCTTGACAAGGTTAATCAGTTTTGTGGAACTGGAGATGTCGGTAAGGTAGTTGATAAAATCGTCTTTGAAATCGGATTTATCAGAACGAGAAGCTTTGACAGTTACTTCTAGCAACTCTTTTACTCGATTGATACGGTTTTGGTAAGGATGAATATTTAAGAGAGTGGTAAGGTCTGTAACTTGCTTGGTGGTTGAAGCTATTCCTAATTCTGAAGTCATCACTTCAAGTAAGGAAGCTAGTTGTCGGGCGGATTCATAATCTGGGATAAAGAATTTACCTTCGGGATTTTGTTTGATGTATAGTTTTAGAAGTTCTTGAAGCGTACGCACAACAGTTTCGCTATCGAGTTTTTTATTTCGCAATTTTAATAAAGCCGAATCACAGGCTTTAATAATTTGCGTACTTGCAGATCGAATAGATTCTGGGTTACCAAAAGGCCGTTCGTTGCTTGAAGCAAGGATTGCGTTAAGTCCTTTTTCAATATCATCGATGGGAGTTTCGGCAGCAATAAGTGCGGCTTCCACTAGGGAAGTTGGCCAAGAACGAAGAAGAGGTCTGCCTGGGGAGACACGCATCAGGGGCCTTTGTGCTAGGTGAAAACCGTAGCCACGAACTTGACGGAAGCCTGGGTATTTGAGGTCATGATGGCAGGCGTAACAATCGCTATGAGCCATTGCGATTTCGGACCAAGAATTTTTGGCAAGTTCCTGTTGAGCGGGAACTTCCTTGGGGGCTTTAGCTCCCATCATAATTTCGGGCCAAAGCATCGTAGGGTTACTATTTTTAAAATCTGCCCGGTCGGCTGCAAGTTTTATGGTTTCTTTGAGGGATACTAAAGCGCCAACTAAGGCGAGTCTGGTGCGGAAGAAATCGGGTTCTTGAATGTGATAATTTTTTTTCTTTTCAGCATCTGCATTTTTAAAGTAAGGCACACTCTTGGGGTCGCGCCAATGTTGCGGTTCATTTTTAGAAAATGTTGCTATTTCGATAGGGGGAAGAGGCGGGTGCCCCGCTGCGAACATTGCGTGGGTAACTATTTTACCTTCACCTGCGTGGCCTATATGGCAAGAGACACAAAGCTCGGAACGAACTTGGGGATCGCGTAAATCAATCAAACCGAGATCATGTTTTTGTTGGGGGGTTTTTTTGCGCCAAGCTATTTCTGAATGTTCCCCTAGCCATTTAGATGAAGGGCCATGGCAACCAGCGCAACTTACTCCATCTAATTTATCGAGGCCGCCTGTATCTGCTTTGGCTAAAAGGTTTCCTAACGCGTGACAATTTAAACAACCTGTTTCTTGTTTGGTTACATCTTGGCCTAGGATTTCTCCCATCCGTTTACCCCTTGGGCCAACCAATACGCTATACGCTTGGGCGTGTTTATCATGCGTTTTCCAGATGGAGTATTCGGTTAGTAATACAACATCCCAAGCACGAGGTTCTTTAGAGTTAGGGTCTTCGCTTGGTAATTGATTCCCTTTGGGGAGTGCGTGGCATTCGCTGCATTTGCCAGCCGATTGGTATTTGAGATCGGCCCAAGCATCTTTTTTATCTTGGCCAAAGGTATTGGTTGGTAAAAAGCATACTATCAAGGAAGCAATAAAGATTCCCTGATTTGCTGAGATTTGGAATTGTTTCATTATTTAATATCTCCGCTTTTATTTTATTCTTAGAGAACTAAACACTGAAGAAAAAGTTTCTTTTGTTTGAACTATTGTTTTCTTGGTGCTGAACCTATCCTCAAATAGTTTCGGGCTATCAAACTGATTTGGAAAGACATTTTTAAGTAAATCTTTTAATCTCACCATATCTTTTGTAAATTCTGGTGGAACACCAGAAGGGTCTAGGTCGCTCCAAGAGTTATGGATTGCAGCAAGGCCGAGGTAAATCTGAGTAAATTCATCCCAAGAATATTTTGCTTCATTGATTTTTCCTGATTCGATTAATTTTTGCGCCAAGCTTTCTAACTGGGGTTTGCCCCAAAAAGGGCTATTATCTAATTCTTTTGCTGCTTGTTCCAATTGTTGAATTGCGATTTTGCAAGACTCGACTACTTTTCCCGGTGACTGACCAAATTGATTCATCTGCAATGATACTTCACTTGGGAATGCCTTTGCATTCTTATCTTCTAGCGCAATTTTTAGAGTGTTTCCATTGAACCAACCACCCCAAGGTAATGCACCAGGTTTACCACCATAACCCGACTGGTATTTTCGGCTATCTATACGAAGGTCTTTATGACAACTGAAGCAATCGAATTCGGTGAATTCGGGCCAAGGGTGATTTTTTTTCCCTGCCAACTCGGCTCGGTCTTGCAATAACTGCAGCGCAACCCTTGAGCCATCGATTTGACCAATTGCCCAAGCCTTGGCATTTAAATCTGGTTGACGCTTGAGTTCTTTTTCGATTTTCCAGTGCTTGGGGTATTGCGCTAAATAACCTGAAAATTCGAAGTTTAACCTTGGATGACCCGCTGCTATTAAGTCGTGGTTTACTATCATCCCTTTTTTAGTATTTCCTATATGACAATCAGCACACATTTTATTGTTCGATACTAGGTCTTTCGTATTAGTTAGGCCAAATTGCTTTTCTTTTTCTTCTGAACTTAATTCTAAAAATTTTGGTGTGAAATGAACAGCAATATAACCTGAACCTGCACCGTGGCATGATTCACAACCCACCCCTTCAAAAACACTAAAGCCTGTTGTTTTATGGCTACTTTCTCCTTGACTGGGTGAATGACAATTTAAGCAAAGTTGATGGGTAGCTGCAGACCCTGCACCCGTTGCATAAAGATTTTTCATCATTCGGTCGGATCTTGGATTAAATAGTGAATCGTAGGCTTTATGATGCGGATCAAAACCGGTATAAGTTGTGTACTCGCTAAATGGTATCCCTTTACCTAGATTTTGATTATGGCAGGACGCTGATGCACACGAAACAGAACCAAGATGGGAAAACGGGTCTTTTTCTGCTGATTTAATTTCTTTCACCCAGCAAAAACCAAAAACTACACTTAAAGTTACGATGGCAATTTGGTTTAATTTAAATCGATTAGTATGAATAATCATTGGTTGCCTGCTAAAAATATACAATTTTAACTAATATTAGCTTAACACATAGAAACATTAAGTTTCAAGTTTTTGGAAGTAACCGGTTAACTTAAAATGAGTTTTTTGAGAATTAATGGAATAATTGAAATAGAAAGAAATTTCATCACTTTTACTTTTGAAGTAATACCTCCAGTCTTTTTCTTTGCCCAAGCCAAGTAAAACCTTTATGATTCAATGGTTAGGCGAAGTCTGCAGATTTAATCACGACTTTCCCACCCGCAGGATTTGATATTTCACCCGAGGTTTTTATGCGTAAGATTTCTTTTGTTATCCTTTTTGGTTTCCTTGGTTATTTTATGGTACCCGAAGGGGCGATTGCTCAAAAAGCTGGCACCTTTCCCGTTAATGCAGCGGCTCCTACTCTTAAGCCTATTTTCCCTTCTGGCGCTAAGCAAGGCAGCACCGTTACTATCAATCTGACAGGCACCAATCTAGCGGGCCCCATTAAAATTCTTACTTCCTTTCCTTGCAAAGCTTCCATACCAACAGAAAACAACAATGGTAAGGAAGCTACCAAGCTTGCAGTAAAACTTGAAATTGATGCCAAGGCGCCCCTCGGGTTTCACGCAATTCGCATAGGAACTGCAAAGGGGATTTCTAACACTCGACTTTTCTGCATTGATGAACTTCTCGAAATTACAGAAGTAGATACCAACAGAAATAAAGCCACGCCTCAAGTCGTAGCTTTCCCCTGCGTTATTTCTGGAAAAGTTGAAAGCGAATCAAACGATTATTACAAGATTAGCGCCAAGGCAGGTCAAGAAATTAGTTTTGAAGTGTTAGGTAGAAGGTTAGGAAGTGCAATCGACCCGCAGCTTAATTTACTTGATGCCAAAACGATGAGAGAAATTCCTAAAAGCCACAGCAATGATTCACCCGGTGCCCAGACTGATCCAAGGCTTCGTTTTGTCTTTGCAAAAGAAGGCGACTATTTGGTGGAGATTCGTGATGTCAGTTATAAAGGGGGAGATGATTTTCAGTATAGGTTACGCATTGGCGATTTCCCCTTGGCAACTTCACCCATTCCGATGGCAATGAAGCGGGGTAGTAAAGCTACCCTTAACTTTGCAGGGCCCGCCGTTGAAACTGCATTACCTCAAGAATTTTCTGCACCCGCTGACAATGCGATCGATAGCGTCTGGATTACCCCTAAGGGGAAAAGCGGACTTAGCGGATGGCCTGTTTGCTTAATGCTTTCAAACCTTGATGAAGTACTAGAAATAGAACCAAACAACGAACCAACGAAGGCAAACAAGGTAAATATTCCTTCTGCAATTACAGGGCGATGTTTAGTTAAAGGCGAGTTAGATCATTTTTCCTTCACTGCAAAAAAGGAGCAAAGAATCATTATCGAAGCGACCACGCAAGACCTTTATTCCCCTACAGAAATTTATATGGTTCTCAAAGATTCTAAAGGTGCAAAGCTTGCAGAATCTACCGCAACCACCGCAACTCGTTTTGATTTTAAAGCCCCTACAGATGGTGATTTCACCCTTGCAGTGGAACACCTGCACCTCTGGGGTGGGCCAAATGAAATCTACCGTATTAGCTTTACTAATTTTGAACCGGGGTTTGATATTTCCATTGGTGGTGATCATTTTGATGGCCCCGCTGGGGCGCCTTTTTCTGTTCCAATCCTTGTTAACAGAAGAGATTTCGCTGAACCTATTGAAATCTCGATTGAAGGCCCCAAAGGCATTGCAGGCAAACTTACCATTCCTAAAGGTCAACCCGCTCAAGCTGGCCAACCTGCTGGAAACCTCAACTTCGAAATCGATGAATCCATCTCCGAGGGGCCACAGATAATTCGCATCGTTGGGACTGCTCAAATCAATGGCAAACCCTACAAGACTTATGCAAGTGTTCGAGGCGCATTAAGCACTTCTCTTTCGGGGTTGCCCATTCCGCCACGAACTTTTTGGAATGATATTGGCCTAGGCGTTTTAGTAAGGCCAGCTTTTATTCTTTCGCTTAAGATAGATCCAGCAACGATTGCACCAGGGAAAAATGCTACCCTTACGGTCACGGCTAGCAGAGCCAAAGATTTTAACGCTGAAATTGCCATCACCGTAGGGGGACTTCCTGCAAATGTTTCTGCAAAAGCTGCGGTTATTCCTGCAAATATGAACGAAGTAAAATTCGACATCACCTCCACTGATAAAGCTGTGGTTGCTACTCCTTCTATCACCGTAACCGGTAAGGCAAAAAGTAAAGATAAAGAAGAGGTTCATACTTCTTCAGGCATCACGCTAACCATTAAGAAATAATTCTTTTCAGGGGTTCATTATGCTTTGCATTCGCTTGTCAGTATTTATTCTGGTTGGGTTGCTAACAAACTGCATTTTAAGTTTTTCCCAAGAACAGGGGAAATCGGTTGATGAAACTCGCAAGGCGTTTAAAAAACTTTTAGACAGGCCAAAGGTTTCTCTCTCTCCTAAAGAAATATCGAAAGTAACCACAGGGAATTTTACTGTCGAAACTCTTGATTTTGCAACCGAGAAAAAAGCTGATGGCTCCTTCGAACGAGTTCCAACTCTCATCGTTTCCCCAAAAGATAACACCTCTAAAAAGCCCGTAGTCATTATGCTTCACGGCACAGGCGGAAATAAAGAAGGCCTTAAATCTTGGCTCGATGACTTTGCCAAAAGAGGATGGATTGGCGTTGCTATCGATGCTCGACATCACGGCGCTAGATCCAATGGCAAAAAAGGTTCCGAAGCTTATAACGATGCCATTGCTCAAGCTTGGCGATCCCCTAAAGACAAGCCTCAAGCTATGCCTTTCTACTTCGATACCTGCTGGGATCTTTGGTGCACTGTTGATTATTTATTACAACGGCCTGATGTTGATCCTAATAAAATTGCAATGGCTGGAATTAGTATGGGCGGCATTGAAACTTGGCTGGCTGCTTCAGTCGATGAACGGGTTGCAGTGATGGTGCCTTTAATTGGGGTACAGAGTTTCAAATGGACCCTTGAAAACGGGAAATGGCAAGCTCGGGCTAATACAATTCGCAAGGCGCACGAGGCTGCTGCTTTCGATTTAGGTGAAAAAGAAATCAACGCCCGAGTATGCAAAGAACTTTGGAATAAGATTATTCCAGGCATACTCAGCGACTTCGATTGCCCTAATATGCTTAATCTTTGCGCACCCCGACCCTTGCTGATTCTCAATGGCGAGAAAGATCCTAACTGCCCGATTGAAGGGGCTCGCATTGCTTTTTCCTTCGCAACTAATCAATACAAAAAAGTTGACGCATCTGATAAATTAAAAATCGTGGAGGCACCGGGTGTCCCTCATACCGTTACACCAGAATTCCGAACTCAAACTCTTGCTTGGCTCGAACGCTGGCTAAAGTAATCGTAAATCTTTGTTCTCGTTCCTAAACAACTGGTTCTTAAATGAATATCTCATTAACGATTCTCTTTGCCTTACTTTTTCCAATTCAACAAAATCAGACAAATACTAAACCTAACATCCTCTTCTTTTTTGCGGATGACCAGCGAGCAGATACCATTGCTGCCTTAGGTAACAAAGCTATCATTACGCCTAACATCGACAACTTAGTTGCGCAAGGCACTTCCTTTGATCGCTTTTATATTATGGGGGGAACGCAGGGGGCGGTCTGTGTGCCTTCGCGTGCAATGCTGCTTTCAGGTAAATCACTTTTTCGGATTAACGAACGGCTAAAGGATACCATCACTTGGCCAATGGTTTTGCGTAATGCAGGATATGAAACATTTGCTACCGGTAAATGGCATAATGGGCAGCCTTCACTTGCAGAGTCCTTTCCCAATGCGCGGAGTATTTATTTGGGAGGCATGAGTAATCAGTTTGGCACGCCTGTAGCTGATGTAGGAGCCGAGGGAAAAATGGTCAATGCGCGAACTCCCCCCGAGCATTGCAGCGAGGTTTTCGCAAACGAAGCGATAAGTTTTTTGAAAAGAACAGGAACTAAACCTTTTGCAGCCTACATTGCATTGAAGTCGCCCCATGATCCAAGGCAAGCGCCAAAGAAGTTTTTAGAAATGTATGATTCCGATAAAATCCCCGTGCCTGCTAATTATCTTCCCCAGCACCCATTCAACAATGGGGAATTACTTATTCGAGATGAAGCGTTGGAAAAATGGCCTCGTTCTAAAAGCGCAATTCAAAAACATCTGGCAGAATACTATGCAATCATTACTCATGAAGACGAGCAAATAGGCAGGGTAATAGCAACACTAAAAGAAACAGGGAAGTTTGAAAACACTCTCATTGTTTTTGCAGCTGATAATGGATTGGCGATTGGCAGTCATGGCTTAATGGGAAAACAGAATGTTTACGAACATTCTGTTCGAGTGCCTTTAGTGATAGCTGGCCCGGGCGTTGCGAAAAATAAACGCAATCAGGCAATGTGTTACACCTTCGATTTGTTCCCCACTTTTTGTGATGCAGCTGGAGCGGAAAGCCCAAAAGGGATGGAAGGCAAAAGCCTTTGGCCTGTGCTTCAAGGAAAAACGGACAAGCACCGCGATTCTATTTTCACCGCTTACCGGGGTCTAATGCGCAGCTATCGCGAAGATCGCTTTAAATTAATTGCCTACACTGCCGTGAATAAACTGCAATTATTCGATTTAGATAACGACCCCGATGAGATCAACGACATTTCTGAAGATCCTCAATACAAGGTAAAGTTAGACTTTATGTTAGTTAGAATGAAAGATGCGCAAGTTAAATGGTCAGATAAACAAAGCTTAAAATCAGAAAAACCCTTACCCTTAGAGATTGATTTATCAAAGTAATCGGAGGCAAAAGCCAAGGATAAGAATAAGCCATAAACCTTAACAGAATGGTAATCATTGGAGCCATAAAGATCAAATATGTAATAAGTTATCGCTTCTTTTAAGGAATCACCTGGTTAATTCAATTTAAAAAGGGGCAGCTTCCGATGCCGACTTTAAGGCTAAATTATTTAAATGAAATAAGTCATAATGCCAAATTACACTAGAAGTTAAAATGTGCCGATGATATTATAGTAGTACTTACCTCGAATTGTTATTCCTGCCAGATACTGACTTATGAACCAGAAACTACTTGTTATCTTTTTACAACCATTAGCAATGCTTGCATTGGCAATAACTTTTACTGAGCAAGTAGAAGCTCAGGAAAAATTATTGCCTTCAAATATGCCTATCGAAAAAGTGATCGACCACTACATTGAAGCTTCTTGGAAAGAAAAGAAAATCAAGCCCGCGGATGCAGCAACCGATACTGCTTGGATAAGGCGAATCTCGCTTGATTTAAATGGCAGAATTCCCACCCCATCTGAAGCAAAAACTTTTGCAGAAGATAAAGACCCAACCAAAAAACAAAAAGCTATCGACCGATTAATCGCTTCCCCTTTGCATTTACGACATCAGGCCCGTGAAATTGAAACCTTACTGATGAATGGCACCAAAGGGAATCTGAGCGAATATCTGACCAAGGCATTAAATGAGAACAGGACTTGGGATAGAATTTTTAAAGATTTCATCCTAGCGGATGAAACTGATGTAGCCAACAAAGGATCAAGTGAATTTCTAAAAAACCGAGTTAAAGACTTAGATAAATTAACCAACGATGTAAGCATCGCATTTTTTGGGGTGAATGTTTCTTGTGCGCAATGCCACGACCATCCCTTGGTTCACGATTGGAAGCAAGATCATTTTTATGGGATGAAGTCTTTCTTTTCACGGACTTATGAAGTGGGGAATTTTTTAGCAGAGAAGGAATATGGCGTGGTAAAGTTTCTGCCAAATAAAGGTAAAGAAAAACAAGCAGATTATATGTTCTTAACTGGTAAGACTGTAAAACCAGTTGGAATGACCGAGCCTACCAAAGATGAACTTAAAAAAGAAAAAGAGATGGTAGAAGAGTGGAAGAAGAATAAGACACAACCGACAAAGCCCAAGACATCGACCCGTGCAATGTTAGTGGAAATAGCACTAGGAAAAAGTGAAAGAGATTTCTTTGCCAAGGCGTTTGTCAACCAACTTTGGCACAGGTTTTATGGTTTTGGTTTGGTTATGCCACTGGATCAGATGCATTCGGAAAATCCGCCCAGTCACCCCGAGTTGATGAATTGGTTAGCCCAAGATTTCGCAAGTAACAACTTCAATATCCCCCGCCTTGTAAAAGGATTAGTTTCGTCCAAGGTGTATGGTTTATCAAGCCGTTATGAAGGGGCTTCCACCCCATTAGCAAAAGATTTTGCAGTAGCTAGGCTTAAGCCATTAACGCCGATGCAAATGGGGGTATCGCTTCGTTTAGCTGGGAATAATTTTGGGGGCGGAGCTACCAGCAACGCCGACTTAGAGAAAAAGCTCGACAACATTGATAACGGGGCCAAAGGGCTTGCCGACCAGTTTGTTCAGCCAAGTGAAGATTTCCAGATTGGTGTTACTGAAGCTTTGTTTTTCAGCAACAGCACGAAGTTTCAATCGGAATGTTTGCCCGAAGGAAAAGATAAGTTAGTAACAACAATGACAACGATGGAAACTCCAGAAGAGCAAGCGGATTTAGCGGTATGGTCTGTTTTAGGTCGGCCTGCTACCAGTGATGAAAAAGCAGTGATTGCAGGGTATATAAAAAAGCACGGTGCTAATGCGCAGGATGCAAGCAAGCAAGTGGTTTGGTCGTTAATGGCAAGCCCCGAATTCAGGTTCAATCATTAAAAAGAAAGCGAGTCTTCAATGAATAAGATTCGAAAGAATTATTGTGGATCAACCGAACATGCGGTTTCCCGCAGGCAGTTTATTGGCTCTGCAGCGAGCGGCATTGCAGGAGCTTCGCTCTTTGCTGAAAATGCCCTTTCTGCTGAACTAAAAAAACAAGGTAAAAGTGTCATCTTGCTTTGGCTTGCAGGCGGTGCAAGTCAGCTTGAAACTTTTGACCCAAAGCCCGGTGCAATTACAGGCGGGCCTTTTCAGTCAATTCAAACCTCAACCCCGGGCGTTCGTATTTCGGAACTGATGCCAAAGATGGCTGCTCGGTTCAAAGATACTTGCGTCATTCGTTCCCTAAATACCAAGAACGGCGACCACGGTAGTGCTTCTCAACTGATGATGCGAGGGCGCAAAGATGAAGCTTCCCTTAAGTACCCCGATATGGGAGCTGTTCTTGCACGAGAACTAGGCAAGCCTGAAAGCCAAGTTCCTGATTATGTTTCCTTCTATTTGCAATCGGAAGGGCGCAACTTTTCTGGCTCCGGGTTTCTAGGCGCTAGGTTTGGCCCTATGGAACTTTCTAAAAGCGTTATGCCAGAAAATATCAATAAGCCCGATCATATCAGTGAATCCGACTTCCTTGACCGAATGGCTCTTCGCGATTTGTGGAGCAAGAATTTCGAGACCGGTAGGTCTTCCGGAACTTTAGCTAGCCATCAGCAAGCTTTTATGCGTGTTCACGGTTTGATGGAAAGTCAAAAGCTTTTCGATGTTTCGAAAGAGCCTCAGAAAATGCGCGATATGTATGGCCCTACTCAATTTGCAGAGCAAGTTCTTATTGCACGCAGGCTTGCTGAATCGGGCGTTCCTTTTGTTCGCGTTGGCAGAGCTTGGTGGGATAGTCACGGCCAAAACTTCGAAACTCATCAAGAACTTGTTCCCGAATTAGATCATGTAATGGCAACTTTGCTTACCGACCTTGAAGATCGGGGAATGCTGAAAAACACCCTTGTAGTTACCCTTTCTGAATTTGGCCGTACTCCAGGTATTAACTCTAGCTTGGGTCGTGATCATTTTGCTTCTGCTTGGAGTTGCTCGCTTTCGGGGTGCGGGGTAAAAGGCGGTTCGATCTATGGCAAGACCGATGAAAAGGGTGAGAAAGTTATTGAAGGCGAAATCGGTGCTGCGAGACTTTTTGCCACCATCTACAAGGCACTTGGTATTAACCCCCAGAAAAACTATTATGTGGGCTCACGCCCAGTTCCTCTAACCGATCCTGGCACAGAACCTGTTCAAGAAGTTCTTGCTTAACATTGAGGCCACTATGAATTTCACCAGCATCAAGGTCGAAAAGAATATTGCAAGGCAAGATATACTCTTTGCAGTTGCCCGCGTTCCTAATTCATCGAAAGCCTTCATCGCAGGCTCGGATTTTAAAATATCCGAAATTGATTTTCAACAAGCCAAACCAGAGATCCGATCTTTTCCTGCTCATTCTAGCTATGTCACAGCACTTATTTTAAAAGACGATACTTTAATTTCTGGTGCTTATGATGGGAAGCTTGTTTGGTGGAAAGCTTCTTCAGGCGAAAAAATTAAATCTATCGATGCTCATAAAAAATGGATTCGACAAGCAACAATCAGTCCCGATGGAAAGCACTTTGCCAGCGTTGCAGATGATATGGCTTTAAAAATCTGGAACATCGCAGATGCTAAAATGGTTCGCGAAATGACAGGCGAACACAAACCCCTTACTCCTAATGATTTCCAATCTATGCTTTATGCCTGTGCGTTTAACAAAGATGGAAAGCTCGTTGCAAGCGTTGATAAAACTGGCCATATTGTTGTTTGGGAAACTTTCACCGGCAAGAAAATTGCCACGATGGAAGCACCCATTATGTACACTTGGGATCCCAATGCCCGCAGGCATTCCATTGGCGGCCCCAGATCCATTGCTTTTTCCCCTGATTCAAAACTTCTTGCTGTAGGTGGTACTGGGAAGATTGGAAATATTGATCACCTAGAAGCTAATGGCAGAGTCGAAGTTTTCAATTGGGAAAAAAGCGAACGACTTCACGAATTCGTTACCGATAAATCCAAAGGGCTTGTCGAACACCTCGAGTTTCACCCCGATGGTAATATTTTACTTGGTGCAGGTGGTGCAGGTGAAGGCTTCCTTGCCTTTATGGATCTTAAAGAGAAGAAAGTTGCCCATCAAGAAAAAGCTGCGATGAATATTCACGCTATTGCAAGCTCTGATAATATGAAATCTTTACTTGCAGTAGGCCATCATCGGGTTTTACATATCAAAACTGCGTAAGCCCTTAGTTTAGTTGTTACAAAAAGAAGTGGCCTCTAACATAAGTTAAAGGCCACTTCTTTTTAAACCATCTGAGCAAACTTTAGTATTCAGGAATAATCAAGCCATCGTCTCTTTGTGATAACAAGGCTAAGGTTGCGGTAGGAGCATTTACATTGATAGAGCGAACACTGGCATCGCAGAAAACAAACTGCACAACGCCAGTATGATAACTTCCAAAGATAGAATTTTTATCTGGTGGGGTGGTATCGGAGGGGCTTTTAGCAAGCGGGTAATTAGCACCTGCGACTCGGGTAAAATGCCATTCGTGATCCCCATTGTAAACGGAACCATCCCCGCCCCCCGGTGCAACGCCAACGCCTAAGCCGAAAGAACCGGGTGGGATATGTTTTTCGCCTATTAAAAATGTGTTGCTTGTTCCATCGGTGATATGAGTAAAACTAAACTCACCTTTAATCGTGCCATTGGGTGACCTTTTGGACATACCATTAGCCCCGCTGCCATCACGCCAATCCACCCAACCAGTAGCGCCAGCAGGTGCGGTATACCTTTCTTGACTACCTGAAACGGTATTATAATCGGTACAGGCACCAGGTGTGTGAGCAAATCCGCCACCAACATCACCTGCGGTACTAAGTTTCGTGGTTCGAGCAAAGGAAGGGCAGAAGAAATTTTTAACCAAAGCGGTGCGAGGATCACCATTGGTGGTTAACTGCTGATAATATTGTTTAGTAACATCGAATTGTTTGTAAAGGCTTTCTTGTTCCATATAAGGGAGGATTAAAACAGCCCAAGTAAGTCCAAGGTCGGCAATACGAGAGGGAGGAAAAAAATTATAGGTACTTTGAAAATTATGGACGGCAAGTCCCATTTGCTTAAGGTTATTTTGGCAGGTAGATTTTGCAGCAGCCTCTCTTACTTTTTGCACCGCAGGTAAAAGTAAGCCAATTAAAATAGCAATGATTGCTATAACAACTAATAGCTCAATTAATGTAAACCCTTTTTTATTTTGATGAGTCATCGAATTCCTTATAAATTGTATTAGCAGCATAAAGAGAATAAAACTTTATCTGATACTAAGAGAATTTACTTTCTATTAGTTAAATCTACAAATATTATATACAATCTTTAACAGGATGAGAATATTGGTTAAAAGTATTCTTTAACTTAGATTTTCATTTCTTACAAAAGGTGTAATAGAATGCATAAACTTAGTTGCCGGATTTTACTTTTGCTTGCAATAATCACTGTTTCAGGGTGCGAAAGTAAGCCTGATTTCCCAATCTATTCAGTCAAAGGCTTGGTAAAATTTACTGATGGAAATCCTGTTTCTGATGGCTGGATTGAGTTTTCTTCCCAAGCACCAGAAACCAAAGGCCGTAATTCTAATAGTCGAATTGCCAAAGATGGCACCTTCGAAATGGAAACCTTTGCCCGAGGTAAGGGGGCTTATGCAGGACCAGTTGAAGCTGTTATCAGTACGCCTGTAGCTGAATTTGATCCAGAAAAGGGCGATGTTAAGAAACCCGAAGTCAACATCCCTGAAAAGTACCGCGATTATAAAACCAGTGGCCTTACCTACCAAATAGAAAAAAAAGATAATACCTTAAACATCACCATTGAACGAAACGGTACGAAACCATGAGACGATATTTCTTCTTTTTCCTACTCATTATTTTAACTGGATGTGGGGGCTCAAAAACTTACCCAGTCAATGGCTCAATTTTCTTTACCGATAATCAACCTGCTAAAGAACTTGCTGGCTATAGTATTACGCTTGAACCTGAAACTCCAGATGCAGATGGAAAGAAGCATTCTGCATCTGGGTTAGTGGGTGCAGATGGAACTTTTAAAGTTTCAACCTTTGAACAAAATGATGGTGCCGTTCCCGGTAAGCATAAAGTTGCAATTTCCCCACCTGCGCCCGTTGGTGATACCACGCCACCGAAACCGCTTATTCCAAGTCGCTATGGGGATCTCGGAATGTCGGGTTTAATCATCAATGTGGAAGTGGGCAAATCTGAAGTAAAGCTTGAAATTTCTAAAAAATAAGAGAACTTGGGTTTTTCTTTTCAAACAACAGCATTTAAGAATCTTTTCTTTTTATAAAGGAAAGATATAGATACATAATACCATAGCAAATTGGTAATATTAATCTTGCTTAAACAATCTTTAGGACTTACGCAGTTGCCCATAATTTGGTTGTTTAGGCAGTTTTCATCTTTTTCTGATCATCCTGTCTTTCCCAAATTTCACCCGAATAGGGGCGATTTAGTTCCAACTGCGTAACTCCTACTAATTATAAAAGTAGTGCATAAAGTAATAGTATCTTAACAAATAAAGCTAATTAGCATTGCTTTAACAATCTTAACAAAACATAATGATATTAAGGGTTTATCGCTACTCGCTCTACTTTAATTTAGGTTGTTACCCTTAGAGGAACACTTTTATGTATTCTCAAGTAAAAAAAGCTTTTACGCTAATCGAGTTATTAGTAGTGATTGCTATCATCGCAATATTAATTGGTTTACTTTTACCTGCGGTGCAAAAAGTAAGAGAAGCTGCTTCCCGAGCAAAGTGCTCCAACAATCTTAAGCAACTTGGTTTGGCAATGCATTCCTACCATGATGTTTTTCGGATTTTTCCTCGAAATTATACCCGCATTGGCATTAATGCTTGGGAAGCGGTTAGTGTCAATTTCCTTTTACTACCTTATTTGGAACAAACAGCACTTTTTCAGCAACTTGTTTTGCCTGTTGACCCTGCGGTGGGAAATGCCGCTGCTTGGGCTACCACTTGGACTGCTGCAAATACTAAGCTGAATGTATTTATTTGCCCTTCTTCCGAGAATGCCGCTTCAAGAACTGCTGTAAGTTGGGGTGGACCGGGTTGTAATTATGGGTGGTCGACTGGAAGTAGTGTTGAAACTGCTTGGGCGGGTAGTCGATTTAATGGTATGATTTCTTACCAGACTGATACCAAAATGAGCGATACCACAGATGGCTTATCCAACACGATACTTGCTTCAGAATTTTTGACAGGAACGGGGTCATCTGGTCCAACTGGTGTTTTCCCAAGGGATATTTTTTACACAAACAATGGGATTTTTAATTCGATTGTGAACAAAAACTTTCCTACTCAAGCCGAAGTAGATGCCATAGGTTTAAGCGCAAAAACGGCCCCAACGGGGGTAAGAGGTTCTATGGGTGGGAACTGGGCTTGGTATTCTGCTGGGCAATCAGCTTTAAATACTGCGGTAACCCCAAATTGGAAATACCCTACAGCGGGTGGCGATTGTTGCCCAGGTGGGGCACACGATTGGGGTTTTGGACTTATTCCACCTCGAAGTATGCATACAGGTGGGGTTAATTCCTTGTTTGGCGATGCCTCTCTGCGCTTTATCAAAGATTCGATCAGCTTGCTTACTTTCCAACAACTTGGAAATAAAGCAGATGGCCAAGTGGTAGGCGACTATTAAACCCAAAGGATAAGTGTTCATGCGGGAATTTTTAAACTTTTCTGTTATGCTTTTGCTTCTGGTTTTTCTTGTTCTAGGGTGTTCCAATTCTGGTAATGAAACCATCACAGTTAAAGTTGCAGAAGACCCGCTTGCTAATGTTCGTACCTTGTTAGAAGGCTATGCTAAAGGCCAACCGATGCGAAGCGAAGTCACATCCTTTCCAGATTATGTTAATACGGTAAGAAAAGTGGATCCTGCAAAGGCAGACATTTTGGAAAAAGGATTCAGTGAATTGCAAAAATCAGGCGCTAATCATCAGGCAAAAGCTAAAGAATTGCTCGAAAAATTAAAGTAACATTGATACTTTTTATTTGCTAATCATTCCAAGTTATTACTTGCCCATCTTCCCGATTTGCCAACCTTCCTAAATTGGTTGCATCAATTGATATATTAATCGCTTTTACTGCACCATCGCCCATAACGAACTGACAAACCCCGGTATGATAACTACCAAATAAATTTCCTGTACTGGGATCCAAAGCCCCTTTAGCAATAGGTACACCTACCCCTGCTTTACGACCCGCAGCATTCCAATCTCCATTGAAAATAGAAGTATCGGGAATCACGCCATATTTAGATTGGGGAATATGCCTTTCTCCAACGAAGATAGTTTGGCTTAAGCCATCGGTAATATTTTTGAAGGATAGATTCCCACCTTGATAAACAAAAGCGCCATTAGCTGCTGGGGGATTTCCTGCAGTTACCAGCCCAGCAAAACCTTGGTAATAATCAATAGTTCCTGAAGGGTCTCCATTGCAGGCCGCATAATCTCCAAGTGCCCCCGAGGTATTAGGCCCTGTTGTTGGTGCCCCTGCAATGGTTTCGCTTACATCGCCTGAACTGCTAACAGTTATTCCATTAGATGCAGATCTTCTAGCGGGGCAGAAATAAACCTTTACGGGCTTTATTCGAACCGTTGCGGTAGAAGCGCTGTAATAGTTTCCCCCAGCGGCGCGCCATTGTTCAAAAAGCGCAGCTTCTTCTAAGTAAGGAAGTATCAGAGTGGCCCAAGTCCAACTTGAATCGATTCTACTGTAAGGGATCTGGGTCGAACTATCGTGATAGTTATGAATTGCTAATCCGATTTGTTTCAGATGATTTTGGCAGGTTGCACGATTTGCAGCTTCTCTTACTTTCTGCACTGCAGGAAGAAGCAGGCCGATTAATATAGCTATGATCGCTATTACAACTAAGAGTTCGATTAAGGTAAAAGCAGTTTTTTTGATTGGAATAATGTTCATAAAATTTGTACTCAAAAATGAAATTTAATTTAACTATTTTATTCTAACTTTAAAGAAATGTAAAGGGTTTTTACTTATGCACCCTATTTCTTGATACACTATTTCACTGCAATTAAATTTGAACTTGAACCCCTTGGTAAATCACCTATGCGAATTCTATTTCTTAGCTCAGTTTTTACTCTACTTTTTAATGCATTTGCAACTGCACAAGCTCCTGTTTTTAAAGCTGGTGCATTTGCTATGGATATTACACCACTCGACCTCCCCATTAGCATCAATGGCAATATGAAAGATTTTAAAGCAACAACCGTACACGACAAGATTTATGCAAGGTGTATTGTGCTAGATGACAGTCGTACCAAGCTAGCAATAGTGGTTTGTGATTCGTGCATGATTCCAAGAGAGGTTTTTGATGATGCTAAAAAAACAGTCGCAGAAACGATAGGAATACCCGCGGTGAACATACTCTGTTCTGCAACGCATACTCATTCAGCGCCAACAGCGACTGGTGTTTTTCAAAGTGAGCCAGAAAAAGATTATCCAAATTTTCTGTCTAAAAAAATCGCTGGTGGAATTATTGAAGCGCATCGCAGGCTTATCCCTGCAAAGATTGGCTGGGGTATTGCTACCGACCCTACGCAAGTTTTCAATCGTAGATGGCTTATCAAACCAGGCCAGATGAACATCAATCCTTTTGGGGAAACTACTGATAAAGTTATTATGAACCCCGGCTATATGAATATGCGGGTTGATAAGTCAGCCGGGCCAACTGATCCTGAAGTTAGTGTCCTTTCTTTGGTTAGCAAAGAAGACAAGCCTATTGCATTACTTGCCAACTATAGCTTGCATTATGTAGGTGGATTCCCTGCGATAAGTGCCGATTACTTTGGTGCATTTGCAGAACAAATCGGGGTTTTACTTAATGCAGATAAATCTTTTGTGGGAATAATGAGTAATGGGACAAGTGGCGATGTGAACAATGTTAATTTTGGAGGGATGGCACCCGGGAAACGCTTGCCGGGGGAACAAATCCGCATCGTTGCTGATAGTGTCGCAAAGACGGCTCTCAAAGCTGTCAAAAATATTAAGTATAAGCAGCATATTTCTTTGGCTTCTGAGCAGAAAGAACTTTCTTTGGGCGTTAGGCTTCCTACAACTGCGGAACTGGCAAAGGCTAATGAAATAATCGTAAAAGCCAACAAGACGGTGCTAGATACCCAAGCTGAAATTTATGCAAGAGAGACAGTATTAATTGCAAAATACCCTGCGAATGTTCCTGTAATTATTCAAGCTATGCGAATAGGCGAACTAGGTATTTGTGCCATTCCTTGCGAAGTTTTTACCGAGATAGGGCTCGAATTAAAAAAGAAAAGTCCCCTGAAGCAAACCTTCACTATTAGTTTGGCAAACGGATACAACGGCTATCTGCCTACCTTCGAACAACACAAGCTAGGTGGTTATGAAACTTGGCGGGCGCGTTCTAGTTATCTTGAAACCAAAGCCTCTGTAAAGGTTACCAGCGCCTTATTTGAATTATTAGGCAATGTTGCGAAATAGTAGGTTTAACTTTTACCTTTGAAGAACTTGGAAAGTTCCTTTCGAAGTTGACTTACCTACTGCAGAAACATTTGCAGAGGATGAGGTCAGGGTTTTAAGCCCGTGGTTGTTTAATGCTTGGAGATATTCTTTAGGCCATTCTTTTTCTAGTTCGACTTCCAAGTTTCCTTCGGTATGAATTCGAGGAGAATTAATTGCCTCGGGTAGTTCTTTAGCGTTATTGATCATCTGAAAAACCACTTCAAAAACAGCGTTAGGAATTTTTCTTCCACCTCGGCCGCCTAGAGCTGCTACAGTTTTCGAATTTTGAAGCAGAACCGTAGGGCACATATTGTTAAGGGGGCGTTTGTTAGGTGCAACCGAATTAGGGTGGTCTGGCTGAATATTGAACCGAGACATTCCGTGACCCAAGGTGAGGCCCAGCGGTTCGATTGATACTTGCGAGCCAAAATACCCACCGTGCGTTAGCGTAAGCGCTGCCATATTTCCTGGGCGATCGAAAGCACTAAGGTTGATAGTTCCATTCTGAGTCATCGTGGGTTTATCGGGGGGAAGGCATTTCCCAGATTTGACAGCGGCACTGATTTTTTCAGCAGCTTCTTTGTGGTATGAAATGGAAAGAAATTTGTCCTGCGGAATCTTAGAAACCAACGGGTCACCTAGAAACTTAAGCCTATCGCGCCAAGCAAGTCGAAGAGATTCGATTCTAGCAAAGAGTTGATCTTGCGGGGCAAGCGATTTTAAATCTAATTGCTTGAGAATTCCCAGAGTTTCTAAAATAGTGAATCCCCCTGAAGTCAGAGGGGCAGTGCAAACTTCAAAATCATTCCAAGCAAATCGTAATGGTTCAGATTCAATTGCTTTGTAGCTAGCTAAGTCTTCATAAGAAAGAATGCCTTGATTTGCTTGAACGAAATTGGCGAACTTTTTTGCGAATTCACCTTGGTAGAAAGGTGCGACGCTATTATCTTCCGCCAAGGCGTTTAAGAGTTTAGCCAAGGCTGGGTTTTTAATTAAAGAGGGAGAGTCAGCAGACTGTTTACCCTGAGGGAAATAGAGTTTTTTTGAGGTGGGGTCTTTGAATAAACGCGTTGCATTTCTAAGGGCAGTGGTAAGAGCAAGTGAAGGCATAAAACCATTTTCGCAATAATGGATGGCTGGAGAAAGCGCACGCCTCCAAGAAATGGTTCCATACTTTTTTAATGCTTGAAACAATCCAGCGAGTATGCCAGGAACTCCAAAGGAGAGCCATCCAAAGCTATGTGATTCAAGATTTGGTTTACCCGACGCAAGAAACATATCTGGTTTACTGGCTTTGGGTGCCTGAGTGTTGAAGTCGAAGCAAGTTATTTTTTTTCCATTTTCGAGAGCAAGGATGAGATGCCCACCATACCCTCCGAACCCGCACATTTGTGGCGAGGTTATTGCAGAAGTTGCCGCTGCTGTGATGATGGCATCTACAACATTACCACCTTCTTGCAAGATTTTTTTTCCTTCACTTTGAGCGACCGTCTCTCCAATAATTCCATCTACAATCTTGGGGGAACTTTGGCCTTCTGCTTGCGAAAACCCTAAAGGTGTAAAAGCTAATGAAAGCCCGCTTTGGGTCATAAAGCTTCTTCTACTTGTAGGCATCTTCGTTATTCCTTTCTTTTAGCTTGGCAAAACTTTAACAAAAAGTATTAATTCCACTTAAATTATTTTGTTATGTATTAGCATAACTTATCTAGTACTTACAAAAGTCAAATTCCTCAAGATTCTTGTTTTACGCAAAACTATCTTGATCATACCCATCGTTCAAGTTACCTCAAGGGATCCGTTTTTAATGCAAATGAGGTTACAGCGTAACTAAGGCTTTTTCCGAAATTAACTCTTGAGTGCATCATAACTTGCGCCTTTGGGGATTATGGAGTTTCCCCAATCCATTTAGTGCAAGTGATGACTCGAACGGGAATCCCTATGCGAAAAATTAGCTTCATTTTATTTGCATCGGTAATGGGGGGTGGCTTTGCAATCGGTGCTGAAATGCAACCTATTGCCAAGGCAGTTACTCCCGCACCCGTTCCTTTTTCTTCTCAACCCTCCAGCAAATATTGGAATCTACGACAAACACCTATTACCGAGGTGGTACGAAAAGTTCGAGGCGCGGTAGTTAATATTCAAAGCGAAAAACCTTCTACTTCTGATGAATTTTCAGTCCTTGGGTCTGCTAAAAATAATGTCAATGGAATGGGTACTGGTATTATTATCGATGCGCGTGGCTACATCATTACCAACAACCATGTGGTTGAAGATGTTTCAATCCTGCGCGTTCGACTTGCAGATAACACCTCTCTTCCTGCGCAAGTATTAGCACGCGACCCCGAACACGATTTAGCTTTACTTAAAATCGATGCTAAGAAATTACTTCCCATCATTACTATCGGTACTGCCTCCGACCTTATGGTTGGCGAAACTGTCGTTGCTATTGGCAATGCCTATGGGTACGAGCATACCGTAACCGTTGGTGTGGTTAGTGCAACTCGCAGAGATGTTAGCCTTAACAAAGAGATTTCCTACAAGGGATTAATCCAAACCGATGCAAGTATCAACCCAGGTAATTCGGGGGGGCCTCTGGTTAACATTCACGGCGAACTCGTTGGAGTGAATGTTGCTATACGCGCTGGAGCACAAGGAATTGGCTTTGCTATTCCTGTTGATACGATGGTTAAAGTTTCTGCTGAATTAATTGGCAGTAAGCGTGGGTTGGTAAAACACGGCATCGGGATTCGTAATGAAGTTAAGCTCGAACAGGCGGAAGGAATTCAGCGAGTTGCTATGGTTGATGCGGTTGAAGGCGGAACCTCTGGTTTTCGAGCAGGTATTATCAAGGGCGATGAACTGGTTTCTATTGAAGATTATGCTGTTAAATCTAGCCTTGATTTAGAACGAGCCTTGGTTGATAAAAATCCGGGCGATAAGGTGATGGTTCGATTCCGTAGGGATGGTTCTGAATTACAAGTTGAGATTACCTTAGATCAAGGTAAGCCTGCGATTTCGGTTAACGAACTGGTTTGGCGAAGGATGGGCGTTAAGGTGCAAGGCATAGGCTCGGAGGCCGTTACGAAAGCCAATGGTCAACTGCACGGCGGGTTACTTATTACCGACATTCGACCCGAAAGCGTTGCAGCAAGGGCTGGGTTTTTAAAGGGCGATATTCTTGTTGGCCTGCATCAATGGGAAATGATCAGTATCGAAAATATTTCTTTCGTGCTTAATCACCCAGAACTTTCCACTTTTCAACCTGCACGGTTTTTCATCATACGAAGCGGCCAAGTGCATCGTGGAGTTCTTCCTCACATCGATTAATTTTCTAGTTTACTTTTTAGAAGAAGGCTTCGTGTGAATTTGAAAAAACTTCACCATAAGTTCTGGTGCAAAGTCGGGAAACTGATGGGTACCGGGATGAATGCAAGCGACCAAAGGTGTGTTTTTCGATGATGGAAAAAGGATGCAATATTTGGCCCATTCTTCACCTGCGCTATTACACCCATTAATTTCTTTTACACTTTCGATTGTCTTTTTCTGCCATTCAATCTTTACTAAAGGATCTTTCTCACCCGCAAAGTGAATACAAGGCTTGGGAATTGCATCAAGCTTAACTACAACACTTGCACAGGGTGCAACCGCAGCAAAAACATCACCTCGGGTTTGCCACAGGGTGTAGGTAAATCCACCCCCATTAGAATGGCCCGTACAGTAGATTTTATTATCATCGACTTTATAATCTTTGCGGAGGTGGGTTAAGAGTGCATCAAAGAATTTAAGATCGCGGTCGCCTTCAGCACCAAGTTTATGCTGCCAGCCTGATTTTTTTCCTTCCGGATCGGTCAATTTCCCTGGGGTGTTCAACCCTTGCATATAAACGACAATTGCAGCGGGCCAATGCTTCTGAATTGCAAATGATTTTGCAGCATTCTTTGCGGTACCGCCGTGGCCGTGGAAAACAAATACCACCGGAGAACTGGCATTCGATTTAGGTGGTAAGAAAACAAGAGCATTGCGGTCGTTTTTATCAACTTGGAGCTGAATATTTTTAGGCCCATCGATTTCTTGTGAGAAGAGTGAGAAAGAAAGAACTATCAAAGATAAAAATGCAGCAAAGTAGTTTTGCACAGAAAGGCCTCCGCAGAATTGGTTTTTAAAAGCGCAACTTCAATTCTTAATGTTAGGGGAGAAAATGCGGGCAAGCAATCTTAAGCTTGGTGCAGATTTTTTTTGCACCCCCAGCACTTAGTAAAGATGAAAGCAAAAGCAGAAACCGCCTCCGTAACAGATGAGCCAAGCTCAGAATGTATATTAAAGTATACTTTACGATATTAATTTAAATAACTGTTGTATACTTTTATTAAATAAAAGCCATTTTAAACCTTATAAACAGGTCTCCTCGCTTGTTAAATAAGTGTACTTATTTACACTATAGGTATAGGAGGTGTTTAGCACTTCCTAGTAAACAGGAAAAGTAATTCTTAGGGGGCTTGCTATGGAAACTTGGCGCTTTATTTTTAGGAAGGGTTTCGCACCCTTACTTTCTTTCTCCGCTCTTGAAGCTTTGAAATCTGGCATCCAGCAAGATGACCCAGCTTTACTTCAAGGTTGTGTTGTTTTCCCAAAACTTATCCCAGGATTTTGGGATGTTCCTGCTGTCGCTACTGGTTTGCTCGCTTACATAGGCAAAGAAGGAGAAGGGTTATTCTCGGTTGCTGAAGTTACCGAATTCCACAACCGGTTAAAAGAAGCTGCTGCGCAAAAACTTGGGGCAGTAAACATTGCACAAGGGTTCATCGAATGGTTTGATAAAACGCCACGGCAATTGATGCGCAAGGAATTGTTAAAAGAAGTGCGCAGAGAAATAAAAGCACGAAAAGTCACAATTAAATCCCAAGTAACAATCAATCCATCTTCACCATTATTTACCAACAACTAATTTTTTAGGGAGACCTACTATGATTTGCCGTAGTTGCAATAAAGTTCGTGCCAACCGCCCTCGGGGCCTTTGCTATTGCTGTTATTACAATCCAGAAGTGCGAAACCTTTTTCCATCGACCAGTAAGTTTGCAAAAAAAGGGGCGGGGGTAGATGTAACAACATCCGTGCTTTCTCTTGAGCCAACCCGTGCTATTCCAGGCACCGAGGAGAAAATAAGAATTTTAATGGAAAGGGCGACTAATGGGCTTTGCCTTTGGCACCCGATGGATGCTTCTAAATCTCCGCAACACCCCGAAATCTTAGGCTCTAATCACCTAGAGCTTGCTGGGGTAGCCTAATTATTGAGGATTTTTAAGAAATTGGAGCGTAGGCGGAAACAATGCTCATTGCGGTGCGCAGGCCATCCAGTGCAGCGCTGACAATGCCGCCTGCGTAGCCCGCACCTTCTCCCACGGGGTATAATCCTATTGAAGATGGGCTTTGTCTTGATATAGCGTCACGAACAATTCTTACAGGCGCACTACCACGCGATTCTGGCCCAACCAAGGTCGCTTCCTTAAGAAACCTTCCTTGCCATTTCCGATCCATAATGGGTAGCCCGTGATGCAAGGCTTCGATAACCTGCAAAGGTAAAATGGATTCAAGATTAGTTCCAATGGTTCCCCGAGGATAACTGGAAGGGGGTGTAGCAGCGGCGATTCTACCGCCAAGAAAATCTTTTGCACCTTGAATAGGGCAAAGGTAATCTTGCTTCCCTGCTAAGAAGGCAAGCTTTTCATATTTTTCTTGAAAATACACACCAGCAAGAGGGTGATTGCCTCCAAAATCCTTCGGGTTAATTGTTACTACCAAACCACTATTAGCATAAGGTGAATCGTGTTTTGAAAGGCTCATACCATTGGTGCAAAAAGCCCCCGGTTCCGAAACACTAGGCATAATATAACCACCCGCACACATACAAAAAGTGAACAGGTCGTATTTCCCATTTGCAACCAAACTGTAATCAGCAGCACCTATAACTTTATCTAAATCGGATGACCCATACTTTACCTGATTGACAATTTCTTGAGGTTGTTCAATACGAACACCCATTTGAAAAGGCTTTTGTTCCATCAAGATGCCACGGTTATAAAGCGCATTATAAGTATCGCGGGCACTATGGCCGATGGCAAGAATAACAATGTTGGCAGGAATATAACCTGAAGAAGTAAAGACCCCCCGGGTGATGCCATCTGCGATATCAAGGTCTTCGGCTTTACAGGAAAAGCGAACTTCGCCGCCTAGAGCTTCAATTTTTCTACGAATAGATTTAACAACGGCAGGAAGGCGATTACTGCCTAAGTGCGGCCTGAAGTCATAAAGAACCGAGGGTTTACCTTTATTATCAGCGAACATTTGCAGAATACGAGTAACATCAGGGCCAGAACCACGGTAAGTAAGTTTTCCATCGCTAAAGGTACCAGCGCCACCTTCGCCAAATAAATAATTGCTTTCGGGGTTAAAAGTTCCCCCTTCATCAAACTGATTAACATCGTGAATTCTGTCGCGTACAGGCCTGCCTCTTTCAAGTAAGATAGGTTTGTATCCCATTTCAGCAAGAAAATAAGCTGCTGCAAGGCCTCCCGGACCCGAACCAATGACTACAGGCCTATTAGTAATAGCACCCATTCCACACGGGGGCATAACGAAGGGTTCTTCCGAATAAGTTTCAATGGAAACAGAAGGAAACCTTGGCTTATGGCTAAGAATTTTCATTTCATCGCTGGTTTGAACTTCGGCACTATAAACAAACTGAAGGGTCTGCCTATCACGAGCGTCTAGGCTTTTGCGTAAGATACGCCAGCGTAAGATATCCGAGGTAGCAATTCCTAGCGAACGAGCAAGCTTATCCAGAAGCAAGGATTCCGGCTCTTCGACAGTCAGCCTGATGTTGGAAATGCGTAACGCCATAATAATGAATTACAAAATTACAGGCAAAAAGAAAAGGGGAGCGCCTAATGATAGGTGCCCCCCAAAGAGAAAAACCAAGATAAAATCTGAGGAACCGGCAAAAAAGCCGAGTTACTCGAGTTTTACTTACCTTTGCGAACGCCAGCAAGTTCCGCTAAAGAAACCTTTTCTAAGCTTTTACGAAGAGTTTCAGCAGCAATTTTGCAGATGCTTTCTAGCTTATTGTTAAGAGGTCCACCAACATCTTCAGCAAAAGGAGCCATGCCACGAATTGGGCCATCAACCGCTTCAACAATGTGCAGCAAAGAAACTTTGAAAGGATCTTTGGTAAGTTTGTAACCGCCGTTTGGTCCTTTAACAGACATAAGAACGCGGGTAGAGACAAGAGGCTTCAAAACCTTGAGCAAAAATCGTTCAGGGATGCCACGATCTTGTGCAATGTGGTGCGAAGCAACAGGCTTATCCGATTTTTGGGTAGCCATGTAAGAAAGGGCGTGGAGAGCGTAACTAGATGCACGAGTCAACTTCATAGTATAAAAAAGACCTTTTAAAAGTCTTCCTCCTAAAAAATAAATCTACAGTCTGACAATCAGAGCTGTAACATAAAAACCAAACAGTTTCGCTAGAACTAGGCGTACCAGCGACAAAGAAACAACTTGATAACCAAAACTAATTTAACCAAAACTAATTATGAGAGCGAATTAACAAGCTTATTACTATTAATAGTTACAAGTTAAGAATAAAACAACAATAGGGAAAAATAAAAAAACAGAAAATAATTAGACCTAAACAAGACCAACATTAAGATAATCTTAATAATTTGATGGTTAAGATATGTAAAATAATAAATCAGCCCTCTACCAAAGGCTTAATATCTGTAATACTAAATTCAACGCCTATAACAGCACTAGCCGGAATCTGCTTAGAGCCAACCTCAACAAGCCCTCGTCGAACTTGAATACGCCAAAGAATAGGCCCTTTATAGTTAAAGATAGATTGAGTGGCTTCATCATCGCCATCGGTACAAAGAAAAGCGGTGGTATCTTCGCCCGGATCAAGAGATTTATTTAAATTTCCGCCTTCGACGGTTTCACGAGTGGATTGAGAGCTTTTGCCACCCGAAAGGGCTAAAGGCAGCCATTTTGCAGGCCCGCCGAAAAAAGATTTTTCTGGATTTTCGCTACCCAGTTGCACCATAGTAAATGGGGGGGGATAATTATTTCTAGTTTTCTCTTTCCATTTTCGATTGAAATAGTAGTCAAGGGGAGAAAAACTTTGATCTGCTGAGACATTTTTTAATTTTAATTTCAAGATAAGGGAATCATCTTTGCAAGGTTCTGGTTTTGAAAACCCAGAGACTAAAACACCTACCTTGGTTTTTTCTAACGCCAAGGGAGTAACTTCTAACTCTCCCACTCGAATCACTTGACCCATTTTAGTTTTTAAATGCCTAGGAAGTGGCACCAGGGTTCTTTCTTTATCATTGTTAAATCGTATTTTTGTGCGCTTAGCACCAGGGTTATCGCCATCAACATCGGGAATAAACTCAAGAGGATGTTTCGGAGTCGCATTAACCCGAAACAGCACCAAAACCAAAATTGCGGTTGCCATCATGCTATAAGAAAGAAGCGAGAAGAAAATGATGGGCATTGCCATCGATTTAGAAACGGGGGCTCTTTTCTTTGCAGCCTCGCCTGTTACCGACGGGGCGTTATCCCAAGGGGCGCCTAAAGGGGCATTAGAAGCATTAGCAAAAGCGTTGTTTTCAAAACTTATTTCACTTTTGGCTTCTGTAGCTACTTCATTTGCTGCTGCAAAAAATGGAGGTACTTGTTGAGCAGATTCTGACTTGGAAGGAAAGGGCAAAACTTGCGTAGTTCCGGCATCTTCATTTGGTACCGTAGTCGACTCTACCGAAGTTTGGGTAAAAGGTAATTCCGATGTTTCAGGTTCAATATTTGAACTTTGATTATTTTGACCAAAGGATTCTTCGCGAGGAACTTCATTATTAGAAGGTGGGGGATCGACAAACGGTGCAATTTGAATTGTTTGGCAATGTGGGCAGCGCACTTGCTTTCCCAAAAACTCTTTGGTTAATCCCATTAGTTTGCTACAGGATACACATTTAAAATGATATATTTCCATAATAACTATCTTACCTTTTCGTAGGGTTGAGAACACTTTTTATTTGGTGTATGGGAAACATTTAAATTCATTTTTGTTGCTATTTCGAGCCAATTTATTGCTGCAACGATTTCACGACTCTTAAGCTTATTGGCATCTGCTTCAAAAGGCAGTACCGCAAGTAAAGGCACATCAGAACGGGATGTGAATTCAGTTGGATTAAACTTTGCAGCCAAGTCATCGCAAGGTTGAGTTTCCGACATAATAACCCCTGCGATATTTAGCCCCCGACTTTTCGCGACTTCAAGGGTCAGAAAAATATGATTTAATGTCCCTAAGCTTCGACGGGCGATTATCAACAACGGATAATTCAACTCGCGAGCTAAATCTGCGATTGTTTCGTTTTCTGTCAGGGGGCAAAGAAGCCCGCCCACACCTTCTACAATCATAAAGTCATTATCCGTACTTCGTATTTTTACAGCGTTCACCAAATCTTGAAAGAGTAATTTTTTTCCTGCTAGTTTTGCAGCGAGTGCTGGGTTTGCAGGGGTTTCAAAGCAAAAGGGCGTAATAGCTTTAAAGTCCGGATCTGAAACAGCTTGGCTTAAAGCAAGGGTGTCATCCGCAATAAGATTTCCACAGGGGTGAAGATTAGCACCAGTTGCAACGGGCTTACAAACCTTAACCTTAACCCCTTTTTGAAAAAGGCAATAAGCAAGAAGAGAAGCAAAACAAGTTTTGCCTACGCCCGTATCAGTACCAGTGATAAAAAAGCCCGCCATAAAAATTAGCCCTCTTGGCTGGCTATTTGTTGTGAAAATTCCATAAAACAATTGTAAAGAACTTCTCCGATTACATCCAGCATTTCTTCAGGTATTGCCAAAGGTGGCATAACCACAACTACATCTCCTAAAGGCCGAATCATTAAACCTTGCTCGATTGCAAGCAGACAAATTCTATGAGCAGCCTTCATTTTAATATGAAAAGGCAAACGGGTAGCTTTATCTTGGACGATTTCAATACCAATCATCAAGCCGACCCTACGAATATCGCCTACGAATGAGAATTGTTTGAGTCTGTCAAGATGTTGCTGTAATCTGTGGCCTTTTGCAGCCACTTTTTCCAAAGTTCCATTTTCTTTGGTTAGAAGATTTAAGCTAGCAATCGCTACCGCAGCACCTAATGGATTTGCGGTAAAGGTATGGCCGTGCTGGAAAGTTTTATCTGGCTGGCCCGGTTGGTTTAAAAACGCATTGAATATTAACTCGGTGGTAAGCGTAGCAGCAAGAGGCAGATAGCCCCCGGTTATCCCCTTTGCTAAGCAGAGAAAATCAGGCACGACTTCTTCCTGTTCACAGGCAAAAAGTGTACCTGTTCTCCCAAACCCAACCGCAACTTCATCTGCAATTAATAACACCTTGTTTTTTTTTGTAACTTCGCGAACTCTTTTTAAAAAACCCGCAGGTGCTGTAACCATACCAGCGGCTCCTTGTACCAACGGTTCTATGATTACCGCAACAAGCTGATCCGCATTTTCTTCAACAAGCTTTTCGAGTTCTAAAGCACAAGCCATATTACAACTATCGCGCTGTAGTTTTAAAGGGCAGCGATAGCAAAAAGGAGCAGGTGCTTTAATAGTAGGGAATAGCAAAGGCTTAAACATATCGTGAAATTGACCAAGGTCGCCTATGCTTACACTTCCCATCGTATCGCCGTGATAGGCAAGGCCAAAAGAAAGGAACAACTTTTTATTTGGAAGAGGTGGTTGAGTTTGGTGGCAGAATTGGAAAGCCATTTTCAAAGCAACTTCAACCGCGGTAGCCCCGCTGTCAGAATAAAAAACGCGAGTCAATCCAGATGGTGCAATCTCAATTAATTTTTTAGAAAGGAGGGTAGCAGGTTCATTAGAAAGTCCAAGGAAAGTACTATGAGCAACCTTACCCATTTGTTCAGAAAGTGCAGCATCAAGCTCGGGCACTTGATGGCCATGCAGGTTACACCAAAGAGAAGAAAAGCCATCGATATATTTTTTTTCAAACTGATCGAACAAAAAAAAACCAGAAGCCCGAGTAATCATAATCGGTTTAGTTTCAAGGTACTCCGCCATAGGCGTAAAAGGGTGCCAATTATAAAGTTTATCCCAGACTTCAAGTTGCTCAATCGAAGGTTTCATAGAAGGAATTTCAGGACCTAGAGCGAAAGAATTTATAATGTCATTCAAAGAAAACCTACTTTATGGAAAGTAAAGGCTCTTGTTATAATAGGAACAAACTTCCTAAATTACGGAAATATTTCACAATAAACTTCCGATTATAATGGCTGTAATCATTGCATCTTCAGAGCAACGGCAAAAACAAGTACCGACTTGCCTTCTACCATCTTTTAATCACTTTAAATGTCGATTCTACAATTACAAGAATTAATAGGCACCTTGAACTTTTACCGTTTAGAGGAGTCAAACATGGGGAAAGGATTCCCAGTTTGGTTTGGCATTGCAGCAGGCATAGTAGGTTTCGCACTTGCAGAAGAAACCCTAATAAAACCAGAAAACAAATCTGAAGAAACCAATTCGGTTCAAGTACCGGGTAGTTTACCAAAACAAGTTTTTTCTCTTCCAGAACCACTTGATGCCATCACCAACCCTATACCAAAGAGTTATTTTCTTGATCAGATGGATCATTTCTGGGTAGGTGTAGATTATTTGAATTGGCGCATTAAAAATGGACCCCTGCCCACCACCATGATCACAGCAGGCTCACCAAACGATGCTGTTCCCGGAGCGCTTGGCCAGCCTGGGACTCAAATCCTTTTAGGTGGCAACAATAGTAACGGTATGGATTACGGTCCTTTTTCGGGCATCCGTATGAATGCTGGGTTCTTCCTCGATGATGATAAAATCTTCAGCTTCGAAGGCTCCGCCTTTATTATGGAGCAACGCTCTTTTAATTACAGCGCCTCAACTGGTGCTGGACAACCCATTGTTACCGCTCCATTCTTTAACACCAATGGTACCGCTAGTTCCATCTTCGCTACGGTTCATAACGACCTTAATAATCTTCCCTCTAGCCAAATCGGCATCTATTCCTACAGCAAACTTTCCGGTGGCGAAGCGAATGCCAAAGCTAGGTTTGGAGAAGTAGGGAACGGCTTTTCTTCCGAACTACTCTTTGGTGGAAAGTTTACCGAACTGGAAGAAAATCTAGTTTACTCCTTTGATTCTCAACGATCCTCCGGTAACAACATCGCAGGGGTTCAAGGTGTGGATCAATACCTGACCCGTAATTGGTTTTATGGGGTTCAAGTGGGCGGGGGCGTTCGCTACGATTGGAAGCGCTTTCACGCCAGTGCCCTTGGAAAAATTGCCCTCGGACAAACACAGCAGAATATCGCAATCTCTGGCTCACGGTCGACTTCCATTAATGGTTCGCCTGTAGGAAACCCGACTAATGGTTTTGTCTATTCTCAGCCATCGAACAGTTCGATGTTCAACTACTCTGCATTCTCTGCGATACCCGAATTGCAATGTAGGCTAGGCTATGATGTCACCAAGCACCTTCAGCTTTATGCAGGTTACGATTACTTTTACTGGACGAGTGTTTTAAGGCCAGGCGCAGCAGTTGATTCGGTAATCAACACGAGCCAACGGAATGGGCAACCTTTAGTAGGTACCCCGCGCCCCGAGATGAATTATTCCCCATCTGGGATTTGGGCACAAGGTATGACCTTTGGTGTTGAAGTGAAATATTAAGGAAAGTTTAGTCTGATAAATTTAAAAAATGTCTTCCTAGACAAATGTCTTCCTAAACAAATGTCTTCCTAAACAAATGTCTTCCTAGACAAATGTCTTCCTAAACAAATGTCTTCCTAAACAAATGTCTTCCTAAATCAGGGAGACATTTTTGTTTGGGCACCGATCTTTTTTGCCCACTCATTCCATAAAGTAATAAGTTCATCTCTAATGGTTACTTCTGAAGCAGCGAGATCATATTTTTCAAAAGGATCTTTAGAAAGGTTAAAAAGTTCCCACTTAGAATTAGGAAGAGAAGAAGCAACCAATTTCCAATCTCCCTTACGGACCGCCCTACCTCTTTCGTGTTCGAAGAACAAAGGGGCTTGGCGTTGTTTTATTTTGCCTAACAGTGCTGGCATAAGGCTTTGCCCATCTAAATCTCCAAGAAGATTACCATTAAAGTTGGCGGGATATTTTAACCCTGCAACATCTAAGCAGGTGGGGAGTAAGTCGATTACATGGCCGGGATAATCGTTCCAACTTCCTCCATTAGATTTTAAAACCTTTGGCCAGTGAACTATCATAGGCGTATGAATTCCCCCTTCATACGATTCCTTTTTCCAGTAGCGCCACGGGGTGTTTGCCGCATTAGCCCACCAAGAACCGATAGAAGAATAAGTGGTTTGAGCACCAATATCCGCAGGTTTAAAACCGCTGTATTGCATAAGCTTTCCACCACGAGTCATAGAAGACCGGTCATACCCGGGTTGGCCAACTGATTCAGGGGAAGCGCCATTATCTGAAAGAAAAATGATTAAGGTATTATCAAATCTTCCTGCGTTTTTTAGCGCAGCAACAATTTTACCAATCCCTTGATCCATACGATCAACCATCGCAGCGTGGACAGCCATTTTGGTCTGGGCTATTTCTTTTTCTTGTGGGTTAAGTAAATCCCAATCATTACCAATGCCTTGCAACTTGACAATTTCTTGGGTGCCAATCGCCCCAATTTTCTTGAGTTGTTTATGACGATTTTCGCGTAAAGCGTGCCAGCCTTCTTTATAAACATTTTTATAACGGGCAATATCTTCGGGCAGGGCGTGCAAGGGCCAGTGAGGCGCACAATGTGCAACATAAAGGAAAAAAGGTTTTTCGTTTTTAGAGAAATCTTGCACCGCATTAACTGCGTGATCTGTAATCGCATCAGTGATGTAAAAGTTTTCAGGAACATTTTTTACAGTTGTGGTGCCATCTACTAGGGAAAAGGGATCAAAATAATTGATCACACCCCAGATGATGCCAAAGTGCCTGTCAAACCCCCTTCTTACCGGATAAGAATCAAGCGGAGCAAAAGGTAAATCGTTACCGTGCCTATGATCAATCCATTGTTGATGTAGATTTTTATCTTGAAGCTGAGGCGTGAAGGAAAGGTGCCATTTCCCGGACATCGAAGTTTGATACCCCGAAGCTTTAAGGAGTTCAGCAATGGTAACTCCTGATTTGCTTAAACTTTTGCCATTAGTTTTAAGTCCAACGCGGTGTGCATATTGGCCCGTAAGAAGAGAAGCGCGAGTTGGGCAGCATCGAGAAGCGTTATAAAACTGCCTAAAGCGAATGCCTGAATTAGCAAGATTATCAAGTGCAGGGGTACGAATTTCACCACCATAGCAACCGATATCAGAAAACCCCAGGTCATCTGCAAGAATAAAAACAATATCAGGTCTTGATTGTGCAAATAATGAAGTGGAGGTAAGCAATAAGAAAGTATATAGTAAAATAATAGAACGCATCGTTTTACTTTCCTTGTTTTTTCTGGTCTTTTTTAGTTCCATCTTCGGGTATAGATGGGTTGTACTTTGGGTTGGGCACAGGGGGTTGAGCTGCCACATCTTTGCGCCAAGCATCTAGCCTTGCACTAAGGGTTTTAACCAGTGTAGTTTCTGAACCTGAAACATCTTGCGTTTCATAAGGATCGGTTTCAAGGTTATAAAGTTCAAACTTATTTTTTTCATAAGTATGAATCAATTTCCAATTGTTTTGGCGAACCGCAGAGTAGGGGGTAGCCCCACCCGGATGATAATGAGGGTAATGCCAAAAAAGTTCATCACGGCCTAAGGTCTCTGCTCCCTGTAATGCGGGCACTATACTTTTCCCATCACTTATCCCTTCTGGTTTTTGCCCCAATCCAATCTCTAATACCGTAGGCAAAATATCGATCGACATCACAGGCACCTTGCTGATCTTTCCGGCCTTGGAAATTTTCGATGAACAAACAATGAATGGCACACGGGTTCCTCCTTCATAAGGAGATCCCTTACCTAATCGCAAGGGTAAATTACTGGTTGGCCCCGGCCTTCTCGTACCATTATTGAATAGATCACTGAGCCCACCATTATCGGAAGTAAATATTACGGTTGTGTTTTGATCAAGTTTCTTACTTTTTAAATGGTTGCGAATCCGACCTACGCTTTCGTCTAAAGATTCTAGCATCGCAGCGTAAACTGGGCTGGTTTTCAAACCTGCCTTTGCTTTGTATTTTGCAACAAGTTGCTCCTTTGCCTGAAGCGGAGTATGAACCGCAAAATGAGGTAGATAAATGAAAAAAGGTTTTGCAACATTCTGGTCAATCAACTTAATGACTTCATCGGTTAATCGGTCGGTGATGTATTCCCCCTTAGGGCCATCAGGAAGGGTTGCAATGTTATAAGGGGAAAAATAACTAGGTGGCTGACCTTTATTTGTCCCCGCAATGTTTACCAAGAAGCCGTGTTTCTCGGGATAAGAGTCTTCGTTGCCTAGGTGCCATTTTCCTACCGATGCGCAAAAGTATCCCTGCTTTGAAAAATATTCAGCGATGGTGTTGGTATTAAGTGGAAGTTGTTTGATCCAATCGGGGGAGTTAAGTTTGGCATTGGCAGGGATATGGCCCGGAATCCAATCGGTAACACGAAGCCTAGCGGGGTATTGGCCTGATAAGAGGGCTGCCCGAGTTGGTGAACAAACGGTACAGGCAGAATAGGCGTTAGTAAATCGAACGCCCTCTTTTGCCATTTGATCTAGATGAGGGGTTTCGTGAAATGGGTTGCCATAACAAGATAAATCAGCCCAACCTAGGTCATCTGCAAGGATGACGATAACATTCGTTTTTGGCTCTGCTGCAAAAATTAAGCTTGGGGCAAAACCGTATTGAAATGTTTCTGAAACTACAAGAAAGAGAATTATTACAAGATATTTGAACATAGTTATAGCCCTAGCATTTAAAACAAATTAAGCTCGATTCCTAATAAACATTACAATCAATACTTCAGAAAAGGCACTAAAAACCTGAAAGATAAATAGTTTAGTTCAACCTTTGTGCCCTGCAATTATCCTGTTTATTCTGGCATTTCTTCGCACCAATGGTTATGATAAATAAGCTTTAATATCGATCCTACCAAGACTTAAAACTATGATTTTACATACCCTCTTACTTTTGAACTTAACTTTTGCAATTGACCCAATTGATGATTACCAAAAAGTGATCAAACCTTTGCTACAATCACGCTGCTATTCTTGTCACGGTGCGCTAAAGCAAAACAGCAAACTACGGCTCGATACCGTCGAATTCATCAGCGCAGGGAATGGCAAAACGAAAATCATAAATGTAGGAAAACCGAAAGATAGCCATTTAATCGCCCGCATTACTTCTTTGGAAGAAACCGAGCGTATGCCACCCGAAGGCGAACCTGTTACTCCTGCTCAGATTCAAGCTATTGAACGCTGGATCGCAGCTGGTGCCCCTAGCCCCAAAGATGATAAGCCCGAGGTCAGCCCTAAAGATCATTGGGCTTTTAACTCTCCCGTTAAAACTAATATTCCTGCAAACACCAACCCAATCGATTTCTTCACCCAACTTGCTTGGAAGAATAAAAACCTAACCCCTCAGGTTCCTGCAAACAAACAAACCCTTCTGCGAAGATTGTATCTTGATCTAACTGGCTTACCACCACTTGAACAGGATTATCAGTCTTTCCTTAATGACTCTTCTCCCGATGCCTACGAAAAAGTCGTAGATAAATTAATCGCAAGCAAACAGTATGGCGAACGCTGGGGCAGGCATTGGATGGACATTTGGCGTTACACCGACTGGTGGGGTTTGGGTGCAGAACTTCGTAACAGTCAAAAGCATATTTGGCATTATCGCGACTGGGTGATTGAATCTCTCAATAATAATATCCCTTACGATGAGATGCTGCGTCAGATGCTAGCAGCAGATGAGCTTTACCCGAATGATCTTGAAAAAGTTAGAGCCACGGGTTTTCTCGCACGCCAATATTTTAAGTTCAATCGAAATTCTTGGATGGAAGAAACCGTCGAGCACACCTTTAAAGCTTTTATGGGCCTGACCATCAACTGTGTTAAATGCCACGATCATAAGTACGACCCGATAGCGCAGGTAGAATATTATCAACTTCGTGCCTTCTTTGAGCCTTATCAGGTTAGGACAGATATGGTGAAGGGCGAGACCGATTTTGAAAAGGATGGAATTCCTAGAGTGTTCGATTGTAATTTAGATGCACCTACTTGGCTATTGGTTAGGGGAGATGAGAAGAATCCGAAGAAGGATAAATCAATAGCACCGGGCTTACCAGCGTTTCTTAAGCGAGAAGAATTAAAGATAGTACCAGTAGTATTACCCGCAGAGGCAAGGGCACCAGAAATCCGACCTGTCACCTATGAAAACAGCAAACTCGCATCCAACACAAAATTAGAACTTGCAAACAAAGCATTACAACTAGCTCAAGAAGCATTGAAATTATCAAAAAAAGAAGATGAAAAGCCTTTGCTTGAAAAGAAAATCAAAGCCGCAACTGTTGCTCTAGAAGTTGCTCAAGAAGAAGATAAAACTTTAGATGCACGCTTTGAAGCAACCAAAGCACAGGTGCTTGAACCTAGCACCGAGACAACCAAAACCAAAGCAAAAGCTGCTGCAACTTTAGAAAAGAAAACAGCATTAGTAAAAGCCACGCTTGATTTAATCCAAGCAGAAATTGAACAGCAAACTGCTGCAAAGGGTAAAGAAGATGTAGCCAAGAAGAAAGTAGAAGCTGCTGCAAAAGCAATCGAAACTGCAACCAAAAACTTAAACATCCCTTCAGAGCTATTTGCTCCGCTCAAGGGTTCGATTAAAACCTTGGAATCCAACTTAGAAACTGAAGTATCTCGCAATAAGCCTTATCCTAAAACCAGTTCGGGTAGGCGTTCTGCACTTGCATCTTGGATGACTGAAAAATCGAACCCATTAACCGCCCGAGTTGCGGTCAATCACATCTGGACGCGCCATTTTGGCAAGCCAATGGTTGATACTGTTTTCGATTTCGGACGAAAGGGGGCGCTTCCCTCTCACCCCGAATTGCTCGATTGGCTTGCAGCAGACTTTATGCAAAACAACTGGGATATGAAACGATTACACCGCATAATGGTTACCTCAAATGCCTATAAGATGGCATCTTCCACTTTAAATCACGAAAAGAATATTGCAATCGATCGAGATAACAAATTGCTTTGGCACGCTAATCCTAAAAGGCTAGAAGCTCAAGCGGTTCGCGATTCTATGTTACAACTTGCGGGCAAACTCGATCTCACTTTAGGTGGCCCTACCGTTCCCCCCGCAGCACAAAATGACTCCACCAGGCGAGCCCTTTATTTCTTCCAATCTCATAACGAGCACGATCGCTTCTTAATGCAGTTTGATGATGCCAATGTGCTTGAATGCTATCGTAGGGATGAGAGTATTCTACCTCAGCAGGCGCTTACTCTTTCCAACAGTAAAATCGCTTGGACAATGTCAGAAGCGATTCACGCAAGGCTAGAACTTAAACTTGCTAAAGAACCCGATACCGTATTCATTACCTCCGCATTCAAACTTTTATTAGGAAGCGATCCAACAGCAGAGGAAATATTTGAATGTTTGAAGGCACTGGCATCGTGGAAAAATGTCGATGCTACAACTCAGAAAGCAGTGGGGAATTCTAGAGGTAGATCTTTGTTGATTCACACTCTGATTAATCACAACGACTTTGTAACCGTACGATAAACTAAAGGGGCTACGCCATGAACCAATTACCTCAATTCACGCAGCGCAGAGCATTCCTATCAGATATGGGAATGGGTTTTACTGGTTTGGCCTTAGGGGCTATGCTGCAAAGCGATGGAGTTACTCGGGCAGAGGCCCCTGCTGCTTGGTCGCCACCCGATGGCAAAGCACTTCCCTTCGCCAAGGCTAAAAGTGTGATCTGGTTATTTATGAATGGTGGGGTAAGCCATCTTGAAACCTTTGATCCCAAGCCCGAGCTAGATAAATATGCAGGGAAGTCGATAGGCGAAACCCCGTATAAAAGCACCCAAGACCCAGAGAAATTAAAACTGGCCCGAGTTACTGTGGTCAACGATGCCAACGGTCAGCAGCGAAACAAGTTGTTTCCCACACAAGTAGGGTTCAAAAAGCGCGGTCAATGTGGGATGGATGTTTCCGATTGGTTACCCTACCTCGGAAATTGCGCAGATGATATTTCCATCGTTCGATCGATGTACACCACCGATGATAACCACGGGGCTCAAACACAGTTTCATTCAGGTAGGCATATGCTCGATGGAGAATACCCAACTCTAGGGGCGTGGGTGCATTACGGGCTTGGCTCTCTTAATGATAATCTTCCTCAGTTTATTAGTATGGGCAGCCGTGAGTATTGGAACAAGAAGGATGGCCATTATCTTGGACCTATGCACGATGCGGTTCCTACTCGTGTTGATGCCAACAACCCACTTGACTTTGGTAAGCCCGAACGAGCTATTTCGCTTAGCGAACAAAAGCTGGGGTTCGACCTCGTGGGGAAACTTAATTCTATTCGTGGCGTGGAATACCCCAACGATCAGGCACTTGCTGCCCGCATCAAAAGCTACGAGCTTGCATTTCGTATGCAAAAATCTCTCCCTGAAGTGATGGACTTTTCTACAGAAACCGAAGAGACCAAGAAAATCTATGGGATCGATAAGCCCGCATCCCGTGATTTTGGCAACCAGATGCTTGCTGCCCGTAGGCTTGTTGAACGAGGCGTTCGATTTATTCAGGTGCAGCACGGTGCAGGTGGCGCGGGGGCTTGGGATGCCCACGGCGGGTTAAAAGCTAACCATTCCTCTAACTGTGCCAAGGTCGATCAGCCTATCGCAGGGTTGATTCAAGATCTAAAGCGTAGGGGCCTGCTTGATCAAACTCTTATTGTTTTCGCCTCCGAGTTTGGTAGAACTCCGGGCACTCAAGGTTCCGATGGCAGGGATCATCACATCTATGGGTTCTCGGTCATGATGGCGGGGGGCGGAATTAAAGGGGGAACCATACACGGTACTACCGATGAAATTGGTTTTCACGCGGTTGAACATCGCCATTATGTTACCGATATTCACGCCACGATTCTTCACTGTATGGGGCTTGATTCTCGCCAGCTCGAAATTCCGGGCCGGAAGAGGTTGGATATCGATCACGGCAAGGTAATCTCACAAATACTTGCATAATCATAACGAACATTGATCGTTTTACTACGCTGCTTATCTATTTCCATTGAGAATTTTAATCCTTAAGACTAGAATTATAATAGGACTTCCGCTGTTTACACAACCTACCTCTGGTTCAACCAGATCTCAACCGAGTTATTAATATGAAGCGCTTGTTTTTTGCTCTTTTAGTTTTGGGTGGATCAACGCTGGTTCATACTGCGGAAGTTCCTAAACCTACGCTAAGTTTTAATAAAGACATCAGACCGATTCTTTCGGAATACTGTTTTGCTTGCCACGGACAAGGTAAAAGTAAAGGCGAACTCAGGCTCGATTCTTTTGCACATTTTATAAAAGCTGGGGCTTCGGGCGAGAAAGCCATTGTTCCATCTCATCCTGAAACCAGCCAAGTTATTACCAGAATTTTTGCAACCGAACGCAAGATGGTGATGCCCCCTCCTTCCACTAAAAAAACCTTGACCAATGATCAGAAAGAAACTCTGCAAAAGTGGATTGCTCAAGGGGCAAAGTATGAAAAGCATTGGTCTTTTGAACCTATCGCAAACATAAAACCTTTAGATAAAACCCCATACGCTATCGATTCTTTTCTTCTTGAACGATTAAAAAAGAATGGGATGAAGTATAGTTCACTTGCGGATCGCTCTACTCTATTGCGAAGAGTTTCCTTCACACTTACTGGTTTAACCCCTACGGTCCAGGAAATGGAAACATTTCTAAAAGATAAATCTCCTGATGCCTATGAAAAGATGATTGACCGTTATCTTGAATCGCCGAAGTATGGCGAAGAGATGGCACGCCATTGGCTTGATATTGCCCGTTATGCAGATACCCACGGATTGCACCTAGATAATGAAAGGCAGATGTGGGCGTATCGAGATTGGGTCATCGCGGCTTACAATAAGAATCAACCCTTTGACCGTTTTATCGTTGAACAGGTTGCGGGCGATTTATTACCCAACGCTACTTTAGATCAGTTGATTGCGACTGGGTTTAATCGTTGCAATGTTTCTACGGGTGAAGGTGGTTCTATCTCTGAAGAATGGGTATTTCGTAATGCAGTGGATCGTACTTCGAATTTCACCGAGGCTTTTTTAGGGTTAACTGGGGGTTGTGCTGTTTGCCATGACCATAAGTTCGACCCGATTACCGCAAAGGATTATTATTCGCTATATGCTTTCTTTCATTCTGCAGCAGATGCAGCTTTAGATGGTAACCAATTATTGCTGCCCCCGATCGTAAAGCTAGCTCTTCCTCAGATGAAAAAAAATGCTGAAGAAATTAACAATGAAATATTAGCACATCGCATGAAGATGCTTGAACAAGCCAGTAAACTAACTTACGAAGACCCCGCATTGAAGCCGGCGAAAAGCGAAACCAAGGTAACGGAAGATGTTTGGTTTGAAGATGAGTTTCCTAAGGGTAGCAAGGTTTTTGCAAGTCCGGGGAAGCCCCTTGAGTTGGTCGATAATAAAAAAGGCAAGGTTTTCAGTGGGACTAAAGCCATCAGGAGGATTGATGCAGGTCTAGCCCAAGATGTTTGCGAAAATATGGCACCCGTTACTATTCAAAAAGATAGTGTTTTCTTTGCCTATGTTTATTTGCAAGATAACAAACTTCCTAAATCGATTATGCTTCAGTATCACTCAACTAATTGGCTACATCGTGCGGTATGGGGAGATTACAACGCCATCGCTTGGGGCGCTGCAAATACGACTGAAAGGGTAAATATGGGTCCGCTTCCTTCTACGGGGAAATGGGTGCGCATTGAAGTTCCCGCTGAAAAACTTGGCCTCAAGCAAGGTTCTATTATTAATGGTTTTGCTATGACTCAATTTGGTGGCACCGTGCTTTGGGATAAAATTGGCATCACCGGGATGAAAGATCCTTCTGCCGACCCTGCCAAATCTTTTCTTGCTTGGTGGAAACAACAGACGGGCAGAGATTTCTCTGAAGCAGATAAAGATTTAGCACTTCTAATTAAACAAGGGCCAGAAGTTGTTAAAGCTAAAGAACAGATTGCTAAAGTAAGGGCGTTCTATTTAGCTAACTTTTGTTCTCTAACTAAATCTGAAATTGATCCTTTAAGAATTAAGCTTGAAGAGTTAACCAAGAAGAAAACAACCTTAGAGCAAAGTCTGCCAGGCACGACCATTTTTCGCGAGCTACCCACGCCTCGCGATAGTTTTGTTATGCTACGCGGGCAATATAATAAGCCCGGAGAAAAGGTTGAGCCGAACACACCTGCTATTTTTCCTCCTCTAAAAAAATCTGATCCTAAAGTGCGAGCTACTCGACTTGACCTTGCCAACTGGCTGGTTTCCCCCGAGCAACCTCTTACTTCCCGCGTTATGGTCAACAGGTTTTGGCAGCAGGTTTTTGGTACTGGACTGGTCAAATCTAGTGGCGATTTAGGTACTCAAGGCGAATTGCCTTCTCATCCAGAGCTTCTCGATTGGCTCGCTTCCGATTTTCGCGACTCCCAATGGAATGTCAAAAAATTGATGAAACTGCTTCTTACCTCCGAAGCTTTTCAGCAATCTTCTCGGGTAACTAATGAGTTGATTCTCCTTGATCCCGAAAATAGATTGCTGGCCCGAGGGCCTCGTATTCGCCTTGATGCAGAACAAATCCGCGACAACATTCTATTCACTAGTGGCTTGCTTAGCCCAGAGATGGGCGGCAGAGGCTCTATGCCTTACCAGCCTTCAAACATTTGGGAACCCGTTGGCTTCACAGGTTCGAACACTCGTAACTACAAGCAAGATACTGGTGCTGGTTTATATCGTAGAAGCATTTATGTTTTCATCAAGCGGACTGCGCCTGCGCCTTTCATGGCGAATTTCGACCTGCCCAATCGTGAGGCCCTTTGTGCTAAGCGCGAACGAAGTAACACGCCCCTTCAAGCTTTGCATTTGATGAATGACACACAACATTTTGAAGCTGCTCGCAAACTTGCTGAAAGACTTCTCATCGAATCTGCAAACGATCCTGAAAAGCGTATTATCCTTGCTTACAACATCATCCTTGCTCGCTCACCTTCTGCCGAGGAAACGACTATCGTGATGGAAGGATTACAAAAGCACTTGGCACGATATAAGGCAGACCCCATTGCTAGTTCTAAAATCATCCGCATTGGCGAATCTAAATTTCGCGATGGGCTTAACGAGCCCGAACTCGCTGCTTACACTATGCTTGCTAACACCTTGCTGAACCTAGATGAAACTGTCAACCGCAACTAACATTCCGGAATTTAAACGATGCATCCTTTTATCGAAAATCAGTTACTGCAAACTCGCAGGCAATTCTTTGGCTCACAAGGCTTAAAGCTTGGTTCTCTTGCTTTAGGTATGATGATGGCACAAGAAAAAAAAGCGCACGCAGAGGTCGTTCACAAACCGCTTTTCGGCCTGCCTCATCATAAGCCTACTGCTAAATCTATCATCTATTTTCATATGAATGGCGCGCCCTCTCAGATCGACCTCTGGGATCATAAACCTATTCTTAAAGATTTTTTCAACAAAGATTTGCCACCCTCGGTGCAAGCCGGGCAACGCCTTTCCACTATGACCAGTGGGCAAGCTAGATTCCCTGTCGCTCCTTCCAAATTCAATTTCACTCAGGAAGGTAAGTGTGGGCGATGGATCAATGCAGAGCTTCTTCCCTACACGGCCAAGGTTGTCGATGATATTGCCCTTATCAAATCCGTTTTCACCAATGCGATTAATCACGACCCTGCCTGCACCTTCGTGATGACAGGAAATGAAGTTCCAGGAAAAGCGAGTATTGGTTCTTGGCTTGCCTATGGTTTGGGAAGTGAGAATAATAATCTTCCTTCCTTTGTGGTTTTTACTCCTCGCTTTCCCGATGGAAGTAATGGTCAGGCTTTGTTCACCCGGATGTGGAGCAGCGGGTTTCTTCCCACTCGATTTAACGGTGTGGCACTACGAGGCACAGGCGACCCCGTGCTTTATCTCCGAAACCCTGAAGGCGTTTCTGCCTCTGACCGCAGAACAATGCTTGATACTATGCAAAAACTCAACCAGAAAGAGTTACAACAATTAGGTGATCCGGAAATTCAGACTCGCATTTCTCAATATGAAATGGCTTTTAGAATGCAATCTAGCGTCCCCGAACTTACCGATCTTTCCACCGAATCTAAACGAACCCTCGAAATGTATGGCCCTAATGTTGATGTACCAGGCACCTTTACACACAGCGCTATTATGGCTCGCAGATTAGTCGAACGAGGCGTCCGAGTCGTTCAACTTTTCCACCGCGGATGGGATCAGCATAGCGATCTTCCAAAGCAATTAGGCAACCAATGCAAAGATACCGATCGAGGCGTTGGCGCACTCATTATGGATCTTAAACAGCGTGGCCTTCTTGACCAAACACTCGTAATATGGGGGGGCGAGTTTGGCAGAACCGTTTATTCTCAGGGCACTCTTAACAACCAAACTTATGGCCGTGACCATCACCCACGAAATTTCTGTATGTGGATGGCGGGTGGTGGTGTCAAACCGGGAATCTCATACGGCGAAACCGATGACTTTAGCTATAACATCACCAAAGACCCTGTTCATATCAACGATCTTAATGCCACTATTCTTCATTGCATGGGGATTGATCACGAACAATTTACATTCAAATATCAGGGCCTTGAACAAAAACTTACTGGTGTAGAACACCAGCGCGTTATTAAAGAACTTCTCCTGTAATTACCTTTATTAGAAAGAATACTTCAATGCTGACTCTGCAAAAATTCAAAGATGTGATTAACAATAACCCAGATGCTTCTATGCAGTTTATGCTGCCCGATCAAAGCTTTATCCCTCCTCATTTTCATATCACTGAAGTTGGCAAAGTGCAAAAAGATTTCATCGATTGTGGTGGGACTTCACGAGCACTTACTTCTTGTTTGCTGCAAATCTTGGTCGCTGATGATACCGATCATAGGCTCAAGACCACCAAGCTTGCGGGTGTCTTTGGCTTTGCAGAAAAGTTATTCCCCTCTACTGAACTGCCTGTTGAGGTGGAATATGAACAGGAAGCGATCAGTCAGTTTCCTATTACAGATGTAGAAATCACACCTAGCGGCCTTTTGTTTATTCTAGGGTCTAAGCATACCGCTTGCTTAGCACCTGATAAATGTGGAATTGGTATTCCAAGTACTTCAAATACAGGTTGCTGTTAATCAGATCATAACTTCAAGCTGTTGATTTTCTCAGCTAGCGCCTGTGCCAATGCAAGATGCCCCGCCTCATCAAGATGGATTCCATCGATAGGGCTAACGCTACAATGCTTTGCCGCATCAATAAAAGAAGATGCGGTATTGTTTGCAACTTGCTGCACAAAGTGAGCGAGTTGCTTTGATTTCTCTTCCGCTTCAAAAAATAGATCCATCTTAGAAGGAGCAGGCATAATAAGAGGTGGCGAAACGATAAGCACTTTGGGCGCTTTATTATTTATTCCCGAATCACTTTGCAAAATGGTCGATACCAACATTGCTACACCTTCAGAAATATCAAACGCAGATAACCCAAAGCGATGTTTAGTATCATTGGTACCAAGCATAAGAACCACAAGGTCGATGGGGGCGTGGGAAGCAAGGCAAGGGACAAGGTAGGTAAGTCCATTTTTTGCAATACGGGTAGGGTCGTCTAAGACGGTGGTTCTGCCGTTGAGCCCTTCTTCGATGATGAAGGATGTATTGCCCAGCAGGTTCTGAAGAAGGCCAGTCCAGCGAATTTGTTTGGGGTAGCGGTTACCTGTGCCAGGCACATAACCCCAAGTATTAGAATCGCCGAAGCAGAGAATGTTTTTCATAAAGTCCAACTTTGAAAGTTAAGTGTAATTTTAGATAAGGTTATTTTATGAATAATGCGTTTGAAGTGGGTTGAAAAAAGAGATCGACTGCTTGGGCGGGGCTTGGGTACATGCGTTTGCGTGAAGAATTACGCAAACACAACGAGTTAGGCCTTAACTTCATGGCATTCGGGCCTGTCCCCTTTGTTAAGGTGCAAATGGATTAGTTGCAGCGGGGCTTCCCCATCGCAACTACTCTGTCTTTAAAACAAGCCCATATCAATAAACGGGAAGTAATAGCAAAACCAATACCCAAGCAAGCGAAGCGAAGCGAAGAGCCCTTTTCCCGGAGGGAAGAGGGTTAGGAGTAGGGGGAAATAAAAAAGAGAAAGAGAAAGTAAAAACATTAGTATAAATAAAAGAGAACAAGTAAAAGTTAGATTATAAATAATTAAAAAATACACCCCATCTGCACTCAAATCACATACAGGTCTACATATTCATTCACGGGCATTGCTTCTAATGCCTTCTGGTCAAGCGATACTTTTAAAATTTGTTGTTGCTGGCTTACGGGGAATTGCCTTGCTAAGTTGATTTTGAACTTCTCCTCTAAAAGCGGGATTCCCTCTGCACGCCTGCGTGCGTGCCCAATGGGGTATTCAACAATGACTTCATCAAGTTTAGTGCTGTCGTTAAATTCGATGGCAAGGGCGTTGGCGATCGAGCGTTTGCTTGGGTCGTGGTAATCCTTGGTGAAAGCAGGGTCTTCGGTGCAAGAGATTTTGTCGCGCAAAGTATCAATGCGTGGGTCGCTTGCGATATTGTCTTCGTAGTCTGCAGCAGTCAAACGGCCAAAGATCAGGGGCACCGTAACCATATACCGGATGCAGTGATCGCGGTCAGCGGGGTTGTTCAGCGGGCCTTTTTTATCAATGATGCGGATGCAAGCTTCGTGGGTGCGGATAAAGATTTTTTTAATGTCGCTAGCGGTTTTACCTGCATTATGCAGGTGGCGATGCAAGGTCATTGCAGCTTCAACTGCGGTTTGAGAATGGAACTCTGCAGGGAACGAGATTTTGAACAAAACATTTTCCATCACATAGGAAGTGTAAGGGCGTTGGAACTTGAATTTGTTACCTTTGAAACTGACATCATAAAAGCCCCAGGTCTTGGCAGTCAAAGCAGAAGGGTAGCCCATTTCGCCTGTTTTTGCGATCAAGGCAAGCCTAACCGCACGCGAAGTTGCATCGCCCGCAGCCCAAGATTTTCTGCTGCCCGTGTTGGGGCTATGCCGGTAGGTGCGAAGCGATTGGCCATCTACCCAAGCGAGGGAAACCGCATTTAAAATTTCGTTTCGGGTAAGGCCCATCATTTGTGCAACGGTTGCAGTGGAGGCCACCTTGACCAAAATTACATGGTCTAGGCCAACCTTGTTGAACGCGTTTTCAAGTGCTAGGCATCCTTGAATTTCATGCGCCTTGATCATCGCAGTTAGAACATCCTTCATCGTCCTAGGTGGCTTGCCCATAGCCAAGGCGTTGCGCGAAAGCCAATCAGCGGTTGCGAGGATGCCCCCAAGGTTGTCTGAAGGATGGCCCCATTCTGCAGCCAGCCAAGTATCGTTGAAGTCGAGCCATCGGATCATAGCGCCAATGTTGAAGGCAGCTTGTATGGGGTCAAGTTGGAATTGCGTGCCAGGCACCTTGGCACCGTTGGGAACAATTGTGCCCGGAACGATTGGCCCGAGTAATTTCCTGCAAGCGGGGTATTGCAGCGCTTCCAACCCGCAGCCTAAAGTGTCGATCAAACAATTCCGAGCTGTGGTATACGCAATATCCGAATTGATATGGTAGTTCATCACATAATCAACGATGTCGATGATTTCGGAATCGAACTCTTGGCGAATGTTGGAAATAGGCACGGACATATAATTCCTCTTTGCTCGTGGTGTTTACTTTGAATTATCGTTTGTCAAGCGGTACAAAAGCCCTGTCTTCAGGCCCTACATAGTTTGCACTAGGGCGGATGATCTTGTTATCGATGCGTTGTTCAATCACATGGGCGCTCCATCCCGAAGTTCGAGCGATCACAAACAAGGGTGTGAACATTGCGGTGGGTATTCCCATCATATAATAGGAAACCGCAGAGAACCAATCGAGGTTGGGGAACATCTTTTTGATATCCCACATCACGGTTTCCAATCGTTCTGCGATTTCAAACATTTGCATCGATTTTGCTTCCTGCGAAAGGGTGCGTGCAACTTCCTTGATCACCTTGTTGCGTGGATCCGAAATAGTGTAGACCGGATGGCCAAACCCAATCACCACCTCTTTATTTGCGACCCGTGCCTTGATATCCATCTCTGCTTCATCCGCATTCGTGTAGCGCTGTTGTATCTCTAATGCAACTTCGTTGGCCCCACCGTGTTTGGGTCCCCTTAGCGCACCAATGCCCCCGGTGATCGCAGAATAAATATCCGAACCGGTTCCAGCGATAACTCTGGTGGTGAAGGTTGATGCGTTAAACTCGTGCTCTGCGTATAAGATAAGGCTGGTGTGCATTGCTTTGATCCATAAAGCACCGGGCTTGGTGCCGTGTAAAAGATGCAGGAAATGTGCGCCGATTGAATCATCATTGGTTTCGACATCAATGCGTTTGCCGTTGTGCGAATAGTGGTACCAGTAAAGCAGCATAGAGGAAAAAGAAGCCATCAGTCGATCTGCGATATCTCTCGCACCGGAATGATTATGATCGTTTTTTTCAGGTAGTACGCATCCCAAAACCGAGGCCCCAGTGCGCATTACATCCATCGGGTGGGCGTTTGCGGGTAAGGCTTCCAGCGCTTGTTTTAATGCAGAAGGCAACCCACGCAGCGACTTAAGTTTGGTTTTGTAACTTTGTAGTTCTGCCTTGTTGGGTAGCTTGCTATGCACCAGAAGATGTGCGATCTCTTCGAACTCGCAGGTGTTTGCGACATCAAGGATGTTGTAGCCCCGGTAGTGTAAATCGTTGCCTGCCTTGCCGACCGAGCATAACGCGGTGTTGCCCGCAGCGACGCCTGAAAGAGCCACAGATTTCTTGGGTTTAAACGGAATAGTTTCAGCGGGTGTCATCATCACTCCAAAAGTTAGTAAAGGTACAATATTAAGATAAACAGGGTGTTAGTTGTCGTTTGAATATGTTACTTGGGCTTTTCTTTGTTCTTGGCGAATAGCTCATCGAGTTTTTGCTCGTAACCTAGATAACCCAAATATTCGTACAATTCTGCACGCGATTGCATACTTGGCACCACGCTTTTTTGCGTGCCTTCTGCTCGTAGGGTCTTGTAGAAGTTAAGTGCAGCGGCATTCATCGCTCGATAGGCCCCACAGCAATAAAGGGCGATATCAACCTTTGCTTCGCGCAGTTGATCAAGCGTGAAGAAGGGGGTAGATCCAAATTCGGTCAGGTTTGCAAGAATGGGAACCTTCACTGCGCTGCGAAATTGCTGATACATTGAAAGCTCGGTGATCGCCTCGGGGAAAATCATATCCGCCCCGGCTGCTACATAAGCGCAGGCTCGGTCGATCGCTGCACTTAATCCTTCAACCGCCAAGGCATCGGTGCGTGCCATAATAACAAAATCATCATCGGTTCGTGCATCCACCGCCGCCTTGATGCGATCCACCATTTCTTCCTTGGAGACGATTTCCTTGCCGGGCCGATGACCACATCGTTTGCTTGATACCTGATCTTCCATATGAACCGCAGCCACATCAGCGCGGATCATATGGCGGATGGTGCGTGCGATGTTAAATGCGCCACCCCACCCGGTATCGATGTCAACCAACAATGGCAGGCTGCATACCTCGGTGATTCGCTGGGCATCGGTGATAACATCATCAAGGGTGCTGATGCCTAGGTCGGGCAGACCAAGTGAGTTTGCAGCAACGCCACCGCCTGATAAATAGATGGCGCGGTAGCCCGAGGCTTGTGCCATTCGGGCGGTGAAGGCGGTAATGGTGCCAACGACTTGGAGAGGCGATTCTGCTGCAAGGGCGTTACGAAACAAAAGGCCTCTAGAATCTTGCCGCATAATAGGTTCTCTTTCGCTGTTGAATGGCAGTGGAAATCGTTGGCAAGAAAAGTGCAGTTGATTGCAGTAAGGGTGATGCAAGTAATGGTTTGGTAATGGTAAGTTTCATCAAATCATTTTAAAAGCAGCCTAATTGATTTGCAAGGATGCTTTTTGGGATCGCAAGGGTAATGAAAGCTTCAAAGGGTTTGTGGGAAGTAGAATAAGGGGCCAAAACTTGTCGCACCTATTGATTTCCCCTTGATTTTTCCTTGCAATTGCGCTGCGTGACGGTTAAAATGCACCAGCTTGAAGAGAAGCTGAATCTCTTCCGTTCCAGCGACATACTATTCCTGATCAGATAGAATCAAATCCGGATTATCAAGAATGAAAAGCCGAGTTAGATGGTATTTATTCCATCCAATCATTGTTAGGCATTTATGTGGAAAGTATGATACTTTTGTCGAATGAAAGTAAAAGAAATTATTGCGTTAATTGAGGCTGATGGTTTGTTGCAAGTACGGCAAAAAGGCAGCCACCGTCAGTATCATCATCCATCCAAATCTGGAACCGTAACGGTTTCAGGAAAGCCCAGTGTTGATATTCCACCCGGAACGCTCAACAGTGTTCTGAAGCAAGCAGGTTTGAAATAGGAGGCGTCGTTATGCGTTATATGGTAGTTGTCGAGCAAGGTCCAAGCAGTTTTGGGGCATATGTTCCTGATCTTCCGGGCTGCATTGCTGCAGGAACTTCGTGGGGTCGGCGTTCGACTCACTCCAGAATTGGCAAAAAGAATGCGGCGTTTTGACTGGAATGTTAATTTGCGTTATGAGACAGGGCGGCGTAACCGAGGCGAGACGAGGGGACTTCTCCGAACCAGCATTGAAATCCGTAACTGGGTGAAAGAGCAACTATCATGACAACAAGCCAAAAAACAAAATGGGAAGAGAAGCGAACGGATGAATCTCGAACGGTCGAGGACAAACTGCGATCGGCCGGTTTCGACCAAGTTGATGCGTATCGGTACAATTCCGCTTCGCTCCGTGTGCGAGTCATCGATAAACGATTCGAATCCGTAACTCGTGAAGAGCGAGACAAACTTGTTGAACCGTTTATTGATGCGCTGCCGCCTTCGACCCAATCTGATATTGTAAACCTTGTCCTGCTAGCTCCGTCTGAGTTTAATCAACCGTGCAATACTTTTCGTGAGAGCATACTGAATATCGAATTTGAAGACCCAAGTCCGTCGATGCTCTAGAATGGACTCTGGCGAACAATCGAGCGGCGGATCGGGTCGGTCTCAAAATCAAGCCTTCTTGGCCGCCGGTTATATCGTGTCGTTCGGCGGCAGAAAGCACACCAGCATCCGCAGCAAGTAAACTTAACCGTTCGGCTCAGGCTTGAACTGTCTTATCTGGTATAGGCACAAGGAGATATGTGACACCTCTTCGCGCGCACCTAGTCGAG
>JBDNHI010000013.1:0-11470 GCA_041694635.1 Gemmataceae bacterium | reverse complement strand
TTTAGCAAACGCACAGGAACAAAAGTTGGAGTTTGGGACTGGTGTAGTTTTGGTTCTAATTGGCGCAGTAATTTTTTACGCCAGTAATGAAATGCCCCTTCGGATATTCCACGCCGTAGGCAATAAAACCGAATCGATTGCGCGCTCTCCTGACAATCCTTGATAATATCTCGCCAGCGTTGTTCTGATCTGGGATTTTTTCTAATCGACATTGCTTGTTCTCCCTAGAGTTATTGAAAACTCCAAGCCTAACATACCCCGCAAGAAGGGTTTTCACCGAACGGACACGAGTTATTGAAAACTCCAAGCCTAACATACCCCGCAAGAAGGGTTTTCACCGAACGGACACGAGTTACTGAAAACTCCAAGGCTAACATGCTACGCAAGAAGGGTTTTCACCGAACGGACACAACTAGAGAGCAATCACGAGGAGTATGAAAATGCTGCAATTAAGAATACTACCAAGAACGGGGCTGCGCAATGAGCCACAAACCAGAACTGTCACATCGATTGCTATTTTTTTTAGAAGTTCATCTATCGGCTGATAATGCGAAGTTGGGATGAAGTTTGGGGTGAGGGCGAATCGTAATCGACTCAATACCTATTTGGCGGCCCGGTTGTCCCAAGTGATTTCCAAGTCATTCTTCTGCTTCGGTCCCGGTGTACTTCGCCCCTCCGTCACATAATGTTCCATTAGTTTCGCAAGCTCCTTCACTTTTGCGCTCTCAGTTGCATAGCGGTTTTGCTTCTGCATCGGGTCGCTAGCGAGGTTAAACAGTTCGCCAACTTCAGAATGCGGTTCGTACCCGCGATCTTTTTGGAACCAAGCCGGTTCGCCTTGCTTACGATTGTCGTCGCCCGTCGGCGCAAGTATCAGCACCCAGTCGCCACGGCGGATCGCAAACTTGCCTTGAGCACTGTGATGCACCGTCGCCTCGCGTAGTGGTGAGCTTCGGTTTTCACCAAATAATGCGGGTAAAATGTTGACGCTGTCTACCCCCGCATCTGCGGCTAGTTTGATTCGTAACAGTGCGGCTAGCGTCGCCATAAGATCGACATGGCAGATAGTTTGTTCGCAGATACTTGCAGCCTGAATTTTCCCTGGCCACCGAGCTATGAATGGGACTCGATGGCCACCTTCCCAAGAGTCTCGTTTCACCCCACGGAATGTGCCCAAGCTCGAATGGCCAAACTGCTTCAGCCTTTCATACGCACCGGGGTTTACTTCGCCCGCCACCTCTGGACCGTTATAGCTCGTGAAAAACAAGAGAGTGTTTTCTGCAACCCCGCTCTTCTTCAATGCGTTGAGCACCTCGCCCACGACATAGTCAGTTTGCATCACGAAGTCGACGTACTCGCCCGCTTTGCTCTTCCCCTTGAAAGCCGCCGAAGGCACAACTGGGAAATGCGGCGAAGTCAGGGGCACATAAAGGAAGAATGGCTTATCCCCTTTAGCAACCTTTTCGATGTATTCGACTGTGCGTTGTTGCAACCCAGGTAACACCTCGACGAGTTTCCAATTGGGCAGCATCGGGCCGGCGATATTGAACGAATTGCGGCCGACTGGCGCAGCGACAGAGGGGATGCCAACGGTATGGTCGTTTTCCAGAAAACAGTAGGGCGGGTAGTTTGGAACATCGGTCCCGAAGTAAAAGTTAAAGCCGCGTGTAGTCGGGCCATCGGGAATAGGTTTAGTGAAGTCCCGTTTGCCGCCATCGTCGGGCTTGGGCCAACCCCAGCCGAGGTGCCACTTGCCAATACATGCGGTGGTGTACCCCTGCTCGCGTAGCATTCCAGGCACCGTGAATTGCTTTTCTGCGATAAGCGGCGGGGCAAACGGGCCGATCACATTCCGCTGCAACCGCGTACGCCACGCATATCGACCAGTGAGTAAAGCATAGCGGGTCGGCGTGCAGACGGCAGAAGGAGAGTGGGCATCAGTGAACCGCATTCCCTCTGCAGCCAGCCTATCCAAGTTCGGCGTGGGGATTTTCGATGCCGGATTGTAACAGCCGACATCACCATAGCCAAGGTCATCGGCGAGAATGTAAACAATGTTTGGTTTTGATGGATCGGCGGCTTGCAAGGCCAAAGATGTGAACAACAGGGTAGTGAGAATAAGAAAGTGTTTCATAATAAATATTGTAATGAATAGGGTAAGTTAATTCAAAGTTTTAATAAACGTGCCGCTTCGCGTTCGCCTGATAGCATTGCACCGTGGACAGTGGCATTTTGCTTGGACGAAGTAGCTTCACCTGCAAAAAAAAGTCTGGCACCGACAGGTTCAGCGAGTTGGTCGAAATCTGCCGCAGTCGCTCCGGGCGGTAGATAGCTATAAGAACCGAGTGAAAAAGGATCGGTTCCCCACCGCGTTACAAGGGATGCCTCCGGTGCGGGGACCTTATTACCAAACATTGTGCGAACGCAATCTACTGCCGCCGCTACCACATCATTCTTTGGTTTGGTTTCAAATTGTATTGCCACGCTACCCGCATTGTAGGCGCAGAGCACAGGTGCGTGGAGAAATACCTCGGCATTAATCCATTCGGCAAATTCCCCCGAGCGTGGGCCAGCGAAATTGAGTATGTGCTTGGCGGGCCATAGCACTTGCTGAAAACGCAAGCACACCTTATCGAGCCTACCACTACCTAGACGGCGTATGGTGGCGAGTTTTTTATCTGGCAACGGTGGTTCAAATTTTACTGCACCCGCCTGCAAGACCCCAAGTGGGATGGTCACCAATACCGTTCGGCCGCGAAACATGCCGTGTTCAGTGACAACCGCAACGCCGTTTGCGCTCACCTTCACGCCTCTGACGATTTCTCCAAGCCGCACATCTAGACCGCGCGCCAGCAACGCAGGAATCTGTGCATAGCCGCAAGGTAACACGGCATCGCTACCATGTTCAGCTTCATCTTGATCGTATTCGTAAAGTGAGAGTTGTTGGAGGTCTGCAGCGTATTCATGTTCGATTTCAATGTTAGCTTCGAAGTTGAGTTGATGACGAGCATCTGGCCCAATTTTATTAGCTTTAAGTACTTCATTCCAAATAAAAGAGAAGGGTAAGTCAGGTTGGCGATTAGTGCGCTGTTCCTTGCGAAGCCGATGCACATCACGGCGCAAAGCCTTGAATTGTTTTTCCGCCGCACCTGATTTTCGCTCAGTCCATTGCTTGCCATCCGCACCAAAGATGGTGCGCGAATTGTAATCAGTTTGCATCATTTTAACATTGTGTTCTGAGCATAATTTGGCAAGTGGATTATTCTTAAAGCCGTGAATCCACTGGGCACCAAGTTCCACCGGTGCACCTGGCCAAGAAGTTTCTGTCCACACGCGTCCGCCTATTCGCTCGCGGGCCTCCACCACCACCACCCGCCGACCCGCCTCATGTAGTTTCTTGGCAGCGGCCAGACCCGCCACTCCTGCGCCGATGATCACACAATCAAAAACCCCATCCATTGCACAAACCCCTAAGTCACCCGTTGTGAGCGCTGTGGGGATGGCGATTGCGGTGCGAAGAAATTTGCGGCGCGTAACCAAGTTTAAAGGGTTAGAAAGCATGAATGTATTTTTTATTGAATTAGATGGAATCTTTTTCATCGAATTTTTCCTTTGACTTTAATGAAGATGCCCTCTGTCGTGATTTTCCCACATGCATGAATTAATAAATATGCAATTCCGCTTAAGGCTCTTATTTTAAAGTATTGTGAGCGAGGGTTTATTTAATGCAAACTTCTATCTTTCTCTTTACTTTGGCTGATGGCAATAATTAAAGTATTCGATGATAAGAATAAATTGTCAAGCAGCATTTTCACTAAGTGACTTTAAGCCAGAGAAACCCAAACTTCAGAAGTTTTTCTTTTTAAACTAAAATTTTCACGATAGCTAAATTAGCAATTTGCAAGTTGACAGGTAGAATCTGAAGAAGGGCAGGGAGAAAAATCTTCCAATGTAAAATTCGGGGTATGTTTTCTAGGTAGGCGCCTTGCCCTAGCAAAGGCAGATGATTAGTGATTATTGCTTGCGTTCGCCACCAATATGATAATAATTTAAAAAACATAATTGTTTTAGATTCGTAGTTGAAACGAATTGAAGAATGCAAATTAAATTTATAAATGATTCATGGAAAAAGTGTTTACTCGATGGGTTTTGGTGGAGTGTTTTCTCGTAATAAAAATAGAGCCAGTTCATAAAATGCAAAAAAATCTCGAAGGTGTTCGTGTGATTTTGTCAGAACAAAATTTGAAGCAGTATCTTCGTCGAATGTATCTACATCTTCTTCACACAAGTAAGCTTTAATTAGTTGAGCCCATTCGAAGATTTCGATTTTAGGTGATTCTTTCCAGTCCTCCGTCATCTCCTCGGGGAGAGGTTCCCATCCAAGTTCTTCTGAAAGAAACAATACAGGAGATTTTGAATCAACTTGAAAAGCAGGAATTTGAAAAGTTGATAAAAAAGAATACTTGCATTCAGGGTCTGGGTAGTTTTGTGGTTCTTGATTTTTTGATTTTACTTTGGCCCTAAGTGCTGCAATGTAAATACCAATTTCAATGCCGTTTTTTTTAACAATTTTGGCCATCTCTGTATCGCAAATTTTTTGCTTTGCTTCTTTCTCATCCATATGCGACCTTCCAATCGAATGCACTAAAGGCATAATATCAAGCATAACTAATTAACATTGAAAGGTAGCAGAATAATAGAGGCGTGTCACCAGGTTTTTAATTGTTATCAAGGAAGTATCTAGGGCGCTAAATAGTAAATTATTTTTGGTTTTTCAGGAGTTCGATCATTGCATCGCCTGCAGCACGACCAATTCGTGTATACCAAATCGCACTTCCTAAATAATGGTAAGGCCGGTCAGAGCCAGTTTTATTCCAAAGCTCGACATTTTTTTGCCAAGTGGGAAATAGGTCTTCCGCTGTTTTGTCAACCAGCAAATCGTTACGAAATACTTTTACATTGCCTTTGAATTCAAGCACTTCCATCATTGATAACTGTGCTTCACGAACAACAAGCGTACCCCCAGTGGCAGGTTTTGATCCATTGGTTCCCAGAGCAGCAATAACAAAAGGAAGCTTGGGAGCATTTAAATCTTTACGAACATCATTTATAAAATGCTTCATATTTGATGCATATTCGTTTTCTGCACCGAATTGATCATTGAACCCTTGAAACCAGAAGAAACCTGCTAGTTCAGTTTTTTTTCCTTTAAGCATTGGAAAAACTGATTCAAGATTTTCTGTTACCTCTTTAACTTCTTTCATCATATTACGGTAGGATAGGCCATATTTCTTTTTGATATCTTCCATAGTAGGAAGTTCTTCTTTTGCTTTCTGCTTTTCGTTATTAGTTTTAACTCGCTTCTGTGCCTCTGCAAGTTCATTAAGAAGTTTATCTTCGCTAGGAAGACCAGCGGAAGGCGGGCGAAAGTTTTGAAATAAGGAATGCCCACCCCAAGCCGCTTTAATAAGTACCACTGGTTCTGCAAAGTGGTTTCCCATTATGGTTCCAAATTCTAATTCTGAACCTGTGGCATTAGGCGAACCAAAACCGATGGTCAATAGACCTTTGCGATCAAGGAATTTGATGAACACATCATCCCGGACAATCCATTGGCCATCCTTGCGGAGGTGTTTGAAGAAGTCCTTAGTTTTGTCATCTTCGGCTTGAAAATTTATTAGCTTATTGCTGGCTTTGCCTTCCATGTTTGATTGACCTGAAAGTATAAATACTTTCACGGGCATTTCAGCAGCAGTTGATTCGGGTCTTAGAAAGATAGAAACAATTAGCGAATATAAAATAAAGCGATGCATAATAGCCTTTCAGGTTGAAAATACAATTATACCCAATTATTGGGCTTAATTTGACTTTTTATTTCTCGATTATTAGAAGGTCAATCTCAGTGATTTTTGGAAGAACAATAGTTTTGTTCTTTACCACAAGTGGTCCATATACGATGGAGCGAACCTTTTCTGAAGGGTTAAGATTTGGTAGTTCGACCACAAGGTTCTCAACAGGTTGTAGAGTTCCTTTAGTCGTATCGCCTAGCTTGCGTTTAAAACTCCAATTAATAAGTGCCACAGAGTGTTGGCTATCTTTTTTAAGGCAAACTGCTTCTACAAGGGGGTGGTTGGTAATAGCAGGGCGGTTTACTTTTTGATCTAGCGCAGGGGTTGCAATTAGTTGACAAAGTGCTGGATCAAAATCATTAGCCATATCAAAGTTAGTTTGGCGAACTTTAGCAGAGTAAGTAATTCCAGTCCAAAAACCAACTACAATGGTTTGTCCTTTTCCAAAACGATTACGAGTGATAGCTGGTTTTCCATCTGCGAAAGTTGCCAAGACATCTGCCGATTTTGGATTTAATACCTCTAATCCAACTTTAGGTTGAATCTTTCCTTTGAGTGTTTGAATTTCAGCAAATGTTGGGGGATTAGTTTCAACCAGAGGTTTAAGATCGGTTGCCCTGTATTGTTCGACCCTACCCCAAGTATTTAGATTGCGACTTTCTAGCCCCAACATTTCATTCATTGCTGGTGCAGTTTGATTTGCCTCATCCTTTGAAAGTCCGGAGGCATCGGTCCATAATGTTCCTCCATCTCGAACCCAGTTACGGATTGCTTCGCCTGAATCGCGTCGCAGGTGGGTACCTGGAATGTAAATGACTTTGTATTGTGCAAGTTTACCTTCTGCGAGTTGCTGTTCGCTTAGAATATCGAGAGGAATGTGGGAGTGTTTAAGAGCAAGGTAAACCCACTTAGCATTTTCAAAAGCGGTAAGGCTGGTGTCGGTAGCTCTGCTCCAAATTTCTGTTGAGCGTGGAGAGATAAAAGCAACTTCGGGTTTGCCATCAAATTTAGCTTGGAATAGGAAAGGTTCTGCGGAACCAAGAAACCTAGCAGCTTTGGCGACCTGCTCAAGTAATTCAGGTGATTGCGAAAAACTATCTCCTTTAGAATAATCAGGCCCGTAGGTATACCATTCAAACGCTTGGGTTCCTCGTGATACTACGCTTAGCATTCGTTGTGCGGGTGCCCCTCGATGTGGTTTGATGAGGCAACCCATAACCATATTATGTCGGTTCGCAATACCACGGCCTATATCAGCTAAATAAGATTCCCATTGCCAAGTCCTAGGATCACGGTTGGAAGTTTCAAAGACAAAAGCGGTGTTGGGTTTGAGGTCGTAAAACTCGTGCCAGTCGAGGCTAGAACCGTTCCAACTTGGTGTAGGGCCTTGCATCGCATAAAGATAAATATTAGCTTCTTTGAACTTTTGTGCAGCTTCAGGGAAAACCTGACCGTTGGCATAAGACATAAATCGGTAGGTGTAGTAATAGCGTAAAGCATCAGCACGATTAGTAGGAACGGGTGCCATACCGGTGCTTGGTGAAACTTTAGCGCCTTTAGGCGGTGGTGGTAGCCAGACATTGTAAGGTTGAACTTGATCCCAAGATTTTTTGTTAAGTTCGCTTAAAGAAACTTTTTGAGTCTGAAGGTACTCGCGGAAAACCTTGGCGCAGCGTTCACATCGGACAATATGATCTTTAGCATAAACGCCCATTTCATCATCCCAAAGGGCCCAAGATTGTTTAGCCGCGGCCTTTTGATGTTCTTCAATAGCGGCAACGGTTTTTTTGATGACATAGGTTTTTAGGTCGAGATCGAAAGGGCAACCATCAGGCATTTCAGAAGGTTTGCCTGGTTTTTGGAAGAATGCCATAGGGTCGCCGGAACCTGGTCCACCCCAGAAAATATGGCGAAAATTTTGCCCAACCCTAGCAGCATCTGCAAGGCGGAGACTATCGACCATCCCGTTAACACCAAGAAGTTTTAGAGTTTTAAATTCATCTTCAAGAATAGCGGGGTTGCAATGCCTAGTTCCAAACCCGAATCCACCTCTTAAGCCAGGAGGCCCTTCACCATAACCACCAATATGGCCAATGATGCCAAAAAGTTTAGGCAAAGCTGCAGGTTCTGGAAATAATTTTTCAAGTTGTTCGCATCTAAGTTTTGCATGGGTGCTAAGTCCGTTAAGTTGCGAAGTAAACTCGGGAGAAACTTTTTGTGTTAGGGCATTGCCAGGAAAGGCAAAGCCAACGGTTGCACCTTTGGGTGCTATTTCAGTGAATTGCTTGAATACCTTTTCTTTTTCTGAAAATTCAAATTCAACAATTATATCTGTAAGAGGAACCCCTGCCTTTAAAGTTTTGTTAGCTGCAATGATTGGTTCGCTGGTAGTAACAATACTGGGGAAGTCCCACCCTTTGGAAGAACTAAGTATTTCTTTTAAAGGAAGGGGTGCCGACCATTGGTTCATTGGGATTTGGGATTTTTTATCGGTGCTGAGAAACTCACCCCGGTAAACAAGGCCGCCCAAACCCTCGCCCCCACGCCTCCAAGAGATGCGCACTGTCTTTTGTTCTGGAACGGCTTTAACAACCCTTACTCGTACTGAAAGTGTTCCCAATGCAACATTAGCTTTTCCTTTGGCATCAAGTTTGTCGACTTGCTCCCGAGCCAAGATTGGCGAAGCTCCCAGAATTATTGCCATTAATAGTAAATGTTTCATAGTAATTTATAGTCTTAGTTTTATTTAGTTAGGTTTGGCAATGAGTAGTACAGGGCGAAGAATACCGCCCAACGCAAGTTCGGTGATTTTGGTGTGATCGACCCGAAGGGAAAGTTGATTCTTGCCTGGTTTGACAACCGAGGTGATATCTACTTCAAACGGAATGCGTGCATTGGCCAGCCCTTCTCTAGGAGCCTTGGTTCCTAGAGGAAGTATTGTGGTGATTTTAGCTGAGGCCGGGGCAACAGGTTTTTTTAGATCGACAGGTGCAGCAATAATAATTTTCTTTCCATTTACAAAAACTTCGCTGGCGCCATCAACTTCAGCAAAGAACAAAGTCAGCTTTGTCTGTTTTTCAGGTGCATTGAACTGGGTGCGAAACCACATGACGGAGTTTTTGTCGAAACCCTGCACATCAAGAGTAGTGTTTTGTGTTGCAACCAAAGGCCATTTTTCATCGTTAAAATCAGGGAGATGAAAGCCTTTTTCATTACCTAAATCGGCTTCATCAAAACTAAAGCGCCATTGGTCGGGCAAAACATTGAGCAGCTTATTGGGTGAAGCGATGGCGGTGGCACCTTCTTTAATGGCTTTGCTTAAAAAGCGCTCGAGGTAGGCAGTGGCATACTCTGGGTTTGCCCATTTTTTTGAAACAGCCATTTTTAGTCGCTCGATTGTTTTATTATATTCATCAAGGGCAAAGGCAAAATCACCTTTATTCATTGCAGAGCAAATGGTTTGGTAGGCCCGGGCACTACGAAGTCCTTCAGAATGAAGATTAATCCGTTCTTCAAGTACTATATCTCCTTTGGCAACCTCCGCTGCTTTTGCAAGTAAGCTTTCACAGTGGGAAAGGAATTCGGGCGTGTAGATTTGTGCGAGTCCAAAGAACCCGCCTGCGTGGGTTTTGAGCTTTTGTTGGGCTGCATCAAGCCCCATCCAGTATTCCTTCATTGGGATCATAGCTTTAGGGCCATAAAACTTTAGCCAATAATCTTCCATTATGCTGTTGGCATCTGCATAGGGGTTGTAGGCAAGCCGTAGACTTAGGTAAATTTGCGGACCATAAATATGCCAGTTTGATAGCACTTCGATGGTCATATAAGAAAGGCCTTTGTCTGCAAGGTAAGGAAATTCTTTCTTGCACGCACTGAATTTAAAGAAGGGTAAAGTGCCATCTGCCAAGTTGTACATGTAATTGTAATAACCCAATCGCTTGGCAACCGCTGACCAACCATTGGTCATAGCAACCTGTTGCTCTCGAGAGGTGCAATCAGGATGGCCAATAGGGTGAAGTCTGCAATATCGAATGGGTGCAATCATAGCGCAAAGGTTAGGAGATAATGGGGTTTTATTAGAAGGTGGTTGCGTGTAATCAGCATAGCAGTAAAAGCTAAGAATTGAATTGGGGTGGGTCTTTGCGACAAGTTTCCCCACACTATCGAAGAAATCAACATACCGATTTGAAATGGATATCGATCCACTAGACGGTTCCAATAGTTTTGGGTCGTCCTGTGCTTTGCAATCGTTGCATTGGCAATAACCCCGCCCATCTGTTGGAGAAAGCGAGGGGTTGCGCGAACCTTTTTCAATTGCATTTACAACATTAGATGCAAAATGTTCGCGGAGGTTTGGGTTTGAAGTGCAAATCCAGCCACCTGCTTTGCGTTGCCCATCAGTACCCATGGCGAAGAATTCGGGGTTCTTGCTGAAAAGGGCAGGGGAGACATAATTGCCCCAAGAATGCGAATGGCCAAAAGGTTCGCCCCCTGCGCCGTTCCACGCTTTCCATAACCTTGCGTTCCACGATGGCCCCTTTGGATTACGCCATTGTAGCCCCGGTTTTTCTGTAATGTCTAGGGTGCCAACGGAAAGGTTTTTGGTACGCGGGAAAACTTCACCTAGGGGGCCATCCATCAGATAACGACAGCCTAACTCTTCAAGAAATCTGCAGATGGCTTTTAATGTTGCAGCTTCATTTTGCCCAGCAATGAGAATTCGCTGTTTATCTACGACGATGCGCAACCCTTCGTGGCTAGGGCTAACGATTTGGTCTAATTTTAGTCCTGCTTCGATTGCAGCTTTACCAACAAAGATTGTGGGGGTTCCTTCAGTTATTTTGTTTGAAACTGTTAACTCTACATCGGTGATCTTTTTGATCCAATCAATTAAGGTGTTTACTGCAAGTTCTTCATCACTTTTTGGAAGAGTTTTTTGTTTAAGCGCATTGTTTTTGTTTGGAATAGTTTTGGTGGATTCAGGCGTAATCGAAGTCACAATAGTAATGGCGGGTTTTCCATCCTTAACAATATCGATGGCCCAACTTGGTTCCACACCAAAACAAAGAATGCCCAATGCTAATACTAACACCATTTGGTAGTTGGACTTTTTGAAGATGGCCATATGTTGTTTACTCCCTTTGGAAAAGCTAATTCGTTTTTACTTGTTAATGGTGAAGGTTCGTTCAAGGGAATTTGTGTTCCCCTGAATATCACGGATGCTGACAGTTAATTTAGCATTGGTTACATTGGGGATTGGTTGTGGTAGAGGAAATTCCCACACCCCTTGCGTGGTAAGCTTGAATTGGGTTGCAAGATTTTCCCCAGGGTTGAAACCTGCAATTGCAATATTTGCAGTGATATTTAGCGTTTTCAGGTCAAGTCCGGTGTAGTAATCGTGCATCCCTATTAAAATTCGAGATAGGCTTTTTTGATTCCCAGGTAGCGGTTCTGCAATCGTAAGAATGGGCCGGTTATCATCAAGCATCCAGCCAAATCCTAAGCGGTTAGGTTGCAGCGCATCGTAATCGAGATCAATGGGGCACCCAAGGTCTATCCATCGAAGAACAGTTCGTTTATCTTCTTCCGAAAGTGCAACTACTTTTCCTGATTTTACAGCA
>JBDNHI010000012.1:0-110901 GCA_041694635.1 Gemmataceae bacterium | reverse complement strand
GTACAACGGTCTTCCAGCGTGAAATGTCGATATTCTTTTCCCATAATGACAACACCTTATCATAGTGTTGCACTTCGTTTGTGAACTCAGGGAAACCAGAGAAATAAACTGTCAAAATAGTGAGTCAAGAATGGACCCCGCATTCGCGAGGGTAACAAAGGCGTTGCGGCGTACCTTCGAACTTAAAGCCTGTTCCGCCTGGCTTCGACCTTGAACTGGCCCGGCAGTGAGCTATTTCCCAAGGATTTAACCATTTGTCGAAGTCACTTCTCGCGTCGGAACTCTAATAGGAGGCGACCGCTGTCGGCCGGGGCCTTGAAGTCCTCGGGCATCCCTTTGACGGCCATTGCATTGTCAAGGCACAGGCAAACCGTAAGCCGGCCATCAGCCACCTTCAGCAGGCCGATCGCCTTGTAATCTAATTCCTTGGCCAAATCCTTCTCAGGGTGGAAGAACCACATCCCGTGGCCGTTTTTGACTGGTACGGTGTGGATCCCGAACAGATACTGCTTCTTACCGTCGGTCAGTCGGAAGGTGCGATCCTTGAACTCCAGTTGGGGTGGGGCCGCGGGATCGATTTGCCGCGCACGGCCATCCTCCTGCCCTTCGAATGCAACCCACCGGCCTTCGATCTCTGGCCACAGTCTGTTGAGCGGCGTACAGAGGTAGAGGGTGCGGGCGGGGTAATCGATCACCGCGTAGGTGGCTTTTAGAAGCGCATGTCCGATAAGCCCGTCGATCCTCCTCAGCTTGCGCTGGTCCAGGACGGCATTCAGGTCACTCAAATCGAATGCCACGAGGTCAAATGAGTCAACCATCACGCGTATATCGAAGGTGCCGATCGACATTCCTCGGAGCGTAACTTTAAAGCCTTTTTTCACCCCCCCGATGCCGACATTTTCGACCGCATCTTCGTGTTTTAATCCGAGCTTCTTCACCAAAGCGGTGTCGAGTGTAGGGTTTTCGGCACCCGTGTCGAGGAAGAATCGACACGCTTGGGTCCCGATCTTACATTCGACCGTGAAGTGTTCGTCTGCCTCATCTTGGGTCAGCGGGACAGCAACATAGCCCTTCTTCAGTAGCAACTGCCGAAGGGCGTCAGGCTCTGGCGGTTTTTCGGCGGGTTTCGGCTGGCCGCTGGCTGTCACGGACAGCAAAGCGGCCAGTGCGACGAATGTCCATGTGCGATTCATAAGGCGTACATCCTTTCAGTGAACGCCCGGGGTCAGCCCTTCCGACCCCGGGCGGTAAGAGTGACAGCAACTCGATCAGAAATTAAACTTCAAGCCGAACAGGATGCCGTAATCGAAATATGGCTTCCCGGGTTTAGGGTAAAAGTTAAAATCGCCTAAGGGCGTGAATAAGAACTCCGGCTTCCCGGGCAGGCCCTCGAAGTTGATTTTTAATATCGGAATTTTGATCTTGCCGCCCGTTCCGTCCGGATTGGGTTCGACCTTGAGCGGGGGCGGCAGGGGGACCCCCGTTAGGTGCTTCACCCGCTCGGGTTCCACGGGCGGAGTCTGTTGACGCAGTTGAGAAACCAGCAATGTGCCGGAAGTTGTTGCTAGTAACGCATCCCACGCCGCTTGCTCTGCGGCGACAAAAGTCGCCAGGGGGGCTTGCACGGCGCTGTTGTAGGTGATTAGGGCGGCGAAGGTCGCGGAATGCCAGGCTTGGTCGGCCGCGGACACAGATGTATCGAGTTGCGCTTGGATGGCGGTTACGCCGGACTGAACCACCACGAGAGTTGCGTCCAGGACAGCCTGATACTGGTCGTAGGCAATTCCGACGGCGGCGTTGAAGTTTGCCACCGCTTGCTGCTGAGCCATTTGGTTATTGTCAGCGGCATCCCAGGCGGCACTGAAGATGTCGTAATCGCTGTCGAGGGAGGCCCCGAACGCTGCCACCGCCAGGCTCGTAGCGGCATTGGCCCTCGCTTGGAGCGCGGCCGCATCCGTAGTTGCGTTTGCCAGCGCACCGTTCAGGGTGGCGATGAGCATGGCGTCTGCCGTCGCATCGTCAATGCCCATCTGGTACTTTGCTGCTGCTCTGAAAACATTATCGCGATAAAGCTGATTCGCCAGCGAAACATCGGCCTGATAGATCACATACGGATCGACCCCGATGTTGAGGTGAACCGATGCGATCGAGGTATACACCCCGTCGGTAATCTCGTATTGGAAAAGCTTGGCGCCGACCGCATTGACGAACGGCGTATATGTCACCGTGTTGTCGGGATTCACCACCGCGTTGCCGTACAAGGGGTTCGGCAGGATGATGATGCTGATGGGACCAGAGATTGTGTCGTTGGCCAAGACTGGGATGGTGATCGGTGTGTTGTTGTAGGTCGTGAACGGGCCGTCAGCGACCGCTATAAAAGTGGATGCAGACAGCAGATTGCGAGTCTCGAGTTGTTCGACCCTAGGCCGACACAAAGTTGAAGGGCGCTTCTTACGATTGATTGATTGTGATGACCAGAGACGAATGAATGCGGCGAATGTGCGGAGCAGAGTCATGGGGGAGCATCCTGTTGTGGAAACAAAGTGGTAAAAGCGAAATTACCAAACCATAGATAGATCGGCAACAAGAATTCTCGAAATATTTTCGGCGCCCTGAAACCGGTGAAGGGCGAGGCTTGGCAAATTCCCGGTTAATCCTCGACACGCTTTTACGCCCTGCTATCATCCGCCCAGTCAGGTATTCACCCAAATGCTGTCGTTGCGGACTCACAGGAAAATAAGTCGCCAAACTCACGAAGAGCTGCCTGCACCACCTGCGGAAAATCCACGATTCCTGGCATGGGTTGACCCGCCGTAGTCCACCTTCAAACGGCATTCTGCCATCTGATTTGAACCCAATTGCCCTATTTTTCCAAGGGCAAACTCAAGTTTGCAAAAGTCCAGTTATTTACTTAGAAGCTTTAAGAAAAGCAACGAGGTCTGCTAACTCTTGAGCACTAAATTGTTGTTCGAGTCCAGCGGGCATTACCGAAACAAGCCCTGGTTCCATTACTTCGATATCGGCACGCAGAATGCGAGTCTGTTGATCAGGTCCGGTAATTAAAACAATATCTTCAGGCGACTCTGATTTAATAAGACCTTGAAAAATCTTGCCCGAAGAAGTAGCAATTTTCAACGGTTCATAACTTCGAACAAAACTTGCACTAGGAAAAAGTATCGCCTCTAATAAATCGCGTTCACTCCGAATCTGCCCAATCTTAGTAAGGTCTGGTCCCACCTTTCCTCCCAAATATCCCATTGCGTGACAAACAATACAAGCACCCTTAGCGCTTTGAAAAACAGCCTGCCCATTGCGAATATTTCCCTGAGCTACCATGGGAAGAATAGCCTCCAGCTTTTCATATTGTCGCGAGGTCTGGACCCGGATTTCCAATCCCAACTTCTCGACTTCTTTCTGCACCTCAGGCCCAAGCTTCTTCAACTTCTCCTTAATCGTTTCAACCCGTACCGAACCGCTCGAAGGAGATTTTCTTAATGCCGCAATAAGCTTAAACCCAACGATATCCTCTGTAATTCCTGCGTAAGCATCAAGCAACCGATCGATTTCAACAGGGCTTGCTTTTTCAAAAACATTGGCAAGAGTCATCATCTGCTCTTTAGTCAGTTTACTTTTACTTAAAACCTCCGCAGTGAAAATCCTGTTAGATACAAGCTGATCGGTTGCCAAACCTTTAAGAAAAAGTGAATCAAAATCATCTTCTGCTATTTTGAATCCGGAGGGAACAATCGAGAAAGCAAGCAATCTAAGGTCGGCATCTTTTTTATTATTTAATGCAATCGTTTGAACCGCACCCATCAGAGAAGCCAACTTTGTTGAACTGAGTTTTAACGCTTTTAATGTTTTAAGAGCTTCCATCACAAGGGATTTATCATTAGAACTTATCGCCTTGGTGATAGACAAGACCCAAGATTCGGAAGGGTCCTTAGCGCCTGAAGAGGCCATAGTACGAAGTGCAAGTTTACGCATTTCAACATTTCGAGTTTCATCGGAAACCAGATTTGAAAGAATTCCAGAGATTAAAGTTGCCTGATGTAAACTCCCCAATCGGTTAAATAAATCAGAATTCGCCGTAGGATTATCGTTACCTTTATCAAGGGCAGATTGTAAATAGGGTGCGATACTATTACCCCATTCCGAATGCCTAGAAACAATCCACCATGTAGAATCTCGAAGCGATTTATTAGCGTTATTTAAATCTTGAAGCACAAACTCCACTTTCATTTTTGCAGGTTCGATCAATTCCAATGCGTGAAGGGCAACCCTTTTAACATTAGGTGATTTATCTTCAAGCCCCGCTCTGACTAAATCAAAATCATGAATTTCGTAAAGAGCATAGGTGAGGGAGTGCAATAAAATAGGGTCGTTAGTTTTACCTGCAACTGAAAGAATTAAGGGAATAGATTCCTTGTCTTTAATTCTGCCTAATATTTCAGCAGAAAGTCGCTGCTCTGGTAAGTTGCCATCCTTTAACAATTTACGAACAGCGACATTTGCTTCAACACTGCGGTGCAGAGAAAGAGCATTTAAACAAGCAATACGAACATCAGGGGAAGGATCTACGAGAAAAGTTTGCAAGGCTAAAAGCGCATTAGAAGAGCCAATTTTACAAAGTGCCCAAACGCAAGCTGTTTTAGCAACGGTTTCTTTAAATAAAACACCGGCTTTTAAAATCTCAGTAACTGCAAGGTCGCCCTTTTTTGAAAGTACATCCCCTGCTTTTTTCCTTACCACGGGTCGGTCATCAGCAAGCAGCATAACTAAATCGGCATCTTGCAGTTTATCACAATTTATTTTCAATCCATATGGATCTGGAACGATGGCAGTTTTAGATTTACGAACCCTGTAAATAGCTCCGTTAATATCGGGCTTCACCAATTGAGAAGTTGGGCAGCAGAGTTTATACCAACCGCCTGTGTCTATTATTATGAGTGAACCATCTGCATCTTCGATGACATCGGTAGGGTGAAAATCGATCTGATCAGAAACCAGAAAGTCGGAATGATTGGAAGCAAGTCCTGCGCCTTGGAAATGCAATTGATGCCTAGTAACTTTGTGCATATTGAAAAGACAAGCAAAAACATTGCCCGTATATTCCTTGCCAAAAGTGTTGGATTCATAGGCGTGCAAGCCAGAAGGTGCAGCGGCCCCAAGATGAGAAAGCACAGGCATAACTTCAGGAGAAGTCCAAGGTTGATCGTTAAGAACATCGTGAACCTTGCCATAAATGCCGCCATAAACAGCATGAATTAGACCATCGCGTAAACCATTAGCAGGGTGCTGAAAAAAGGTGGTGGTAAAGATCCTTTCGCCCGATGAAGTAAAAGTAACATCAACGGGATTATCCATACCGCCAGTCATCACATGTTCAAAAGCTGTGCCATCTGGCTTAGAACGAAAGATATGAGAAGCTTTGGTACTTAAAGGAGACGAACCCGATTGCTTGTATTCTTGTTTTGCGAATGCCCCCTTACACCAATAGATAAAACCATCGGGGCCAGCATAAGGGCCGTGCAAATCGTTAGCACACCCGGTGAGGGTTTTACCTTGAAACCACTCGACTCGATCTTCTGCAATACCATCGCCATCTTTATCGGTCAGCTTCCAAATCGAAGGGGGTGCTGCAACATAAAGAGAACCATCAAGCCACATAGTGCCTTCAGGCAACATCATATTATCTGCAAACACCGTGGAGTGTTCAAACTTACCATCGCCGTCTTTGTCTTCGAGCCTCAGAATGCGATGCGGTTTTTTCTCAAGTTGAACTGTCGACTTCTCATTTGATCCAGAAGAATCTGCAACATAAAGCCGGCCCTGATCATCAAAAGCTGCAGTGATAGGCCGTGGAACAACCGAAGGAGCTACGCAAAGGGAGATTTCAAACCCCAGAGGCAGCTTGAATTTATGACCATTCAAACTTACCTCGGTAAACCCTTTTTCGAGCGCAACTTCCGCAGCGGGTAATTGAGCACTTTTACTTATTACTATGCTAAATACAATTAAGGTAAGAAGAACAAAAGCATAGCGTGACATTAAACAATACCTCATTTAGCAAACATAGGATTTGCAGCATCGCCTCGAGAAAGAATATATGCCAGCATATCAAAAATTTCATCTTCTTTCATCGTGTCTATAAGTGCAGCAGGCATCATAGAAACTTTGGAAGTTGCAATAGTTTCAACCTTGCGATGATCAACAACAGTAATTGCGGTAGGATTAAACATATCGGTATTAACCATAATGTTATTTCCTGAAAGGTTGATAATTCTACCAGTGACTAATTTTCCATCATCGGTGCTGATGATAACTGCTGCATATTGATCGCTGATGACCTTATCAGGATCAATGATAGATTCGAGGAGATCGCGTTTGCTGAATCGAGCAGCAGCGGTTGTAAGATCTGGGCCCTGCCCACCGCCCTCATTTTCATAACGGTGGCAGGAAATACAACGGGTTTCAGAAAACAGCCTTTTACCTGCTTCGAAGTTTCTTCCCTTAACAAGGTTGGCCTCGAGCTTATCGGTAATGTCAGACATAGCCCATTTTTTGACAAAGTTGCGCTTAACCGCAGCCGCTGCAATATCAGTTACAGGGGGCTTTGCTTCAAGAATAGGCTTAAGATCTTCTTTTTCTTTTTCGGAAAGCATAGCCAAGCCATCGCGTTTGATATTTTCAACAAAATTTCCGAAACTCATACCGCCTTTATAACCACCCGCCTTGATAAACCACGAGAAATATTCCTTTTTAAGCTCGGGGGTCCATCCGGTTCTCAGCATTCGTAAAGCTCGGGCGATTTCCATCTGGTCTTCTTGTGTAGTAGCTTCGCCAAGTAGTTTTATTCCTTTAACTGCAACCGTGGGCGACTGAAGATAAACCAGCATCTGGCAAAGCTCCGAATTCACCGTCTTATTTTTACTTGGAAGCTGAGGATCAAGCTTGGTTATAAGTTCGCGGGAAATGGTTTCATCAACATTTCCCATTCGGACAAATAAAACTCCCATAGTTCGGAGGTAATCTAGTTTCCTAGTATCATCCAGATTTTCGAATGCGATCTTCTGTAACGATACGATTATCTGAGACTTTAATTTTTGGTCTACCTCTTCCTTTTTATGTTGCGGATCAGATGAAGTACTTCGCACCAAGGCAAGCAAAGCAGGAATTGCTTTATTCGCATCTTTTTCATACAGAGCTTTTTCCTTCCACAATTTTACATCCTGATGCTCGAGTGCAACACGGGCTGCAAAACGAATGAAACGATCTGAATGGCCAAGATAATCCCAAGCTTTAGCAACCGCCTCGGGGTGATTAGGGGCGTGCATTTTCTCAAGGCCCAAGCGAATTGCTCTTTCTTCAGAACCTTTATCATCCACTTTTGAAAGTGCAGTTGATTCAGCTCCAACATAAGTAACACGATACAAGCCTGACTTTGTTTTTCTTCCACCGATTGTAAAATACATTGCCCCATCTTTTGGATGAATCAGAACATCGGTCAAAGGTAATGGGGTACCAGAAACAAATTCCTCAAGTTCAGATTTATAGGAACTACCAGAAGGAGAAAGATGCACGGCGTACATTTTTCCGTAGCTCCAATCGCAGATAAAAAGTGCTTCCTGATATTTTGCAGGAAACTTAGCACCGTATCCAAAAGTTACTCCAGTGGGGGAACCAGGGCCAATATCGACTACCGAAGGCAAGCTGTCGGCATAGTAGGAAGGCCATTTTCCCGCACCGTTACGCCAGCCAAACTCTGAACCACTGGTGACATGAAGCACACGAGTTGGGCGATACCAAGGCGTGTTGAAATCCCATTCCATATCTGCATCGTAAGTGAATAACTCACCCTGACGGTTAAAAGCAGCGTCATACTGGTTACGAAAACCAACGCTGAGAAGCTCCCACTTTTTGCCTTCTGGATCCACTTTATAAATAGTACCGCCTGGCCCCATCACACCCGCCATAAATCCACGGCCATCAGGCATACGGGGCAGCAAATGATCCTCACCCCAGCGTGGTGGGACTTTGGTAGAAGTAAGTTCGACCATTTTGGTTTGATTACCAATAACAACAACAAGGTTCTTGCCATCGGGGGCAAGTAAAATTGCGTGAGGGCCGTGTTCGCCACCGCCCGAGAGCTTTTGCAATAAAGTAACTTGGTCTAACTGATCATCGCCATCGGTATCCCGGACCCTATACAAACCATGTTCATATTTGGAAGTTTTATTAACCATCACATAAAGGCTGTCAAAGGCCCAGAGAAGGCCTTGAGCTTCACCGATATCTGCGGGGATTTTTTCTACTTTAGCTTGAGTATTTGTATTACCGATAGGGGGCGGGGTAACGCGAAAGAGGCCGCCATTTTGATCTGAAACAATCAACCGACCTTTGGGGTCGGTACACATACAAACCCAAGAACCTTCTGCAGCAGCAGGAACAGAATGAAGTAGCTCGACTTTAAAACCTTTAGCGGTTTTGATATTTGCAGGAGAAGTGGCTGGCGGTTCTTTGCCCGCCAGTTTTGGATCATCCGTAGCTTTATTCTTACCTGTACCTTTGGCCTGCTTATTTAGTTGTTTTTTTTTTCGTTAACAGCGCCTTGAGTTGAACCCAGTTTCTTAAGCGTAAGTTCTTTGAACTGAACCGTCATAACTGGCCCAACATGAATTTGAAGAGCTATTACCCCAGTTTTTAAGGCTTTAGGAGATTCATCGGTGATTTCTGCAGTAACATTTCCATTGATCATATGAACAAGTTTGTTGCCGTTAGCAATGATAACATATTCATTCCAATCATCTTTTTTGATTGCGGCTTGAAGTTCTGCAGAAGACTTTTCAGTTTTGCCTACAACTTCTTTCTTGTTATCAGCGTTCCACTTTACTTTTTCACCCCTTCCACACATAACACCCCTACCGCCAGCGATGCCACCTTCGTCATAAAGAATCCCTGAATAAGTAGTGCCAGCTTCGAAGTCGCCCTGATAACCACCAACTCTAGGGCCAAAATCGCCCTGCCCCATTACCTTACTCCGGTATTGAATGCCAGAGTTACCCCCGACCATTTTGTATTTGCATTTGAATTCGAAGTTAGCAACATCGCCACCTTTCCAAACCAGAAAAGTATTGTGTTTAAGTTTGTTGTGGGGTTCATCGCCGGTCTTGCCGGTAATAGTCCCATCTTCAACCGACCACAATTTAGGATTACCTTCCCAACCTGTAAGATCTTTGCCATTGAACATAGAAACAGCTTCTTCCGCAGAATAAGCGGAAAGAACACAAACAAAACCAGCAACGAAAAGCGAAAGGATTCTCATATCGAACTCCAGGTGAAAGCAAAACAAAAGGCGGGATCAATAAACCCTGCAACAATTAGAACTCTAATACATTAAACAACTTTGATTTAAGAATCCAGCATCAGTTTCAATAAAAGAATGAAAATATTTCGTTTTTATGAATCAACCTCAATTATATAGCTTGAACCCGAAATGATTCCTAATTAGATTATTGGTAGACTTCAAAAGCTTAACTATGACTTTTTCTTGTTTTCAAGGGGCGATTGTATGAGTGCAAAAAAGTGGAATGTGGCAATGGTGGGCCTGGGCTTTGGTGCAGAATTCATGCCGATCTACCAAAATCACCCTCTTGGGAACATTTATGCCATCTGCCAACGCAACAAGGAAAAACTGAATAAAATAGGCGACACCTTTAAGATTGAGAAACGCTTTACCAGCTTCGAAGAGGTTTTAAAAGACCCCAATGTTGATTTCGTTCATATTAATTCGCCCATCCCCGACCACGCCCCGATGTCGATTGCAGCTCTAAAAGCCGGCAAAAATGTTATGTGTACGGTTCCGATGGCTACCACCGTAGAGGAATGTAAACAGATTGTTGAACTGGTAAAAAAAACTGGATTGAAGTATATGATGGCAGAAACTGTCGTCTATTCCCGCGAATTCCTCTTCCTCAGGGAAATGTACCTCAAAGGCGAACTAGGAAAAATTCAATATATGGCGGCTTCGCATCCTCAAGATATGGACGGATGGCCCGACTACTGGCAGAAAATGATCCCGATGCACTACGCCACTCATGTTGTTAGTCCTTGCTTAGGGTTGGTCAATGGCAAAGCAGAAACTGTTAGCTGTTTTGGATCCGGCACGGTCCGCGAAGATATCCAGAAGAAATCAGGCAATAAATTTGCTGTTGAATCTTGCCATATTAAAATCAAAGATTCAGACATTGCTTGCCATATTTGGAGATTTCTTTACGACACTGCGCGCCAATACCGCGAGAGTTTCGATGTGTATGGCACCAAGAAAAGTTTCGAATGGAGCTTGGTTGAACACGAACCACACATTATCCATACCGCTAAGAAACCAGAGCCTGAGATTCCTACTAAGGTAACCGTTCCTGATTTTGCGCACTTACTTCCAGAACCAATTCGAAGGTTTACGCTACCATCTCAGATTCATAATTCTGAGCATCTTTCTTTTGTTCAAGGGGGTGGCCACGGCGGCTCACATCCTCATATGGTAAATGAATTTCTTGATGCACTTTCAGATAACAGAGATCCTTGGCCCAATGCTACACAAAGTGCAAACTGGACTTGCGTTGGCATTTTGGCTCACGAATCTGCTGTTCAAGGCGGTAAGGTGTTAAGCCTTCCCGAGTTCACACTTTAATTACAAAGATTATTACTTCTATTCCAAAGGTTTCAACTATGAAAAGCTTCTTATTCGGTCTAACTCTTCTTTGCTCTATCGGAATCGGACTTTCTCTCAGTCCTGCAATTAAAGCTCAAGAAACTAGAATCAAGCTTCTCTACCTTGGGGATAATGGCCATCACAAACCTATGGATAGATTCAGGCAAATTCTGCCAGTTCTTGCTGCACGCGGCATTGACCTTGTTTACACCGACAAGGTTGAAAGCCTAACACCCAAGATTTTAAATTCTTATCAAGGGTTGGTAATATTTGCTAACTTAACTACGATTTCTCCGGAACAGGAAAAAGCTCTACTTGATTATGTTGAACAAGGGAAAGCACTGATCCCTTTGCACTGCGCAAGTTACTGTTTTTTAAATTCCCCTAAATACATCGACCTCGTAGGTGCGCAGTTTTCCAAGCACGGAACCGGTACATTCCGCGTTGAAAACATTGCGCCTGACCATCCCATTATGAAAGGTTATAAAAGTTTTGAAAGCTGGGACGAAACTTATGTTCACGCTAAGCACAATGAAAAAAACAGAATTGTTCTTGAAGTCAGAAAAGATAATGCAGGCTCTGAACCTTGGACTTGGGTTAGAACTCAGGGCAAAGGCAAAATCTTTTACACCGCTTGGGGCCACGATGCCCGAACTTGGTCTAACCCTGGTTTTCACAACCTGCTTGAACGGGGGATTCGATGGGCCATTGGCGATAATCCAACCAAAGCTGGATCATTTACTGACCAACCTGAAATGACCTCCATTCCAAAAAACCTCAAACCTTTTGATTATGTTGAAGCTGATGTACCGTTCTATCCTGCCGACAAACAATGGGGGAAAATGGGCAAAAATATCAAACAAATGCAGATACCTCTCGAACCAAAAGAATCTCAAAAACACTTCTCTATTCCCGAGGGATTCGAACTCCAATTATTCGCTTCTGACCCTGACCTCCAAGGAAAACCCATCGCTATGAATTGGGATGAGCGTGGCAGACTTTGGGTCGCACTTACCATCGACTACCCTAACGAACTTCAACCCCCAGGCCAAGGCCGTGACAAAATTGTCATCTGCGAAGATACCAATAACGACAACATTGCCGATAAGTTCACCGTCTTTGCTGACAAGCTAAGTATTCCTACCAGCCTGATTTTTGCTAACGGGGGCGTTATCGTCCATCAAGCACCCGATACACTTTTTCTAAAAGACACAAATGGCGACGACAAAGCGGATGAAAAAAGAGTTCTTTTTACCGGCTGGAGCACAGGCGATACACACGCTGGGCCAAGTAATCTTAACTATGGCCTAGACAATTGGATTTATGGGATGGTCGGATATGCTGGTTTTGCTGGCGAAGTTGGTGGCGAAAAGCAGTCCTTCCGTACTGGCTTTTATCGTATGAAACCCGATGGTTCTAAAATCGATTTCCTGCGCAACACCAACAACAACTCTTGGGGCGTTGGCCTCAGCGAAGAAGGTCTTCTCTTTGGTTCCACAGCCAATGGCAACCCCAGCGTCTTTCTCCCTATTCCCAACCGCTACTACGAAAAAGTTCGGGGCTGGTCTAGCAGTGTTCTTGAAGGAATTGCAGGCAACGCTTCAATGTACCCTATTACCAAGCAGGTTCGTCAAGTTGATTACCACGACCACTTCACGGCCGCTGCTGGCCACGCTCTTTACACTGCGCGCAATTACCCTTCAACATACTGGAACAAAACTGCTTTTGTTACAGAACCTACGGGCCATTTAATTGCGACTTTTCCTATCACCCCTGAAGGCGCAAGCTTTCGCACCAGAAATGCCTTTAATCTTGTCGCAAGTGATGATGAATGGAGTGCCCCCATCGTTGCAGAAGTTGGCCCCGATGGGAATGTTTGGATCATCGATTGGTACAACTATATTGTGCAACATAATCCTACCCCCTCCGGTTTCAAAACAGGCAAAGGTAATGCCTACGAAACCAGCTTAAGGGATAAAAAGCACGGCCGTATCTACCGGCTTGTTCATAAAGAAGGGAAAAAATCTCCTAGCATTTCTCTTGCGGGTGCAGATACCGCTAAACTTGTTGATACGCTTCGTAATGATAACTTCTTCTGGCGTAAACAGGCTCAAAGAATTCTTGTCGAAAAACAAAGTAAAGATGCAATTCCAGCACTCATCGAACTTGTTAAAGAAACAAAACTTGATGGAGCAGACCTAACCCCTTGCGCAATTCACGCCCTTTGGGCTCTTCACGGATTAGGCGCCCTCGATAACGAAACTTCCGATGCAACCAAGGTTGCTATGAATGCGCTCAATCACCCATCAGCAGGGGTCCGCTTAAATGCCATCAAGGTTCTTCCCCTAAAGGAAAGTTCACTGGATGCAATTTTAAAGGCTAATCTTTTAGATGATGCTCAGGCACAAGTTCGCCTTTCCACCCTATTAGCAATTTCAGAATTGCCCACTTCTGATAAAGCAGCCAAGGCAATTGCACAAACTTTGAAAACTCCAAAACATCCTATGGATAAATGGTTAATCGATGGAGCAATCGCAGCGGCTGCGAATAATGCTGCTGCATTTTTAACTACGGTAAGCCAAAAATCTGACTCTGAAACTAAAGCAGCACCCTCTGCTGAAGTACTTGCAGTAATCGAAAAGATTGCAGAACATTTTGCCAGGGGTATTCCCAAAGAAGGTAACGCTGAACTGCTCGAAAAACTTATGCAAGCGGATGCACAAACTCAAACTGCAACTTTAAAAGGATTAGCGAAAGGTTGGCCTGCGAACCAACCCCCCGAGTTGAACGCCCGACTTGAAAAAGCACTTGCAGATTTATTCGCCAAGGCTCCGGTCGGGGCCCGTGGTCAACTGGCTCAGTTAGGCAAGAAGTGGGGCAGTAAATCACTTGCTTCCCAATCCAAAGAGATAGTGCAAACTTTCTTGAAAACTGCTGCAGATTCGAAGCAAAGCGATGAAGACCGCATAGCTGCAGCCAAACAAGCCTGCGAATTTGGTTCTTCTGATCCCGCAGTTGCAAAGGCTGTTTTGGAAATTATTACAGCACAACTTTCTCCCCAAGCAAGCCAAGGGATACTGGAAGCAGTCTCACTTTCCGACCAAATTGAAACGGGCAAAGAAATCATCGAGCGCTTACCCGACTGGACTCCGACCCTTAGGCAATCTGCTATTCGCATTTTGCTTTCTAGGGGCAACTGGATTGAATCCTTACTCACAGCACTTGAGAACAACAAATTTCGCATCTCAGAGTTAAGCCTAGATCAGAAACAAGCCCTGTTACAAAACTCTGACAGAAAAATTGTGAACAAAGCTAAAACAATCCTTGCCCGTGGGGGTGGCTTGCCCAACGCAGATCGCCAGAAGGTTGTTGATGAATATATGTTTGCAACCACTCAGACAGGCGATGCCGCTGCTGGGAAAATCGTTTACAAAAATCAATGTTCTAAATGTCATCAACATCAAGGTGAAGGGGTAAAAATCGGCCCCGATATGACAGGTATGGCTGCACATCCTAAAAAAGAACTTCTCATCAACATAATGGACCCTAACCGCGATGTGGAAGGAAACTTCCGTCAATATGTTGTAGCAACCAAATCAGGCAAAATTCTAAATGGTATGCTTGCATCAGAGACAAAATCTTCGATTGAGATCATCGACACCGAAGCAAAAAAAATCACCATTCTACGCGAAGAAATCGAAGAAATTAAAGCTTCAGAGCGATCCCTTATGCCCGAAGGTTTTGAAAAACAACTATCCAAACCTGATCTGGTTAACCTGCTGGAATTTCTAACACAAAGGGGAAAGTTCCTGCCTTTACCCTTGGATAAAGTTGCAACTATTGTCAGCACCAAAGGAATGTTTAATAGTGAAGATGCCAGCGTCGAACGCCTGATATTCCCAGACTGGAAACCCAAGGTTTTCCAAGGCATTCCTTTCCACTTAGTTGATCCCCAAGGCGATAAGTACCCCAATGTTATTATGCTTCAGGGCGCCAACGGGACCATTCCTCCGAAGATGCCCAAACAAGTAAAGTTACCTTGCAATGGCCCTGCCACTGCGATTCATCTTCTGAGTGGCATTAGTGGTTGGGGTTATCCTGCTAGTAACAAAGGTTCGGTTTCGATGATTGTTAGATTGCATTATGCAGATGGAAAAACAGAAGACCACCCGCTGAAAAATGGGGAAGCTTTTTCAGATTACATCCGCAGGATCGATGTCCCCGAATCTATTTTTGCATTCTCACTTAGAGGCCAACAAATTAGGTACCTTGCTGTGCGGCCTAAACGGCCAACGGAATCCATCACAGAAATCGAATTCGTAAAAGGAAATGATACAACCGCGCCTATCGTAATGGCGGTCACGGTGGAAGGTGCAGAGATAAAAGGTGGCGCTCAATAAACAAGAAAATAAGATACCCTACTTAAAAGACTGAAAGTCTAGTGACTATATTCACTTATTGAACTTATTTATCTTAGTGGGTTTAAAATCTAACCGCTAAGAAAGTATAACAAACGCCGGGTCTGTTTTAATCTAGGATTAAACCTGATCTGGCGTTTGATTTTTATATGGGTTTAAGAATGGTCACTGACATTATAAAACTGTACTTCTCACGCAATGAATTGAAGCGATCTTTTTCCAGCCTCTGCTTTTATTAAAACCTTCCGAGTCATACTAACCCGTATTGGTTTTCTATCATCTAAAACCACTACAGAAATAACATCAATTTGAAATTCATCTTTCTTTAATTCCAAAACATTAATACTAACCTCAGCACCTGCATAAGGAGTTAAATTTTTGGGAACATTAGCTAGGTCTCCTTGTAAAATCGCAGCAAGTGCTATTTCAATAGCAGAGTTTGCGAGGTAATAAGCCTTAGATTCTCTGCTAATCTGCGCAACCTTTTGCCTAGTAGAAAGTTCAAAGGCAGTTACAGAAATGAGAATCGCAGAACTCACTGCAAGCGCAACTAGGCAAGTAGCAAGTGCCAACCCTTTTCTTTTTACTTTTGTGTTCATTTTCGGTCCCCATTCAAAGCAGCACGAAAAGAAAATGTTCGAACCGGAGACTTAGGATAAACCCCTTTTTCCAACAACTTAAATTCAACCAACTGACCTATCTCATTAAGATTGAAAACAACATTTTCCAAAATACTAAAAGAAAGTAACCTTTGCCCACCTTGGGAACTCCGACGAAGGAACTGGTCTTTTTCATAGGTATAAATAATCTCCTCCCCAAGCAAGGATTCAAGTTTCAACTTAGTTCCCTTATCATTTTCAGTTTTGATAATTTCTACTTTTGAGGAAGCTCGGACATCATTCCGAAACTGGTTAGAAAGTGCTGCAATGGATAAATTCCTATTCCTAAGGCCAGCTTCCGCACCTTCAAGTTGCATAACTCCAACTAAAATAGCTCCTACAATCATCATCATAATCGCTAAAAGAGCCATAACAACGCACATTTCAATCAGAGTAAAGGCAGTTTTTGGTTTGATACAGGTTGATTTCATTTTGCATCCTCGGTTTTAAGAATGCGAGAAGCAAAGGAAGCACTAAGATTGATTTCCCTTGGATCGATATTACGACCCGAGGTCCAGCGAATTTGCACCACAATATCTTTTACCAATTTGAATTCTTTAGAGGGAGAAACTTTTACATCAATAACGGAATCGAATGGTAAGGCTGAATGATGCGTTAAATTTTGAACCGATTGGGCCCATTTTGAATCAAGTTTTTCCCAATCGGTTACCCTCGCTTCTTCAAGAATGTTAATAGCAACTTGATTTGCAAGAAACCTATTGTCGTTACTTAATCGTTCCTGAAAACACCAAAAAGTAGTCTGAGCAATAACGACCATTAGGGTTAACAAAATTGAAAAGGAAACTACAATTTCCGTCAGGGTAAAGCCCTTGCGTTTGCCAAATTTAATTGAGGAATGCTGGTTCATGATAACTCCACAATCATATTGATGAGTGGCATAAACATACCAACCGCAATAAACCCGACAATGGCGCCCATAGCAAAAACAGCGAGGGGAAAAACTACTAGGGAAAAACTCTGCGACAATAACGAGGCTAGCCGTAACCTTTGGTTACCAATTTCTGATAGTGCCCAAGGCAAATTATTTACCTTTTGGGAAGATTCAATAAATGCCTTCATAGAAGCAGGCATCCATCCTGATTCAAACAAGCTATCTTCGAGAGAATTACCAAGCTTAACAGCAGAATTAAGTTTTCGTAACTGAGATTGAGCGGGCCCAGAAAAACATCCGCATTCTTCTAAAGACGATAATGCCTGAGAAATAATCGCTTGATTCCTTAAAGTGGTTCCAAGCATTTTAAGAAAATTACCTTGCATATGTATGCGATAAATTCGACCGACCAAAGGTGTGTACCACCTTACCGAAGAATTGAAAAACGGAAGCAAAACTAAAAAGATAACTAGTAAAAAAAGAAAAAACCAAACAAGCCCTGAAAGAGAAGTAACCCAATCATTTTGATAACCAAAAGTCGAAACCCATTTGAATACATCAAAAAGAAATTGAGTAACCCAAGGCAGGGGCAACTTAAAATCTTGATAGATTCTTTGGTACCTAGGTGCAATAAAAATCATAAAGAACACGAGCACACTGATGATAAACAAACTAATATAAAACAAATAAGCCAAGCGTGGTAAAACCCCTAACCAGAATAAATCTTTATGCCAGCGACTGACAGAAGCGAGGCAAGAATGGAGATTTCCACAAGATTCGCCAAGAGAAATAGCAACTAAAACTTCTTGAGAAACGAGGCCTTTTTTGATTTTCAAGGCTTCAGAAATGGAAAGCCCTTGAGCAAGAAGAGCCGAGAAGGCAACAACTTTTCGGTCGAAGCGCCACATCCGGTAACAAATAAAGTAATAACAAGGGTTCAAACAAGATAAGAAAATGGCGATGAAGAATTCGCGTAAGTATCCTTTAGGCCGATCATTAACATAAGCATCCAGCATAGGGATAAGGGGTTTTTGAGATTTGAAAGCAGCTAATAAAAGGTTATAAAATTCTTCTTGCCTAATTTCTCGGTAATGAAAAAACGAAAACAAGACCCAACCTGAAATTGCAAAACAAACAGTATCGTAATAAAAGGCGATAAAACCAAGATTAAAAAGGTGTAAAATAACGGACACAATTGCGGGAAACAGCACCCCACTAAGAATCAAAAGAAAGTACCGAAAACCATCTTTTTTTACTAAGCTAAGGATCATTTGCTTAATCCTTCAAGCAGGGAGAACAAAGGAATAAACACTGCGAAACCGAAAATAGATGTTATAAAGCCAGCGCTAATAATAATGAGAAAAGGAGGAAAAATATTTGTCACCATAGAAGAACGCATCTCTACCTGCCTGCGGTACATCTGGGCAGCACTTTTGAGTGTATTGGAAAGGTTGCCTTTAATTTCGCCAACCCCCGCCATCCAAGTAACAACTTCAGGAAAGATCTTCACTTCTTTTAGCGATTCTGAAAGAGAAAAACCTTGGCGAAGTTTTTCAGAAACTTTCAATGAACCCGAACGAAGTAAAGGATCTGCACCCGCCTCTGCAGCAAGTTCAAAGGCTTCCGGTAAAGGCATCTGGCTTTCAATAAGTATTGCGAGAAGATCGGTAAAAGCTGCAAGCCTAGCAGAATGAATAAGCACACCAAATATGGGCAAAGAATAAATAAGTCTTGTCCAGAGACATCGGCCTCGCTCGCTTGCATTAAACCCGACTTTCAAAAGAATAAAAATCCCCCCAATAATTGAAAGAGGTAAAACTAAGGTAGTAAGAGGATGTTCACAAATGCTAAAAATGATTTTGCTAAATAAAGGAAGCCTCATACCAAATTCATTAAAAATAGAAACAAACTGGGGCATAACAAATACAAAGATAATAGCGGCAAGAAAAACAGCAAGAACGACAATAATGGCAGGGTATAGAAGTGCTGTAACAACAATCGCTGACATATCAGCAAGGGATCTAGCGTAGGTGGTAAGCACAGCAAGAACATCGGGGAGGTTGCCACCTCGAATACCAGCATTCATTAGGCTTGCATAAAACCTAGGAAGTTTATCTTGTTGGGCAGCAATGGCATCTGGAAGTGATTTCCCCCGTTTCATTTCATCTGCAATATTTTGAGTTGCCTGTTTGAGATTACCGCGAGTCATTTCGCGTGCAATCGAAGCCAACCCTTCTTCAAGAGGAAGTCCAGCTTTAGCCATACCAGCTATTTCTTCATTGAGATAAATAAGTTGGTCTGGAGAAAGAGCGCCATATTGTTTTGCATTATTTTCGGAACTCATAAAGCAACCTCATTCTTAGCTAAAAAAGCAGATGTCCCCAACATACGAACAACTTCTTCCCTACTGGTAATACCAACTTTAATAGCATCCAAGGCATAGTGGGCCAGAGTCTTTCCACCTTGATTAATAAAAATACTTTCAAGGGAAGTTCGGTCTGCACGCTGCAAAATGGCGTTAGATAATTGTGGGGTCAGTTCCATTACCTCAACTAAAATAAACCTTCCCTTATAACCAGTTTGATTACAATCAACGCAACCACTTCCCTTACAACCGGGACAAAGTTTTCGTAACAGTCTTTGATTTAAGATAAGCCTTAATGAACTGGTAAGAAGATAGGGCTCAATGCCCATATCTAAAAGTCTAGAAATAACACCACAAGAAGAACCGGCGTGAAGTGAGCTAAAAAGTAAATGCCCTGAAAGCGAAGCTTCAATTGCAACCCGTGCAGTTTCACTATCGCGAATTTCGCCTACTAAAATAACTTCGGGGTCTTGTCGTAATAAACTTCGAAGGCCAACTGCAAAATCAAACCCAGAACCGGGGGTAAGTTGAGTTTGGCTCACCCCCTCTAAAACCTGTTCAACGGGATCTTCAAGTGTAACGATGTGCCTAGGATTTTTATCAAAACGCACCATATGACTTAAGCAAGAATAAATGCTAGTCGTTTTCCCACTACCGCCCGGCCCGGTAAATAAGATAGCTCCGGTTCGTTCAACCAAGGATTCATTCAGTTTAATTAAAATATCAGGGTCTAGGCCAAGATTAGTAAGTTCAAGCTTGCAGTTTTGTTTAGTGAACAACCGCAGGGCTATGCGTTCGCCATGAATAGTTGGAAAAGTACTGACCCGAATTTCAGTATTAGCAGGTGATTGGTCGGAATTAATACGCCCTTCTTGTGGTACATCTTGCCTGTATGAAAGTAGGTTGGCAAGAAATTTCAGCCTTGCAACAATTTTAGTTGCAAGGCTAAGGGGCAAATTAGCAAGGCGTACCAAAACTCCATCAATGCGAAAACGCATCTCTAATTCTAAGGTCGTAGGCTCGATATGAACATCTGTTGCGTGCAAAAAACTTGCATTTAGCAAAATATTTTCGATAAGGATTGCAACACGGTCAGCCCCCTGTTTTTCTCCTGGGTCAAGTTCTTTACTAAACAACTTATTCATGGTATCGAGTCAATAAATAGATGTGGAATTAATGAATTTACTTTTAACATAGCTTTACCCTTATTACAAATAAAATTAAACAATTTATATTCTGCAATAAAAGTAAAATAGGTATAAACTAGAATTAGGAATTTTTGAACAGGTTACAGAATAATTATGCTTGATGCAAAAACCAGAACAATGTTGGATTCGATTTTCCTGCGCACAAGAAAAGCGCTAAAAGGCAGGCCAAGTGGCCCTATGAAGGTTAAACTACCAAGTGGTGGAATGGATTTTATAGAACTTAGGGAATATGAACCAGGCGATGAGGTCAGGCATATTGATTGGAAATCATCTTCAAGGGCAGGCCGAATCTTAATCAAAAAGTTTATACACGATCAAGAAATCTCCTTGCAAATCATTGCTGATGTTGGCCCAAGGATGAATTATTCCACAACCGATATAACAAAAAAACAAGTTGCTGCAGAAATTGCTACCGCCCTAGCTTGGGTTGCAACTTCTTCGGGTAACCGATTCTCGTTCTTTAAACTTAACAAGTACTTAGAATGCAGTTTTGAGGATGCAAAGGGCGAAAAAGAAGTTCGTGCTCTAGGCGCAATTCTATTACAAGCACCGTCTTCGTTAAAGGAAACTGGACTAAATGTATGGAAAAGTCTGGCACAAAAGCAAATGCCTAGAAGCTTAGTTTTTATTCTTTCTGATTTTTATGAAATAATTCCAGAGGGGTTGTTTGCCTCTTGTTCAAAAAAGCACGACTTGCATTTGATTCGAATTTTAGATCCTAGGGAAATCTCTTTGCCGAGGTCAGCAGATATTTCAGCTAAAAACTCTGGCGACCTCAGCGCAACAACCATTTACAGTTCTAATAAAGATTTTCGAGACCGGTATCAAGTTTTATTTGAACAACACGAGAACAAGATTAAAAATTTATGCAAGAAAGTGGGCGCAGGCTTTATACGATTTACCTGCCTTGATCCTTTCCTAAAACAATTGGTCAACTACCTTAACAGCGATTTAAAAAACTAAAACAAGGCGAATGATGCTTGCGATTTTGTTTTTCTTAACTTCGATAGCTTTCCTTGAATTAGAAAATTACCCTTTAGAGATACGGGTAAATCCTTGTTCAACACCCAAGGCAATGACCAGCATTCTGGAAGTTAAGTTAACTGAAAAAATGCTACCCGGCGCAACTTTTGAACTTACCCTTAAATTAAGTAGTGATCTACCCTTAGAATTTTTAAAGTTCGAATTGAATGAAAAGGCCGCACAGGATTGGGAATTATTACCTTTAAGCCAAGGTCTAGTTACCTCTAACAAAGGGCCTGATAAGTTGAACCTTCCCTTCGTACTTCGGGCCAAAAAAAAAGGGGAGTTAGAACCACCTAGACTTGAAGCAGTGGTACTTTTGAATCTAAAACCCGAAGTATTGGTTTGGGAAAACTGGCTTACCCCTCCAGATTTATTTCCTTTTAAGGAACTTGATACAACTTCAAAACTAAAAATTTCCAATCCATCATTTTTCAATCCTACACGGCTTGGCCTAACGATTTTATTACTTATTGCAGGGGGAGTATGGGCCTTAGTGAAGACTCGGTCAAAGAATCCACCCAAACCAAATCTAAAAGAAGAACTGGAACTCTGGCTAATAACGAACGGAAATAATGCAATTAAAAAGGTCGCAACTGAAGAAAATATTATCAAAGTTGCAACTTTAATTAGAGGATTAAAAGCAGAGGGATTGCAAATTGAAACGATAGAATGGCTTGATAAAGCAATAAGCGAATGTGAGAAAATCAGATTTTCAAATGATAAAGACAGCCACCTCTTAACTGAAATAATAGAGAAGATAATAAAAACACTGTAGCTCATTCGAGTTTGCAGGTTTTAACTTTTATGCTAATTATTCCATCTACAAAAAACAAAAAGTTTAGGGCATCTTGGTGTTTCAAGTAATCTTGGAAAGATAAAAACTCGATTAAATCAGTATCAAAGTTTATGCATTCCTTAAACTTTGTAATGTTGAAAGTGTTTCTAAGTTATTTCCAAACAAATTATTTATGGAGCAAGAAAATGAATCAGGAAAACTATTCCAATCGGAATTTGTTCATCGCCATCGCAATCACCCTTAGCATTTGGGGGTGCGCTCAAAACCCCGGGCCTTCACCTAAAGTCCAAGCAGAAAAAATCAAAACCCTAGAAGAGCGTATTTCGAAAATGGAAGAAGACCACCTTCTTCTTATCGCCAACCGAGATCAGCTAAAAACTAGAATCAGTGCCTTAGAAGAAGATCGTGCAGCATTAGAAAGCAAATTAGTAAACCATAAGGCAGTGGTTCAAGAACGAGATGACTTAAAAACGATGGTAGAAGTTCGCACAGGTGAGAAGGAAGCGATTCAACTACGGTGCGAATTATTTAAAAAGGGATTGCAAGATTTGATTGGTCAAGACGACTCAATGTTATCAACGGCTAAGCCGGTTCTTAGTAGAGTAACAGCCGGGATTCCATTTAAAGCGAATTAGGTTCGATCCGAAAAGGAAAACGCCAGCTTGATCTGCAAGAAGCAGTTTTAGCTGGTGTTGCTCTTTTAATCGTTAATATATTCGACAACGGCTTGCCTTTTCATATCGGCGAGCATTCGTTTCATTTCGAACTGAGCGGCTTCGTTGCGTAATTTTTCACGAATTTGCTTCTGAACTTTTTCATCAAAAATTTTAATGCCAGCGTGTTCTCTTTTTACGAGCATAATAATATGAACGCCTGTGGGTAATTCGACAAGAGGTCCGAGTTCGCCGTCTTTTAGTTCGAACAAAAACTTCTCAATTTGAACGGGTTTAATTTCACCCTTTTTGCGCCCAATACCTTCTGCATTTCTAAAAGCACCATCCCCGTGACAAAATTCCTTGCTTAACTTGGCAAAGTCCTCACCTTTTTTCGCCTTTTCAACAATCATATTGGCCTTCTCAAGTGCCTCTTCCTTCGATTTTGAATTTCGGTAACTTATAAAAATATCTTTCCATTCGACACTATCTTGAATCTGAAATTCTTCTTGATGTGACTCGTAATAATCACGGATTTGTTTATGACCAATACGATCAAGATTAGGCATAATGCGGGTTTGGAGGTATTGCATAGCAATAAAATTGCGTTCTGATTGACGCCTGAGTAAAGCTAAAGACAAACCTTGAGATTCCAAGACATTTTTAAAATCTTCGTCACTGATTGATTTATTTCTTTCCTTGAGCAATCGCACATACCTATCAAATTCTTTACCCGCCATCTCCTGAAGTTTATCGAGGAACTTTTTTGCTTGAGGATTTTTGGAAAGTCGGTTGTAAGCATCTTGGATTACAATTTCCCGCTCTACCAATTGGTTGATGGCTTGTTTTCTTTTTCCGGATTCGGTGGGAGAAGAATCAGCAATTCCTTGATTTAAGGTGAGCATAACTTCTTCTTCAAGAACGGCTTCGCCATTAACAAGGGCGACAATAGTGCTGCCCGAAGATTTCTGACCTGGTTTTGCAATAGGAAGTGGGGCAACTGGGCCAGGGTTATCATCAGGGTTATCCTCAGGGTTGGCAAGGGCAACCAAATTAGGATCAAGATCTGGTTCTTGGGCTCGGGTATTTTTATCGGGATTGTTACCAGAATAATTTTTGGCGGTATCTTTAACAGGCGTGGCAACACACCCACAAAAACCAAAAAGTAAAAAGGTTATAATTAATTTCTTTCGCAACATAACTACACCGTGCCGTTATTTAATGTCCTATAAAAACTATTCAGCGAGCTTATAACCATATTCCACAGTAAAACAAGACGAAGTAAGAAAAGACGGTCGAGTGAGAGAATGGGTAGTTTCAGCAATTTTGTTTAATAGCTCGGGTCATCGGAATCTTTTGCTATTAGATAAACCTGTTTTATGGTCCAATTTAACTAGACACACACACTAAACTCTGGTTAATATCTGAAATTATATAAATTAAGTTACTAGGCTTACCTATCCCGCTGGGTTTATTTCCGCGTAAGGTTCTGGATAGAAGCATTAGAAACTCTCCCCGTGTTCCTCAAGTAAAAGGGCCAATCTTTATGTCTAGTGCAACTGTATCTAATCAACAGCCGCCAAATGCAATGCGCTTGCTCTGGGCAGGTTTCATGGCAATATTAGCCGCTGGCGTCGGATTCGCAATCCGAGGCGGTATTTTCGATAACTGGGGTAAAGAATTCGGTTTCACTGGGGCGCAACTCGGGGCTATCGGGGGCGGCGGCTTTAGCGGCTTCTGCTTTGGCATCATTATCGGTGGCGTTATCGTAGACAAAGTTGGCTATGGAAAACTTGTTGCACTCGCATTGGTTGGCCATATTATTTCAGCTTTTGTAACCTTTGGCGCAAGCACGCCTGAAAATGCTTACAACTTTTTATTCTGGGGTATGTTCATTTTTGCCTTTGCAAATGGAACGCTCGAAGCTGTAGCCAATCCTTTGGTTGCAACTCTTTTCCCCGAAAACCGCACCCACTACCTCAACATTCTTCATGCATCTTGGCCCGCAGGTATGATTCTTGGTTCAGTTGCTGGCTGGATTCTAGATGACAAAATGGAAGTGCCTTGGAAGTATCAATTGGCTTTGTACCTTGTACCAACCGTGCTATACGCACTTATGTTTCTGGGGCAGAAGTTTCCAAAGTCCGAAGCTGCTGAAAAAGGCGCAAGCTTTGTTGAAATGTTTCGCAGCGTTGGTATGCTTGGCGCACTTGTGGCCTGCTACCTACTAGCCCTCTTCTTTGGCGATATCTTTAAAGGTTTGGCTCCTGAAAATGCAAAAGTTATTGGATATGGCGTTGGTGGTGTACTTCTTATCATCGTCTCAGTAATGACTAAGTTTTCAATTGGATCATTTCTTTTGTTTGTTCTCTTCATTGCTCACGCGATGGTAGGAGCAGTTGAATTAGGCACCGATGGTTGGATCCAGAACATCACGGGTAACTTATTCAATTCAGAAGAAGGAAAATATCTTTTCATCTGGACTTCTTCCATTATGTTTGGGCTGCGCTTCTGTGCTCATTTTATTGAAACCAAACTTAAATTATCACCCATTGGCCTTCTACTTGTTTGTGCAGGCCTTGCTTGCCTTGGTCTAAACCTTGCAAGCGGGATGCAAACTTTCTCGATGGCGCTTGTTGCCCTTGGCATTTATGCTGTTGGCAAAACTTTCTTCTGGCCCACTATGCTGGCAGTGGTAGGCGACCGCTACCCTCAGACCGGTGCGGTTGCGATGTCAATCATGGGTGGCATTGGGATGCTTTCAGCGGGCCTTATCGGCGGCCCGGGCCTTGGTTATTGTAAAGATCGCTTTGCAGGGGAAGAACTTAAAAAGACCAGCCCTGCGCTTTATGCAGAATACAAAGCAAAAGAACCAAGCACATTTTTGAACCTCGCCAGCACCAAGGCTTTTGGCCTTGATGGCAAGAAACTTGGGGAAGCCAACGATAAGCTTGGGGCGATTCGAAAGAAAATCGAATCTGAAAATGGTGATTTGAAGACTGCCCTTAGCAAGCTCGAACCAAATGATAAAGCAATTATTGAGGCAAGCACGCATGGCGATCGGGCTACCTTAAAAGCAGATGCTTATATTCCGCTAACGATGGCTGCGATATACCTGATTTTGCTAGTGTATTTCCAATTGATTGGTGGATACAAGCCTGTCAGCATTAGTGCTGACTCAGCGAAATAACAAGTTTAATGCCCAATGACTAATAATCTAAACGCATTCTGCATATATTAATTTTATGAGTATGCGTTCATTTACATTTCTGGGCACTGGAACATCGGTTGGCGTGCCAATGATTGGTTGCAATTGCAAAGTATGCACCTCGGAAAATCCACGCAACCACCGATATCGCTGTGCTGGCCTAATAAAACTGCCGAACGGAAATATTCTAATCGATACACCGCCTGAATTAAGGCTTCAATTACTGCGTGCGCAGGTTGGGGTAATTCATAGCGTTCTTTTTACGCACTATCACGCCGACCACCTTCACGGCTTAGATGATCTAAGGCCCGTCCAGCATCTTTTGGGGCAACCCGTTCCGCTTTACTGCGCTGAAGAAGTTGAGGAGAGAATCCGGTCTGCGTTTTCCTACGCTTTTGAGACTGTAAAACCTGGGAAAAGCAAAACTTATGTACCCAAGCTTTCCTTCGAGCGCATTCATACTTCGCCTGTAAATGTCCTAGGCGAAATAGTCACCCCAGTGCCTTTGGTGCATGGTACTTTTAATGTTTTAGGCTTTAAAATAAAGGCAATGGCGTATTGCACCGATGTGAACCACATACCAGAAACAAGTATGAAACTATTGCAGGACCTAGACATTCTGGTCCTAGATGCATTGCGGGAAAAGCCCCATCCAGCGCATTTTAATTTGGAACAAGCACTTGAAGTAATCAAAGTATTAAAGCCCAAGCAAACTTATTTAACCCACCTATGCCACGATATGGATCACGATGAAGTTGAGTCGAGGTTGCCTAAAGGGGTCAATTTGGCCTATGATGGGCTTTCATTTGAATTTTAGTTAAGATTTTTAGCCCAGGAGGGGCAGGACTTGCGCCAGGATTTTCGCCAAAGATTATTATCAACCAACCAAGGGGCAATTATTTCCCGCTTGGAGAAACTTTCACCCTACGAACAATCTTTGGTCGAACGCCAACTAGAATCCATCGATCTGGAATTCCTTGCGAATCTATTCGAAAAAAGAAACATTCCTTTTGCATTACCTGATATAAAAAAAATCGCCCCGGTGCCTGTACTGCACCCATCTACGAACTCTGCTATAGCGAAAAGCGAAGGGCTAAAAGCACTGGCAAAGGGTGAAGTCGCAATACTAATGGTTGCAGGGGGGCAAGGTAGCAGGCTGGGAACACTGCAGCCAAAAGGCACTTGGCCCATCACGCCGATAACGCAAAAAAGCTTATTTCAACTTCACTCTGAAAAAGTGCTGACCCTTTCAAAAAAAGCTAATTGTAATATTCCATTTTTAATTATGACCAGCCCCGCAACCCACGATCAAACCGTAACTTTTTTCACATCGCAAGGTTTCTTCGGACTTAATAAAGAACAAGTTATTTTTTTCACCCAAGGGACAATGCCTGCTGTTGACCTAGATATGGGCACTACTCTTTTTGAAGAACCTGCAAAAATATTCACCAGCCCAGATGGCCACGGTGGGACACTGACCGCACTAAAAAAAACCGGCCTGTTAGACCAACTTAAATCTCAAGGGGTCAAGCACCTCTTCTTTTTTCAAGTGGATAACCCATTAGTTCAAATAGCAGACCCCATTTTTATTGGGCACCACCTCTCGCATCAATCTCAATTGTCAAGCAAAGTGATTCTCAAAGATTCACCAACAGACAAACTTGGGAACTTCATTCAAGTGGATGGTCGCTGCCAGATAATCGAATATTCAGATCTTCCCCTAGAACTGGGAAACAGGAAAAAGCAGGACGGGTCACTTTTCATCGATACAGGAAACCCAGCGATCCACCTGTTCGATGTTGATTTTTTAAATCTTGTATGCAGCAACTGCGAGGCGTTACCCTTTCACCTTGCACGAAAAAAAGTTCCTTATCTCGATGCCAACCTAAGCAAGGTTGTTCCAGAGAAAGAAAATGCGTGGAAGTTTGAACGCTTCATTTTTGATATCTTTCCACTTGCAGAACGGTGGCTCCTGATATCAACCACACGGGCAGAAGAATTTGCTCCTTTGAAAAATGCACAGGGTGATGATTCACCTGAAACTGCAAAGCAGGCACAAAGCAAACTCTTTATTCAATGGCTTGAAAAAGCAGGCGTAAAAATGCCTGCCTATTCGACAATACCAGAAATCGAAATCTACCCTTCATTTGCGATGGATGCTGAGGAATTGTCTCAAAGACTTCCAAGCAACTTTCATGTAAAATTTCCACTATTATTACAAGATTAACCCAAGGATTATTAAATGTTGCACGCAATGATTATGGCAGGAGGTGGTGGCACCCGGTTCTGGCCTCGCAGCAGACAAAAAAAACCCAAACAATTCTTGCAACTCGGGGGCGACAAATCCCTTATACAGCAAGCTTACGAGCGCTTGGAAGCCGCTGTTCCCCCCGAACGAATGTGGGTTATTACCTCGGAAGCTTACCGCCAATTAACCCAATCTCATATGCCTGCCCTAGCAGATGACCACATCATTGGAGAACCAGTGGGAAGAGACACCGCACCCTGCGTTGCCCTAGGTGCGGCATTAATATTTAAAGCAGACCCCGAAGCAGTTATGCTAGTAAGCCCCGCAGATCATGTGATTGAACCTGTTCAAGAATTTAGGCGAGCTGTTCACGCTGCTTTTGAAATCTGCAAGGAAAACCCAAATACTTTTTTAACCTTTGGCATCCCACCCACCTACCCATCAGTAGGTTATGGCTACATTCAAAAAGGGCCGGAAGCAATGCAAAGACAGGGGATAACCGCGTACAAAGTATCTGCCTTTAAAGAAAAACCATCATCAGAAATTGCACAGCAATTCTTTGCAAGCGGAGATTACTTTTGGAACAGCGGAATATTTGTGTGGAAGGCAAGCACCGTACTGGCATCTTTGAAAGAACACAAACCAGCGATGTATGCTTCTGCAATGAAAATTGCAGAAGCTTGGAGTACTCCAGATCGCAAAGAAGTTTTAGAAACTGAATTTGCTAATATGGAAAAAATAAGCGTTGACTACGCTGTGATGGAAAAGGCAAAGGAAGTTATGGTGCTACAAACCCCCTACAAATGGGATGATGTTGGTAGTTGGCAGGCACTAGAAAGATTGCACCCGCAAGATGCCGACGGCAATACGGTTCTTGCTTCTCATTGCGGCATAAAAACAGGCAACTGCATTATTGTTTCCGATAATCGTAAAAATATTATCACCACAATTGGCGTTGATAACCTTATCATTGTTCAAGATGGCGATGCCCTTTTAGTCGCTGACAAAAAAGACGAAGCTGGGGTTAAACAACTTGTCGATACCCTAAAAAAACGCGGACTGGAACTCTACTTATAATGGCACGATGGCTAGGCATAGATTATGGCAAAGCGCGCGTGGGATTAGCTTGTGCTGATTCCAGTACAAATATGGCATTCCCCTTTGATACACGACACCGAATCAATGAAAAAAGGGATGAAGCGTATTTCAAAAAAACTATTCTTGATGAAAAGATAACTGGCATTGTTGTCGGATTACCTATTCATTCGGATGGCCGGGAAGGTGAAAAAGCTATTGAAGCTCGTGCTTATGGTGCCTGGCTTGAGAAGATCAGTAATCTTCCAGTACGATTTTATGATGAAAGATTTAGTACGGTTGAAGCAGAATCTTTCTTGCGAGAAGCTGGTTTAAGCCCTATGAAGCGCAAGGAAAAACGCGATCAAATTGCTGCGCAAATTATCCTTCAAAGCTTCATCGATGCGGGTTACCCAGAAGATGGCGGCTACACCGGCCCCTTACAAAGTTAAATTTTTAAGGTTGCTAGCCACGCTTTCCTTAAGTCTTCAAGCGAAACCCAAAGAGCCCACTCACCATTAGGCCCGACAAATCTCAATCGTTTTTCGGGACAGGTTTTACCTATCTCTTGAACGGGTAAACCTTGGAATAAGTCCTTAAATTGAAGAGCGTTTTCAGGTTCAACCTCCACCACATAGCAAGTGGCAGGTTCTGCAAAAAGCTTAGCAGTAAAGGGAATATTACTCTCGGTATTCAGGGTGAGGATATCTGCACCTATCCCGCCTGCAAAAGCCATCTCTGCCAAGGTTACCGCCAAACCTCCTTCACTTACATCGTGGCAAGATCGCACCAAGCTAGTTGTAATTGCAGTGTGCATTGTTTTATGAATCGAGATTGCCTCAACCGCTTCGGGCCTAGGAACAATACCCCCGTTTAACCGATGCACTTTTGCATACTGAGACCCGCCCAAATTAGCAGTAAGACGACCTACAAGGAACAACTTGTTTCCAGCTTTTTTCATATCCATAGTAATGCATTGGCGAACATTATGAACTATTCCCATAGCACTGATCAGCAAAGTTGGGGGGATAACAATACTTTTATCTTTGGAGTGAAATTCATTTTTGAGGCTATCTTTACCACTAATAAAGGGCATTTCATAAGCGATTGCAAAGTCTTTACAAGCTTCGGCAGCAAGAACAAGCGATCCCAGAACTTCCGGGCGGTCCGTATTTCCCCAGCAGAAATTATCTAAAATTGCAATACGCTTAGGGTCCGCACCTACTGCTACAACATTTCTTACCGCTTCATCGATGGCACAAGCAGCCATTGCATAAGGGTCTAAATCTCCATATTCTGGCAAAATACCACAGCCCACAGCAAAGCCTTTATTGGAACCCAATACAGGCATCACCACCGCGGCATCGGAGGGTCCCTCTTCTAAAATTCCCACCAGCGGTTTAATTACACTTCCGCCCTGAACCTCGTGATCATATTGCCTGATGATCCATTCTTTGCTGCAAATATTCAGGGAACCAAGAAGCTTGAGCAAGGTTTCATTTAAGTTTTCATCTTTTGGGAGAGAAGGATTGACGGTAGATTCGTGAGGAATTTTCCAAGTGGCAGTTCGAACCTGTTTGGGTCTGCCATTATGTAAAAAGTCGAGATCGATATCAGCCACAGGTTCACCGTGGTAAGAAATTTTAAGACGGCCAGTGTTTTCAAAAGTACCAAGGTCAGCAACTTCAACGCCTTCCCATTTACAAACTTCGATAAGGGCAGCAAGTTTTTCTCTTGGAACAGAAAGAATCATCCTTTCCTGAGATTCGGAGATCCAGATTTCGGTATAAGAAAGTCCAGCATATTTTAGGGGGGCATTTTCGAGTTGAACAGAAGCACCTAAATGTTCGCCCATTTCTCCAACTGCAGATGAAAATCCACCTGCGCCACAATCAGTTATGGCGTTATAAAGTCCGAGGTCACGAGCTTTAAGCAGAGCATCAAGGACTTTTTTTTCTTCGATAGCATTTCCAATTTGAACTGCTCCACCGCTAATTTTTTCAGATTCGGCATTTAATTCAGCAGAAGAAAAAGTTGCTCCGTGAATTCCATCCCGACCCGTTCGGCCACCTAAAGCTACAATAACATCACCTGCTATTGGTTTTTTAAAAGCTTTATCAACTGGAAGAATCCCTACAGTACCGCAAAAAACCAGAGGGTTTCCAAGGTAGCGGTCGTTAAAGCAAACAGCACCATTGACCGTAGGAATTCCCATTCGGTTTCCATAATCTCGAACACCCGAGACAACCCCGGTCATAATTTTCATTGGATGCAAAATGCCTTCGGGCAAACTTGAAGCTGGAGTATCAGGCGGGGCAAAACAGAAAACATCGGTATTGCAAACAGGCTTGGCCCCTAAACCCGTTCCCATTGGATCACGAACACAACCCCCGATTCCAGTGTTGGCACCACCGTATGGCTCGATCGCAGAAGGCCGATTATGCGTCTCCACTTTAAAGCAAAGATGAAACTGTTCATCGAATTGAACCACGCCAGCGTTATCTTCAAAAACACTAACGCACCAGTCATCTTTGCCTGCTTTTTCGCGAAGAAAACGGGTAGCTTCAAACACCGTTTCCTTAAGGAGATTCTGATAAATTTTACCCGCAAAATCAACACGACCTTTCAGCGTTTTATGAGAACAATGCTCTGACCAAGTTTGCGCTATCGTTTCCAATTCGATATCAACAGGATCTTTACCAACATTTTTGTAATGATCTTGGATGGTGACCATTTCATCACGGTTAAGAGAAAGGCTCATTTGTTTGCTTAAAAGTAGAAGCTGATCTGGGTTTAATGCGCGTAAGGGTACAAGAATTTTTTTGAACTCGTATGGCTTACCCCCTGCAAGATGCATTGCTAACACGGGGCCTTCCACAATCATTTCTATTGCATCGTTTGATAGCACCTTGCGAAAGAGAATATCTTTATCGATAGAAGAAAGAGGTGGGCCAAAGTACCGACGGAAACCACGCACATCATCAACAGCAACATTTAGGTCCCGCCCCGCAGCAATGATGCTAAGGGAAGAAGGGTCCATCACGCCGGGTTTTAAAAGAACGGTAGCGAGACAGGGGTTATTTGAATTTAAATGAGAGGATGGATCGGCTAATTTTCGAATAGTGCCAATTTCTACGACCGAATCGACAAGAAGTTCTTGGGCCAGCTTTTGGATTGAAAGGTGGTCGATTTCGCCTGAAACTAAAACTCCTTTAGAAGCAGAGGCAACAGGATCTTTAATAGAAGACCCCATCGTAAAAAGGTGAAAATCTTTATTGACCCTTAGTTTTTCGAGGTCGGAATCTTTAGGAGTAATTTCAATTTCCCAGATCATTAATAGGTTCCTGAATAAGCTCGTTAATTGACAAAAGTTATTATAGGAACCTTTGGGAAAAAGTTGGGGTAAGAATTGAGATGACAAAGTGCAAAATTATTCCTAGTATCTTTTCATATTGTTTTTTGAAAGGAACAAACGATGAAAGCGATTCAAGCAGTTATAGTCGAACCGTATAAAACGGACATCAGAGAAGTAGAGCTACCCGACCCTGGCCCCGACCAATTTATGGTTGCAACTAAAGTTTCCGCCATCAGTGCAGGCACAGAATTAGCAGTTTATACAGGTGGGCACCAATGGTTAAAAGATCCAAATATGCCCGATTGGAAGTTTCCTTTTAAACCTGGTTATTCTGCAGCAGGAACCGTAGTTAAGGTGGGGAAAGAAGTGGTTGGTTTAAAAGAAGGCGACCGGGTAAGTTTCCCCGGGAATCACGCATCCTTAGAATTACTAAGCACCAAGCACGAGCGAGGTAAGTGGTGGAAATTACCAGAGAACCTCGACTTTGATAAAGCATCTGTGGCCTGTATTTCTCGGTATGGTATGGGCGCTTCGATAAGAGCTGGGCTAACTTTAGGAAGAAGTGCCTGCGTTTTAGGGCTTGGCATTATTGGACAATTTTCGCTGCGCTGTCTGATAGCTGCGGGTGCCAACCCTGTTATCGGAATCGATGCGGTTCCTATGCGCAGAAATGCTGCCTTGGCTGCAGGTGCGGATGCTGTCATTGATCCTGCCAATGGCCCTAGCAAAGAGCAATTACGCAAAATCCTTCCCCTTGGTGCTGAAATCGTTGTTGATGCTACGGGCATTCCCGATGCTGTTCCTCAGGCGATGTCATTAGCTTGCGATGCAGGTCAGGTCATTGTTGTAGGAAGCCCTAGGGGCAAAGCCACCGATGTCAACTTTTATGATGATCTTCATCGCCGTTACATCGAGGTTTGTGGGGCACATGGAAATATGTTGTTCGAACCTGCTCATATCCGATTAAATGGCAATTGGAATATTCACAAAGCACAGAATTGGCTACTTGCCTCGCTTGCTAGTGGCAGGTTAAGCCTTAGTGGCTTAATTACCCATAAGATTAAAGCAACGGAACTTACTTCCGCATACGATGGATTACTAAAGAACAAAGATGAATACTTGGGCGTGACAGTTCACTGGTAACAAAAGATGAGGCGGCTAAGACTTGGAATTTTGGCTTGAATATTTAATTTGTGCGTTGGCAGCACTTGCCGCTGGCTTTGTTAATTCCATTGCGGGCGGAGGTACTTTATTAACCTTTCCTGCTTTGGTTTATTCCCTAGGCTCGGAAGTTTTAGCAAACACCACCAGTACGGTTGGCTTATTTCCAGGCTCACTTGCGGGGGCTTGGGGCAGTAGGTCTCACTTAAAAGGTATCAAGCTTTGGCTAATTATTCTAATTCCACCAAGTATTGCTGGCAGTATTCTTGGCGCCCTTCTTGTCACAAGATATTCACAACATTTTCGGTTATTTGTACCTTGGTTATTGGTGCTGGCCTCGACCTTGTTTCTTATTCAACCATTCATTTCTAAACCTAAACCCAAGCAAGGGGGTTCTGACGCCCCAAACACAAGCTTTCAAGTTATTTCAGCCTTGGTTTTGTTTCAATTTCTAGTAGCAATTTATGGGGGATACTTTGGTGCAGGGATAGGAATCTTGATGATAGCATCGCTTTCATTTATGGGAATACCCGATATTTTTCGCGTCAATGGTTTAAAGAATGTGCTGGCGTTTACGATCAATAGTGTTGCAGCAGTAGTATTTTGCATAGATGCCCCGATGAACTGGAAATATGCTTCAGGGATGGCGGTTTTTTCGATTATTGGCGGGTTTCTGGGGGGAACCCTAAGCCAACACATACCAAGAAAATTGCTTCGCATTTTGATCATTTTCATCGGCTATCTTCTTGCAGCTTACTATTTTTTTAAAGTTGACTAAACTTTCCACTTGGTTCAAACCTTAACTCCTGCTAAAAGTATTTCGTTAGACTTTTGTCATTAATTTTCTAGAAAGGAAAAAATATGATTCGTTTTACCCGTGGCTTATTTATGTTTGTGGTGATTTTTGCTTGTTCAACATTGAGCAACGGCTTTGCTCAGGAAACTAAAGGAAAGACTATGAAAACTGCTTCTGGCTTGGAATACGAAGTTCTTAAAGAGGGCACTGGCGACGAAGCCAAGGCTGGAAAAAAAGTTACCGTTCATTACACCGGCTGGCTTAAAAGTAATGGCAAAAAATTCGACAGCAGCGTTGACCGAGGTGATCCCTTTGTTTTCGGTTTAGGCGCTGGGATGGTTATCAAAGGCTGGGATGAAGGCGTTGCAGGGATGAAAGTCGGCGAAAAACGCAAGCTTACCATTCCCCCTGCTCTTGGATATGGTGCCCAAGGAGCAGGCGGAGTTATTCCTCCTAACGCTGACCTTATTTTCGATGTTGAACTTCTAAAAATTAACTAATTTTTGTTAATTTGGTTCTTTTGACGCATCTAAAATATCTAACCATTCTCGGTTGAAATACGCCAGATGATCCTTTAGGATTTCTCCAAAGGGTTGTCTGGCTAATTGCTTATAAGCTACCTGCATTACCTCTGCTGAGTTTCGCATTCGATGTTCATCCCCTACCTGCCATAAATCTTTTGCAAGCTTCAAAGCAGTTCCTGGTTTATCAAGGGAAAGCAAGCGAAAGGCCTCTTGTAAAACTTTTTCATGATCATTGTCGGACCAGACCATATAGGGAATTTTATTCTTAATTTCTTTGTTAATTTCCCCCAAGGTTGAAACATCTGCAACCACACCCACCCCATCGATTGTTTTAAGGCAGGTTGCTCGTTTGGTAAATTTAAGCTTTTTAACAAGAGGCTGGTATTTTGCCAAAGCTTTACGAACCTTTTCAATGGCTTTTTTATTAGCCTCTAGTTCTGGACCCGACAAAAGTTCTTGATCCTCGTTAGTGACCATTTCTTTATCGTTTAAGTAGCGCTGAACAGCGGTAAAAAGAGACCTGCCATCGAAGTTAAACTGTAAGCCTTGGTTAGCGTAATAAGAAGCGACGCAATAACTTTTGCAATCTGGGGAATCGATATAATAGCCAGCGTGCCAACGGTCGTCGCCGCCCGCAAGCAAGGTAAAGAACTCGGGCGGGTCGAGGCTATAGCGCCAATTCAAGGAAATGGGGATATCACCATTATAATGATCAAACTTACCAGCAAGGACTTCGAATCCCCCGACCAAGAAAATACCTAAGGAATCTTCAAGGGCGGCAAGAGGTTCTAGGGGTCTAAGAGAGCAAGCAAATTCCCAGAAGAGGGAAAATTCTTGAGGCAAAGAAATTTGAAGTTTTTGCTCCAGCCATTCGAGTCTTTGTTTATTTGAACGCAGCATAAAAAGACCTTATTATTATAAAAATCGACAGGCGAAGAAATCGCCTGTCGATTCATTTATAGTCCACTTTTTTCAAGCAATAAATTATCCTAAGATTCCAGTAACTGGATCACCTTGAACCAGTTCTCTTGGCTGGTTTAAATGGTTATAAACAATAGTACCTGGATCAATTCCAACACTATGATAAAGCGTTGCAAGAAGATCACGAGGGTGAACTGGGTTGTCGACAGGAGCCGATGCAGTTTTATCTGACTTTCCATAAACAAGCCCACGCTTTACCCCTGCGCCCGCAACAACTGCGGTGTAACAGTAGGGCCAGTGATCGCGGCCATCATCATTATTTTGGTTACCCGAAGTTGAAACGCCCCTTTGAGGACTTCTACCAAATTCTCCTACTGCAAGCACAAGGGTTTCTGATAACAGTCCCCTTTCGTCTAGATCGGAGATCAAGGCAGTTAAGCCAGAATCGAGCATTGGGGCCGATTGATCCTTCATTCGTTTGGAAAGCCCAACATGGACATCCCACGAATGATTATCAGAGTTAGCCACCTTGGGCCAGTTGATTTCCACAAAGCGGGTACCTGCTTCAATTAATCTCCGCGCAAGCAAACAACTTTGGCCAAAAGTATTCATGCCATACCGTTCGCGCATAGCCTTGGTTTCTTGAGCAAGTTCGAAAGCCTTCCGAGCATTTCCAGAAATAACAAGGCTAAGTGCCTTGCCATAATAATCATCTAAAGCGAACTTAGAGGTTGCTTCTTCTACCGCAGGAAGCCCCTTATTAATTGTTTCGCGAAGGCTTGCCCGGCGCTCAAGACGGGTAGCATTCGTTTCTTCCCGAAGTTTCAAATCATCTATTTTTATCCGATCCATCTTGGTCATGTCCATATCATCGCCCGCGGGGTACAGGAGATAAGGATCATAAGCACGCCCAAGGAAACCTCCAGAACCTCCCTTACCAACTACATTACTTTCTTGGAGAGGTCGGGGCAGCATTACAAACGGAAGCATCGGCTTTACAGGTGGCTTCAACCTTATAACATTGGATCCTACATTTGGGAAATCTTTTGGGGTTGGAGGTTCCAACTGACCCGAAGGGCTTACTTTATCTGCGGTATAGCCCGTCAACATTTGATAAATTGCAGCGGTATGATTAAACAAGCCTACAGGGGTGTAGCTCATCGAACGGATCATCGTAAATTTATCGTTCACCTGAGAAAGCTTGGGAAGTAGTTCGGTGTACTTAATGCCTGGTATTTTTGTATCGATAGCTTTGAATACGCTACGAACATTATCTGGAACATTGTCTTTAGGATCCCAAAGGTCCAAATGGCTTGGGCCACCTTGTAAATAAACAAGGATCACACTCTTGGCTTTACCAAACCCGGGGCCACCCGATTGACCTGTTGCAGCGGTAGCTTTTTGAAGGCTGAATATATCAGCAAGACTAATTCCTAAAGTAGCAGATCCCCCCACACGAAGAATTTCTCTTCTTGTAATACCATCACAAGTGTCTTTTCCTGGCCAAGATGGAATTACCAACATAAGATTAGTCTCCAAAGTGAACTATTCATAATAACCCTAAATGGGATATTCGGTCATATTAAGGTAGGCTACAGACATCTATCATCACCTTAAATCGGCAATTCTTCAAGTGTTATCTATAAAATTTAAGTAACGGGGTAAGAAAGCCTAGGCAAATTATACCACACTAGGTCACAAATGGCCTTTTCTTCTGCATCTAAGACAAATTCGGAAGCTTTTAAGGTCAAATCTAATTGATCTGGCCGGGAGGCACCCAAAATGGCCGATGTAATCCCAGGTTGGTTCAAAACCCAAGCTAGTGATGCAGTTATGATCGATTTCCCCCTTTGAGAAAAATATTCACTTAACCGGTTAGCTTCTTCAAGGTGGGCCTGATGCCAATATCTCTGTCGATAAAGGTCGCCAGTTTTTCCTAGGTTGAACCTAGCCCCGGCATCAAGATTTTCCAAAGATCGATACTTTCCGGTTAGCATTCCGCCAGCAAGGGGGTTGTAGCAAAGCACCCCAAGGTTTTGACTTCTGCAAAGAGGCAAAAGCTCTGCCTCGATATCACGGTATAAAAGATTGTAACGCGGCTGAACAGTTGCCCAACGAGCCCAACCGTGCTTTTCACTGATCCCTAAGGCAAGAGCGATTTGCCAAGCGGGGTAGTTAGAACAGCCAATAGCCCTAACCTTGCCCTGATGCAAAAGGTCATCAAAGGCGCGCAAAGTTTCTTCAAGAGGGGTTTCGGGGTCTGGTGCGTGAGCTTGATAAAGGTCAAAGAAATCGGTTTGCAAACGCTTGAGGCTGGCCTCGACGGAATTCATAATGTGTCTGCGAGATAATCCCTCATCATTAATAGAAGTACCAACGCGTTGTCTACATTTGGTACCAAGCACGAACTGATGCCTTTTACCTTTAAGCCATTTTCCTAAGATGACTTCTGTGTCACCCCAAGTTTTTTCATCTGGGGGAATCGGGTATACATCAGCAGTATCAATAAAATTAATTCCAGCATTTATAGCTTTGTTAATAATTGCAAAGGAAGCAGTTTCATCTGCTTGCTTGCCAAAGGTCATAGTACCCAAACAAAGCTCACTGACCTTAATGCCTGTATTTCCAAGGATGCGATATTTCAAAGTAGGCTCCAGCTAGAAGCAGTAAAATACAATAATTCTTAGCTTAGAAATGAATCTAAACAAGAAAAAAGCGTTGAAATCTAGAAATCGACTTGGGTGCGAAAAAAGAAAGCGTTGTCACCTAATTGCCCCTTGGAATTATTTACATTGCCTATGTTCCAATATTGTTCGATCTGATACCCGACCGAATATTTGGTATTTGGAGCACGAGAAGGGGTATAGCTAAATCCGGTTTGAAAGGTAACGGCAGGGATAGATTGGATTTTAAACTGATTAGTGGTGCCGGAAAGTTCTCCCTCTGGAGATTTTTGAGCCGAGGTAAAATTCTGATTGGTCTGGCCAATAAGTACCGTACCATCAACCGAAGCGAAGTGAGAAAACCCAGATAGCATTTTAAATCGTTTATGAGATTCCAAACAAAGATGCGGGCCACCCCCAAACATATAATTAGTTTCCAACAAGTTATGGATCTCATTTTTCTGCGATGAAGAAAAGTAAATTGCACCTATTCGAGCACCTATTCGATAAAAAACATCCACTTCCTTAAAAGGCTGAAACATTGGGGCAATATAATCCAAATCTCCAATATTAAAACTTACCTCAGTTTTTACATTGGCAGGAAGTAAATTAATCGGAACACTTGAAGTGCCCGAAGAAGCATAGCCTCGCCAAGAAATTGCGAACCCACCCTCTTCCCCTGGAAGCCTGTATCCAAGTTCTAAATGGGGCTGAAAAGCCCAGTCCAAATTCGCTGAAGCTACATCCACATTAACCACTCGGCCATTTTGATAGGTAACCGTCGAATTCAATTGGTTCTTCAAATTTGGTATTACCGCACCAAAATCTACATTAATAAATATTGCTGGCTCATCACGCACCGAACCGTAAATACTTTTATCCCGGGTCAAATTATCTACCATCGTTGGTATTATTGGGTTTTGAGGAAACAGTGTAGGAGGCAAACTATCCAAATTTATCGGATCCAGTGCAGACCTACCTGCATCATTTGGAAATAATGGATTTAAAGACCCAGAATTCGGAGTGGGTATAGGTTGGCCCAGTACCGGCGGTTGACCGGGCGAGAAAGGTACATTCGAAAACGGCGCCTGACCTACCACGGGGGGTTGCCCTACTAATGGAGGTTGAACTAATATGGGGTTCTGTGGTTGAAACGGTTGCGGTACAGGCTGAGTGTTTGGAATCGGTTCTTCTTGTAATTGCTGCCTTGGTACAGGTGGAATTTGTTCCTGTGAAATGGCCCAACTAGCGCCCATTAGCACCAAAACTACTACTACAAAAAGTAACTTCGATTTAACTTTCACCGAATTCTCGTAACTTTATAAAAAACAAACCTAATTAACGCAACAAGTCTAATCTAACAACTTTTGCGGATAACAAAATTACTAGCCCCTGCAATACCATTTCCCAATACCTTACTTGGATTTTCAAGCATTCCTGTTAAATTACACAAGACAAACAATTTAAAGGAATCTTCTAATGGAAATCGATGCCAAGGTTTGTTATTGCTTTCATGTAAGTAAAAGAAAAATTTTAAGCTTCATTCGACACGAAAAACCTAAAGTCGCTAGTTTGCTGTCGGAGTGTGGAGGGGCAGGCACAGGGTGTGGTTGGTGTGTGCCTTTTCTCAAACAATTACACGAACTCTGCCTAAACAATCCTGAACTGCAACAGATAGGCGCCGGAGTTGATATAGAAATTTTACATTCCGATGAATATGCCAAAGGTAGAGAAGCGTATATTAAATCGGGAAAGGGAAAACCCCCTGCCCCGGCATCTGACCCTGTATAATTCTAGAATATTCTTTATTTAATTCATAGATTAAGTTATTATTCAGGTCTTACCATTCCTTTCAAGGAGACCTCGTATGACAGATCCAATTTTGCCTAACGCTCAGAACCAGCCAGTCTCTAGTATTAATCGCAGAGACTTCATCAGAACTGTTTCCGCTGCTGGAATTGCAACTGCGGGTGGCAACCTTGCCAATGCTGCAATCGACACATCGAAACCAGCTGAAACTGCGGTCAAAGGGCTTTTTGAATCTCTTACCGAGGCTCAAAGAAAAGAAATCTGCTTTGATTGGGATCATAAAGATGCCAGTCGGGGTTTACTTCGAACTTTTGTTTCCAACAATTGGCAGATCACCAAACCACATATCCGCAGCGAATATTATTCAAAAAAACAACAAGATATCATCCACGATATTTTCAAAGGGTTAGTCAATCCAGATTGGTACTCAAAGTTCCTTAAGCAACTTAAAGACGATACTAATGGCAAGGAATGGGGCGCTGACCAGAGTATTGCTATTTTTGGTAAGCCTGGTTCCGGAAAATTCGAATTCGTTATGACCGGAAGGCATATGACCCTACGAGCCGATGGGAATTCCGAAGAACAGATGGCATTTGGTGGCCCCATATTCTACGGCCACGCTGCGGACACTTTCAACGAAGGTGCCGACCATAAAGGCAATATCTTCTGGCCCCAAGCTTTAAAAGCCAACAAGGTTTATCAGTTGCTTAGTGATGAGCAAAGGAAAATTGCGCTGGTTGACAAAACTCCGCCAGAAGCTGCGGTAGGGTTCCAAGGTAAAGAAGGGAAGTTTTCTGGAATTGCAGTTAGCAAATTAGATTCAACACAAAAGAAAGAACTTCAAGGGGTTCTTAGTGGTTTGGTTGAACCCTTCCGTAAGGATGATCAAAACGCAGCTTTGAATTGCCTTGCAAAGCAAGGTGGGCTTGATGGCTGTACTTTAACCTTTTTCAAGCAAGGCGATATTGGGCAAGATGGTGTATGGGATAACTGGCGCCTAGAAGGACCGTCCTTTGTTTGGTATTTCAGGGGCAGCCCGCATGTTCATGTTTGGGTTAACATTGCAGATAACCCCGCTATTAAACTGAATGCCAAAGGATAAGTTATTTTAGCGCATCATCATTGGTAATTTTCCCGGCTTCATTTGTAGCAATTCTGCTGGAACTGATAAGCCGGGAACTTCTATTAAATGCACTTTTGCTAGTTCCCTAATCGCCATCGGATAATCGGGCCACCTTCCTGCAACGGTTTGCAATTTTTCTTTTTCCTCATCTTGAAGTAAAGGAAACAAAGCATTTTCGATAACATTTTTAGCTTCGAGAGAAAAATCATTGAGGTTACTTGCGCCAAAATCAAAAGTAAACGAAGGGTCGTTTTTCCTTAATATTTCAGTCACAACTCGAGCGTAGCTAGGCCATTTGCCTTCAACCCGTGCTAATTCAAACTGCTTATAGGCACCTGCTTGTTTCATTTTTTTTAACTGCACTAACATATCCATCGGCAGATCTTTCATTGAAAGATATTTTGCCCCTGATTTATTGAGTGGCAAAGGCGGATTTTCTTCCGCAAACTCTAAGATCATCTTTAGAAGGCTACCTTTTTTGTTTTCTAGCTTTGCAAATTTCTCTTGCTGTTCGCTTGAAAATTGAGCTTGAATTTGAGCAACAAACCTACGAGATTCCTCACTTGTCCAGGCTAGCTTTTTCTTCTTATCGAAAACTATATTCAAGCGTGCCTGCTCTTCTTGTTTGATTTTGATAATTTGAATTCTTCGTTCTTTGTCATCTAACTTTAGTAAGGTTTCCGATTCTGACTTGGGAAGCCTTGCTATCCATTGTTCGGTTAAAATCTTTTTTATCTCTACTAATCGAGCATCAGGAAACTCGGCATTTTCGATCCTATGTTTTTCTAGTGGTTTTAAGGTTTCATACCACGATGCAAACTTCTGAAACACTTCCAACATTCTTGTATTCTCATGCGAATCTAACTTCATAATTTCACTTTCAAGCCTTTTAAGTAAAGCTTGTTTTTCTTTAGACAAAGCATTAAAGGACGAATAATTTTTAACCAATCGTTGATAATGATCAGAGTTTAATTTAAATTTCTCTCCTGCCTTGCGAACTTTAGACTCTGATTCCTCTCGAACCTCAGCTTGGGTTCCTGAAGGAAGCAGAAGAAAAGCCATAAATATGAAAACAGATAAAATCGTTAATAGTTTTTTTAATTTCATAACGCACCCCTTTTCATAAGTCGGATTTGTCTTGGCCAAACAAATCCGGTTCATCCAGTTTTTTCAAGAACTCAATGTTTTCTACAAGGTCGTAAATCTTTTTATTCTCATAGAACCTCAAGTTTTTGCGTAACTCTTCTTCAATGTTGTCTGATTTTCCAACAAAAACTGTACCTGCCCTAAACCCACTGGTGATTAAAATTAATATTCCAGCAGCAAGAGCAAGTATTTTTCCGATTGTAAAAAGCTGCTTTTTCACGGGAAAGGGATTAGTAACCTGAGCCAACTTCTCCATCGTTCTAAGAGTAAAGGAGGATGTTAATTCAGGTTTTGGGAGATAATCAAGCATTTCCCAAGTTTTCTTCATCGCTTGAAAGTTTGCTCGCTCTTCTGGGTTGGAAGCTAAAGTCGCCTCAAAGTTTCTGGCTTCCTCTTCCGTCAATTCACCATCTAAATACGAAGAATACAATTCTTCTTTTTCTCTAAATTCGTCGGGGAATTCCGCATTCGACATTGCAAAACCTCGTGCTGATTTTATGAGGAAGGCGCCGAGGGCCCGCCATCCATATATATGTAATTCTTCAACGCCTCACGCAAATTAACCCGCGCCCTGCTTAGTAGCGACTTGATCGCCTTTGGTGTAAGCCCCATAACCAAGGCAATATCATTATAGTTCATATCTTCGTATTTATTGAGAACCACCGCCATCCGCTGGCGCTCATTTAGTCCGTCAAGCGCTTTCCTAATCACTTGTTCAAGTTCGGCATTATCAATGGAGATTTCGGGCTGACTTTTCTTATCAGGCAGACGCTTATCAATGTCAAATTGTTGTTGGTGGCCTGACTCTGTATTAATAAAAGGGACTTGAGGGCGCCGCTTTTTCGCCCGAATACTATTTAATGCAAGGTTATTTGCTATCGTAAATAACCAAGTGCTAAACCGTGCTTTGGGATGATAACTCTTTCGAGCCTTGTACACTCTGAGAAATGTTTCTTGCGCAATATCTTCAGACTCTTCTCGACTGCCCGCCATCGGCAGTAAAATGTTTACCAACCTTTGCTGGTAAGCAAGAACCAATTGTTCAAACGCATTTGGTTCATCTGCGCGAACTCGGAGCATTAAGCTGACATCGGGGTCGCGTAAAGCATATTGGGCGCTGGATTGTCCAATTGCGGTTAACATTTTATTCCCGAGGAGGGCTCGAATTTAATTCTTGGTTGAACCTTATCAAATGATACCATTAAATCCTAAGAACTTTGATGTCGAAAATGAGGAACTAATCAAGTTTTAATTTTTGTTCTACGGTCCTTCTTAATTGACCACAGGCTGCATCGATATCGGCACCTTTGCGTTTTCGTACCGTCACGGTCTGGCCCGATTGCTTCAATATTTTTGTAAATTCAAGCACCGCCAACGATTCAGGCTTCTTGTAATGCAACCCTTCCACACGATTAAAGGGTATCAAATTCAAATGCGATTGCCTATTTTTCAATAACGATGCCAATTGATGCGCATGATCGCTATCATCGTTCAACCCGCCTAACAGAATGTATTCAAAAGTGACCTGCCTACCCGTTACATTTTGAAAGTAATCTGCGGCTTCAAGCACATCTTGAATACCAATTTTCGCATTGGTTGGAACTATTTGAGATCGTAGTTCATCGTTAGGGGCGTGTAACGAAACAGCAAGGTGATATTGCTTTTGAGTATCTGCAAGTTGCTTGATTTTTAGGGGAAGCCCGACTGTAGAGATAGTAATATGCCTAGCACTAATACCAAGGCCTTTAGGGGAGCAAGCTGTTTCTAAAGCTTCCAGAAGGTTATCGAGGTTTGCCATCGGTTCGCCCATTCCCATAACAACAATATGGCTAAGTCGCTCATCGATGGGGAGAATATTTTTGGCAAGGATCATTTGTTCAAGAATTTCGTAGGATTTTAAACTTCGAACCACGCCATCAATTCCACTAGCGCAAAAAACACAACCCATAGCGCAGCCAATTTGCGTACTAACACAAACGGTGCGTCGATTTTCTTCTTTCATCAAAACGCATTCGATGCGATTGCCATCTTGCAACTTAAGAATGAGCTTGCGAGTATCATCTTCTGCAATTTTGTGAAATTCGATTTCTTCAGAGTACAAAGAAAACTCTTGGTCCAATTCGGACCTTAGCCCTAGGGGTAAATCACTCATTTCAGAAAAGGACATACACTTTTTAAGCAGCATCCATTGCTTGATTTGGTTGAACCTATGTGCTGGTTGTTGCTTCGAGGTCAACCAGGCTTTAAGGCTTTCAACCGGAACAGAAAGGATTGGCGCTTTCGAAGATGCGGATACCAAGTTTAGTGAGATATTATTTTCCATATTTTTATTCTAAGTAGAAGAATCAACCTTGCAATGAAACAACCTAAGTTGATTTACAATTGATTAATCTCGGGTGCCAGAAAACCTTATGCAAATGTTTGTAAATCATTATCAGCAATAGACTTACACTTTTTTTTAAACTTCTTTCAACAATTTCCATTAGAAGATTTTCTATACTAAGCTATATTACTCAAGAGTAATAATAGTTGTACCCACACTTTTATTTGGGGCTTAGTTATGGCAGAGCCGGAATACTTTCCCGGATTGGCTGATGTGCCAGTTGCGGAGTCTGCAATTAGTTTTATAGATGGCAAAAGGGCTCGACTTGAATATCGAGGCATTGCTGTTGAAACTCTTGCCAAAGAAAGTTCTTTTGAAGAAACTTCTTGGCTACTTCTAAAAGGTGAACTACCTTCCCAAAAGCAACTTGCTACTTTCGACAATCAGTTACGCACTCACCGCAGACTTAAATACAAAATCACCGACCTAATCAAATGCTTACCGGAGTCTGGCCATCCGATGGATGCCCTGCAAGCTGGAGTTGCAGCTTGTGGAATGTTTTACCCCAGCAGAGATTTAAGCAATCCCGAAAAAAATTGGGATGCGGTCGTCCGACTTATCGCTAAGTTGCCAACCATTGTTGCAGCATTTCACCGTCTAAGACACGGGGATATTGCGATTTCCCCTAGAGATGACTTGGGTCACGCTGCCAACTTTTATTATATGCTAACTGAAGAGGAACCGTCACCCTCAATAACCAAGGTGATAGATGCTTGCCTGATTCTTCACGCTGAACATTCAATGAATGCATCTACCTTTAGTGGCAGAGTAACAGCCTCAACCTTGGCAAACCCGTATGCAGTAGTAAGTGCTGCAATAGGCACGCTAACGGGTCCGTTGCACGGCGGTGCCAATGAAGAAGTTTTAGATATGTTAGAAGAAATTGGAGATGCAAACAAAGCCAAAGCTTGGCTTGAAGATGCGGTAACGCACAAGAAAAAGATTATGGGTTTTGGCCATCGTGTTTACAAAGTCAAAGATCCACGGGCAACGGTATTGCAGGAATTAGCGGAGCATATGTTTGTAGAAACAGGTAAACCTGAGATCTACAAGCTTGCATTAGAACTAGAAGCCATTGCCAACACGATACTTGGGCCAAAAGGGATTTTCCCTAATGTCGATTTTTATTCTGGGATTGTTTATCAGAGTATAGGAATACAGCGAGATTTATTTACTCCTATATTTGCTATTTCTCGAGTTGCTGGATGGACTGCCCATTGGCTCGAACAAATCAAGAACAACCGGATTTTCCGTCCCGAGCAAGTTTATGTAGGCAAGAACGATCAGCCCTACATTCCACTAGAAAAAAGGCCCTAATCCTATAGGCCTTCTTTACTAATCCACCTATTTTGGAGGCTTGGCTTCAGATGTTAGACGCTGCTTTTATTCGGGCCAACCTTGAGGCTGTTAAGTCTAATTGTTTTAATCGCAACCTTGTTGCTGAGGTCGATAAAGTTATTTCCATTGACGATGAACGCAAAAAAATCCTTACCAGTATTCAAATCCTTCAACAAAAACAAAACGAACTCTCTAAGATCATTCCTAAAGAAAAAGATCCTGTCAAAAAACAAGAACTTGCAAGCGAAGGCAAATCACTCCGCGAGCAGGTGGCTTCTATGGAAATTCAAGCCAAGGAAGTCGACCTTGCTTTGCGTGCGGTTCTTAATGTCATTCCCAATATGACCCACCCCGATGCACCCGTTGGTTTACTTGCTGATGACAACAAGGAAATTAAGCTTTGGGGCACCCCGAGAAAGTTTGACTTTACTCCAAAAGACCATGTTGCACTTTGCGATTCTCTACAACTTGCAGACTTTGAAGCAGGGGCTTCCGTTACGGGCCAGAAGTTTTATTATTTAAAAAACGAAGGCGCTTTGCTCGAACTAGCCTTAGTTCAATATGCAATGAATACTCTCGTTCAAGAAGGTTTCACCCCAGTTATCACCCCAGACCTCGCACGCGTTGAAGTTCTCGAAGGGATTGGGTTTATACCTCGAGACCCCGACCCAGAAAAACGCCAAGTGTATACCATTGAGGGCACCGACCTTTGCTTAGTTGCAACTGCAGAAATAACCCTAGGGGGTATGCATCGCGATCAAATTCTGGATGAATCTCACCTTCCCAAACGATACGCGGGGCTTTCCCATTGTTTTCGTACTGAAGCGGGTGCACCTGGCAAAGATACTCGAGGGTTATACCGCGTACATCAGTTTACCAAAGTCGAAATGTTTGCATTCTGCACCCCCGAACAGGCAGAAAATATTCACCTCGACATTCTTCGCATCGAAGAAAAAATTTTCCAAGGCCTTGGCCTTTGCTATAGGGTGATTGACACTTGCACAGGCGACCTTGGGGGGCCTGCCTTTAGAAAATACGACCTCGAAGCTTGGATGCCTGGTAGGGGCAAAGACGGTGAATTTGGCGAGGTCACTAGCACTTCCAACTGCACCGATTATCAATCTCGCAGGTTAAATATCCGCACTAAATCTCCCGGACAAAAAGGAACTCGTTTCGCCTACACTCTTAATGGAACTGCGGTGGCTGTCACCCGGGCCATTGTTGCAATTCTTGAAAATTATCAACAAGCCGATGGATCTGTTATAATTCCCGATGTTCTTAGGCCTATGATAGGGAAAGACCGGATTGTTCCCCGGACATCCTAATAAACATTTCATCGATGCAGGGAAGTGATGGAAAATAGTCTACCTCCCTCTGAAAAAGTAAAAACATTTCCCACGACCCCTGGGGTTTACATTATGAAAGATGTAGCAGGGATCGTGCTGTACATAGGCAAGGCAAAAAATCTCCGCAGTAGAGCTTCTCATTATTTCACCAAAGCTGCTTCTGAAGATCCTCGCACCATTAATTTAGTTCCTTTAATTAAAAACATTGAATTTCTAAATGCTCAGACCGAAGTGGATGCACTTTTACTGGAAGCAAGATTAATCAAAGATATTCAACCTCGATTCAATGCAGATCTTAAGGATGGGAAAACCTTTCCCTATTTGCAGATCAGGGTTCGAGAAGAATTCCCACGCGTTGAGTTTACACGGTCACCCAGAAGGAAAGGTGTTCGTTTATATGGGCCATTCACCAATTCAAAAGCCTTAAAGCTGGCGTTAATAGTATTACAAAGGGTTTTCAAGTTTCGCACTTGCAAGCTAGATATTCGTTCGGATGAGAATCGCTGGCGCTGGTTTCGCCCTTGTTTGCTACATAGTATCAGGCAATGCACTGCGCCTTGCAATTTACGCGTTACCAAGGAAGAATATCGGGCCCAGATCAAATCTCTTATTTTAGTTTTAGAAGGTAAGAAGAAAAAGCTTTTAGCCAGAATGCGCAAGGAAATGGAACAGGCAAGCAAAGAATTGCTCTATGAAAAGGCAGCGCGGATTCGTGATGAGATTTTAGCTCTGGAAAAACTCGAAGATCGAGGAAACAATAAAACTGATATTCAGCCCGAGGTATTTCATATCGATCCAAAAAAGGGGTTGAAAGGTCTCAAAAAAATCCTCGGTCTTGCTACCATCCCAAGGACCGTTGAAGGAATTGATATCGCTCATCTAGGCGGTTCGGAAACGGTGGCTTCTCTTGTTCGCTTTTTAGATGGGTTGCCCTTCAAACCAGGATACAGAAAATTTAAAATCAAGTCTGTCAAAGGTATTGATGATTTTGCATCGATCAGAGAGATTGTGTTTAGGCGTTTTAGAAAACAGCGTGATTCGGAAGAAATATTTCCCGATGTTATTCTTATTGATGGAGGCAAAGGGCAACTGAACGCTGCGCTAGATGCTTTTAAATTACTAGGCATTGAACCCCCTTGCTTGATATCTTTAGCTAAGAAGGAAGAGGAAATCTACAGGCCGGGCGAATCTGAGCCTATTCGACTTGGTAGACATTCTTCCGCTTTAAAACTGTTACAATATGTGCGCGATGAAGCTCATCGATTTGCACAACATTACCATCATTTACTACGGCATAAAAAACTGGAATATGAAATGGATAATGCTTTTGATTTAGAAATGGAGCCTAAAGATAATGCGAATCCTTCTGACGAATGACGATGGGATTTACGCCCCTGGAATTAGAGCACTTAGAAAAGAACTTCAAAAACTTGGCCAAGTTGAAATGGTCGCACCAGCTACCGAGCAAAGTGCTACGGGTCATTCAGTAACTTTGCATAGCCCTATCGTGGTACAAGAAATCAATGACGACCAGCAGCAAAAAATTGGTTGGGCGGTAGAGGGAAGGCCCGCTGATTGCGTAAAACTTGCGCTTCGCGAGTTACTGGGCTACCAACCAGACCTTATCGTTAGTGGTATGAATGCGGGTTCAAATGCGGGAATTAATGTACTATATTCGGGGACGGTTGCCGCTGCGATTGAGGGGGCTTTTTTTGGGATTACCAGCATTGCTTGTTCTCTAGAATTCACCAAAGCTTGCCCCTTAAATTTTGCCCAAGGCGCTAACTTATGCAGAATGGTCATCGAACAGATCCTAGAAAAAAACCCCTCTTCAGGCGCTTTATTTAATGTAAATATTCCTAGCCTTGAACTCGGCCCCGTCAAAGGTATCCGAGTTGCACCGCAAAATATTTCTACTTATGAAGAACGATTCGATAAACGGGTTGATCCACGGGGCAGAACCTATTTCTGGATTGGTGCTGATTTCTCTTGCCCCGATCCTCACCCTGGAACTGATACCGCTTCTCTTAAGGATCGTTACATCACTGTGACCCCCTTGCAGTATAATCTCACCGAACATCTTCGGCTTGCTGAAATGACTTCTTGGAATTGGACCCTTTAACTTTGTTAAATTAATGGTACGGTACTTCATTATGTTTTTTTTACGGAGGGAATTATGAACGGTATTGAAACTGCTTCTTCTGCGTTAGAATCTACTGGGCAAATGTTGGGTATGTTCCTTTCTGATTTATCAGATGCCGATTTGCTGGTTTGCCCAGTGGATGGAGCTAACCACATCGCTTGGCAAGTTGGCCATCTTATTTCAACGGAAGTATTTATGATGAACGGTAATCTACCGGGGGCTTCCTACCCTACGCTTGGTGCTGATTTCGAAACCAATCACAGCAGAGATTCTACCCAAAAACAGCAAGGCAATGGGTTTCTCAGCAAAGCAGAATATTTAGATTTGATGGCTAAAACTCGAGCAATTACACTTACCGCTATACGCCAGCTAACTGATGCTGACCTAGATAAAGCTACCACAGGTAGATTAGCTGCCAAGGCTCCTACCTTAGGAAAACTTTTGCTGCTTTGCTCTAACCACACGCTTATGCATATGGGGCAATTTAGTGTAATTCGCAGAAAACTTAGTAAACCGGTTTTATTCTAAGCTATGTTGTTACTTCTTGCTGATTTTCTGGTGCTGATTCACTTGGCGTTTGTCGCATTCGTCGTTCTTGGACAGATCGCAATTTTAATTGGAGTCATTCTAAAGAAACCGTGGGCTCGCGCCTTTATTTTTAGAATCATACACCTTGGTTGCATCGGAGTTGTCGCAACCGAAGGCTTGCTTGATATTGAGTGCCCACTTACCGTTTGGGAAAGAAATCTAAGGTTGGAAGCGGGGCAGGAAATTTCTGATGCTCCGTTTATTCCACGGCTTGCAAATCAAATTCTTTTCTATCCAGGGGTGCCACATATTTACTTCGAACGAATGCATATAGGGTTTGGCGCACTAGTATTATTAACCTTTCTAATTTGGCCACCAAAGTTAAGAAAAAAAAACGCTGATCCTTCCTCTAAAATACGCTGATTTCTTTGTAGTTTCAATTTTGCAATGTTATACTTAAGCTTCAAGATTGTTTTATGGCGACTCTATAGGGAGTGATTTTTATGCGTTTTTTAACTCTTTCCATTCTAGTTTTAAGCTTTCCTGCAATTTGCATTGCCGATGAAACCACTTGGGCGCGATTTCGTGGACCAAATGGCACGGGGGTCTCCAACTCTAAGAATATTCCACTCCAATTCTCTAATACTGAAAATGTTCTTTGGAAAATTTCTTTAAAAGAAACGGGCAATTCTGCTCCCATTATTTGGAAAGATAAACTCTTCCTTCATTCTTCTACCAATGATGGGGCAAAACGCTTTCTTTCCTGCATTGATTCAAACTCGGGAAAGTTAATTTGGCAGAAATCCTTTAATGCCGCGGTTGCTAAAACCCATATCAAAAACTCCCTTGCTTCCTGCACACCCACCACCGATGGTGAACGAGTTTACAACATTATCTGGGACGGGAAGGATATCTCTATCTATGCTCATAATTTCGAGGGCGTTCAAATCTGGAAAAAAGAACTAGGCCTTTTCAATAGCCAGCACGGACCCGGTCACAGTTTAATTGTTCACAACAATAAGGTCATCTTTAATAATGACCAAGATGGGTCTGCTCAACTACTCGCTTTTGATTCTAAAACGGGTAAAGTTCTTTGGGACATTCCTAGGAAAGCTTTCCGGGCCTGTTATTCCACACCCTTTCTTCATACCTTAGAAAATGGCAAACTCGAGCTTCTTGTTACCACTTCTGCTGGTATCACTAGTTACGACCCTGATCTAGGAACTGAAAACTGGAACTACAATTGGACATTCTCGAAAATGCCACTTCGAACCGTTGCATCTTCCGTTGCTACTTCAGGAGTTATCATTGCTTGTAGTGGTGATGGGGCAGGCGACAGACACCTTATTGCAGTAAAACTTGGAGGCAAGGGAGATGTTACACCTGCAAACCTTGCTTGGGAAAATCGCAAAGTTTTCCCCTATGTTCCTTCTATGATTGCCAAGCAGGAATATGTTTTTAGTGTTAATGATAAAGGCATAGCAATGTGCAACCTTGCATCAACTGGCAAAGAACTTTGGAACGAAAGGCTTGATAGTCCAGTTACAGCATCTCCCTTACTTATTGACAACAATATTTTTGCTATTGGCGATAACGGCGATGTTTACATCTTTCAAGCTGAAGGAAGTTTTAAAATGGTTGCAAAAAATTCCATGGCGGAACCTGTTTTCGCTTCCCCTGCTGTTGCAAACGATAAACTTTATATACGAGGGAAGAATCATCTTTTCTGTATTGGTAAGTTGCCTAAGTAACTTTTTCAGTTCTCTTTTTTTAAGGATCAAGTAATGATTTCAATTTCAAAAAAACAAAAAGTAAGCTTACTCCTTGCTTTAACCTTGGTTGGTTTTTTAGGAGTTTCATCCCTATCTATTTCTTTCGCTTGGACACAAGAGGCAAAAACTGTGACTAACAAAAATGAACGCATTTTCGAAATGAGAACTTATTATGCTATGCCAGGCAAAATGGATGCCCTCCATAGTCGGTTCCGAGATCACACTTGCAAACTATTTGAAAAACACGGTATTACCATTATTGGTTTTTGGAAACCTACCGATAAGGTAAAAGCGGAAGATATGATGGTTTACATTCTTGCCTACCCTAGCAAGGAAGCAGCGGATAAATCGTGGAAAGCATTCCGCGAAGATCCTACTTGGTTGGCAGCACGCGATGCATCAGAAAAAAATGGTAAGATTGTCGCTAAGGTTGAATCTGTTTATTTAAACCCAACCGATTATTCCCCCATTAAATAAAAGCTGATTGGATAGCTAGTATGCTTATCATACGCACGATTTGGGCTGCTTCTTTTATTATATTAATGCCTTTAATTGCAGTTGAAGCAGCAGCACCTTCGGAATCATTTACTATTCCTTTTCGTATTACAAAATCTAGCCACCTTGTTGTAAGGGCAAAAATCAACAACAAAGGGCCTTACTATTTTGTCGTCGATACGGGCGCACCGGTCAGTTTTTTTTCTGAAGAATCAGGAAAAAAGATCGGCCTTAATTCCGATGACAAAAATTGGTGCAACCTCGACTCCTTCCTTATTGAAGGAGGTTTATCTGTCCAAAATTATAAAATTAAACTCGAAACTCCTTTCCAACTTGTTGGCATGAATGGTATGGCCTTGGGGGGAGTAGAATTGCACGGGTTGATAGGCTACGATTTAATCGCACAATATAAAATTGAAATCGATGTCTCTAAGGAATCTATGACTTGGACATCTCTTGATTTTAAACCAAAATTACCTCTTGGAGTTTCTGGAAAGAACTCTGCGGGCGGACTCGATGCCCTTGGTTCAATTATGAAAACTATTGGCACTATCAGTGGTAAAAAACAAGACTCTTCACCTCAACTTCGGGGAAACCTTGGGATTATTATTGACCCTCAAACCAACCCTTTAGCCATCACTCAATTAATTTCAGAAAGCCCAGCTTCCAAAAGTGGCATTCTTACGGGCGATGTTATCATCAAATTTAATGGCACCGATGTTAATTCAATGGCACAACTGCTAAAACTTTATGAATCAGCACCTATAAACAAACCGATTCAACTTCACTTGTTACGAAAGAATAAACCAATTCACATAGAACTAAATTTTGAAAAAGGGTTGTAATATGCCTGTAAAACTATCAACCGTTATTTTCATCTTTTTTATAAATACAACTTGTGGTTTAGCTCAGTCGATTACAGTCCCTATGGAGATCTTAAAAACTGGGCATATTGTTATTTCGGTAAAAGTAAACGATAAAGGACCTTACCGCTTAATTTTCGACACTGGGGCTCCTACTACTATTATCAGCAGTAAGGTTGCAACCGAAGCTGAAGTGGTTAAACCGAGCTTAAGTTTAACACTTTTTGGCGCTGGGGGGCAGGCTAATGTAAAATCTTTCGAGTTGGGGAATTTAAAAACCCCGAATAATTCCGTTGTTGTTATGGATCATCCAACCTTAAAAGTTATGTCCAAATTCTTTGGACCCATCGAGGGAATCATTGGTTTTACAACTTATTCACGATACAAATTTATCCTCGATTACAAAGCTTCTTCCATTACTTTCAGCCCAACCGGATTTATTCCGCCAGACATTATCAAGGCGATGATGACTCGAATGACTGGAAGTGAAAAGTCACAAAGTTTTCTTTTTCCTAAGGGGATATGGGGCTTTCAAGCTGAAAAATCAAGCTTAGATACTTCTGATGGTATCACTGTTTCTTTGGTAAATGAAAATAGCCCAGCTGCCAAAGCGGGGCTAAAAAAAAATGACCGCATCCTTTCACTTGATGGCTTCTGGACTGATAGCCTTGAAGACCTTTTCTTTGCTGCAAGCAAAGCTACTCCCCAAAAATCTTCTAAACTTACCATTCTTCGTGATCAGAAAAAAATGAATATTTCACTAATCCCAAGCACTGGCATTTAAATTTAATAAAGATTTTTTCTTATGAAAACCAATTTTTCTGCTGTTTGCTTTATGGCATTTTTATTTCTTTGGCTCTTTGGTTCCTATTTCGACTCAATTGCATGTGCAGAAACTAGCAAAAAAATTAAGGTAAACTTAGTCGACCAAGGCATTCACAACCCTAGCCTTAAAGGTCTAATGGTTCTTGAGGGTTTTAAAGTTGAGATTGTGGCTCAAAACCCAACCGTCGTTAACCCAGTTGCAATTTCTTTTTCAAGCGATGTTAAAGCCCTTGTCCTTGAACGCACCCCAGATTTTTCGGGCAATGTTATACACCCTAATAACTTAGAAAACAAACCTTCAACTAAGATTCAAATCGACCTTATTAAATCTTTTTCCTTTAATACTTCAACCAATCTACTGGAAAACCCTACAACTGCATTAAAACTGAATGCACCATCGGCTTTCATCCTTCATCAGAATCATATTTACCTTGGAAACAACTCTTCTATAACTCGATGTAAAATTAATCAAGAGGGCATAATTTCAGATCAAGCTGAAACGATTGTTAAGGCAAGTATGGTGAGCAAAGATTTTCAGTTCAACGGCTTTGCTTTTGCACCAGATGGTTGGCTTTACTTTCATTTCCCCCCAGATTTTACGGTACTCCAAGGAACCGATGGGTCGAAAATTTACACCTCTGGAAGTGGTGGAATTGCTCGCTGCAAATCTGATGGAACTTTCCTCCAGCTTTTTTGCAGAGGATTAAGGCAAACCCAAGGCACGCTTACTTTTGATCATCTAGGCAATTTATTTTTCGTCGACCAGATGATTTCAAACGGTAACAATTCTGCAGGGGCTAGGCTCTTGCACCTAACCGAAGGGTACGATTTTGGTTGGAAAGTTCATCGAAATAACCAGTTCAATAGCCCAGATCTTTTTAGAATTATTAATGAAGGTGATGATGCGCCTTCCTCGGTCATTAATTTCCCTAAAACTTTGGCAATTTCATCTCACGCATACTCCGACATTAAACTTCCAGACAAGTACAAAAATCTTTTGCTTATTGTTGATGAAACCTCTCAAGAAATTTTGGGAGTTACCCCAGCGGTTGATAAAAGTTCTTTCCATTCGAGCGAGTATTATTCGTTTTTAAGTTCACAAAACCTTGGTTTTTTCCCTTCCCAAATCACTCAGGGCCCCGATGGTGCACTTTATGTCGTAGATAAAGGTTGCAGCTATGGGTCGTCTGGTACTGGAACGGGGGGCAGAATTCTTCGCCTAACTTGGCAAGGCACCAAAGATCTTCCGCCTTCTACCCTTCGAGAATTTAATGCAAGCAAAGCATTTGAGGCTAAGAAAGTCCCTGATTTGATTTCACTTTTAGAATCTAGCGATAGTTTTATTAAAGCACGCGCTCGTGATACTCTGGTCTTAAAAGGAAAAGAGTCTTCACCTGCTTTATTAAAGTTACTGGCTGACGAAGATAAAGATGCAAGTTCAAAACTATATGCAATGCAAGTTCTTGCACATCAGTGGAATAACGAAATACAAACTGCATTTGAAATTATTTTAGATAGTGGTGAACCCGAACTGCAGATTCTTTCTGCACAGTATCTAGGAAGATTTGCAAGCTTGGGAAGCGAATCGGCATCTAATGCACTTCTTAAACAATTAGGCACGGAATCGCCTATGATTCGAGAAGCAGTTGCAATTGCAATGGGGAAAATCAATGCTCCTGGGGCAGCCGAAAGCCTTATTATTTCAATCTTATTTTACGAAGGTACCGATTTTCGACTGCTCCATTCTTTCGCCAGCGGACTCGAATTTTCTGGTAATATTGCTACCGAGCGCATTCTTGCGGTTGGAGATACTGGCGTTAAAAAAGATATTCGAAAAGTACTCGAAACCCAAAATCTTATGCATACCGAATCTTCCTTGGCGGCTTTAATCGTATGGCTCGAAAATCCTAATATTGGCACAACCGACATCGTTGACTTACTTCACGGTTTAAAGAACTACCAGCATTTAAATCAACTTGAATTTCTCAAACTTTGCAACTTTCTTTCTAAAGATATAGAAACCGATGCTCAGGTAAATATTGCTGCTTTAGAAGCGCTAAGTGGTTTCCCAGATTTAGCATTTGGCAACCTTGAAAGTTGGATTGCTAAATGTTTAAGCCATTCAGATATGAAAATAAAAATCGCTGCAATTAATTTGATTAAGGCTGCAAAGATTACTACTTTTTCTAAAAAACTCACCGACTCGCTTGCCAGCCAAAGCATTTCTGATGATGAAAAAGTTGCCCTTTGCGAGGCATTAGCAGACTTAAAACAAGAAACAACTGTACCTCTAATTCAAAGTATTCTTACGGGGGTTCGATCTTCCAAAGAAAGCACAAGAGTTAAGCTAGCAGCACTCCAATTCTTATTCAAAGTTCAAAATAAACTTAGATACGAAATTGCTTTAAACCTACTAGGATCTGTCTTAACGCCCGATGAATTAAAAAAGAAAACTTTGCAATTACTTCTTAATGATCCAAAGGGTTCTAAGTCTATTTTTCACTATTATAATTCGAGTCAGGTTGAACCTAGTGAACTACCATTGATTTCAGAAAGTTTAAAAAAGTATGGTGCAAAACTAGATGAAGGGGGAAATTTCAACAGTTTACTTCTTAAAAAAGAGCTCCTTTCTAATGACAACTCAAAAAAAATCCAGCTCTTTGAAAACCATATTAAAGCCAATGGCAGTGCAGAACGAGGCAAAGATATTTTTCTCGGTTCTAAAAGCGCAACTTGTTTGAAATGTCATTCTTTAGGAGGGACAGGATTTCCTATAGGGCCAGACCTAGGCAAGCTAAACTTGGTTGAGACTTCAAAACTTACTCGTTCGATTTTAGACCCATCGCACGAAATAAAAACGGGTTATCATTCTTTTGAGTTAAAAACAATACTAGGCAAAACTCTTACGGTTCTTAAAATTTTGGGTAAGGATAACCAACCTTTATTTGTTGATATTGATGGCGAAATCTTGAAAATTAAACAAGATGAAATCCTCTCACTGAACCCGTTAAAAATATCGCTTATGCCTGATTCTTTTTCCACTTCTCTAAGTTATAATGATCTTGCTGATCTCATCGCTTTTCTTAAATCGCCAGACAATGAAAAACAACTTCAGGGCGTTGGCGTAACTGGCGTTCTAACCTTTAAAGATTCAGACATCATTCAGGCTAAACTTCAAACTTGTTCAACAAATGGTTTTTTTAATATTTCTATCGGTAACCAGATTCTTAAAGAAGATTTTACTTTCGATTTTTATTTATTCAGTAGGAAGCGAGCAAAGACAACTGTTTCAATAACAACTCAAGATAAGTTTGATTTACAATTTGGTTCAGATTTTATGTCAATCAAGTCTATAAAAGTTTCGGATTACGCCTTAGATTATGAATTAGATTTACAAGAAGGGCCCAATCAGATTCGACTTAACTTCCCTAAAGAAAGCAAGCCTTTAGGGTTTTTCTTGCGTTTTTCAGGTGATGAGATTCGATGTTTCATAAACGCCTACAACCCAAGTCTTAAAAAATAAGACTTGGGTTTAAAGCTTCAACTTACTTTAAATTTTATTGCAAACCGCCATCTACTCGCTCGTTGGTAAGGTGAGAAGGATGATCTGTAAACCATATTCTTGACCATTCTTGTTCAATTTGGCGTAAATCTTCTGATTGGTTAACTAATGCCTTCATCCTCATACTTGGATCGGATGAATAAGCATTGATTAGGCAACCGGTGTTGCAAAGAATAACGAAACTTATTGAAGCGAACAAAAATAAACGGCTCATAACGAACCCCCTAGAATTCTATCAAGACCTTACCCCTAAGGTCTAAGAAGTAGTTGTTCAATTATTTTTAATTGAGAACTCAACTACGCCTAAAGGATTTATCGGAAGTAAGGGATTTAAGCTTGAGGAGAAAAGTGACAGAAAATCTGAATTTACCTGAGAGGCAAATTGGGCAAGCAAATAACTTTCCCAGGTTATAGTTTTAATTTGTAAACATTTGTTTATTGAGAATCAAATAGCCTAATTTCTTTGTTCTGGTGAACTTGGACTGTCATCGCCATCACCTAAGACAATAACATGACTGCTTGGGTCTATAGGTAAAGTAGAGAGATTTTTGACTCTTTCTTCCATTTCCTTGCCGGGCTTGAAGGTAACCACATATTTGGGGGGAACATCAACGCGTTCGCCCGTTCTGGGGTTTCTAGCCTTGCGAGCTTTGCGCTTTTTTACTTCAAAAACCCCGAAATTTCTTAGCTCAATGCGCCCGATTTCTAAAAGGGTATCAACAATCGCATCAAAGGTTTGTTGCACAATTTCTTTGGTTTTAAGCTGTGTTAAACCGATTTTGTCAGAGATCTGTTTAACGATTTCTTTTTTTGTCACAGGCACCACTCCTGATAGGTTCTGAAGAAATACTTTAACTGTAGTCCCTCACAAGACTTAAAGTTAAATAGTGTTACAGATTATGTCAAGATAAAATCGCATAATCCAGTCTTAAGTGACTTTTTTCACCTTTACTCATAAAAATGATCTTCCCAAACCTACTCGAAAAAAGTTAATTCTTACACTTATTACTTCGCTATTTTTAAGGAATACTTATGGAAAAGATTGTTGTTACAGGGGGTTGCGGTTTTATTGGCAGTAATTTCATCCGCCTAATTTTAGAGATTGAGCCCGATGTTGAAGTCATCAACTTCGACTTCCTTACCTATGCAGGAAACCTTGCAAACCTTAAAGATTTAGAAAAACATCCTAGGCTTAAATTCGTTAAAGGCGATATCGCTGATAGAAAAGATGTTGACGAAGCTTTAAAAGAAGGCGTTACTTCGATTATTCATTTTGCCGCTGAAAGTCATGTTGACCGCAGCATTCTTGATTCGGGACCTTTTATTCAAAGTAATGTAGTTGGCACGCAGGTTCTGCTTGATTCTGCTAAATCTCACCAGATTAAGCGTTTTGTTCATGTCTCTACCGATGAAGTTTATGGCAGTTTGGGCGATACCGGGTTCTTCACAGAGGAAACTCCGATTGCGCCTAACAGTCCATACTCTGCAAGCAAAGCTGCTTCTGATCTTATTGTTCGCAGTTATTTCCACACTTTTGGATTTCCCGCACTTACCACACGATGTTCTAACAATTATGGGCCGTACCAGTTCCCCGAAAAACTGATACCACTTTTTATTAGTAATCTTCAACGAAACGAACAAGTTCCCGTTTATGGCGATGGATCTAATGTTCGTGATTGGATTCATGTCAAAGATCATTGTGCTGGAATTCACGCCGTTTGGCGCAAAGGAAAACTTGGCGAAGTTTATAACCTAGGTGGCAAAAGTGAACGCACTAACCTTGAATTAACCCACGCTCTCCTTAAATCTTTAAATAAACCTGATTCGCTTATCCGCTATGTCAAAGATAGGCCGGGCCACGATAAGCGATACGCCATTGATTGTTCTAAGGCGGAAACGGAATTAGGCTGGAAACCAACTTATATTTTTGAAGAAGGCTTAAAGCAAACTGTTGATTGGTACCTTGCAAATGCAGATTGGGTTAATTCAATTCGTACGGGTGATTATCTCTCATATTATCAAAAGCAATATGGCAACCGTTAACCGAATAAATGATAAGACTAGGGTTCTTATAACTGGAATTACTGGTTTTGCTGGATCGTTTTTAGCGGAACATTTGCTACTGCAAAGTGATATAGATCTTCACGGCTTAAGCAGGTCGGAAACTTGGCCTCAGCATCTTCCCCAACATCTTCTTCAAGTGCCCCTACATACTTCTACACTGCTGGATGAAAGTCAACTTGCATCCCTACTAAGCGATATCAATCCAGATCATATTTATCATCTTGCTGGCTTCGCCCAAACGGGAAAATCATTTAGCAATCAGAATGATACTTGGCAAGGGAACCTTGGTTCCACACAAGTTCTTTATCAAGCGATAAAAAAATGGGGAGGCAAACCTAGAGTTGTTTTTGTAGGTTCGGGTTTGGTTTATGGTTCTGCCCAATTCGATAATGAAATTAAAAACGAAGATTCAGAATTACTTCCTGAAAGTCCATATGCTGCAAGCAAGGCTGCTGCAGACTTACTTGGTTACCAAGTTTGGAAGACCGACAAAATCGATATTATTCGGACGAGGCCATTTAACCATATCGGCCCTAGGCAATCTGTAGATTTTGCGATTGCGAGTTTTGCAAAACAAATTGCTCAGATTGAATCTTCGGGAAATAATCCTGTAATAAAAACTGGTCCGCTTTCTGCTTTTCGTGACCTCACCGATGTCCGAGATACCGTAAAAGCTTATGCAGGCTTAATGCTTTATGGAAAACCTGGGGAAGTTTATAACATAGGCTCGGGGAAAAACTTTAATATTGCTGATGCCTTACATTTGCTCGTTTCACTTAGCAAGGTTGGTAATATTAAAATTGAGGAAACCCCTGCAGATTCTTACCTAATACCTCCTACCAAATTAATAGTAGGAAATAAAAAGTTAGTAAGTACCCTAAACTGGATGCCCACCATTAATCTCGAAACCTCGCTTTTAGATACCCTTAACTATTGGCGCCGAATTTTAGCTTCGTAATATTATAAATTTTGAAGGATTCAAAATGAAAATCGCTGTCGTTGGAACTGGATATGTTGGCTTAGTAACCGGAACTTGTTTTGCAGATAGTGGCAATGAAGTTACTTGTATCGACAAGGATGCATCTAAGATTGAGATTCTGCAAAAGGGGAAAATTCCCATTTATGAACCTGGTTTACTTGAGATGGTACAACGCAATACCAGAGATGGCAGGCTTTCATTCACAACAGATCTTCAAAAAGGTATTCAAGAAAACGACTTGGTTTTTATTGCTGTTGGAACGCCTCAAAGTGATTCAGGAGCGGCAGATCTTTCCACTGTTTTTATGGTTGCAAAAGCCATCGCATTGGCTGCAAATAAAACAAAAATTGTCATAATAAAAAGTACCGTTCCGGTTGGAACAAATAAAAAAGTTAAAGATATTGTCGACGCTAACTCGAAATTTACCATTCATATTTGCAGTAACCCAGAATTCCTTAAGGAAGGCGCTGCTATTGAAGATTGTACTAAGCCAGACAGGATTGTGGTTGGCATTCGATCACCCGAGGTAACTGATATTTTCAAGGAACTTTATGCTCCGTTTTTAAGAACCGAACGCCCTTTGCTTATTATGTCACCTGAAAGTGCCGAAATGACCAAATATGCTGCGAACGCTATGCTTGCTACTAAAATCAGTTTCATCAATGAAATGTCCAACCTTTGCGAAAAAATGGGGGGCGACATTAATGATGTTCGCAGGGGCATTGGTCACGACATTCGCATCGGCTTTCAATTTCTTTTTCCCGGGGCAGGCTATGGCGGCAGTTGTTTTCCTAAAGACATTCGGGCTTTGGCTCATATGGCAAAAGAAATTGGCATCGCTCCTACTATGCTTGATGCAATTGATGTTGTTAACGAGCATCAAAAAGAAATCCTCTTTTCTAAAATCATTACGCATTTCAATAATAATATTAAAGGACTAACTTTTGCAATCTGGGGATTGGCATTTAAGCCTCGAACCGACGACATACGGGAGGCCCCTGCTTTGGTCTTAATTGATTCATTATTAAATGCGGGTGCTAAAATTCAAGTCCACGACCCCGAAGCTATGGACAATGTTAAAGCAATATATGGCGATAAAATCTCTTATTGCAGCAAGCCTTATGATGCGCTTTTAGGTGCTGATGGGTTGGCTATTGTTACGGAGTGGCAGGAGTTCAGAAACCCTAACTTTCAGTTTATGGCGGGGATTCTTAAGCAAAATGTTATATTTGATGGCAGGAATCTTTACGAACCTAAAGTCCTTTCGTCTGTTGGATTTACTTACTATTCCATTGGAAGAAAAACCACCTATCCGATTGGCTAGTTTAGGGTTTTCAGTAATATTTTTGCTACCATAAAATATAATGAAGAATATGGTACAAAAAATTGCTCCCTCCCCTTGGGACCTAGATGCTGAAGCCATCGTTATTAAAATCAGATGGTTTGGTGTACTTGTTGGTTATTTTCTTGCCAATTTCAATAATTCAGTTACTGATCGAATTCTCTTTTTAAATGCCATTTTAGCAATTGGCGTCGTCTTCACTATTTTTGACACCTACTTCAGTTGGAAAAAAGAAGTTTTTCTTGCTGATTACCCACTTTTCATTGCTGCTATGGAATCCCTTTTCATTGCCTTACTTTGCAATTATGAGGAGGGTATTTCCAGTACTTTTCGATATTATTATTTCCTTTCCATACTTTGTTGTGCGTTGCGTTATTCGCCGCAAATTACAGCAACTTGCTTTGCATTTCACTGCATAAGTTATGGGGTACTTTTTTTCATCCAAGACAATAACAATCAAAGCAAAAACCTCATTCTTTTAAATCTAATTATTATGGGATGGATTGCCTGGGCATCCACAGCATTAACATCACTACTAAAGAAAACCAGTTTTTCGTTAGTAACTTTAAACAATGAGTTACAAAAAAATCAACTTGAGCTAGGGGTAAGAATTTCCGAGCGGACTAAGCAATTACAAGAAGCGCAAGCACAGGTATTACAGCAAGAAAAAATGGCAGCTTTTGGTCTATTGGCAGCAGGAATTGCTCATGAAGTAGGTAACCCACTAACCTCGATTTTTTCAATGGTACAAATTCTTCAGAAAAAAAATATTGATGACTACACTAGAGAAAAACTTGACCTTATGAGCGGGCAACTCACAAGAATTAGAGATACACTTCGTGAAGTTATGGATTTTTCTCGCCCTGCTATTTTAGATAGAAAAAAAATAAACCCCTTCGCAGTTATTCAAGAGGCTATGAATATTGCCAAGTATTACAAACGCACCAGAGGAAAGGTTACTCTCATAACCATCCCCTCCGAGTTTCCTTTCATTTTTGCGGTGCACGACCAATTGGTTCAGGTAGTTCTTAACTTAATTTTAAATGCTATTGATGCTGCCGGTAGTGGGGGCAACATTGAAGTCGATTTGTTTTATATCCGTGATGAGATTTGTTTTCAAGTTAGCGATAACGGACCTGGAGTTGCACCCGAAAGCCTTCAAAATTTATTTCAGCCTTTTTTCACTACAAAAAAAAATGGCACCGGGCTTGGCTTGTTTGTCTCTAAAAAAATCATTGATGAGCATAGTGGCAGACTCGTTTATTCACATAAATCTGGAGGCGGGGCAATATTTTCCGCTTACTTACATACTTACAATCCTTCTCCCGTAACAGAATTGAACAAGGTGAATGATGAACGATTCTAAGAAATTTCCTACCCTTACTGAAATTCTTTCAAGGGTTTTGGTCATTGATGATGAACTCCTTATCAGGGAAACCCTGATGGAGTATCTTAGTCAGGAGGGTTACAAGGTTTCCTGTGCAAATAGTGGGGAAGAAGGATTAAAGTTGGCAGAAAGAATGCGATTTGATATTTGTTTATGTGATTTACAATTACCCGGGATGGACGGAATCCAATTCCTACAAGAATTACACCGAATCAACCCAGAAGTATTTGTCATAATGATAACAGCTTATGCCACTGTAGAAAATGCAGTAGAAGCTTTCAAACGAGGTGTTCAAGATTACTTAATCAAGCCAATCATACTCGCTGAATTAACTGAAAAAATAAAGCGATTATTAGAAAAGAAAAGCTTAGCTTTAGAAAACCAATGGCTAAGAAAAGAAATTAGCCGCATTGCACCTGAAACTACAATTATTGGGAAAAGTATTGCGATCAAGCAGACGATTGAACTAGCGAAAAAAGTTGCGCCAACTAGGTCTACGATTTTATTAACGGGGGAAAGCGGGACAGGAAAAGAATTATTTGCCCGAATAATCCACGAGCAGTCACAGAATCCTTCACTCAATGCTAAGGAAGGAACCTCTAGGTTTATTGCAATTAACTGTGCAGCAATTCCGCAAGACCTTTTAGAAAACCAGTTATTTGGGCATAAAAAGGGGGCCTTTACTGGGGCTGATCGAGACCAGAACGGCATCTTTTTTCACGCAGGCAAAGGCACTGTTTTCTTGGACGAAATTGCAGAATTGCCTCTTATTACTCAAGCTAAACTTTTACGCGCAATCGAATTAAAAGAAATTCTCCCCGTTGGTGCTAACCAACCCATCACGGTTGAAGCTCGCATTCTTGCTGCAACAAATAAAAACTTACAAACAGAAGTTGAAGCGGGCCGGTTCCGTGAAGATTTATTTTATAGGCTTAATGTTATTAATATCGTAATTCCTCCTTTACGAAATAGGCCCGAAGACATTCCAGAACTGGTTGAACATATCATTTTAAAATATGCGAAGTCATTAAACAAACGCTTCACAGGGGTTAGTTATGAAACTATGCAAATTCTTATGGCTCATCCTTGGAAAGGAAATGTGCGCGAACTTGAAAATGTATTGCAAAGATCTATTATTCTTGCGGATGGCCCTTTGGTTTTGCCTACAGATTTACCTAACGAGATGATCCCTAATTCTGAAAATGCTTCCTTAGTCGATAGGCTTGACGAAGCTGTAAGGCGTTTTGAAAAACAGCATATCGAAAAAGTTCTAATTGTTAATCCGGACAAACGGGAAGCCGCTAAAAAATTGGAAATCGCTCTTAGTTCCCTCTATCGAAGAATGGCAGAACTAGGGATTGCAACTTGATTCTTTAATCCATTCCTGAGATATCCAGTACAAGATTGTTTTCATTTCGAACGGCTTTATCTTTGGGTACAAAGATGCAATTTTCAAAGCAGTACCGGTAAGGTGAGCTGTTGCCCAAGAAGTTGCAGCGTCAGATCCTGTAGGAGCTAGATCGCCATACCCGTGCCCAAGAAACTCTAATCCTAGTTCGGGGAAATATTTAAATTTCAACATCCCTTCGAGTTGTTTTTTATTAACCGAAAATAAGGAGGACTCAAATACTGCAGGAAAACTACGACTTAATGGGTGATCGTTATGGCCTGCAGCAAAAACCATCACATCGTTTCTATAGGCATCTTCCAAAGCGTTTAGAAGTTGCAAACGGCGCCAAGGTTGTTGGATTCTTTCTTCGGGTAAACCTAGTGAAAGGTTGATTATTTTGCATTTCCATTCGTGGATTGCAACTCTCATAGCGTGAAGCATCATATCAAGTTCGGTAAAGGACCGCGGCCCAAAAACATCTGCGGAGAATATCTGTGCACCTGGAGCGTGGCTTAAAATAATATCCGCGACTACTGTGCCGTGCGAAATAAATGGTATTTTATTGGCAGAATAATCGACTTGCCCTTCAGGCTTAAACAATGCGTGGGTGATATTATTTAGGCTATGTCCGACTTCCTCATATTTTTTTTGCAGTTTAGGAAAGTTTACTCCCGTATCAATCAATGCAACTTTTACACCCCTACCATCGGCATTAATATTTTGCAGCAACCCTTTGATATCTCCTGCGGATACCAAATCTTTTAATGCAGATGAATATTCTTGACCTAAGCTTTTTCCTTCCTTCACTTGGGGTTCTCCCCATAAGCGGAAACCAGCATTTTTTCTATCGTTTTTAGTAATTCTGTGCTTGACCTTAATGCATCACTTCCAAATCGTTCCCGAAGAATGTGAACCTGATTTAGAAACTCGATTTCTTCTGAAGATATTCCAGTTTCTTGCATCGCTTGGTTAATGTTGTTGTTGATATTTTGGCTTGTCAGTTGTTCGGAGTCATCTTTATCAGCTAACTTCAACGCTTTTTCCATAATTGTTACAAGATTACCACGGGCTTTATCTTGGTCCATTGTTTTGGCTACCAGTTCGGCATAAACCTCCGCGATACCTTCAAATTTATATTTTAGGGGGTTGTGGTAACAATCGGTATCAACAAGTTCTAAGATTGCAACCAACCTGCTTTCATAAAGTAAAGGAATAAGCACAGCATTTTCTGCACCTTTTTCAAATGATTGCAATTCGAATAAAGGCTGCCCCTTATTCTTTGATAAATCAATACGAAGCAATTTTGAGGTTAATTGATTACTGATTGCAGAGGCGTAACTAGATGCATAATTGATGGTTGAAGTCGTTACATTAATTCCATCAAAAGACAAAACAGTACAACCATTGACAGGAAGAACCCCCGCACTATTTAATTGATAAATGGAAACAACCTTCATGGGGATCATTTCAAAAGTACCCTGAAGGATTCGTTTACAGGTAGAGTCAAGATTCGTATCGATAGAGAAGGCGGCGTTAGAATCGAGTAGCTTAAGGGAATGTGAAACCATATTTTTAAAGGATTCGAGTTTTTTGAGGAATAATTTTTGCTGTTTGTATGGTTTGATTTTTTGCAGTTGTCTTTGCACAGATTCCAAAAACTTATTTTGAGTCAAATCTTGGCTTTTGTCTAAATAATCTCGAACTCCTATGCGCATTGCGTGTAGTGGGGTTGCGAGGTTGGCATAACCTGTGACCAAAATTGCTACGATATCTGGTTGAAAAACAATTAAGTCTTCAAGCAAATCGAGGCCATTAAGCCCCGTACCTAAATTCCAATCTAAAATAGCAAGGTCAATGGGGTTATCCGCTGCGATTTTTAATGCGTGCTCGGCATCTTTCGCTTGATACACTTGTAGGTTAAGGTCAGATGATGCCAACCATTCTGCAAAAGTTTGCAAAACACCAGGCTCATCTTCTACTAAAAGAACCGCTTCATTGTTTTTCATAATTCCATTACTCGGATAGACAATTGCAATAATAGGGATTCAATATTTACTAACTTTATATTAACGCAATAAGAGGATGATTAAAATCAATTCCAAGTAGAACTCAAGTAGTTATGGTTAATTCTCCAAGCTTTCACTTGACTCGAACTAATTACCAATTAAAACTTAATTATTAAACTATTCAAGGATGATGGAATTGTTGTCATGGCTGATAACTTCAACTTCCCTTGCTTGCTTCAAGCAGCAACGGTATCGATTTTCGAAGGTAAAATATGCTTGATCACTTCAAGGAAGGGTAAGCGTTGGGTAATCCCCAAAGGGTCGATTTCCAAGGGTAAAACTGCACCTGAAACTGCCTTAATCGAGGCTTGGGAAGAAGCCGGTTTGACAGGGAAATTAGAGCAAAATCCTTTAGGCACATACACTTACGCAAAATCTGGGTTTTCTTACTTAGTTACCGTTTTTCTGATGCAAGTTACCAGCATCCTAGAGGTTTTTCCCGAACATCGGCTTCGCTTACGCAAATGGGTGACAATTTCTGAGGCTTTTTCACTCATTCAAGAAAAAGATCTTCAAGGCCTGCTGCAATCGTTACCTTTGGATTTAACACCACCCGACCTATTGATTTGTAAGCCAGAAATCGAACCAAGTGCAGTAATTTAGGGTGAAGCCCGTATAATGTTTTAGGTAAGGATATTAACTTAAAACACTATGCTGCTGAACCTTAATGCAACCTACAATTTCAAATAAAAAATTGCGCTTTGAATTGCCTCTTTCTACGGAAAGAAGCTCTGCACTTTGCCCGACCACCTATGAAGAAATGAAAGAAAGAGGTTGGGACGAAGTAGACATTGTTTTCGTTTCGGGTGATGCCTACATAGATCATCCAAGTTTTGCGATGGCGATTTTGGGTAGAAGTTTAGAAGCAGCCGGATTTCGCGTAGCGATGCTTTGCCAACCCGATTGGAAAAGTGTCGAGCCTTGGAGGCAGTTTGGCCGTCCCAGATTATTTTTCGCCATTAGTGCGGGCAACCTTGACTCCCTAATTAATCACTACACAGCAAATAAAAAAGTTCGTAATGATGATGCGTATTCTCCGGGGGGCAGAATAGGCCTGCGCCCCGACCGAGCCACCCTTCCCTACTGCCATCGTGCTAGGGAAGCATTTTCTGGCGTTCCAATTATTGCGGGCGGGGTTGAAGCCTCTTTACGCAGACTTGCCCATTACGATTACTGGAGCGACACGGTACGAAAATCAATCCTTCTGGATTGCAAAGCCGACCTACTCGCTTATGGAATGGGTGAAAAGACCATTGTTGATATTGCTAAGCGGCTTCAAGCTGGAGAAACGGTCCAACAACTGAGGGATATGAGGGGTATCGCCTTTACGCTAGGGGCCAAAGAAACTCCTCCACTGGGTCAAGAGCATTTAATTTCGGAAAGGTTTCCCGTACTTGACGAGTTGGGTAATAAAGTTCAAGTAGGTTTTGAATTGATACCTAGTTTTGAAAAAGTGAAGCAAGATAAACTTGCTTTTGTTCAAGCCACAAGATCAATCCATTTAAACACCAATCCTTTTAACGCAAAGACTCTTGTGCAGTATCACGACAACCAAGCGATCGTGGTAAACCCGCCTTGCTACCCGATTTCCACAGCGGAAATGGATCGTCTATTTGGGTTCCCCTACACGCGCAAGATTCATCCTAGCTATAAAGAGAGTATTCCTGCGCACGAAATGATCAAAGATTCTGTAACTATTATGAGAGGATGTTTTGGGGGTTGCACCTTTTGCTCTATTACCGCCCATCAAGGTAGGATCATTCAATCGCGGTCTGAAGAATCGGTACTGCTTGAATTGAAGAAAATGGGAAAAGATGATTCGTTTAATGGTATTGTAAGCGACATCGGCGGGCCGACCGCAAATATGTACAAAATGCGTTGCACAAGGCCAGAAGTCGAAGCCAAATGCAAAAGGCTTTCTTGTGTACACCCAACTATATGCAAACTGCTAGGCACCGATCACGGCCCGATAATCAAGTTAATGCAAAAAGCCCGTGAAATTCCTGGTATACGAAAAGTGCTAGTTGCCAGTGGTATACGAATGGATCTTGCCCAACTCTACCCTGAATATCTCGAAGAACTAACCGCACACCATGTGGGTGGGCATTTGAAAGTAGCCCCCGAAGCTGCAGATGAAAATGTGCTTCGATTAATGAAGAAACCATCGCACGATAACTTTCAGCATTTTTCCGATGAGTTTAAAAAGGCTTCCAAGAAAGCTGGAAAACCAAAGCAATACTTGGTGCCTTACTACATTGCTAGCCATCCTGGTTCTGATTTACATTCGATGATCGGCCTAGCTTTGTTTTTAAAACGCAACGGCTATAAGCCAGATCAGGTGCAAGATTTCATTCCGGCACCATTTGATATTGCTACCTGTATGTATTACACAGGCATCGACCCGATGACGGGTGAAGAGGTTTACATTGCAAAGAACATCAAGGACCGAAAGATGCAAAGGGCCTTACTTCAATTCTTCAAGCCGGAGAATTATTTTGAAGTAAGAAAAGCACTTGAAACAGCAGGTAGGGCCGACTTGATTGGGAATTCCTGTGATGCGCTTATTTCTGCAAACCCGCCCAAGGAAGCTTTGCAAGCCAGAATTGATAAGGCAAATCGAGCTATGGGAAATAACCGACCCGATAGGAATAATGCAGCAAGCAACCCTACGGAGGGCGATCACTACCATTCTCCCGCAAACAATCCTGCAAACAAACATACAAAGGGATATCGTCCGGGACGATCTTCCGCAAAAAAAAGGCCTAACAGCTAAACTACGCTTATGTTAAAAAATATCATTCATAAAGTTTCTGAAGAAAGCGAAGGGGCAACTCTTGCTTCTATCATTCGTAAGATTAATCCAGAATTAACTTGGTCGATGATTAAAAAGCTGATTGCTTTAGGTCACGCAAAAATCGGCAGCGATATTTGCCTTGATCCCGTCCGAAGGGTTCATCAAAACGAAGAGGTTGAATTACTTGCCAAGCCGGAAAGTAAGGCTTTGGTCAGGCAAGAAATCACCTTCCGTTATATTGACCAACATCTAGTGGTTGTTGAAAAACTTGCTGGTATTAATTCTGTCAGGCACCCCGCAGAACGCGACTGGAAAGAATCTAGGAAGTCTCTTAGCCCTACACTCGAAGACCTAGTTACCGCACAAATTGGTTTTCTTGAAAAAAGACAAATTAAAGGGCGAGCCAACAGGCTTCGCGTGGTGCAACGACTCGACAAAGAAACCAGTGGACTTTTAGTTTTTGCCCGTTCCGCTGACGCGGAGCGAGGTTTGGGTAAACAATTTTTTAATCACACGGTCGAACGAAAATACATCGCCTTAATCCCCGGTGTTCTACTTCCACAATCAATTGAATCTTACTTGGCAAGAGACCGAGGCGATGGCAGGCGAGGCAGCACCACCCTCCCAGGACAAGGAAAAAAAGCTACCACCCATATTCATATTATTGAGCGACTTAAAGGTTTCACTTTACTTGGGTGTCAGCTAGAAACTGGTCGTACTCACCAAATTAGAATTCATCTTGCTGAACAGGGTCACCCTGTTTGTGGCGAAAAAGTTTACCGAAATGCCCCGGGGGGAGTCGTTCTTCCAGATGGCAGTGGCTTTCCACGCCTTGCACTTCACGCCTCCGAACTTGGGTTTATTCACCCCTTATCCGGCGAACCTCTTCACCACGCCATGGACTTGCCTCCAGATTTCACCTCTCTTCTTAACCGATTACGATAAATCATCCAACGAGAATCAGACCCTATTATGGAAATTAAATGGCACGACCTTGACCCCGATTCTGGTGATAAACGATATATTTCAGCTAGTCGTTTTGCTATGGTTTGGAGTTTTAAATTTAAATTTACTAAACGAGGCGACTGGACCAAAGGACTAATTCCCACTCGAACTATGTGGCTTCATATCCTTGATGGACTCAAGCGCAGACTTCAAAGGAGAGAAGGCGTAGACGAGAAAGATATTAAGCAAGTAGATAATATACTTTTGAATTACCCGCCAGAAGATGAGGAAGTTAACTCCCCGGAGCTTTAACCTCGGTTCCAGGGATTTTTTTGTAGATCAACATACTCATCGGTGGCTTAGATTGCAAAAATCCTGCAAGTTGAGGAACGGCGCCTTTTTCGGTTTTTTCCATATCATTTAAACCTCCAACTACCTTTGGTAATAATTCTTCTAAATAAGGGTTTTTTACATCCCTTCGTACTTCTTCTAGCGCATCAGTAATCCTTGCGGCATAAAACTTCCAAGGAAATAGCTTTTCAGCATCGGAATCATTCCGAGAATTATACCGCTGAAAGAAATCGACTAGAAAAGAACCAAACTGAAATACAGCAGCATCAAGGTTATACTCGTTAGGGTCTTCTAGTTCGGGTCGAAGGTTAAGTAAACCAATGGCGGCTTCGACTTTTTCATCTAAGCGAGGTTCGGGCTTGACATCAACTCCAGCAGCGATTTTAGCAAGAATTAGTGCTGTTTTACCTTTTTTACCTACCAATGGCGTTCTTGACTGGGCTAATGCTTTTATCGCCTCTCTTCTTAAAACTCTATACCCTTCTACAATTTCAGGAGCAGTTCCCGCAGGATAAACCGTGGGTGTTTCGATCAAGTTAGCAAGAGTTTCTGCAACCTTGGTTTCGGTTGCTGGATTTAAGAAAATGCGATTGCTAGATTTTTTAACAGTTGCAAGAGGCCGAAGGGCTTTGTAGGTTTCCCGAATACCTTTCAATGCATAAAGTTTCATACCATCGTCTTGTCCCTTTTGAACAACAGCGACTAAAGATTCCATAAATTGATCGGGCAAAGCTTTTTGACCGTTAAAGTCACAATATCCGATTTCTGCCGCTGCCATACTTTGCATTCGAACCGCATTGATACGGGCATTGATGGAAGTATTGGGGAAAATTAGCGAAGTATGTTCCAGTAGCTTAGAAATAAAGATTGAATTAAAAGGGGTGTTCGGCTTATTTTTCAACTGTTTTAAGACACTTTCAAACTCACGAAATGCAGAGTCCATTTTACCCGGTTCCATTTGGAATTCCGGCCTAGTAACCCTATAGGAATAATAACGAGCATTCGCATCAATAGCAGCAACAAGTTCTTTGTTTTTTGCATCAAATTCACCCTCACCCCTAAGCGCTTTATTATAAATATCCGAGTATTTGGTTCGTTCTTTTAAAAGTTCATCAAACCCAGTAGGTGGAAGGGGTTGAGCCCAAGCAAGCATTGGGATGGTAAGAACGAGGAAGCCAAGAAGTTTGTGTAAACGAATAATTGCGACCATTTTTGATTCCCTAGGCTGCAGATACTTGGACTCAAAATGCTAATAAGAGCATAATAACCAAAAATAATAACACTTAAAAGTAAAGTATGTTGGAATTATTTTCGAATATGGTCTGAATCTGAAAATTTCTTGGCCAGATGAAGCTCTTGAAATTCTCGAGGAGTGAGGTGCTCTAGTGTAGCATCCTGAGCGGTGATTCTATACCAACGCTGGGCGGGCTGAGAACAAGCTAATTTATCCCAAACGAGGTAGAGGTACCAGCAAGGCCTAACCTTATCATTATTCATTAGATGAGCCGTTGTCAGTTCACCCGCTGCGCGGAACAAAAGTGACTCAAGATTTTGGTCATTGGGTTCGGTTTGCTCACCCTTTTTGGTTTTTTCACGCGCTAAGAGATACAATCCAATGCCTCGATTTAAATGCTCTTCATAGGCATCGCCCATTTTTTCTGCTATGGACATCAACCGACTGTGGGCGTGAATTAAATGTCGATTAGCCTGCTCACCAAACTGTTGTGTATCTTTTACAAATATTAAAAATTGATGCCTAGCCTCTTCTATTTGGTCCATACGAAGCAAAAGGTCTGCGTAATTCTGCCTGATGATGACATTCCCAGGTTCCAATTCTAAACAAATTTTCAAATGAATTGCTGCAATGGAATCACTTCCCTGACTAAGGAAAGCTGCCGCCATCGAAAGATGAGCTTTTGCAGAGTCGGGGTCTAACTCAAGAGAGCGCCTGAAGAAATGAATAGCTATTTGTGGGTTACCAGTTTCCAAAGCAACCAGACCTTTTTTCCAAAACAAATCAGCAGAGGGACTGTCGGCTTGGCTATCTGCAAGACAAACCAGGGGCATTCCTGCCAATAAAATTATCAGAAAAAAATAGGCAACAATGGCTTTTATCATCATCTCCTCAGAAGACGAAGGAACAGATTTCTCATATTCCTTATCGACCGAGAAAGGCTGAAGGATAAGTAATAGAATTGATTGAATTCGAGGGGATAGAATGCCGACAAGCTGAAAAAAGAATTTTTCAGCTTTCCTTATTTGCCTAAATTAAGAATTCGCCCCCATACTGACGCCTAATTTTTCTAAAGCTTCGCATTCAATTTGCCTAACTCGTTCTCTGGTAAGGCCAAGGCTTTCGCCAATTTCTTTAAGAGTTTTGGGTTCTGCATCATCTAAGCCAAAGCGCATTTTAAGAACTGTTGCCTCTCGGGGATCCATTTTAGTTAATAAATCTCGCACATGAACAAGATCATCCGCTGCAACCATTTCGTTATCAGGGGTTTTGCAATTTGAATCCATTATCATTTCTTCAAGAGACCAGCCGCTATCATTTTGTTCTGGTTGAGGGGCAGAATGATAAACCTTAATAGCTTTCTTAATGATACTCAGCTTCTTTTTAGGAAGATCAAGGCTTGCAGCAATTTCTTCGTGGGTAGGTGGCCTACCTAATTCATCGTGAAGAATGGCATTAGCCCTTCTCCACTTGGCAAGAAGTTCGACCATATAAGCAGGAACTCGGATGGTTTTTGCTGTATTAACTAAGGCCCTTTTGATGGATTGTTTGATCCAGTAGCTTGCATAAGTGCTAAAGCGGGTATTCATAGTTGGGTCAAATCCTTCGACAGCCCTTAACAGCCCAAGATTTCCTTCTTCAATTAAGTCTTGTAAGGCAAGGCCTTTACCAGTGTAACTACGAGAAATATTTACTACGAGACGGAGGTTTGCACGAACCATCCGATCTCGGGCTTCGGCGTCACCTTTTTCAATCCGGTACGCAAGTTGCTTTTCCTCATCCGCATTGAGGAGAGCCGTCTCATTAATTTCCTTTAGATAAGTTTCTAAGGGAGATTGGACTGCATCACTGGGAAGGCGACGGGGTCGAGTCATATTGTTTTCCGGTGGTTCACAAAGCCGCAAAGCTATATTTAGCTACTCATACATTTTAACAAAGGAAGGCTCTTCACAACTTGAAGATGAAAAATTTCACCAACAAGAAAACCAAAAAGGCAACCTTGGCTACCTCATTTATCGACCTGATAACGCCAACTCTGAAAAGTTGTTATGGTTATAGCAAGCCCAAGTTGTCAGGCAGATATTACTAAGGAACTAACCCTTGTAGCCTCTCAAACAGAAAAGATGAGCATAATACAATGATAAGGGATTATTGTTACAATCGGAACAAAAAAGAAACCGCCCAGAAGAATTACTTCCTGGGCGGTTAATTTTATTAAAATAATCGTTACTCTTTTTCAGGCATATTGATTAAATTACCTGGGCCTGAAGAACCCGTCCCGCCACGCAACTCACGGGAAGGCTTGTTGGCTGAATCTTCATCGCTGGTTTCTTCTGGTTCTACATAAGGTTCGTTCAGTTTTCTGCGTGACAAGCCGATCTTGCGATCTGCTGCATCCACTCGAAGAACTCTTACATCAACTTCATCACCCACCTTGACAACTTCTTCGGGACTTTCGATTTTATCATCAGAAAGCTCGGAAATATGAAGCAGGCCTTCCAAGCCGGGTTCGAGTTCAACGAACACGCCAAAGTTAGTCAGCTTGGTTACCTTACCCTTACGAAGTTCACCTGGCTTGTAGCGACCAGGGATATCACCTTCCCAAGGATCGTTGTTCATTTGTTTCAGACCAAGAGCAATACGCTTTCTTTCCTGATCAACATTTAAAACAACACAGGTAACATTATCACCCTTGTTTACGACTTCACTTGGGTGGGTAACCTTACGGACCCAACTCATATCGGTAACATGAAGAAGACCATCGATACCTTCTTCGATTTCGATGAATGCCCCGTAGTTGGTGAGGTTTCGAACTGCACCTGAAACAATGGTACCTGGGGGATACCTCTCCGCGACTTTGTCCCAAGGGTTGTTTTGAACTTGCTTCATACCTAAAGAAATTTCTTGCTTGTCTTTATTGATATTAAGGACTTGCACTTCGATCTGATCACCAATCGAAACCATTTCATTAGGGTGGTTAATGCGCTTGGTCCAGCTCATTTCACTGATATGAACAAGGCCTTCGATGCCGGATTCGAGTTTTACGAAAGCGCCATAACTCATAACATTGACGACTTCGCCAGAATGTCGGCTATTCATAGGGTATTTATCAGCAACGCTAGCCCAAGGGCTTTGAGATTTCTGCTTAAGACCAAGGGCAATTTTTTCACGGTCTTTATCAACAGAGATAACAAATACTTCAAGCTGTTGGTCAATATGAACCACTTCGTGAGGATTGCTAACACGGCCCCAAGTCATATCGGTGATATGAAGCAGACCATCGATACCGCCCAAGTCGACGAAAGCGCCGAAGTCTGCGATGTTCTTGACCACCCCTTTGCGAATTTGGTTGGGTTCGATTTCGGAGAGCAATTTTTTCTTAAGGTCTTCGCGCTGATCTTCAAGCAATTTTCGTCTGCTAACAACGATATTTCTGCGAACTTCATCAATTTTCAGAATCTTACATTCGATACTACGGTTGATGTAATCGCCGATATCAGGCGGCCTACGAATATCAACTTGTGAGGCTGGAAGAAACACATTAACACCAATATTTACCAGCAATCCACCCTTGATTTTCTTGGTAACCATACCATTGATCACATCGCCTTCTTTGTGCTTGGTAATAATCATTTCCCATTCTTTTTGTCGCTTTGCCTTACGGTAGCTTAGAAGAATAGCACCTGTTTCATCTTCGACCGATTCAAGCAGGACTTGGATATCTTCGCCAGCTTTGGGCATAACGATTTCACCGGTGGCATCATCAAACCATTCATTAAGAGGAATAACGCCTTCACTTTTATAACCGATATCGATAACGACATTATCGCCTTCAATTCGTGCGATTCTACCTTTGACTATTTTATTTGATTCAAATGCTTGCTGGTCATCAGACAACCAGTTTTCGACATCATTGTTTGTTTCTGGGCGATTAAAGGCGGCTGCCAACTCGAGGTCCATTTCGGATTCTGACAGATCAAATTGTCGTAAAAGGTTTCTATTAACCATAGGATAGGAATAAACTCCAAGGCAGTTCTCTCTAAGAACCGAATAATCAGATGTAAATCAAAGCGATATATAAGAGAGGAACAGCGTTAAAAAGAAAAGCAATGGCGGATGAAAACATATTTCATCATCTTCGCCTGCCCTATAAATATTATAGAAAATATGGAGAATTGAACCAGAGAGGAAGTGGATTTCCTCTCTGGTAAAGAGGATAAGAGGGATTATTCGGGAAAAAGGGGTGTACTTAGGTATCTTTCGCCAAGGTCTGGTAGGATAACCACGATTAATTTACCCGCATTTTCAGGCCGGTGAGCAACTTGGACAGCTGCAAATGCCGCTGCACCACAGCTCATCCCGCACAAAAAACCTTCTTCTCGTGCCATCCTGCGAGTCATATCAAAGGAGTCTTCATCATTCACCAGAATGACTTCATCAATGATACTAAGGTTCAAAACACCCGGTATAAAACCAGCTCCAATGCCCTGAATTTTATGCCTTCCAGGTTTAATTTCTTCATTTTTCAGTCTTTGCGTGATAACGGGGCTAGAGGCGGGCTCTACCGCAATTGCTTTAAAAGACGGCTTTCTTGCCTTAATAACTTCACTAATGCCCGTGATTGTGCCTCCGGTTCCTACACCCGAAACTAGGATATCAACCTTTCCATCCGTATCGCGCCAAATTTCCTCAGCAGTAGTTTTGCGGTGTGTTTCGGGGTTCGCGGGATTCATAAATTGTTGTGGCATGAAAGAATTCGGCGTATTCGCTATCAATTCCTCGGCCTTGGCCACTGCACCACTCATCCCTTTTTCGCCCGAAGTCAGCACGATTTCTGCGCCAAAAGCTTTCAGCAAACGCCTTCTTTCCAAACTCATCGTTTCTGGCATCGTCACGATTAACTTGTAACCTCGGGCAGCGCAGGTAAAGGCTAAGCCGATACCGGTGTTGCCACTTGTAGGCTCGATGATAATAGTGCCTTCTTTAATTTTGCCTTCTTTTTCAGCGGTATTAATCATATTTACCGCAATACGATCTTTAACTGACCAAAGCGGATTAAAATTTTCTAGCTTTGCTGCTACGGTAGCCTTTGCATCCCCAACGACCCTTCGCATCCGAATCAGGGGAGTATTACCCACACACTGAGTGATGTCGTCATAAATTCTCCCACGCAATTGATATGATTCCATGAAACGACTCCTGAACATAAAACTTTTAAACTTACGCCTAACTTAATTGATGCTTACCTTTACACGGGAAAAGGTTTCTTATCAAGAGATTCTATCCAATTTGAAGGTTGCAAACCTAGTAATAAGCTGTTTTCGTTGCGGATTTATTAAACTTATTATTAGCTTACCTTCTAATTTCATTACCAACTACCGACTTCATTTATTTATTGTTAACGCTTATATTCCAAGTTTAGCTTAGATAAATCCTTTTTAAAGCTAGGAGTTACGCAGTTGGAACTAAATCGCCCCTATTCGGGTGGAATTTGGGAAAGACAGGATGATCAGAAAAAGATGAAAACTGCCTAAACAACCAAATTATGGGCAACTGCGTAAGTCCTAAAAGCATTCAATTAGTGTAAATTTAAAGTAATGTTTAAGATTTAAGGAAAAGCTAAATGAACAACTGGCTTAACAATATTTGTTGTCTAACCGATTCCTACAAGGTTAGCCATTTCAAGCAATATCCCCCAAACTCGAAGCGCGTTTATTCGTACTTTGAGTCTCGCACCGGGGCGACATTTCCTCAGACGACTTTCTTTGGCCTACAGTATTTTCTTAATAACTACCTTGCGGGGCAGGTTGTTACACAAGCAAAAATTGACGAAGCCGACCAATTATTCTTTCAGCACTTCAACCAGAAACCAGTTTTCAATCGCAAAGGCTGGGAACACATTCTTCACAAACACAACGGACACCTTCCCATCCGTATCAAAGCAGTACCCGAAGGGATGACCATCGATCAATCGAATGTTTTAATGACAATAGAAAACACAGATGATGAAGTTTTTTGGCTGACTAATTACCTCGAATCACTTCTAGTTCAAGTTTGGTATTCTTCCACGGTTGCTACTCAAAGCAGGGTTATGAAGGAAATTCTACTTCGTTATTTGAAGGAAACAGGCGACCCATCTGGGCTTCCTTTTAAATTGCACGATTTTGGGTTCAGAGGTGTTACTTGCCCAGAGCAAGCAGCACTAGGCGGTGCAGCACACTTGGTAAATTTCTCGGGCACTGACAATGTTGCAGGCCTGATGTTGGCACGCAAGTTTTACGATGCCTCTATGCCAGGCTTCTCTATTCCTGCTGCCGAGCACAGCACCATTACCAGTTGGGGCGAGCAAAATGAAGTTCAAGCGATGGCTAATATGCTACTCCAATACCCCGATGGTCTTGTTGCTTGTGTCTCGGATAGCTTTGACATTTACCGTGCTTGTTCCGAGTTTTGGGGCACCCAACTCAAAGATAAAGTTTTAGCTCGCGACGGCGTTTTAGTTGTTCGACCCGACAGCGGAGACCCCCCTACAGTTGTCAACAAAGTACTTGAAATACTTGGAGAAAAATTTGGTTTTAAAACTAACGATAAAGGATACAAAGTTTTACATCCTAAGGTTCGAGTGATTCAAGGCGATGGCATTGATTACTTTATGCTTAATAAAATTCTTGAGTTGGTAAAATCTAATGGCTGGTCTATTGATAACATCGCTTTCGGTTCGGGGGGAGGGTTATTACAAAAGCTTAATAGAGATACCCAAAAGTTTGCTTTTAAGTGTTCTTCTATTTTAGTTGCAGATGAGATTAGGGAGGTTTATAAAAGACCAATAACTGGAAGTGATAAGAATTCAAAGAGGGGTAGGTTAAAACTTATAATCAACGATAGTCCTCAAGGAAGAGTTTTCTTAACAATTCCAGAAAGCCAAACTGGCGCAGACTTGATGCAAATTGTTTTTGAAAACGGCATCATTAAACGGAAGCATACTTTCGATGAAGTTCGTGATAATGCAAAATTATACCCTCAATAGTAATAATTAAAATGATTACTATTGAACAAACAAACAAGGAATAGATATGAAAACACCTCATAAGCTTGTAATTATTGGAGGAGGCTTTGCGGGCACTGCTGTAACTCGGGCCATTGATTGCAACCTTGCTTCTACGGAGATTCAAACCGTTCTTATCGATAGAAAGAACCATCACCTTTTCCAACCTTTGCTTTATCAAGTTGCGACAGGGGGCCTTTCTCCTGCTAATATTGCGACTCCTCTTAGATCCATTTTTCGAAGCAAAAAATCAGTTAAAGTTGTGATGGCACAAGTTAAGGAGATTGATCCTACTGAAAAAACCATCCTCCTTGATCACGGGGAAAAAGTTCATTTTGATACCTTAGTTCTTGCTGCGGGGGCAACTCATCATTATTTTAATCACCCCGAGTGGGAATCACTAGCTTTAGGGTTAAAAACTATTGAAGACGCCACCAGCATTCGAAGAAAGATTTTAAGTGCTTTTGAGGAAGCAGAAAGGTCAAACGACCTTGAAACACAAAAGAAAATGCTAACCTTTGTAGTAATTGGTGCAGGGCCAACAGGCGTGGAAATGGCGGGGGCTATTGCTGAACTTGCTCATAAAACTTTACGCGGGGAGTTTAGAAATATTCAACCTGAAACAGCTAGGATTATTTTAATCGAAGGATCTAATAGACCACTTGGTGGGTTTAAAGAAGTTCTCTCCGCCTACGCTGCCAAGACTTTACAAAGTATTAAAGTTGAATTGCACCTCAATTCTTTGGTGGAAGATATTACATCAGAGCAAGTCGTTTATAAATTTGAAAATCAGCTTTTTACTATTCCTACGCGAACTATAATTTGGGCTGCGGGTGTTAAGGCAAATCCTCTTGCAAATTGCCTTGCGAAATCTACGGGAGTTGCGCTTGACCGTGCTGGAAGAATTATGGTTCTGCCAAACTTAGAAATTCCAAATCATCCTTCGATTTTTGCACTTGGGGATATTGTTCATTATCCAAATGCAGATGGGGGAATATTGCCTGGTATTGCACCTGTTGCAATTCAACAGGCCCAATTCCTTGCAAAATTAATAAAGGCCAGAATTAACCAAACTCCCGAACCTTCTTTTACTTATTATGATAAAGGAAGTATGGCAACCATTGGCAGGTCGGCTGCTGTTGCTGATCTAGGCTGGACCACGTTAAGTGGTTTTTTTGCTTGGATGGCTTGGCTTTTAATTCATTTACTTTTCATTATTCAATTCCAAAATAAAATTCTTATTATGTTTCAGTGGGCGTGGAATTATCTTACTTTTAATCGTTCTGCAAGAATCATAATGCAGAATGAACCTAACCCATAATTTCGACAGTTTCATTCCTCGCCATTATTGGGTTGTCATTTTAGTTATGACGAATAATCTTTCTTATATGATTAAAAAAGTTATTATTTTTGATTTTGGCAATGTCATTGGGATGTTCAGTCATTTAAAAGCTGCGATGCAGATGGCCAGCCATTGCAATAAGGATACCGAAACTATTCGAAAGGTTTTATTCAACGAAACCACTGAAAACGAGCTAGAAAAAGGTAATCTTTCACCTGAACAATACCGGAAAATCACATGCGACTTACTGAATATCAACTGCCAAGATCACGAATTTGACCTCGCGTTTAGCGATATGTTTACGCCCAATGATGCGGTTTGCAACATCATCCCACACCTAGCAAAATCCCACAGGCTAATTTTGCTAAGCAACACTAATTGGTTCCATGCGAAGCGTTTTCTTGTACAGTTCGACCAAGTCCTTCGCCATTTTGATTCGATGATTTTGTCTCACGAAGTCGGTTGCAGAAAACCTGACCGCCTGATTTATGATATTCTCAACAGAAAGACTAACACCAAACCTTCTGACTGCTTTTTTATTGATGATCTTTCTGTTAATATTCAAATAGCAAAAGATTGCGGTTGGAGTGGTATTATTTATCATCCTGAAATAAATCTTAAAAAAGAACTGGTAACTTACGATATTTGTTTTTAAATGATTGATTCGGGCTATTGTAGTATTGAGCATTCTTTAATTTTAGTTGAACTTTGTACTTGTAATTAGAATGGAGTTTATAATGAACCTTATTGAAAAAGCAGATCCTGAAGTTTGGCAAGCAATGCAGCACGAAAAAATCAGGCAGCAAGATGGCCTCGAAATGATTGCCTCTGAAAATTACACCAGTCCCGCCATTATGGCGGCTCAAGGATCCGTGCTTACCAATAAATATGCTGAAGGCTATCCTGGCAAGCGCTACTACGGCGGATGTGAATTTGTTGATGTTGCAGAATCTCTTGCGATTAATAGGGCTTGCCAGCTTTTTGGGGCGGAACACGCTAATGTGCAACCCCATGCAGGGGCCAGCGCAAATATGGCGGTTTATTTTTCTTGCTTGCAACCTGGGGACACCATTCTTGGTATGAACCTAGCACACGGCGGACATCTTACCCACGGTATGCACCTTAATTTCTCAGGCAAACTTTACAAAATCATTCCATACGGCGTGAAGCAGGATGACGGCAGGATTGATTACGAGGAAGTGGCCAAACTTGCTAAAGAGCATAAACCAAAATTAGTTCTTGCTGGGGCTAGCGCTTATTCTAGGATTATCGATTTCACCCGCTTTGCTGAGATTGCTAGAGAAAACAAGTCACTTTTTATGGTGGATATGGCGCACATTGCTGGCTTGGTTGCAGGGGATCAACATCCATCGCCTGTGCCTTGGGCAGATTTTGTTACCACCACAACCCATAAGACATTGCGTGGGCCTCGAAGCGGCTTAGCAATGTGTAAAAAAGAGTGGGGTGAAAAGCTGGACAAATCTGTTTTCCCTGGGATGCAAGGCGGGCCACTTATGCATGTTATTGCTGCTAAAGCCATTATTTTCAAAGAAGCTATGCAACCCGCTTTCAAAGCCTATGCTGCTCAAATTGTTGCTAACGCTCGAACTGTTGCACACGAAATTTTGGCCCGAGGACACAAGATTATTTCAGGCGGCACCGACAACCATATGATGTTGGTTGATGTCAACCATAAGGGGTTAAGCGGCAAGATTGCTGAAAAGGCACTTGATGCCGCTGGCATTACGATTAATCGCAACGGTATTCCGTACGACACAAGAAAACCTCTAGATCCTTCTGGCATACGAATTGGTACGCCTGCCTTGACCACAAGGGGGATGAAAGAATTAGAGATGAAGACAATTGCAAATTGGATTTGCGATATTTTAGGGAACCCCGATGACAAGAACTTGCAGGGCAAAGTGCATAGCGAAATCAAGGAACTTTGCAAGAGTTTCCCAGCACCTTCAGAACTAGCTTGATAGTTGCTCTAAAAGTTTCTAATATTTTGGTAGAGGGAATTTTAAAAGGCTAAATATCATCTGTAATTTTGATGACAAAGGCCTTAGTTTTATCTTTATTTGTTGAGGATTCATGGCTTTAGAGACCGCATTACACGCTTGGCATTCTTCTCACGGAGCAAGAATGGTCGACTTTGGTGGCTGGGATATGCCGGTTCAATATTCCACCATTGTTGAGGAACACTTGGCGGTTCGAAATGCATCTGGTATTTTTGATATAAGTCATATGGGCAGGTTAAAAATTACTGGCCCGGATGCGACCAGCTTCCTCCAAAAAATCTGTTCTAATAATTGCTCTAACCTTAAAATAGGACAAGTTCGTTACAATCTTGTTTGCAATGAAAATGGTACAATCCTTGATGATATTTTGGTTTATAACCTTGCTGCTGATTACCTCTTAGTTGTTAATGCTTCTAATCGTTTGAAAATTGTTTCTTGGCTTCTTAGGCACGCAACATCCTTTAACATTCAAATCGAAGATCAAACTCTTTACACCAGTATGATTGCTGTCCAGGGGCCAACCGCTATCCCTGTTGCAAAAGATTTAATTGCAGATGATACATCTAACCTTGGGTACTATTTTAATTTTGATACAAAGGTTATGGGTATTCCAAGCTTGGTTAGTAGAACGGGCTACACGGGTGAAGACGGAGTTGAAATCATCGTGCCTAAGGGTGAAGAACTTAAGGTTTGGGATAAACTGGTTAGCTTAGGGGTCCAACCTTGTGGGCTAGGTTGCAGAGATACATTAAGGCTGGAAGCTGGTATGCCACTTTATGGGCACGAGATTGATGAAAATACGAATCCTTTGGAAGCGGGACTGAGCTGGGCTGTCAAGTTTGATAAAGGGGATTTTATTGGCCGAGATGCTTTAAACACTGAAAAAAACAATCCATCTGGGCAAACTAGGGTAGGCATTGAACTTTTTAGTAAAAGGATTCCTAGAGAAGGCTGCCCGATTATAAAATCTGGGATTGTTTCTGGGGAAGTTACTAGTGGGACTTTTTCTCCAACCTTTAACAAACCAATTGCAATGGCTTTCGTGCCTCTTACTTTAGCCTCGGTTGGCACAGAATTAGAGGTTGATATTCGTGGTAAGTTTGAATCATGCAAAGTTGTAGCTTTGCCTTTTTACAAGCGGAAAACTACTTAACGGCTTTAGTTTGCCTTTAGGTAATTTGTATGGTACTTGGTAGCGTTGCCTTTTGTTGCTTATCATTATTATGTAGCTTTATTGCTTCAAGGAGAACACTGTAATGGATCCTAAAAAACTCAAGTATGCTAAGACTCACGAGTGGGCATTAATTGAAGGTAACATTTGTACGGTTGGACTTACAAAATTTGCAGTCGACCTTTTGACTGACGTTATTTACATCGATATGCCTGATGTTGGCGACCCTGCATTAAAAGGTGACAGTTTTGGTGAAATTGAATCAGTAAAAGCGGTTAGTGATATATATGCGCCTGTGGAGGGCGAAATAACTGAGATTAACGACAAGCTTGTTGCTGACCCAACTACAATATCTCAAGACCCTTATGGCAAAGGTTGGTTGATTAAAATTAAGATAGAAGGTAAGCAAAACCTTGATCATTTAATGTCTTACGATGCTTATGAAAAACAGATTTGCTCTGATGCGCATTAGTATTTTTTTTGGGTCGCACTTTTTAAAGGAGTTGAATCGTGTCTTATCTGCTTAACACACCTGATGATAAAGTCGATATGCTGAAAAAAATTGGTGCAACCAGCATCGATGATCTTTTTAGTAATATTCCAGATTCTGTTCGAATGAAGCGGCTTCTTGATATTCCAAAGTCTCTCACCGAAATTGAACTTACCCGGCATATCGACCTACTTGCAAACGCTAATCTTTCTGCGGAACGATCCGTTTGTTATTTAGGTGGTGGCAGTTATGATCATTTTATTCCTGCCGTCGTAGACACTGTTTCCTCTAGAAGCGAATTTTACACTGCTTATACCCCTTATCAGGCAGAAGCTAGTCAAGGCAGTTTACAAGCTTTTTTTGAATTTCAGACGATGATTTCCCAGTTGACCGCTATGGATATTTCTAATTCTAGCCTGTATGAAGCAGGTTCTAGCTTGGCAGAAGCTATTTTAATGGCAATGGCGATTACAGGTAGATCTGGCACGGTTTTGGTAGCGGAAACCGTACATCCTGAGTATAGACTTTCCTTTACTACCTACCTTGCAAATCTTGAACCAAAGGTTGTTACTGTTGCTTGTCCAGGTGGAAAGATGTGCCTAAATGACCTTGCTTCTAAACTTGATGATTCTGTTTGTTGTGTAATTGTACAGCATCCTAATTTCTTTGGTAACCTTGAAGAAGTTGAAGAAATTTCCAAGCTTGTTCATGCAAAAGGTGCTTTGTTTGTTGTTGCTTACGATCCGATCAGCCTTGGAATATTAAAAAAACCTGGCGAATACGATGCTGACATTGCGATTGCAGAAGGGCAATGCTTGGGCAACCCAATGATTTATGGTGGCCCCTACTTGGGCCTTCTTTCTTGCAAGGAAGCTTTTGTTAGAAAAATTCCTGGCAGGTTGGTTGGTCAAACTGTTGATCGCAATGGTAAACGCTGTTGGGTGCTTACTTTGCAAACCCGCGAGCAACATATTCGAAGAGAAAAAGCAACCAGCAACATTTGTACTAACCAAGGGCTATTTGCCTTGAGGGCTGCTGTTTACCTTGCTGCTGTTGGCCCTAAAGGACTTACAGAAACTGCTGAACTTTGCTTCAGAAAAGCTCATTACCTTATGGACTTACTTTGCAAGATTCCTGGCGTCAAGCCTAAGTTCAATCTTCCGTTTTTCAAAGAATTCACTATCGAACTTCCTTGCAATGCTCAGTTAATTATTGATTCGCTTGTAGATGACGGCATTCTTGCGGGTTTATCGCAAGCTCGGTGGAACCCAAATCTGGTTAATGTTATGACCATTGCAGTTACTGAGAAGCGAACTCGATCTGAACTTGATAATTATGCAGCGGCATTTGGTGCGGCTGTTAATTCATTTATTGCCCACGATAAATCCAAAGCGTTTAAATCCTAACTTAATTTAACTTTCCTGCATCATTTAGAGGATATTATGGACAAGTCACAATCTACAGGTTTATTGTTTGAGATTAGTCACAAAGATAGGCGATGCCATCTTTTGCCTGACTGTGATGTTCCTATCAAAAGTTCTTCCGAATTGCTCGATAAGAAATATCTTAGCAATCAATCGACGGGGTTACCTGAAATTGCAGAGATTGACCTGATACGCCATTTCATTAATTTATCTACCAAAAATATGGCTATCGATTGCAACTTTTATCCTCTTGGAAGTTGTACGATGAAATATAATCCCAAGCGCCACGAAAGACTTGGCTCGCTTGGTGGTTTATCTAATGTTCACCCTTTGCAGGATGACAAGACTTGTCAGGGAATGCTTGAAATTTTATGGGAAATGCAAAATTATCTTGGCGAAATCGCTGGTCTTGATGGCGTTTCTTTGCAACCTGCCGCTGGTGCTCAGGGTGAATTAACTGCTTTACTTGTTGCTGCTGCTTATTTCAAAGATAAGAAAGAACATCGGACCAAGGTTCTTATTCCTGATAGCGCACACGGGACTAATCCTGCTAGCGCTGCCATTGCCGGGTTCGATACTATAACGATTAAAAGTAATGCAAATGGTAGAGTTGATATGGAAGACCTTATTTCCAAAATTGATGATAAGACCGCTGTTTTCATGATTACAAACCCCAATACTCTTGGCCTTTTTGATGAGCAGATCGTCAAAATTACCGATCTAATTCACAAAGCTGGTGGCTTGGTTTATCTGGATGGGGCCAATATGAATGCGATCCTTGGTATTACCAGACCGGGTGATTTTGGTGCGGATATGATGCATTACAATGTGCACAAAACTTTCACTGGGCCACACGGGGCGGGCGGCCCCGGATCGGGGCCCATTGCTGTTAGAAAACAATTAATTCCTTTTCTTCCTGCTCCTATTATTATTAAAACCACCGATGGATTTAAACTTGATTACGATCGACCTAAATCGATTGGCAGGGTTCGAAGTTTCTTTGGTAATGTTGGGATTTTGCTGCGTGGCTATTTCTACATTCGCACACTTGGCCCCGATGGTCTTAAGCAGGTTAGTGAAAATGCCGTCCTTAATGCCAATTATTTACTTAGTCTTCTTAAAGATTCTTTTGATATTCCACATGGTGACCGTTGTATGCATGAATTTGTTGCCAGTGCTAGAAACCTGCGCAAAGAAAAAAAGATTAGCGCGATGGATATTGGGAAGCGGTTGCTGGATTATGGATACCACGCACCTACTGTTTACTTTCCCTTAGTCGTTTCTGAAGCAATGATGATGGAACCTACAGAAACTGAAAGTAAGGAAACTTTGGATAGTTTTGCTGCAACCTTAATTAAAATCCGTGATGAAGATGCTGAATTCCTGCATAATGCACCTCATTCACTTGATATCAGCAGGCCTGATGAAGTAAGAGCCGCCAAGGAACCCGTCCTCCGCTGGAAAAAGTAATTTCATTCCTTTTCAAAGGGATAATTTCTGGTGATTGATTGCAGGTTGTTACCTTTGGAGTGTAACTGTGGTTCCCAAGCTATGGCCTCTGATGAGCTCGTTCTAGAACTTGTTGAACAAAGTTCACCCACACTTCGGTTTTACACTTGGAATGAACCCACCGTTAGCCTTGGGTATTTTCAACCATACTCTTTGTTGTCTAGGTCTACTCTTTTGAGTGGGCTTCCTTGGGTACGCAGGGCAACAGGGGGAGAGGCTTTAGTTCATCATCACGAATTGACTTATGCTTTAGGTTTACCTTTAGAAATTGCGGGGCAAAAGACCGCACACTGGCAAGCTAAAATGCATATTGTGATTCAACGGGCTTTAGTTTCTATGGGCGTTACCACAACGGCAATGAACCTTTTGGAACTGCGAAGTGATCCTACGCGTCTGCTTTGTTTCCACCATCAAACGCCGCAAGATTTAAGCATTAATGGCAAAAAAATTGTTGGGAGTGCTCAGCGAAAAAAGAAAAGAAGTATCATTCAACATGGCGGCATTCTTCTAGCACAAAGCCCTTTTACTCCTTCTCTTCCTGGTATTTTTGAACTAACTAACATTTCTATTCTTGCTGATAAACTTGCTGATGCCGTCGTTAGGGAACTTGAAATATTTTTGAGCTGGACTTTTTCTCCCTCGGTTTGGACCGAACAAGAAAAGGTTCGAATCTCATACCACCAGCAAGATCGATTCAACAATCCACTTTGGAATTTAAAGCGCTAATTTAATAAAAGAAGCCCCGCAAATTTCTTTGCGGGGCTTAGCGGTTGAGGATTTCAGAAAACACAGGCCGAGGACAATTCGATTTTTGAAATCTTCCTTGCCCAACATTTTTGCTCACTTTCGTGAACACACCTGCCTGCCACACCTCGAAGATACTTTCTTATTTAGAAAGCGTTTACTTCTGAAATGGTGGGGACTGGCACGATAAGGCTAGCAGACTTACCTGCTGGCAACTTTTCTGCACCCTTAGGAGCTGCTTTAGGGGCTGCTTCTATCGTGGATTCGCAACAATCATTCTTATGAAGCTTGGCGCGAAGCTTGTCGAGAAGGCTTACTTTGCAAGGATCGCAAGGGTCAGCTTTCTTTTCGCACTTCACTACTTTAGGTGCTTCGCACTTTGGTGCGTCGCAGCAATCTTTTGCAAACTTTGCACGAAGTTTGTCCAACAAACTTACTTTGCAAGGATCGCAAGCTTCAGCTTTCTTTTCGCACTTTACTACCTTAGGTGCTTCGCACTTAGGTTTTGGTGCGTCGCAGCAATCGTTCTTTTGAAGCTTAGCGCGAAGTTTGTCTAGAATACTTACCTTGCAAGGATCGCAAGGGTCGGCTTTCTTTTCGCACTTCACTACTTTAGGAGCTTCGCACTTTGGTGCATCGCAATCGTTCTTATGAAGCTTTGCACGAAGTTTATCCAGAATGCTTACCTTGCAAGGATCGCAAGGATCGGCTTTCTTTTCGCACTTCACTACTTTAGGAGCTTCAGCTTTTGGCGCTTCGCAGCAATCTTTTGCAAATCTTGCACGAAGTTTGTCCAACAAACTTGGCTTGTCACAGCATGAGCTATTACAAGTGCTTGTGGATGTGACCGCAGGAGCTGCTGCGGGAGCAGCGTCTGCACCGGCAACCCATGCCGTGGTCAAAAGTAAAATAGCAGCGTTCACGTATCAACACCTCCATATAGAGACATATATTGGCAACAAGCCCCATCCCAGCGAGACAATCCCGCCCGAGCTTGTGGACCTCTGCCTGCCCTGTTCCTCATCCGTCTCGAAGTGAAAGCCCCTGTTTATGTCTCTAAGAACAGTGACCTCGCACCTCTCTGGATAATGATTCGGCTACCCGTCTTGCCCTTCTTAAATAACTTTTGCAAAAACTTTATTCATCCTATTTTCTTTGTATTTTATATAACTTGCCTTATGCGGATTTTTGGCATTTTGATCTTTTTGCTTTAAATTAACCCAACTTATCTATTTTGATTTTTTCTTTGATTGCTTTTTGTAAAAAATTTATGTGAGAGAATTGCACATTCTCAAACAAAATAAAAATACAAACTTATACATATTCAACACTTCTGATTATTAAAAATAGAGATGGTCGATTTATTATTTTAAAAATCTTAACCTTGGTCTACTTGTTTGGGTGAGACTAAATCAGAGGTGGAATTTGAATTGGAATAAATTTTTAAACTAAAAATGATCTTAAATTATTCTTTATTGCCCATATTGCCAATTCAGAACAATTAGTTTATCGGTAAATCATTAACATTTTTGTAATATCAGCTCAAAGATATGGAAGAAACATTTTACTCATCTTGCCTATTTTGCTTTTACTTCAACTTCGTTTTTCTCTTTTAATTTCCGTAAAAGATTCCTGAGAGGATGCAAAGTGATAAAAATGCATAATAAGTAAACTTCAGCATCGCTATTTCCTCAAAACCGAATCTTGTGTGGTTTATGTGACATTTTAAATATCGGCAGAGGAGGGATCGGCCTTGCGCTTTTTTCTAATTATTACGGTAAGTCAATTTAGGTAAGATTCTATTCCAAGCTTGTTAAGTGCCGTTAAACCGCTAAACTCTCTTGTTGATTCCTTGCAAAATTAGAATTTAAAGGATGTGTGTGTATTGGCAGCTTCAAAAAAATGGGTTTTACTGTCAACAAATTCTGAACTCTGTTTAAACCTTGCAAAAAAAATCAGAATTTCTCCGGTTGTGGCTCAACTTCTTCTTAATAGAGGTATCCATTCTGCAGAGGATGCACTTCGATTTCTCAACCCTGTTTTAAAAGGGTTGCACGACCCTGCTTTACTTCCAGGAAATTTGGATGCTGCAAAACTTATTCTTGCTGCTCTTAAGGAAAATAAAGTTATTTGCATTTATGGCGATTATGATGCCGACGGTATTTCTGGCTCGGCTATTCTTATCAGGCTTTTGAGACTCTTAGGAGGAACTCCTCGTTTCTATGTTCCAAAACGCCTTGAAGAAGGATATGGCCTTAATGGTTCAGCACTTTCTCATTTGGCTAAATCTGGCGTTCAGCAAGTTATTACTGTCGATTGTGGCATTGCTAGTATTGAGGAGGCTAAACTCGCGAAGTCCCTTAACTTAGAATTGATCATCACTGACCACCACGAAATGAAATCTATCATTCCAGATGCTGCTGCTGTTGTTCACCCCCGCTTGCCTGGAAGTATTTACCCCTTTGGCGATCTTTCGGGATCTGCGGTTGCACTAAAATTAGCTTGGATGATTGCGGTTCTTCATAGTGGAAGTCCAAAAGTAGAAAGTTTTCTACGCGATTTTTTGATAGAGGCTATAAGCCTTGCTTCTCTTGGTATTGTTGCTGATGTTGTTCCTTTACTTGATGAGAATAGAATTTTGGTTCGAAGTGGGTTAGAAAGGCTTACTAAATCTGGAAATTTTGGCATTCAAGCAATGGTTAAAGAAAGTAATCTTAACGATAAAAAACTTCTTACCTCTACTGATATTGGCTTCAACCTTGGCCCTAAGCTTAATGCTGCTGGTAGGATTGGATGTGCTCAGCTTGTTGTTGACCTTTTAATCACTAATAAACCGGACCAAGCCAAGGAAATTGCTTTGTTTATAAGTGAACAGAATAAACAACGGCAACGGATTGAACGACAAATTCTTTCCGAGGCTAAGGAACTTGCAAGTTCTGTAGAGTTCAATGATGATCCCTTTCTTGTGCTTGCTGCGGAATCTTGGCACCCTGGCATTGTTGGCGTCGTTGCTGGCAGGATTGTCGAAGAATTTGGCAAACCCTGCATTGTTCTTGCTCCACCTGTTAAGCCCCCTACTGAAACCATACCTTCTGATGTACAAAAAGGTGAGCTTGGTGAACAAGAATCAAGTTCTATTTGGGCAGGATCTGGCAGGTCGGGTGGAATGGTACGGCTCAACGAACTTCTTTCAGAATGTGAATCCCTTCTGGTAAGAGGCGGAGGCCACGCCGCCGCTGTAGGGTTACAAATTGAAAAAGAGAATATTCCGTTGCTAAGAAAAAAGCTCTGCGATTTGGTAAGAGAACAATTCCCTGATGGTACCAAGCCTGCTAACTTGATTTTAGATGCAGAGGTTCCACTTTCGGCCCTTACCCATTCACTAGTCAAAGAACTTGACCAACTCGAACCCTATGGGATGGGGAATAAAAAGCCCATCTATCTTGCTACAAATCTCAAAATTAACTTAGAACCCTCACTTGTTGGCGCAGACGGACTTCACCTCCGTTTTCAGGTTTCACAAGGTGATATCAAGCTTTGGGCCATTGCTTTTCGTATGGGTAAGAGAAAAGATGAACTCATGTCTAATGGCGGAGTTTGTTCTCTTGTTTTTACTCCTAAACTCAACGAGTATAATGGTTTTACTAGTGTTAATTTAGAAGTCGTTGATTTTCAACCTTTAAAAGATCCAATCCTTGAATAGGAATTGATTTGATGCTTCTCCACATTCAAGGTCACCGGGGCGCTAGGGGGAACTGCCCTGAAAACACTTTCTCTTCCTTTGAATTTGCTATAGATTCTTTGGTCGACTCCATCGAGACCGACTTACACCTATGTGCAGATGGTGAAATTGTGTTAATTCACGATAGCGGATTTCATCTTCCCAATTCCAAGGTTATGTATGGGGTAAACGAATTCAATCTTAAGCCTATCCAAAGATTTTTTGATAGCGTGCCTTTAATAAATGAAAGGTTTCCAGATCAGAAATTTTTTGTTGGGCAGTTATCTCAAGTCTTTTGCAAACAACATCAACTCTCTTTTTGGGCGCCCCCAACTCTAGACCAATTTTGCAATTTTGTAGATGCTTACGCGGGCGTCATGGGAAAAGAAACTGGAAAAACTATGGCACAACAGAACGCTGCTAAAAAACTTGTGCTAGATCTTGAAATCAAACAACTTCCTTACCTGAAATGTAATAGCGAATTTATTTTGAAGTCGATTAAGCATCTTATCTCAAAAAGAGATTGGCACGATAAAATTGTGCTTAGGTCTTTTGACCATACTATTTTAAACCAAGCAAAAAGCATACAGATTGATTGTGCTTTAGGTTTTCTTACAGACTCTACAATTCAAAACGATTTTATCAAAGAACTTGTTAAGTCGGGTGCTTCTTTTTTTTGCCCAAAATACGATTGCATTAACCAATCATTGGTTAACAAAATGAACGACCAAGGTTTTAAAGTTCTTCCTTGGACTGCAAATTCTTTTATAGAATGGCACTTGCTTCGCAGTATGGGAGTATTTGGCATCACTACAGATTATCCCTTAGCCATGCAGCGTTGGCAAACTTCGCAAACTTAAAAAGATAACCCTAGAATTAACTAGGGATATCTTACTGTTTAAACACATTTAGCATCTTAGTTAAATAATTAACACAGACACTACAAGTGGTTCTTATCTACGAAAACTAAAAAGAGATTTTTTACGGCTGCTTGAAGAATCCACAACTTCAGATTCTTTAGGTGCTTCCGCAGTTTTCTTTTCTTCCTTGGTTACAGATGGGGTTACTGCTTGAGCAACAGTACTGCTTCCAGATTTACCCCGACGAAATAATCTGCCTCCCGAAGAAGATACAGAACAATTTCCTGAAGCGCAAGAACTAGTTGTGGTGGAAGCAGGGCAAACGCCCCCTGCACATTCAGCACCTGCAACCGCTTGACCTAAACCAATAGCCAAAATGAAACTTAGCATCAAAACCTCCTGAATAAAGGAAGGCCAACTTAATGGCTTCCAAAAAAAGCCCAGGCTAGGTTTCTTCCTTGAAACACAAGAGCGATTATCCTGGAACAAAAACTTACCTACCACTCAAGGAGTGAGCGATCTGTTGATACACAACGATAAACCTAATGGAATCCATTCCAAGAGATGGTAGACCGATACGGTTCGGTTTTGAGATATTAGAAGGCAAAAAGTTGTTGGCAAGCAAAATAGATAATAATTAACGATTTTGACGGTTGCATAAATTTTACGAAATAGGCAAACTGTTATAGGGTAATGGTTAACAGTTTTTGGTATTGGCATAAAAAGTTTTTGTTTTTACAATGATATTAGTGAACAAAAAGATACTACTTTCTTGTGGATTTGAAATTATTCCACCTTTATGGTTTATTTTATGCTTACCGCTAAACCTTTATTGCAAGATTTCCCTACTTGCTTTAGTAATTGATTTAATAACGCTCATCGTTTAAATGAACACAGAGGTCTTGTTTATGACTCTAAATCAATCTTTTTCGTTTTGGACTTTGCTAGGCATCGCTTTTTTGCTCGTTGCTATTGGTTGCAACGAGATTGAACCTTCTTTTGTTACTTTTCGTGTGATTTTAATTTCCCTTGGCTTTCTTTTTGTACTTTCGGGCTTTAACTTAGCATTCGATCAACGCAACAAATCCAAAATTTCTAACGGATCTTTGGCCCTTGCTACTTTTGGTTTGTGCTTGGCCTTTTGTTTCATAAACCTATCTTTGGATAAAAGTTGGGACTCTCTTATCACAGCCTCTAGAATTTTTGCGATGGTGACCTTTTGCTTAACTGGATTTATTTTGTTGCCTTTGGGGGCTAAAAAAATCACAGCGGCTTTTCTACTCTTATTTCATTTCGCTGGTATTATTTCTGCTGTTACTTCTCTTGAACCACCTGGGGCACCGGCTTCTTGGGTAGCAACCAACCTTTGGGCTTTCTATTTCCGACATTATCTCACTTTTACTTATATGAATAATGCCTACCATTTTTATTCTCCCGAACCGGGGCCACCTACCTTGATTTGGTCTAAAATTCAATATGAAGATGGCAGCTTCCTTTGGTTCAAAATTCCTAGTCGGGAGGAAAGCCCTATTCAAATGCATTACCAGCGTATGCTTTCGATCACCGAAAGCCACAATATGGCAACCAACCAAACACCGGATAATTGGGATGAACGATTGCAAAAGCGCAACCTTGTAGGATTAGCTCACCAGCCACAGATTCTTCCACTTAACAGAACTATGTCTCAATCTTCTATGTACAAGGAACCCACCGAGTACTCAAAAAAAATGGTAAGTTCCTTTGCGTTGTACCTCACTAAGAAGTTTGCACATCCTGACAAAAATCCTCAGACTAACATTGAAAGCATCAAAATTTATAAAGTTACCCACGGCATTATTACTGCAAGCGATTTGGCTAGGGGAGAAGGTCCGCTCGACCCAACTCTTTTTTATCCATATTTTATTGGCTCCTTTGACAAGAAAGGGAACCTTATTGATCCGAACGACCCTTTTCTCTATTTCCTTTTACCTATCAATCGTAGTACCAATCCTAATGAACCCGCCGTTCTGACGGATTCGTTAAAAATTCACGCGGGAGATATAAAAATTAATGCTGGCAAGGAAGGCGACAACTAAAATGAGTCATGGAAAATCTAATCCTTTTGATCGACCTATTACTTCTCCTATTATTTCAAATGCAATGACTTTGGAAGAATCTTGGGTTACTTTGGCAGATCGATTCTTTTTTGCTCCTGCTGCACTTGACACTCTTTGTTTGATGCGGCTTATTACAGGCTTTCTTATCTTTTACATTACATTTTGTTATTCCTTTGAACTTTTGGCTTTTGTTGGACCAGACGGGTTTATAAATTTGCCTTTAGCGACTGAGTTAAGAAAAGAAAGCCCTATTTATGTAATGGCACCAAATTGGAACGACCCTACTTATGAAGTAGAAGGGTCCAAAGAATCTTTAAACTGGTCGGTTTTTTTTCATGCCACTTCTATTTTTTGGGTATGGGCTTTTCATATCGGGTTTATGATTGCCAATCTTTTTATGGCTTTAGGTCTATTTTCTAAAACCAGCTCTATTCTTTCTTGGCTGGGGGCACTTTCCTATGTTCACCGCGCGCCCTCTGCTCTTTTTGGTATGGATTCTATGATCGTTATTTTGCTTTTTTATATGATGCTTGCACCTTGTGGGGAACTTTATTCTTTAGATCATTATTTTTGTAAATTACGCAGGAAGAAAAAGGGAGACCCAAATTGGAATGAGCCACCACAACCATTAATTCTTGCAAATTTCGTTACTAGATTAGTTCAAATTCACTTTTGTATCATTTATTTCGCTTCTGCAACATCTAAACTTCAAGGGCCTTCTTGGTGGAATGGTACTGCCCTTTGGGGGGTTTTGGCTAATTATTCCTTTAATCCTATGCATATTCAGGCTTACACCTCTTTCCTTACTTTTCTTGCTAAGCATAAGGTGCTTTGGGAAGCCTCTATGACCCTTGGTTGTATTTTCACAATTTTGGTCGAAACTTGCTTTCCCTTTTTGGTTTGGCTGCCCCGTTTAAAATGGATTATGATTTCTAGCTCTATTCTCCTTCACACGGGCATTGGCTTACTTATGGGCTTAACTGCATTCAGTTTATGTATGATGACTTTAGTTCTTGCCTTTGTTCCGCCAGAGTTCATAAAAGAATTAATTCATCGTTACATTTTGCAAAAGTTTAATTCTGCTAAACCTTAACAACGATTTTTTGACTCTTTATCATAATTTCTGAAATGCAAGTCCTTTTAATCCTTTTGCTTAAGATTTATATATATTTTGTCGATATCCAAAGAGAGGGGCATTCCTAGCACTGCTAGGATAAGTTCTCTTGTTTTCTATGGACTTGATAATGGCACACCTGCGGAAAATTTTTGGTTTGACCGCTTCACTAACTCTTTTGGTATGGTGTTTTTCTTCTATTTTACAAGCTGCTGGCCCTAAGGATACTTATTATTCCAGAGAAACTGCTTTTATTATTCCTTTCTCTTCCAACCCGGCTGACACCAAAATTCAAAAGATTCTTCTGTATGTTTCAGAAGACTTTGGGAAAACTTATTCTCATGTAGGCACTGCTTTACCCACGCAAAAGCAATTTCTTTTCCGGGCTCAAAAAGATGGGTGGTATTGGTTCTCCGTTCAAAGTCAGGAAATTGATGGCAGAATGGTTCCACCAAACATTAATATTGTTCAACCTTCCTTAAAGGTTTGCGTAGATAGCACACCCCCTTCGGTGGCTTTACGCGGACTTTTTAAAGATGGCACTGCTTCGATTGATTGGGACCTTAGAGATGAAACTTTAGACCTCGCTAGCCTTAGGATTGAATTTAGAAACTCGGATGCCAAGGATTGGGTTCCTCTTTCTGCTCAGCAAATTGCCCAAGGACAACATATTTGGAACCCAGGCACTTCGGGCAATATCGAGGTGCACCTTAGTGTTCGAGATAAGTGTGGCAACTTCGGCGAAAGTTCTATCGTTGTTCAACCCAATGGAATCAAATCTGGGACCACCACTCAAGATAATGGTTCGGGTAAAGGCAATATCTCCATGGTCAGAAGTCGAAAGTTTCAACTTAATTATAAAATCGATGATGTTGGACCCTCTGATGTAGCTAGAGTTGAAGTTTATGTTACACGCGATGGGGGTAAAACTTGGCGCAAATATGATCAAGATGCACCCAAAGTTCCTCCTTGTTTGGTCGATGTTCCAAATGAAGGGCGGTATGGATTCACCCTTGTTGCACGAAGCGGTGTAGAACTTGGCGAACAACCTCCTAGGTCAGGTGACCTGCCCCAATTCTGGGTGGAAGTAGACGAAACTAAACCGGTTGTTAAATTAATTGGTGTTGATGTAGGCAGGGGAATTGAACAAGGAAACCTTACAGTTACTTGGACTGCATCGGATAAATATCTTGGTCCAAACCCGGTTACTATTTCTTATGCAAAAACTCCTGACGGGCCTTGGGTCAATGCCGTACCTAACCTTCCCAACACGGGCAGATACACTTGGCGTATGCCAGCGGAAGGCCTTCCGTATCAATTTTTTGTGCGGGTTGAAGCAACCGACCTTGCTGGAAATATTGGTTTTGCGGAAACCAGTGCTGCTGTTAAAGTTGATTTATCTACGCCAAAGGCCAGAGTAACTGGGGTGGATGTTTCGCCTGCAGGAACTTATACCCCGCCAGCATCTAGCCCGATGAATCAAAATATTCCACCCGTTCCACCTGCAAATGCGGTTCCTTCTGGCGGGAATTTTCCTTCTGGAAATACGCCTGCAAGTACAATGCCTAATAGCAATAATCCAGCTCCTGTTAACCCAACATCCATTCCAGGATTTGGCTCGGAATCCCTTCCGGCATTTCCCACAAATCCTATTAAACAAAATTAGACTCGATTTTCCCAGCACACAAAGTAGCATAAATAGCATACTGTGATGATTTACAGTTCTGGGGGCTTTGATGGAAGTTGAACTGTTTTTAAAAAACCAAGCAAAATTTGAAGTACAGCCTGTTTATGTCATCACAGGTTCGGAAGATTTCCTACGCAGAAAAGCAGGTGCCGTTCTCAAAAGCAAAATTCTTAATGATAATATTGAACTTGGTTTGGCCAGTTTTATCGGAGACAAATCTTCCTTTGCGGAGGTTCGCGAAGAAATCACCACGCTTTCATTTTTCGGTGGCAAAAGAATGGCTTGGGTTGAACAAGCAGACGATTTTGTAAGTAAGAACCGATCTTCTCTTGAAAAGTATGTTCAAGCACCTAGCAGTAATGGGGTGCTAATTCTTGAAACTTCCTCTTGGCCTTCTAACACCAAGCTTGCAAAAATGCTTGGAAAAGATTCTCTCATCACCTGCGAAGCCCCTACACGCAAAGATGCACTTGTTTCTTGGTGTATTCAACAGGCAAAAAACAGTCACGGTAAACCTATTGCCAACGATGCTGCAAGTTTACTGGTTGAATTAATTGGCAGCGATTTAGGCAGGCTTGACCAAGAAATTGCGAAACTTTCTTGCTTTGCTTTTGATAATCCAACTATAAATGTCTCAGATGTTGATAAACTTGTTGGTTTAGGCCATGTTGAAACGGTTTGGATATTATTTGATTACATTGGACAAGGTAATCAAAAAGAAGCTTTCAAACTTCTTTTTGAATTGTTTGAACAAGGGGAAGACCCTATGAAAATTTTGGGGGCATTTAGTGCTCAACTTAGAAAGCTTGCAAGTGCAGGAAGGCTTGTAATACAAGGCAAGCCAATGGCTTTTGCAATTGAAAAAGCAGGGTTTTTTAACTTCACACGCACGGGGGCTGAAACCCAACTTCGCAAGTTAGGCAGAAAAAAAATCGTTCAAGTTCTTTCTTGGCTTACCGAGACAGACCTCGGTATGAAAGGGGGAAGTCAGATTCCACCCCGTGCGTTGATCGAGCGCTTACTTACACGGCTTTGTTCTAATTAGTATTTCCCCAAATTCTTTTCTCTATTATTTTCTCCGAGGCTTTTATATGAGCATTTCTAAACCTAGAATCTTAATAACGATGGGGGATGTTGCAGGGGTTGGGCCAGAAATTATTGTTAAGGCTTGGGACGAGATTCTTTCTTTTTGTGAGCCAATTGTTGTAGGGGATCCCGCTTGGTTACAAAAGGCGATCGACCTTGAACACAAAAATTCTCAGATGCAAATCATCAAGGAACCAGAACAGGCTACCCCAAGTACAAACCTTATAAGTTGCATTCAAATTAATACTGCAAACCTTCAAGGAGTAAAGCCTTCTAAGGTAAGTGCAGAGGCAGGCCAAGCGGCACACGATTTTTTAATACATTCGATTGATTGGGCTATGCAAAAACGGGCCAGCGCTATTGTTACAGCACCCCTTCATAAAGAAGGCTTGCATCTTGCTGGCTTAAATTTCCCGGGGCACACCGAAATTTTAGCAAGTCGAACCAAAGCCCCAGAGCATGTTATGATTCTTGCGCTTCCGGAACTTGCGGTTGCCCATGTTACGCTTCATTTGGCGTTAAGAAAAGTTTTCGATGAGTTGAGTATTGAAAGAATCGTGGCAAGAGCTTTGCTCCTTCAAAATTTATTACAAAAAGTTCTGGGCCGAAATCCTCGCATTGCAGTGGCAGCACTTAACCCACACGGCAGCGATGGCGGGCTTTTTGGCGATGAGGAAGCACTTTTGATTCTACCTGCGGTTAAACTTTGTCTTGATAAAGGAATGGTCGTTACAGGACCCCTACCTGCAGATACTCTTTTTCTTCGCGCTGGTCAGGGCGAATTTGACGGCGTGGTAGCGATGTACCACGACCAAGGGCATATTGCATTAAAACTTTTGGGCCAAAGGCGAGCGGTTAATATTACTGCGGGGCTACCAATTATCAGGACTAGCGTTGCACACGGGACTGCATACGATATCGCTTGGAAAGGGGTTGTTGACCAAAGTAGCTTGGTTTCCGCAGCTAAATGGGCGGTAAAATTGAGTAGCTAGGCCAGCTTGATCTATAAGTTCTAATCTTCTTATCATAATTCATGTTTTTTAAAAGAAAGTACTTTTTTAGCTTGAGCTTTAATAAAAACCTGCAAAATTAGAATTTAGCTAGAAACCTATGACCAATTCTAGGGTTTGAAAAGTAAGGTGAGTTATAATGGTGCCAACAGGTGCCAAAGTCACCGACCTTGAAATTTTTTTCAAGGGTTCATTTTTGTTTTAAGGGGAGATTAGAATTATGTTACGCCGTATGTTTGTTGCTGCTGCTCTTGTAGCTTGTGTTACTTTCGGTGTTATCGCTGGCGAATACAAAGGCGCGATCACTAAGTACGAAGCAGGCAAGTCCTTGACCATCAAGAACAAGAAGGAAGAAAAAAACTTGACCATCGCTAAAGATGTTAAGGTTTCCGCTGAAGATGGCGAAAAACTTGGTAAAATTGGCGAAAAAGGTGTTCCTGCTACTGTCATCACCAATGATAAAGATGAAGTTACCGAAATCAAAGTTGGCGGCAAAAAGAAGTAAGTCAAAATTATTTTTTTGACCTTTATTTCAACGAAAAGCCCGACTCTCTTAACAGTCGGGCTTTTTATTTACCTTTACCTTCCTTTACATCTTGTGTTCCTTGAATATAATGATAATGTTGTATTTATGTTATAGGTTTATGGACCAAGAAGGGCTTATGTTAGCCCAACGGAAGTCGGTGGAGAAAGATATGTCAATCACTAAGGAACTCAAGACTCAACTCATTGGCAAGTATCGCAGGCAAGAATCGGACACCGGTTCCCCGGAAGTTCAAGTAGCCCTGCTTACTAGCAGAATTAACGAGTTGCACGATCATTTGCGCACCCACAAGAAGGATCACGCTAGTCGCCGTGGTTTGCTTATGATGGTTAGCAAGCGTGCTGGTTTACTTTCTTACTTGCGAAATATGGATCGCAACAGTTACACCACCTTGATCGGCAGCCTAGGTCTTCGCAAGTAAGTTAAACCTAGGGGTTTAACTTTTGCACAGAGATTTATTCATTTTGGATTATTTAGGCATAGTTGGTCTACTTTCCGGTTGTTCCCTTGGTCAGGAATTTTGTTTGGGAACAGTAGTTTTGCTAGTACGGATTTTATTCTGAAGAAAAAATGGAAGACTTCCCTCTTCCGAAGGGATCTTTAGTTTATTCTCAGTATACTCTTCAACAATTTCCACATAAACCTTGTTCTTTATCCGCATTAGACTTTTTCATTTGGCTTTCGCCATTTATGAATTTGTTGGAGGCTTTTTATGCAGGCTATTCGTGTAGAAAAACAATTAGGTGCTCATTCCCTCATTCTCGAAACAGGCAAACTTGCTAAGCAAGCACACGGCGCTGTTACCGTTCGTTATGCGGACACTATGATTATCGCCACCGCTGTTGAAGGTTCATCAGAATCCACCAAAGATTACTTTCCTCTTGTGGTTGATTATCGCGAAAAAGCTTATGCAGCAGGTAAGTTCCCTGGTGGGTTCTTAAAGCGGGAATCAAGACCAACCACCAAAGAAATTCTTACCTCTAGGCTTATCGACCGGCCTATCAGGCCTCTTTTTCCCGCTGATTATATGCGTGAAGTCCAAGTTATGGCTAGCACCCTTTCTGCAGACCGCGATAACGATCCCGATATTCTTGCAATTATTGGTTCTAGCGCTGCACTTCATATCTCGCATATCCCCGCTTTACAAGCAACTGGTGCTGTTCGCATCGGGCGCATTGCCAATGAACTTATTCTTTTCCCAACCTATGCTCAGGTACTTGAAAGCGATCTTGATTTGATTGTTGCAGGAACCAAAGATGCTATTACAATGATTGAAGGATTTGCCAAGGAAATTCCTGAAGATCAAATGTTTGAAGCAATTGTGTTCGCTCACGAACAAATCAAAATCATTGTTGATTTGATACACGACCTAAGAAAAGAAATGGGCCTACCTGTAAAAACTGCGCCTGCTGCTTCACCTGTAAATCCTTTACAAGATGAATTCAAATCCAAGTATTACGATGAGTTTTCTAAACGAAAACAGACCACAGGCAAAGCAGAACGCAACGCCGCAATTAAAGAACTTAAAGATGAAATCAAGAAAAAGTATCTTCCAGAAGGTGAAGCAAAACCTGCTTACACTTCTGGCCAAATTTCCTCTGCCCTTGCTTGGCTTGAAGAACGGATTGTACGCGATCTTATTCTTTCAGGTAGACGCATTGATGGCCGTGATTTAAGACAAATTCGGCCTCTCTTTTGCGAAGTTAGTGTTCTTCCTCGAACCCACGGTTCTGCCATTTTCCAACGCGGCGAAACTCAAGCTCTACTCACCACCGTTCTTGGTACCTCCAGTGATGAACAACGCGTTGATGGTATCCTTGATGAATACACTAAAAAGTTTATGCTCGATTACAACTTCCCTCCTTTCAGTGTTGGCGAATGCAAACCCATTCGTGGGCCTGGTCGACGCGAAATTGGCCACGGTGCACTTGCTGAACGCAGCTTACAAGCTGTGCTTCCTACCGTTGAGGTTTTCCCTTACACCATCAGGCTCGTTTCCGACATCCTCGAATCTAATGGTTCTTCCAGTATGGCTTCTGTTTGTGGCGGAACTCTTGCTCTTATGGACGCGGGCGTTCCTATCAATAACCCTGTTGCTGGTATTTCCATCGGCCTCGTTAAGGAAAAAGATAAGTATTGCCTTCTTACCGACATTATGGGCGATGAAGATCATTACGGTGATATGGATTTCAAAGTTGCTGGCACGGGTCTGGGGATCACCGGTATTCAATTAGATATGAAGATAGATGGCATTTCTGCTGAGATTGTCAAGGATACTTTGGAACAAGCTCGCGTTGCTCGTAGAGAAATTCTGCGAACGATGCTTGCAACACTTCGCCAACCAAGGCCAGCTATCAGTACCTATGCACCACGCCTACTTACCGTTAAGATCAATCCTGAAAAGATTGGTGCTCTTATCGGACCTGGGGGCAAGAATATCAAAGGCATTCAAGAATCCACTGGTGCTAAAATCGATATTAAAGACGATGGTACAGTATTCATTTCACACAGCGACTCTAAGGGTGCTGAAGCTGCTAAAGCTAGGGTTGAAGCCATTACCGAAGAAGTAAAAATTGGTAAAATCTACGAAGGTAAAGTTTCCTCCATTAAAGATTTCGGTGCCTTTGTTGAAATTATTCCTGGCAGGGACGGGCTTTGCCATATCAGCGAACTTGATGACAAGTTTATCAGCAAAGTCGAAGAAGTTTGTAAAGTTGGCGATATTATCGAAGTCAAAGTTATCGCTATCGATGAACACGATAGAGTTAAACTTTCTCGCAAAGTAATTTTGCGCGAGCGAAACCCCAACCCACAACCTGAAGTAACACAACAAAGACCTCAAGGTGAAGGCGGAGATCGCGGTGGTGACCGTGGCGGTGATCGCGGTGGTGACCGTGGCGGTGATCGCGGTGGTGACCGTGGCGGTGATCGCGGTGGTGATCGTGGCGGAGATCGCGGTGGTGACCGTGGTGGAGATCGCGGTGGGGATCGTGGCGGAGATCGTGGTGGAGATCGTGGTGGTGATCGTGGTGGTGATCGCGGTGGTGACCGTGGTGGTGACCGCGGCGGTGACCGCGGCGGTTCCGGTGGCCATCGTGGCGATCGCGGTGGTGATCGTGGGGACCGAGGTGGCGATCGGCGTCATCACGATAATCGCGGAAACAATGCTGAACATCGCGACTAAGTTTTCCGTTTTTTTTACCTGAACTCTGGAATCTGAACTCTGGAACTTGGGGGCCCTTTCTTGGGGCCCTTATCAGGAGCTTTGATGAGTGATCCCTACACCGAACTTGCGGAACTCGCTGGTGGGTTCATACACGAAATCAAAAATCATCTCAGTACTTTTGGCCTTAATATACAGCTTCTTGCTGAAGATTTTAATGACCCACAAACCCAACGAGAACGCAGGGCTTTCGAAAGGGTACAGCGTTTACAAAATGAGTGTGAAAGGCTGGTTGATGTTTCTAATGATTTTCTTCGTTTTGCAAGGTTAGAAGAGCTGAATCTACAACCATGTGACTTACTTTTAATTTTTGAAGAATTGATTGATTTTTTTGGCCCGATGGCTCGCAACTCTAATATTAAAGTCAACCGCTATTTGCCTTCTGATCTTCCTCCCGCCTTTCTTGACAGCGAAATATTTAAGCAAGCCTTGCTTAATTTACTCCTAAACGCAGAGCAAGCAATGCCCAAAGGGGGAGAGATAACCATTCAAGCCTCGGTCAATTCAGAAAGCCTTATTCTCAACCTTATCGATACGGGAAAAGGTATATCTGCTGAAGGATTAGAAAATATATTCAAGCCTTTTTATTCCACTCGCCCCGGTGGAACAGGTTTAGGGCTACCCACAACAAAAAAGATAATCGAGAGGCACGGCGGAACAATAGAAGCGCAAAGTGAAATAGGAAAAGGAACAAAGTTTTCGATTTGTCTACCCCTTAAATTCAAATAGGAGCTAATATTATGACCACTCAACAAGGCCCCATTGCATTGGCAAATATCAATGGCGAGATTATGCCACTTCAAGAAGCAAAAGTGCCTGCATTAGATCGTGGTTTTCTTTTTGGGGATGCTGTTTACGAAGTTATGTGGGTTCATAAAGGCAGAATGTGGCTTGAAGAAGAACACTTCCTCAGGTTAGAACGAAGCTTAAAACTTGTTCGCTTTCACGAGGTTAATCTTAAATCCTTGGTAGAGCGGATTTACCAAACCATCCAAGCGGGCAAGTTCCAAGAAGCCACTGTCTATATTCAAATTACTAGGGGAGCAGCCCCTAGGTCCCACGCATTCCCCATAGATGTGAAACCGTTCGAATTCTTTTTTGTCCAAGATTTTAAAGACCCTTATAAAGAAATGCGCGAGCATGGAATTCGATTACTTTCTCGGCCCGACATTCGCTGGGATCATTGCGACATCAAATCTACAAACCTATTGGCGAATGTGCTTGCAATCCAAGATGCAAAAGAAGCGGGTTGCAATGAAGTTTTGTTTCATTTAAAAGATGGGACGATTACAGAATCAGCTCATTCAAGCCTTTTTGGTGTATTTGACGATGTGCTTTTTACAAGCCCTTGCAGTAATTTAATTCTACCGGGAATTACTCGAGCACATATTTTGACCTTAGTAGCAAAGGAAAAGATCCCCTGTAGAGAAAAATCCTTAAACCTTGCCGAACTAGATCGCCTTTCTGAATTATTTATCAGCGGAACAACCAGCGGAGTTCTGCCCGTGGTCAAAGTGGATGACCTAAATATTGCCAATGGAAAACCTGGGCCAATTACAAGGCAATTAGAAAAGGCGTACTGGAAATCCGTAGAGTCTTGGCAATCAAATCAAAATTTCAAACAAAATGGTTTGGGAATCTAAAAATCTTATTTACTTACCAGGGGGTCGTGGAACGGATCCGGGGCCACTTGGAGAAAGTCCGCTTGGGGCAAGTTCGCCAATGGCTTCAAGACCGGGAACATCTTGTAGAAAGAGCCTGAGGAGCAAATTTTCATTTGGCCCCTCAACAGTGGTAAGGTCTTGAGTTTTAAGCATTTCGTTTTGGATTCGCCTAAGGTCAACGAAGAATTTTTCTCCTTCTAAGTTTTCTGTGAAGATAAAATCAAACCATTCGACAGAAAAAGTGGTTAAAGCTTTCATTGGGTCGGCATCGGATGTGAGAAAATTTTTGGCAAATAGCTTTTTCATTGTGCTTGGAATTAAAGTTACATCTTTAGGGGCCGAGTTCAATTCTTTACAAAAAGCCATAAAAGCTGACTGTTTCTTTTTAATAAGGAAATAAGAAAGTGCCCAAGCTTCGGTTTTGAACTGCTCTTGGCCTACTTGTTTGGTCAGGGTTGGTGCAGGTGTATTAGTTAAAAGCCTATTAAGAAGTGCCGTAATTTCAGTTGTATTTCTTTTGTTTTTGTAAACTTGCCTAAAAAGAGGCAAGTGATAAGAACTAGCACTGCCAAAGGTCATCCAAGGCGAGCAGTGGGGGGTTTCAAAAACTCCTGCGATTCCATCCGAAAGCCATTGGGGTAAAACCACATTTGGGGGCAGCGTATTAGTGGCATAAAAGAGTTGAAGGGTGCCAAAGTTTCCGATGGTATTCCAGACCGTTTCTTGATCCAAGGTACGATTAAGAACCCCTAGTGAAGATGCATAAATAATATCGTGAGCATCAGCTTGGGCAGGATACCCCTCATTAGTTTTGCCCGAAAGAATTTGAGTTAGATTATAGCCACGAGTTTGCCATTCTTTAATTTTCAAAGCAAGCATTTCAGAAATTTGGTCAAGCCTTTTGGTACAAAGCACCAGAAGTTTTTCCCTAGGCATGACAAACCCCTGAGCCGTAGGTTTAGATCCATTTAAAGCAACATACAATTCTTGATAAACATCGGGTTTGGTTGTGATGACGACGGAAAGTTTATTTATTGGCAATTCGATTTGTGTGCCATTTAATGCAAACCACATAAAGAAAGTTTTATAATTTTTTTCAAGTTGATCGATCCATACTTTTACTTCTGGATCGGCGGGCAAGCCATCGTGAAGGACATTAAAGTGATCTGATTTTTCTTGGTTAAAACCTACAAAGCTTGAAACATACGAGGAAAAAGCAGGGTTATCAGCAGCTTTATTTTGAAGTAGGCTATTTGTTTTAGTGTAAGAATTTAATGCAGGATTTTTACTTTTTGATTCTTTTACAAGCTTATCCATCGTGTCGTTAAAATCTTTAAATAAGCCGTGCTCAAGTGTAAATTTGCCAACATCATTAATAATCTCGGTGGATGTTTTTTTATCTTTTAACAAAGCTAAACGGCCTTCAACAATTTTACTTAGCGAAAGCAGAGGAACAGATTTACCCTTGACCGAATCATCCGCAATTATTTGCACGAACTGCATCGAACTATTAGGGATAAAGTATTCTCCAGTGATATTTGCTTTAGTATCGGTGGTAGCAAGAGGCCAAGTTTTTCCGTTCCAAGGGTGAGTAAAACGACTAAAATGCGCCATTGCTAGCTTTTTTTCTTCTGCGCCTGGTGGCAAAGTTGTTCCAGATTTTCCACCTATCTCGGTTCCAACAGGAACCCCTGCAGGAATACCTAGTTGCCCAGTAGCAGCACCCGGATTCGTTATCACATGATCTTGGTCAACGACAACCCAAGGGAACACAGTTTGGGAAATTGGTTCGCGTTTATTAAGTTCAACCACAGCAAAAACGAAGCGAGAGTTTAAGGTAAATTCACCTTGGTCAATAATGCCACTAGAAAAGCCGCCTTCACCGCCCCCGGGTCCAAGGGCAGGTGGTTTCATTCCAGGCCCACCGGATGGCCGGCCACCAGGACCACCGGGACTTGGTACAGGCGGTTGGCCGGGTCCAACTCCTGGCACCCCTCCCCCCGCAGGTTGCACCTTTTGCAAAGGTTTGGTCAAGTCGACTCGGATTAAATAATATTCAGCGTGTATTGCTGCAGTTACGCCAAGAAAAACGACCATTGCAAAAATTCTGCCTAACATTGTTTCAACCCTCTAATAGGCTAAATCTAAACCATAGCATTATATTGACGGTTTTACCCAAGCTCTGCAATGGTAAAACAATGGAAATAATCAAGTAAAACTGTAAAAATCAAACTTGTATTTATACCAATAAACTTTCTAAAACTTGATGAGTCGAGGTCAAATCCTGAAATAATAAATCCGGTTTATAAGGTTTTAGTTCGTCCATAGAATGCCAACCCGTAGCAACGGCAAGAACCTGAGCGCCTATAGCCCTTGCACATTGAATATCTAGAGGAGTATCGCCGAGCACCCAGATTTTATGAGGGGGATAATCCTTCCCGAATTTAGTCTGGATTTCTTGCAAAGCTTCTCGAGCAACATCATCGCGGTCGAGATGATGGTCGCCAAACCCGCCAAAGTCAAAGTGATGATGAATATTAAAGTGTGCGAGTTTAATTTTTGCACCTTTGCGGAGATTTCCGGTGAGTAATCCGACTGCACAGTCTTCGCGTTTTTTTAAAGCTGCAAGGATATCGCTGATTCCTGGAAGAATAGTCCCTTGAACGGTTTTTAGACAATCGGGCAGAAATTCTAAATAAGCTTGCAGCATTTTCTCGTAGTTTTCCTGCGAAAATGGAATGTTGTGAAGCCTCAGTAAATCATAAAGAATTCCTTTATCGGTACGGCCGCTAAGGCTTAATCCATCCACGATTTGCCCAATCCCAAACTTGGAAGCCATACCTTTTTCTAAAGCTGTTTTCCCTGCACCCGCACTAGAAAGTAAGGTGCCATCGATATCAAAAAGAATTATATTTTTAACCATTATCGTTTTCCATCCTGTATGAATGTAATAGGGTCATCCAGCGGTATTATAAAAGGACCGAGCAATGCACTACCTTATTGATGGTTATAACCTTTTAAGGGCGATAAGGAAACTAAGCGACACGGTTCCGCCCGGAGTTTTAGAACTTGAACGCAATTGGTTGCTAAAAAATCTGCATGATTTATTAAAAGAAAGCGCAGATACTTCAGCAGAAATTACAGTGGTTTTTGATGGGCAAAGGGGATTTGGTAAAAGTGAGCGCAAGCCAGATAAAAAATTTCCTGAAATCACAGTTGTTTTTACCGCTGGCATGGATGCAGATACTTACATCGAAAATGCCTTAACTGCAGAAACCTTTCCCAAGCAATTGGTTATGGTTTCAGATGATAGAAGACTGGTTAAAGCTGCGCTTAAGAAAGGCTGTCTACAGGTGGGTTGCCTAGATTTAGAATTTCACCTTCGCGACAATTCCAAGCCCAAGGAAGAGATTTTCATTCCACTAAAGCCTGTGAAATTAACACCGGACGAAACTGCACACTGGGAAGAAATATTCTTCCCCGAGGGTAAAGGGAAGGAAGAATTTGAAGGCCTCAGCGATCCATTCTTCCGCCCTAAAATCAAGAAACCTAAACAGAACTAGTTACTTGGACTGTTTCGGTAATAATTTAATGCCTGCCTAGGTGGGCCTTGAACCCTTTCTAAGGAACTACTAACCGCAGCACGAGAAGGCCTGCCTAGTCTTTCGTATTTAGAAGCGGTAAGAAAAGCCTCGGCGGCTTCGGGCTTGCTTTGAGCCAAGCGAGCTAAACCTAAGTAGTACTGATAACGGGCATCTTGCCTTTCATTTTCAATTGCAGCAAGCAAAGCTTTTTCTGCTTCTGCATATTTTTTATTGAAGTACAAAGTTAAGCCGGTTGCAAAGAATCTTTCTGCTTCAATCGGATTTGCCTGATTGACTAAATTATGGTTAGTCAAACTGGGGTGTGCTTCAACTAATTTCATTAGCATTTCATAATGAACGGGGCCAAGCTTTTCCCTTAAGCCAATTACATATTCACGAATAGCTTTAGTCGGTAACCCTTTGATGTTATAAGCTTGAGCTTTAGCATCAAAGGTTGATAAAGGATTAGCAAGGACATCATCAGCAAGCTTCTGAGATTCTCTAGGGCTAATTTTAGGGACCTCTTGGGGAAACACGATTTCAGGTTGTTGAAAATAAAACCCCGTAGTAATCAATACGAATAAGTTTGTAATACTTTCTCCTAGTTCTAACTTCAGCGAACCAACTTTATCCCCAGCAGGTGGAACTGGTACTGGCTTAATAGCAGCAGGTGGGGTACTATTTAAAAGCCTTGCAAGTGAAATGCGATAGAGGGATCCTTGCCGATCTAAAGCGGGGTTTGCTGCAACCGCTTTTCGATAAAAATCAATCGCATTAATAATTTCGCCCCGAACTTCTTCTACCCTGCCCTTGGCATAAAATGCTATCGCTTTCCCAGATGGCAATGCTTCATCCGCATCCTTTGCAGCTTCAAGCAAGAATGGATTATTTGGCTGTGGGGCACCTTTCGCTAGCACTTGAGCTTTTTCAATTTTCATCAGACAGCGATCCGATAAAAGTTCTGGCCTTCTTTCTAAACTAAAATCTTTAGTAAGTTCAATAGCTCGAGTTAGAGATTTAATCGATTCGTCAACTTGGTTCATCGATTCCTGAGCTTTGCTTAATTCAACAAAATGGCTTACAGGGTCGTTTGCTTCTTTAAGCGCAGTATCGGCTTGAAGTTTCCATGCGACATCGCCTGGGTTTAATGCTGATTTACCTTTATTTAAGGCTGTCTTTGCTTCATCATACTTACCTTGATTGCGCAGGGTAATTCCCATTAAAACATCGGCACGGGCTTTAATTTCTGCATTAGATGCGGGGTCTAAATTCACTTTGGCAATATCTTCAATGGCTTTCTTTTCCAATTCAGCCTGCCCCTTGGTTTCCATTAACTTAAGCCAATAATCAAGCATTTCTGCAGGTTGTCGACTTTCCTTTATCTTCTTATCTGCCACATCGATTTGTTTGGTAAATTTGGAGGACGTATCAACCAAGGTGGTTTGCAATCCACGGATCATGCTTTGGGGATCTTTCGACTGGATAATTTCCATGCCTTTTTTCAAACCCTCAACAACATTCATGGGGTTGGTTTTATCTTTCACCAAATTAGCCTGGGAAAGTTCTGTTCCAATGGAAGCGACAAAGTCTTCAGATTTCTTCAGGGACCCTTCTACTTTTGTCTTTTCATCTTTGAGTGCCACAAACTTGGTATCAGCTTCAGTCAGTTTTTTCTCAGTAGCTTTCTTTTCCTCTGCGATTTCTTTTTTAGCTGTATCCTCTGTTTCTTTAATCTTCTTATCCGCTGCAAGCATAGTTTCTTTCAAGGTTTTATCAGCTTCGACTTTTTGGTCTACTAGTTTTTTATCTGCAATCTGAAGTTCAGCTTTGTAGTTCTTATCCGCTTCATCGAGTGCGACTTTTTTATCTTCAGAAGCCTTTTTCAATTCACCTTCATGCTTTGCAAGGAATACTTTTTCTTTAGTTTTGTTATCATCATCAGCTTTTGCTGCCTCATCCTTTATTTTAGCAACTTCATCGCCCTTGGATTTAGCTTCGGATTC
>JBDNHI010000011.1:0-16694 GCA_041694635.1 Gemmataceae bacterium | reverse complement strand
TGCAATATTAAACGATAGTGCAATATTAAACGATAGTGCAATATTAAACGATAGTGTAATATTAAATGATAGTGTAATATTAAATGGTAGTGTGATTTAAGAAGATAGAATTATTAAAAGAAAAAAGCCCGTAAGCTTAATAGCTTGCGGGCTTTTTCACTATCAGGCTCGGTATCTCAAAGGTAAAGGAGACGGGACATACCTCTTTGATACCAAGCTTGTCGCTAAAAATTACTTCAAATTTCCAAGGCCCTCTTTTTCGGGCAGCTTAAATCCTAATACATTGCGGACGCGGGGGCCACCATCGGTAGCATACTTTCCCGTTCCAACTTTATCGTGTTCTTTATTGGTCCAACCAAGAACCACCACCCTATCAAAGAACTTGCCAAAATAATCTCTGCCATAAGTTCCTTGCATCTGCGAAGGCCCACTTGCCTTACCCTTCCAACTACTTCCCCCAACCCAATAACCATCGTAGTCAGGAGTGTTGAGAGGCTTGGCGTGTTTTTTGACCATATTGGCATAACCAGATTGCTTCCAAGTATGGCCTGGGTCTGCATCCATAGGAATGCCATCATCAGAAGCAACAAGCATAGGGATTGAATTAGCTAGGAAGAAAGCCAAGGTAAAAAAAGTAAAACGACGCATAGAAAAACACTCCCTACAAGCCCTAAACTGATTGCTTGCATAATTCTTCGACATAAGTAAAAGAAATCTTCATACTTAAGTAAAAAAATCATACAAACAGTTAAAATAGGAAGAACGGGTAATATTTTTTACAGCCCTTATCTCTTGACACTTCTTGCTTTCTTGCTTATGCAACTCCCACTATGAATACCTTATTCCTACTTCCGTTCTGCCTTTTAGGGCTGCTTGCAGCAGAAGAACCCGCCAAGGCCCCTATTGAACCTGCTATTAAAGGTGAACCTGCTATTAAAGGTGAACCTGCTATTAAAGGTGAGCCTGCTACTAAAGGTGAACCTGCTATTAAAGGTGAACCTGCTACTAAAGGTGAACCTGCTACTAAAGGTGAACCTGCTACTAAAGGTGAGCCTGCTACTAAAGGTGAACCTGCTACTAAAGGTGAACCTGCTATTAAAGGCAAGGTTATCCTGCTAGAAAACGATCGAGTTCTAGAAGGAGAAATTGACCTTGTTGACGACCGCTATCGAATCAAGCGGACCATAGGGGAAACTTGGATACCCATAAAAAGCGTGGTGAAGCTTTGCCCAAGTATGGATGATGCATTTAAATTTCTGCGCACCCGAACAAATTTAGAAGATGCAGATGAAAGACTAAAGCTAGCAGCTTGGTGTGTGCGATATGGTCTAAAAGAAAGAGCCGTAGAAGAAGCAAGCGCTGCCGTTACTCTGCGCCCCGATCACGACCCAGGTAAGCGGTTGCTGCTACATCTTAAAACTAGTTTTGACCAAGAAAACTTACGCAAAGAAGTGAATACAGCCATATTGGTGGATGACCTCCCTCTGGTTTTGCCGATTGAAGTTGCCAACGATTCGCTAAGTATGTTTGCAACGCGGGTTCAACCCATATTAATGAACACCTGTGCTAATTGTCATTCCACCGGCAAAGGTGGAAACTTCAAGCTGCAAAAAGTCTACGCATTTTCTAGCCCCAACCAAAAGAACATTCAGTTCAACTTAGCAGCCGTACTTAGTCAGGTGAATTTACAACAACCCGACAACAGCCCTTTTCTAGGTAAAGCCCTAGCACTGCACGGCGGTGCCACCAAAGCCCCCCTTAATGGTCGTGATAGCGACGCATTTAAACTGTTAGAAGATTGGGTAAAACTGACAACAGCAAGGCAAATAACCAACCAGTCAGATTCTGCTGCACCAACTGCCTTTGCAGAAGATAAAGTAAAAGGGGAACCAAGTAAACCGACGAAGGTAACACCGCCAAAAGATAAAGAAACAAGTAAAGAAGCCAATCCGTTTGATCCGGAAGTCTTTAACAAATTGTTCAATCCGACTAAATAATAAAAGGCTCTGCGAACTATGCGCAGAGCCTTTTTATTGAATTGAAAAAAAGTAAATCTAACTGTTCTTCAGCGAGTTAAAAAGTAAGCCGCTCAAAAGCTTAGGATAAAAGTAAGTCGATTTCGGAGGCATCTTCTCAAGGTTGCCCGCTATCTCTTCCACATGATCCATCCCCGCAGGCGCAACCAAAACCGCTAAATCACATTCCTTCTTCGCCATCGCTTCCTGAACTTCCTTGAGCAAATGAACATACTTGCAATTAGGATTATGCCCAGCTTTTTCTTTAAGCAAATGATCCAGCGCAAGAACATGAAGGATACTTACGCCCAAACCACGCCAATCAACACTATGGCTTGCAGCTAACTTATCCATAGCAGAAGAATCGATTAGCCTGGCAAGGTGCCAAGTGTTATCCGCAAGGGTTCCAAAAGCAAGGAGGTCTTGGCCGCCATCAGCTTCAATCGATTCCCAAACATCTAAAGCAGCGGCATCACCCGTACCAACTTTTTCAACTTTAAAATGCCCAGACAAAGCCTTAGTAATTTGTTCAGAAGTAATTCCCTTTAAGCCACTCACGAGGCGATGGGTAGGAAGAATAAGAAGCCCCGGGTCGCTCATACTAACCAGCATCATAAGGATGAAGTTAGGCGCCGACTCGGAGTCGGTAGCTTCGCCCCGAGCTTGGTGTTCTTCCAAATACTTCAAACCAGTTTCATAACGATGATGGCCATCCGCGATGAAAACAGGCTTGGGCCCCATAAGGCCTGTAACAGCGCTAGCCACGATGTGATCGGTAATAGTCCAAAGACGGCTGATGGTTCCTAGATGATCGGTAGCTTCAATAGGAAGAGCTTGACCGACAGCTTTTTCTAGCTTAGCCATCACCTCACAATTTTCATCTGGGTAAAGACCGAAAACAGGGCTGAGGTTCATATTGGTTGCGTTATAAAGTTTAAGCCGATCTGCTTTTGGTCCAGAAAGGGTTTCTTCGTGAGGGAAGATTTTACCGGTGCCAAAGGGTTCGAGCCTAACCCGAGCCATAAATCCTTTGCGAAGATGCTTTCTGCCTTCAACCGTATATTCCTGCTCGTAAACATAAAGGGCCGGGGCACCATCGCGAATCACAACATCTTCCGCAATCCAATCGCGCAAAACCGCTGCGCTACGAGTGTAGCGATTGTTAGTTTCGGTATCCGAAGCAAGTTCTTTATTTAATTCGAGCCTAATTACATTATAAGAATTATTATTATAAAGCTGATCTTGAAGTTTATCATCGATAACATCATAGGGAGGGGCAACAACCGCACTAAGATTTCCGACCCTGCCCATATCGTAACGATGAGCCCTGAAAGCGCGAACATCTGCCATTGTTCCTACTCCTAAGAAAATATTAGTTAAGATAAAAACTTCCAAGAATGGAAATCATTGCCTTCCAATAGATTAAAATAGGAAGTGAAGGGCAACATAGAAAGAGTTATAAAAATGAATGGTTTACCCGCAGAGTCAATTCTTCAAAAAAACCTTGCTATTATCCAGGAAAGAATCGTCACATCTTGTGATAAAGCCCAAAGAAAAAGATCCGAAGTTACACTTGTGGGGGTCACGAAAACCGTGGATTCCGCAACCGCAGCACTCCTTCTCGACAAGGATATTAATGATTTAGGTGAAAGTAGGCCTCAAGAACTTTGGTCTAAGGCAAGTTCGATTTCAAATGTTCGCTGGCATTTTATTGGTCATTTACAACGGAATAAAATCGAAAAAACTTTGCCCCTTTGCTTTCTCTTTCATTCAGTCGATAGCATTAGGTTACTGGAAGCGTTGGAAGCCGAGGCAAGCAAACAGAATCGCCCGCTAAATTTTTTACTTGAAGTAAATATCAGTGGAGAAGAAAACAAACAGGGGTTTGATCCACTCGAAGTTCCAAACCTAGTTTCTCACCTTACAAAACTAAAATATTTACAGTGCCAGGGTTTAATGGGGATGGCTGCCTACGAATCAGAAAAAGAAAAATGCAGGGCTGCCTTTGTTTTATTAAGGCAGACCCGCAATAAGTTGCAAGAATCATTAGGACAACCCTTACCCCAACTTTCTATGGGTATGAGTAACGATTTTGAAATCGCCATCGAAGAAGGCGCGACCCTCATTAGGTTGGGGAGTATCCTTTGGGAAGGCTTGGCTTAAATCTAGTTTAGGTTCAAGAGAAACTTCAAAAAGCCCAAGTCGACCGCGGTAAAGGCGTGGACATTGTAGTTTCACAGGTTCACTAAAAATCCAGACCCATCCCCTTATGGGAATATCTTTAAGGTTAGGAACCACCCCAAGATTATTACTCTCAAGAAAATCAAAATCTTCTAAAGCAATACAATCCTCTAACCTTGCGGTACCAAGAATTGCCCCCATGGGAAAATCTTCAACCTTGTTAAAACCCCAATTAGCCATCTGTTGTTTAACATTTTTTTGATTACACAGGCTACGAAGTTCTTGAAGAGGAGACCTAGCAGCGTGAATATAAACCAAGCCTCGATGTCCGGTGCGCCAAGATCGGATGTCGTAGCGTATATCGGCTTGAATAAGTGCCTGAGCAGTAGGTTGCTTGAAAGAAATCGCTTTCATAAAACACCTCAAGATTAGAATGGGGAAATAGTAATCGTTAAAAAAGGCTCTAAGGGATTAGTCAAAGAGCCCAAGGTTGACAAAAGATTTATGATGATTAGGGAGCTAAGGTTGCTTAGGGTTGCGTTCATCAATTTTTTTCAAAAGCTGATCTAAAAGAGTATCAAGATCGGTGCCACCTTTTTTCACAGGGATGAAATATTTCAGAATGCTTGCAAAAATCCCTAATATAGGAAGAGAAAATCTCCCCGCAATCAAAGATAAAACTGCAACTCCAAGCATCATCCAATTTCCAGCCCAATCGGGCGCCTGTAACGGAAATATTTTCCTGCGATCGACATCTTTACTAGGATCGTAATTAGGATCCGCTTTACGCAAACCCTGTGCCAAACCAATAGCTCCATCTTCGTAATCACCTTGCGAATGCAGCACCAAACCTTTTCCAGTTTCATCGGGAGCCGCTTGAAAAACAATGCGAGGTGTGCCAACTAAATTAAAACCAATATCACGAACCGCCCAATCGCTAGGCCGATAACCTTGCACCAGCATCTTCCCCTTATAAGCAAGCAAAGCAGGATGAGTATTTAAGTCGTTAAGAACCTTGTCGCAATCCTGCTTAGACCCAATCAAAGTAAGCCTAGGCAATTTGGAATCATCATTAAGAGTAGAATCATTTTGAAAGATTTTAAAAGCTTGCTCGCTGGTCACACTGGTGCCATTAAGCCAATACGATTCCTGAATTGGAATTTTATTTTGTTCAATACCAAAGTTTTCAATCGCAGAGTTTTCAAAATCTTTATCAGAATTAAAAGAGAAGGCAGGCATCTGCAAAGGGCTAGTACTTTTATCAGAAAAGTTACTAACCAACTTTGCAGGTACCGGAGGAGGAGGCGGGTTAAGCAAAAAGACTGCCCAGCCCCCATTACCAGAAATCCAGCGCTTTTCAAATTCCTGCGGGTTCATCCATTCATACTTATCATCGCCCGGAAAATTGTTATCCAGTACGCAAGCCCAACGATCCGAGAAATGCACCAAGTTCACCATATGGGCAATCCGATTGCCATAGCGTGGGCTAAAGCCATAGGTAACAGCGGGCATTCTTCCAGTACGGAGTGCGATTTTTAACAGGGAAGAATTAGAACCCGTGTACTGCAGGTAAGAAACCCCCGGGCAGTAGCGAGCCATCATACGGTCGAGCTTTTCGGGATACCCGCCGCCTGGTTCCTTGCGCATTTTTTGCTGAAACCCACGCACCAATTCTTCATTCTGCCACCTGCCACTATGCTCAACGGAAGTAAAAACGCAAAGGCCGCTGCCATCCGACCCTCCGGTATTTTTTAAATGCTCGAGAGAAGGAAGATCACAAGCAAGGGCTTCAACCCCATCGGGAGAATTCCGCCCCGCCACCACCGAATCTGCCAAAGAAATATTCAATAAGCTATTAAGCAAAAGCCAAAAGATGAAGCAATTCATAATGACCTCCAGAAAGAAAAGGTTAGAAAACTAAAGTTGTTTAAGCAAATAGGCCCGCAAGAAATGCCTACCCGTTTGCTTTCGATCGCGTTCAACAAAGACCACGATGAAAACTTCCCCCGTACCCAACTGAATAGAAACTGGGTTCTCATCGTTGTAGCCATCGCGTAACCCACTCGATAACGCGACCTCCATCACTGCGGTGTATTGCCTTGCATATTCTAATTGCGAAGACCGTGGGTACGACTCTGTCAAAAAGCAAGGAACACCTGCAATATCTGGCTCATCGGTTCCTAAAATCGCGGTGTGGAAAACATCGCAAGAAGTATTGAAGCTATTCATAAGGTTTATAATTCCTGAGTAGGCCAAGAAACACTTTGACGCTGCAAATAAACCTGCTTGATGGCATTGGCTTTACCGCGGTTAGGTTGTTCGACAAAAATTACATCAAAGCAAGTACCTGATTCATTAGGGACAAAAACCCTACAAGGACTTTCTTCAGAATCGGAAAGGGTAACGCCAGCACTTTTGGAAATAATCATACGATGAGTCCAGCGCAATTTCCCAGTTGCAGAATTACCCCGCTTAAAATCCCCATCCAAATAACAAGGCAAGCCACTTATATCCGCTGCATCAATTCCAGGCAGATGGCCTGCCTGAAAGTAATCACAGGTGGTGTTAGGCAAAAACATTTTCTCCTTCCTTTCAAATTAAAGTTCGTTGATACTGCCTTAAAATCCTGCGCATCGAATTGGTAGGAAGCTTAGCCCCATAGGCAGGGTTATCCTTGGTTTGCCAAAAAAGCGCCGCGACCCACTCCGCACAAGCTTCCACCAAATCCTCAGGCAAAGTTTCATAACCCCCTTCATAAACCACGCTGTAGTTTGAATAACCTTTATTCCATATACTGTTACTCCGAATTAATATCCCGTGACTTGCATCTAAGGTGTAACCTCCAACATCGTGATTAGGCTCATTTCCAACCAAGCAAACTTGGGTAACATTGCTAATGGGATATTGCTTAAGCAATAAAAATGTGGTGCCAGTACCATCTGCAAGTTCGGTGTAACTTTCTAGAGTAAGGTCTCTGCGAGTAAACTTGCGAACCATAGCACTAACTGCAGCACAAAGGGTAGCAATCTGAATATTTTCATTTTCAGTAAAGGTTGCAAGGGCGATGGATTGCTTAGCCCGAGTCGAAGAAAGAAGGTTCTCCATAAGAAATACCTCCGGGGTTCAAGTTAAAAAATCCCACGGATCATTAAGGCAAGGAAATACTTGCAAGAAGCTGATCCGTGGGTGCGGGGTTAAAGTTGGTGCGGGTTAGAAACAGGGCTAACTGACAATCTGCGCAACACTTGCAAGATCATCATCGTGAACAGGTGAAAAACGAGGAGAAAACCCAAGCGCTATTACTGCAACCACACAGGCGGTTCCTGCCCCAGCAGTCAAAACCGCTCGCACATAACGCTTTCCTAAAGCTAGTTCCGAACCCTCTAAATCAATCACCGCCTGCTTGTTATCATCCGTAACTGCAAAGGCCGTGATGGCTTTTCCACTGATATCAGTAAAGCCAGAAGAGGAAGAAGCGGACTGCTGCAATTTGAAATCAACGATGGCATCGGTGTTTCCAACTTGCAAAATAAACATAGCTTTATGAAACTTCGCCAAGTCGATTCCGCTGCCATTAGTGGTGGTTCCCACCCGATCTGCGGGGTTGATAATTCCTATCACTGCGGTAGATTCAGATGCAAGATTTGTCATATTAGTTACTCCAAAAAATTAACCTGCTGCCAGGCTGATGAAAGGTGAAAGAGTGGAAACACCATCGCTAAGCGTGATACTAGAACGCAACCAAGGCTGGCCATCCACCCGTGAAACAAAACGCCAAGCTCCCTGATTGCTGGTGAAGGCAACATGCTCTGAAAACGCGATCTCGATTTCTCTACGGTCGCCTATCAGGTAATGATGCAAATCAAGAAGCAGTACATCGCCCTGAGTATTAAGCGCGGGCAGTTTCTCGGTGATGACAATCGGAATTCCGAACAGTACCATCGATGGCTTGACCCGAGCGTTATCCAAATAGATGGCATTACTTCCCGCCCCAGAAGAAGTCATCTGAAACAACTTCCCCGCAACGGAAGGATGCATAGCCCAAACAGTACTGGCAGGGGACCAGCCGGGAAGTAAGCGAGCCAACATTTCGGAAGCATCTGCCAAAGCAAAAGCATTAGCTCCACTTCTACTCACGCTGATTAAAGCATTACTGTTCAGAATTCCAAGAGGTTTCCCCACGCCATCGCCTCGTAAAAAAGCGTGGTCTTCGTGCCAAGCGATAGCTCTGCCAAACAAGGTTACAAGAAGTTGCTCAAGCCCGATGGCGCTATCTTGCAATAGCGAGTTGCTAACCCGACTGTAGCCAGAAAGTTCGTGAGCAACCAATTCCACTTGTCTAAAAACAGGCTCGGTTTCATTAAGGGTAGAACTTTCTTCAGTCCACCGAGCGACAATGCCGCCTAGAAAAGCGCTGTCGGAAGATCCCGGAACGGTGGTGCAATCTAAGCAGGGAACCTGAGCCGCTCGAGATTCCATCGGGATGATAGTAGCCCGAGGGCGAACCACCGCACCTTCCCCCGCAGCTTTCACCAACCGGTCGGTAAATTCAAGGGGCACAAGATAACCGCCTTGAGTTCCCACGGAAGTGTTGAGTGCGGATTTACCATCCGCGGGAAAAGATTGGTATTTGCGTTCGAGAGTACGCCAATCGTTTTTGCGCACACAAAGGAGCCAATCGCCAAAAGTTTTACCCTGGATATCCGCATTCGAATTACCAAAGATCAATTGCGCAGCATTCTTCCGAGAAAGATTCTGTGCCTTTGCAAAATCTGCAAGTGCTTGTTCCGCAACAGCGGGCACTTCCTTAAACTCATTACAAGGTTCTTCCATTTGCATAATCAGACCCTTTCAAAAAAAGTGATAAAACAAAACAGCTAACCCAAACCTGTTTTGATTCAACCGATTCCCACCGATTGAACCAACGCTCGAGGTTGCGCAGGAAATGCACAGCAGGCATATTCCAACAGCAACCATTTTTCAATAATCAATCGCACTTGCGAAAGATAAGGCTGATTTTGAATTTCGGAATAGCTGGGCTCTCGCACTTGTAAAGGAAGAAAGCCAATCGACTTCCCTGCTAACAGCCCCGTCTGCACCAATGCAAAAATCTGATCGGGAACCCAACTCTGATTTTCAGGATAAAAACCAGGCTTACTCGGATAAATCGTCTTTGCTTTTATCCCTTTAAATCCCCCTTCATTACTTTGCTTACGCCAAGCAGAAAGTGCCACCGGCGCAAGTTCATAATTATGATTCAGGGTAACAATGGGGTTAGAAGTAAAAACCGAATCATCCATACCGTTTGCCAAAACAATATCCCCAGTGCGATCGATCGATTCTTCACTAATCCAAGATATATCAGAACGATCAAAGCCAGAAGCTTTGCAAAGAACTGGCTTACGATGAAGCGCATAGACTGGGTCGTGAGGAAGGGTTTTCATAATCCTCTCCAGCTTAAAAGCTAAAGAGTCGGGCAAGGGAAAATCAAAAGGGCCTTGTGCTGTTTTCATATTGCATCGCCTCCAATTGCATTCATTTACACAATCTAGATTCTTAATGTGCGAAAGGTGTAGTCCAGTTTCAAAATATTTTCTAAAAATCTAAGTCTTGCTTCTCAATCAAGGTCTTTGCTTCTCAATCAAGGTCTTTGCTTCTCAATCAAGGTCTTTGCTTCTCAATCAAGGTCTTTGCAGGCACAAGTGTAGATGGGGCCCTTTTTCCCTTGCCTAGATACCAGCGGGTAATGACATACCGGGCAACGAACCTGCGTAAAAAAATCAACTTCTGCCACCGGAATGTTCTCATTTGCTTTTACTGGCTTCATCTTCCAAGTCATATCAGGCTCGAATTCTTCCTGCTCAAGATGCTGGCTCATGGTGTGACTCCTTGGTTGGTTAGGTTTAAAGAGAAAACAAAGATTTCTTTTGCTGGGCCTTGGCGGTAAGTGTCCTCAAGTGAGTTTCCCACGCGGGGGTCCAACCACGCCTACGAAGGTAAAGCCTGCGAATGCTGGCAGTCGCTTTACAACGACAACAAAGCGAAGCAGGCCGTTCAATAGGCATCAAGTCACAGTGGATGCAAAGAAAAGATGGTTCGGGTTGCATTGCTTTACTCCTTAAGTGAATTCTTAAGTAACTTCTTACTTTTAAAGCAACCGTGCTTAGGTGTACTTATGTACATTAACAGGAGATTCTAGAATTGTGCAGCGTAGCAGCAGAAAAATTATCCGAATTTATCCCTCCCCCTTTTTATCTCCCCTTTTTCCCTAATTAAATTCTTGTTGACTCCTTTATCCTCAACCCCTAAACTAATATTTCAATTTCATTCCTTAGGATTTTTGGCTTATGCCTCTTGGCGTACTATTTTTGAAGCCTTTCTTTGCCAGTTCTCTGGCGAGCGATCCGGTTATTTTTGGCCAAGGCTTTTCCTGAAACAACTAGTCAAAGTGACGGCGTGTCCGTTTCACTAGTTTTTTAGGGCAACGATTGCCCACCTACTACCATCTATTCACCTTCGTTTTATTTCACTTTTTGTTTGTTCGTGTTTTGGAGAACGGTACCGTGATTAAAAAATTACTTGCTTCTAAAAAAGCATTCACCCTGATTGAACTGTTAGTAGTCATCGCAATTATTGCGATTTTAATTGGCTTATTATTGCCTGCTGTGCAAAAGGTTCGCGAAGCAGCTGGCAGAACAACTTCTAAAAATAATCTCAAGCAGATGGCACTTGCCATTCATAATAGTCACGACCAATTTAAAATCACGCCCCCTATGTTTGGCGTAGTAGGCAGCAGTCAGATAGGTGCTACCGCGGCAAACCAAGCTTCCTTTTTTCATAACCTCTTGCCTTTTTTAGAACAAGAAAGCCTTTATAAATTGGGTAAAGATGCTGCACGCGGTACCGCTATCAAAGGATTTAATAACCCGCTTGATCCCACTTGGAGTGCAAATAACGGCGTGTATACTTTGCCTGCTTCGGTTCCTGCTTGGGCTAATGGCAGCCCAACCAACCCCTGGCCAACTTGGGCAAGCTCGGCTAACGCAACTTCCGGAACCAAATGGGGCCTTTCAAGCTACGCTGCCAACTGGCAAGTTTTTGGCGATAACGGCATAAAGTTTACGAGTATTATGGATGGCCTTTCGCATACGACTATTTTGGGCGAAAAGTATGCGATTTCCAGCCGGGCTGCGGGTACCTTCCCTAGTGAAGGCGCTGGCCTTTGGGCCTATGGCATACCCCCCGTTGTCACCAGCTATGATAATAGTGCCAACCCTATTCCAACCCTTACCGCATCGGTTTATCCCAGCGGATATTGGCCCCGTTATGGGTTTGTTAATTTATCTTCTGCGAACTCAGGTTGGACAACCGATACCACCAAGCAAACATTTAATTGGAATTGCCAATGCCATATGGCGCCTCTGTTCAACCTTCCTTCTACCAATGTTCACCCGTTGAAATTACACGGTATGGGGGCAAGTATTAATATGGCAATGGCGGATGGAAGCGTTGTTACTTTTAATTCCAATATCACCAGTGAGAATTTCTATTATTCAGAAACTCCACAAGGTGACGATATATCAAGCGACTCACAAGTTCCCTAAGTTTCAGCTAGAGAGTTTATGCTCACTGTAAATAAAGAACCCTACTATTTAAATAGTGGGGTTTTCTTTTTCAAATGCCAGTGCCACTGCTTTTCTAGCTTCAGGAAAAGGCAACAAGACCTCTAATAACATTTGCAACATTTGTTGTAAACTTTGTTGATTAGGTTCAATGGTGGTAATTTCTTTACGCACCGAACTTTTAGCCCCCCATTCATAATCCCCCCTTGCAGGTCCGCTTTTTAACCATTCTAAAGGCTTATCATTAAAGGCAGAGACCTCAGCACGCAACCTTGCTTGGGCATACGCTTTTTCAACCGCAGTTGCAAACTCACGAAAGACTTTTTTAGCACTTTCACCTTTCCCCTGCTTTAACCAAGAAAGAAATATGCTTTCTTCAATCCCCGCGGCTTGTGCGGCTATCGTAGGTGTGCCACCGGCTTGCAAATAAGAAATAATCGTATGAGTGATAGAAGTGGTGGGTTGGGATTTCATTTATTTACCTTAATTAAGTTTGAAGAAGTTCCCTTGCGAGCCGCTGATTCATCGCAGGGCCAACATATTCAAACCCTGCGGTTAATCTGGTACAAGCGTGGCTAAGGTTCATCTTGCTTTTAGCAGATGCAAGTGAGGGTGCCCGCCTTAATGTCCAGTTATGACTTCGTAAGCGAGAAGCAATCAACCCCGGGTGGGTGGTGGTGCTAATCACTTTGAAGTGCAAACTTTTAAATAACGCCGCGATGGTGGCAGCTAGGGCTTGGCCGATTCCTACACCCTGAAAATCTGGTAAGCAAACCGTGCGATGTTCTCGCTTTGCCAAGGGGCCTTTTCCTACGAAAGGCAGCCAAGCAGAAAACGCAACAGGCTGTTTATTCCAGCTTGCGAGAAAGCAAACCGCACTTGTTGCAATCGACTTGGTTAAATAATGATGCGGTGCGAACAGATGCCACGCCGATGCCTTTGCACGAACGATTTCGAGTTGGATTTCTGGCCTTCGCCGAAGACACCTCCACGAAAAAAGCCCCTCATCGACTTGATAAACCCAATCGGGCTGCAGCCATTCCATCACATCCGAATGGCAAGTAACTGCAACAAATTGCATATTAAATTTCCTTACCATTCTTGCAAGCGCTGCAGAACCTATGCGCGCTACTGTGCGATCCACCACCGAAGTGAACTCATCAAAAACCATGGGCGAGTCGGTTCGAGCAGTTCGCGCTTGTGCAATGCAAAGGGCGAGAGTAGCCCGGAACTGCTGCCCCGTTGATAAGGTCGAAAAAGTACGCAGCCAGGCAGGTGGCGAACTAAATCCCACCGAAGATAATATCTCGACCACCTCCTTAATCCCCATTTCCAAAGGGAAGGCATCGAGAAGCGAAGCGGAAGGATGCCAGAGATTAGAGGGTTCAATCGAGTTAGGCCAAAGAACTTTACTAAGGGTACTTTTACCCGAGCCACTTGGCCCAGTGATCAGCCCGATGTTCCAAGGTTTTTCTTCAAGCGAAAGTTCGTGCGTCCGCAGGTGCAGGTCGTGAGGGGTGTTTTCCAGATCGAACATTCCTCTAACCTGAGCGGCTCTGGGGGAATCGCAAAGTGGGCTTTTTAATTCAACCGTGACATTCATATTATTTCTTCTTTTTTGAAAAAGGTTAGGAAAGGAGAGCTTTACATTTTAGCTTTTGTTTTTTGAGCGATTCTAAAAGATGCGATTGCTCTGCTTCTGATTCGCATTCGATCAAGATAAGAAACTGCTCCGGGATGGATTGTGCGGTTTGTTTGCGTGAAGCTTCGAGATCCGATTTCGTTTTCTCTTGCGATTGGCCTAAACTTTCCCACAATATTTTTAACGATTCTGACGAGGTTTGAACCACTTTTTTAAGCGCTTCTAGCGTTGGGCTATCGTAGTAAGCTAAGCTTGCTAATGGATCTAAGCATAGTAATAGGGCATTCGCTTCTTCTTCATTTACATCTAAAATCTCAACGATCACTTCCTGATCTTCTGCAAGGGATTGGCGTAAATGCCCATCGATAAGTTGTAATTTTCCTTGTGCGGTTTCGAAGGCAAGGAGGCTACGAGCGAAGCCCACTTCTTGCAAGATATCTGCGAGGGCTTCTTTTTGGAAATCGGGATGGATTCGGGGGTTGAGCGGGTGGGCGAGTAACTCGCTTGCGCGGATTTTTCGATGCTCACGGATGCGTAAGCGGAAGGGGGTTTTTGTTTTCATAATGCAACCGTAGAAGATTGCGGTGCATTAGGTGCAGATCAGTTTTGAAAGAATTCGGGGAAAGGGAGTTTTATAGAAATAGACAAAGCAGCCCCAAAGCCCCAAAGCCCATGGACTGCGTTCCATGGGGTTGTATTTCTGCGTTTGTATTTGTTTTAAAACGGGGAAATAAGAAGCCCCAGCAGGTATTTCGCATTTTCTACCCTGGGATCGCCAATCTCCCGATTGGCCGGGTTAAAAAAGCCAATCGGGAGATTGGCGTTCCCGGGATTAGACATCTGTAGGCGCGGTATCAAACGCATGTAGGCATCGTGTGCAGGAAAAGAAGACCCAGCGAACGCAGTCGCTGGGTCTTGAAAACACCCAACTATCAATGCCTTACCCCCCACAAAGTCTAGCAGAAAGCCCACCTTACGAAAGTCCAAATCCCAAAGCCTATGGACTGCGTTCCATGGGGCTGTATTTGTGCGTTTGTATTTGTTTTAAAAAGGGCAGGCGCTGGGCTTTTAAATCCGGAACAATCCTGAAAAGAGTTGATCCGCAACAGCTTGTTGCGCTGTGGGCCTTTGGCTAGACGAAGCACTTGTGCTACCGGAAGATGCATTGGGAATTAGGGAATTAGCAGGGGTGGTAGAACTGTTTGGCAATGCAGCATGGCTTGAAGTTGGAGTAGAAGTTCTAGTTGTGGTTGTTGATGATGTATTTACAATTGCATTTGCCAAGGCTGGGCTAAAGTTTGCCATACTTGCACTTGGGTTGGTAACGGTAATGGAACCCCCGCGTGTGCTTGCAAGGTTAGCGGTGGAAGTAAGCTTGGTATTAGTAAGGACGATTAATTTCCAAGAGATGAGTTTGCCTACATCGCCCCCAGCTTTATCTTCGATGGTAAGAGTCCAATTGCCTTTAGCATTTTTTTCATTAAAGATGGAAAGTACAGATTCGGGTTTAAAAGTTCCAGTAAAGGGTGCAGTACCGGTAGAAATTGCGTTGCTTGCATCATCATCAAATAAAGTGTTGGTGAAATTATCGCCCCATGCTCCCCTACGGTTAGATAGCACCACCGACTGGCCAGTAGGCGAAGTTAGGGTTATCACAAGGTCTGAATCTGCGGTATGAGCAATATTAATGAAAATATTAATGTCTTTAATATTCATCACTTGATTAATAGTAATGACAGATTTAGTCGTTGTTAAATCTTTAATAGGCGTATTAGAAGTGTTGTTGAAACTGTAGGTGGTAAACAGGCTGAAAGATCCAACATATTGATCTTGGGTGAGTTCGCCATTCATCGAATCATTATCTTGATTCATTTGATTGCCTGCAAGGTCTCGGATATCGGGGCCAACTTTAAGAACATAATTACCTGGCGTTGTTTGAGTAGTAGAAAGCGTAAGAATAAATTCGGTGTTATTGGTATTAGGCACCGCTGTAACACTAGAAAAAGTAAGAGCAGCATTGGTAGGGGAAAGCAGTGAAAGATCAGCAGTAGTAAAGGTTGAAGTGGTAATTGCTTCGTTAAACTTAATTCTAAAGCCGGTAAGTTTACCTGACTCTATGCCGGTAGCAGAGGCATAAAGAACTTTAGCGCCGGTGATATCTGTGCGATTAGTTCCAGTGCCTGTTTCTAAAACATCTAGGATGGTAACGGTAAGGGTTTGGGTAGAAGACATGGGGCCAGAATCGGTAGCCCGAATCGTAACGATATAAGTATTATTTAAATCGCTATCGGAAGGGAGTTCAAAATCTGGGTTATTGATAAAGGTAAGCGCACCAGTGACAGAATTAATGCTGAATCTGGCCTGATCTAATCCGCCTACGATTGCCCAAATAACGGGTTTATCTGCAGAAAAGGTGGTGACAATGCTACTGTTTTCGTTAATGCTTCTGGTGCTGGTAAGTGCCCCTGGTGCACCACTTGGCCCAGTGATTACAGGGGGAAATTCTGCAACATTGGCAATCGTAACCGTTAGGGTTTGCGAAGAGATGTTGCCATTCGTATCGGTTGCTCGAACGAGAACGATGTAGGTGTTATTTCCATCGCTATCGGTTGGGTTTTCAAAATCTGGCGGAGTGATGAAGGTAAGGGCACCAGTGAAAGCGTTGATGGTAAAGCGAGCCAGATCGAGTCCGCCATTTAGCGACCAGGTAACGGATTTATCTGCGGTAAAGGTAGTGACAGTGGTGGTATTTTCGTTGATAATAATGGCACTATTGACAGCGCCTGGGCCGCCTGAAGGGCCGGTGATGGTAGGTGGTGAAGTGGAACTAGGCACCGTGCCTGTGATGAAATAACGGCCCAGACTACCATAATCGGTGTAGCCTGTAGTTAATGGGTTACCCATTCCAACCCCATCGATTGAAATGTAGTATGTACCAGCATTAAGTGAGGTACTAAAGCTAGCATTAAGAGCGTTGACAGGGTTGCTAGTTGTTAAAAGGGTACCAGAAGCGCTATAGAGTTTGGCTTCGATATCGAGGTTGGGGCCATTGACCGCAGGATTGATATTAAGGTTAACCGCGCCACTGGAAGTGAGGATGAATCTAAAGACATCGAGGTCGGTATTTCGTTCGATGATACCCGTGGTTGATACGGTCGTAGGATTGGTAAAAATAAGATTAGAAGCGGTAGCGATGGTGCTACCAAAATCATCGTTACGATAGCCAAAGCCATT
>JBDNHI010000010.1:0-193516 GCA_041694635.1 Gemmataceae bacterium | reverse complement strand
CCTTGCTTTGTATCGTTGGTTGCAGCAATCATTTTAGGTTTATTTTTTGATGTTCCCAAAAAGCAGGAAGGGTCTTCTGCATTTTAAATTGAATGGATAAAAGTTGACCTTAAGCAAAGTAAATAAGATTTTGCTTAAGTTTTCTTATCTATCTTAGCTATTCTGGTGTTTCATCTGAAATAATCGTTATTCTAAGCAAACTCCGCAAAGTTCCCCCCATTTATTACCGATGATTTAAGTGTTATGAGATACCTCCAGTTTGAGGGCAGGGGATAATAATGGTTCTCGGGGAAAAAATACCTGTGAAATGTAAAGGCAATAAGCTGCGTAGCTTTTGGTCGTTTATAATATGGGCAGGAAGCCTTTCCCTTTTAAGTACAGGATGTTTTAATTCTCAATTGCGGACAGAAAAACCGATTCCAGTTCCTAAGGAAGTTGTTGGAAAATCTCAAAAACTTATAGACAAATTAAAAAACACGGATGACATCTTGTTAATCAACAACAAGGTTGATTCAAATTCTGAACAATTGGGAAATAACAATCTTACAAATTTGAACAAGCAGCCTAAGCCGATCCCTATTAATTTGGATACTGTGTTAAGGCTTGCAGAGGAGCAAAATCCGCAAATTGCAGTAATGCGAGAAAAGCTCGAAGAAAGTAATGCCGAGAATGCACTGGCTGCCAAAGCGTGGTTGCCTTCAATTTATGGCGGAATCGCCTATTACAGACACGAGGGTGGAATTCAGAATTTTAATGGCGATTTAATCAAATCCAGCACAAGTGCCCTTTACCCAAATGTTGAATTAAGAACCGAGTTAGATTTAAGAGAAGCAACTTACAAACAAGTGGTGTCGGAGCGCAATCATTGGCGGACCCGAGCGGAACTTACCAAAGTAACCACCGAATTATGCCTAGAAGCTGCAACCTCTTATATTGATTTACTAACCGCAAGGCGGGGTGAATCAGTTGCACGCGAACTGGAGAAGTATCACCTCGATCAGCTAAATCGTGCTCAAAGGATGAAAGAAAATCAACCTGAAGCCGCTGTGATGGTGGAAATGATAAATGCTGAAATTAACGGCAGAAAGCAAGCTATTTTAAAGCTTAAGCATGCGGGTGATGCCTGTGCGGTGAAGCTAGCTTTTCTTCTTGGAATCGACCCGGATTCTGAATTAGTTCCGGTTGAAGAGAACTTTGTGCCTATCGATTTGGTTGATGTTTCTGTAGGTATGAGAGAAATGGTTGCGAAATCGATTGCTTATGGGCCAGGAATTCGCGAACTGGAAGGGATGCTGGAAAATGTGCAATCGGGGATTTCTAAAATTGACGGCCCCTCTAGGTTAATGCCAATTTTACAAATCAATATGGCGGAAGGTGGGTTTGGCGCGGGTTCTAATTCTAGCCTTTACTGGGCAAACCGATGGGACTTGGGGTTGGCTGCAAAATGGAATCTTACCGAATGGCATACTTCCCGAGAAAAACGGCGCATTGCTGATGTTAAGTTAAATCAGGTCCAATTGTCCTATAAGGAGTTGAGGCTTAAATTGTCAGCTGGGGTTCAGGAGGCCAGAGATTCGATTATTAGTGGCAAGCAACAAATTCAGCTTTGCTCTAAGCAAATTCAGCACGCTGCAGAAACCTATCGACTCAATAATTTAAGGTTGGAGCAAAATTCGCCTAGTGCAACGGTGACCGATGCTTTGCAAAGTATTCGAGGCCTTGAAGCTGCCCACGCTAACTATGTTGCTTCGATCAATATATACAATCGGTCGCAAGTTCGATTGATGCTTTTGCTTGGGCCTAATAATGCTGTGGGTGACGAACCTGCGGTTACTTTAAGTTCGGAAGCAAATAAAAATCGCAAGTATGATCCATCGAAGCAAGTTTTGAATCAGTTAAATCTTCCTACCGGTACCAGCAAAGTTGAAAAGCGATAACCTTAGCTTTTGTTCCAGTCTTTAAGTTGGTTTAAGTATCAAAATTAGTATAAATCATTGATTTATGACAATCTTAAAGCTCCAAAACTCCTAAATCTGCTAGAATAATGCTTATTACAGAAACTGTGTTTTTTGGAACAGGCAGGTTATTGTGCGCACCGAAGTTAGAGTAGTAGCTGGAATTCTTAGGGGTAGAAAAATTGAATTTGAAGTTAACCCTAATATGAGGCCTACCCCACAGCGGGTTCGCGAATCTTTATTTAGTATTTTAGGAATTGGTTTAAAAGGTATGCCTTTCTTTGATGTCTTCGGTGGTACAGGGGTTAACGGGCTCGAAGCTATCAGCCGGGGTGCTTCTAAAGTCACTTTCGTGGAGCGGGATTTTCAGCTTGCCCAAACTATCGAAAACTATCTAAAGAAATTTAATGTCTATGAAATTGGCCATGTCGTTTGCACTGATGCTTACAGGTGGGCAGCAAGGTGGATGCCTATCTCGGAAAGTTGCATTGTTTTTATTAGTCCCCCTTTTGCTGATTATAAAAATCAGTTAGAAGAGCTTTTTTCGATGATCCGGTCTTTTCAAGAAAAAATTAAGCCACGCAGTGTTATTGCTATTCAAACCGAAAGCGAAACCCCAATAGGAGAACTCCCAGACGATGCGGCTTGGGATAAGCGAATTTACGGCAGAAACGAGTTAATGTTCTGGGTCAAAAAAGACCCGAGTGCGGAAGCAGGGGCAACCGAGTTGGAAAAAAATGAATGATTCTATCGATAGAGCCTTTGCTATCAATGTGGTCAAAAGGCTAACCGAAGAAGGATTTGAGGCTTTGTGGGCGGGCGGTTGTGTGCGTGATGAATTACTTGGGTTAGTGCCCATCGATTATGATGTTGCTACTTCTGCAAGGCCTGAACAAGTACGAAAAATTTTTCCAAGAACCGTTGCGGTTGGTGCCAGTTTTGGCGTCATTGATGTCATTGGACCCATCTTGCCTAATGGTAAACCTGTCCTTATTCAAGTCGCAACTTTCCGTGCAGACCTTGGTTACACCGATGGCCGAAGGCCTGATGCAATTCGTTATTGTAGCGCGCGAGAAGATGCGCTCCGTCGCGACTTTACGATTAATGGTATGTTCTTTGACCCCCTTTCAGGGAAGTTGGTCGATTATGTTGAAGGTCAAATCGATTTAAAATCAAAACTCCTACGGGCAATTGGAGATCCTGAGTTGAGGTTTGCGGAAGATCGTTTACGGATGCTGAGGGCGGTAAGGATCGCACCACGATTTCAACTGACAATTGATGCTTCAACTAGAGCTTCAATAATTGCACATTCTGATACCCTAGGCGCTGTTAGCGCCGAGCGTATTTCTGATGAACTCCGCAAAATTTTTAATCACCCAAGTCGACTTGAAGGAATGAGGCTTTTCATCGAGTTGGGTCTAGCAAAGCAAGTTCTACCCGAGGTATTTAAAGGAGATGAGACGGAAGGTGGTCAAAATATTCTCGCAATTTTAGGTGGTTTAACATCTAATGCGTCGTTTCCCTTAGTCTTAGCATCTGTCTTGCAAAACCTTTCCAAAAAAAATGCCTACGAGATTTGTAGAAGGTTAAAACTTTCGAACTCTGAACTAGCCATCACCTGTGAATTGGTTTCGTTAAAAGATGCTTTGTTAATGCCTGAGAAATTAAGACTTTGTGAATTAAAAAAACTTTTAGCAAACCCAAATATTCAAGACTTGTTGGAATTAATGCAAGCCAACTTATTGGGCGGGGACTGTGACTTAAATGCGGTCAAATTCTGTAGGGAGAAACTTGCCCTATGGAACTTTGATATTTTGACCCCGCCTCAGTTAATCGGGGGCGAAGAGCTCAAAGAACTGGGATTGAAACCAGGCCCTAAGTTTAAACAAATTTTGGATTTTATTAGGGATGAGCAACTGGATGGGATATTGAAAACGCATCAACAAGCGGTGCTTCGGGCCAAAGAATTAGAGAAATTGCTTTAGGATAAGGTATTTGGGAAAGTTTAAGAAAATATGCTGCTGGGCTTGTGGCTGAAAAATCCTTGGTTATACTCACATCCGTACACTTAATTGAGCCCCATTTATTAGGAGACTTGTTATGGCTGAATCTTCTCAAGACAAAGAACTGAAGCAAACCCTTTCCCAAATTGAAAAACAATTTGGTCGGGGTGCAATTATGCAACTTAGTGAAACCGCCTCCAGTGATGTCCAAGGAATTTCAACAGGGGCACTTAGCCTTGATGTTGCCTTAGGTGGCCACGGGCTTCCAAGGGGAAGAATCATTGAAATTTTCGGTGCAGAAGCCAGCGGAAAAACCACAATCGCTTTGCACGCAGTAGCATCTGCCCAGAAAAAAGGTGGGGTTGCTGCATTTATCGACGCAGAACACGCCCTTGACCCAGGTTGGGCTAAGCGTATTGGCGTTGATTTGGAGTCCCTTTTGGTTAGTCAGCCTTCTTGTGCAGAAGAAGCGTTAAAGATTGCCGAAATGCTGATTAAATCTAATGCGGTTGATATTATTGTTATCGATTCCGTAGCGGCATTAGTGCCACGGGCTGAAGTTGAAGGGGAAATCGGCGATTCCCATATGGGCTTGCAAGCCCGATTGATGAGTCAAGCGCTGCGAATTTTGAACCCTACGATTTCTCGGACCAAAACTAGTATGGTGTTTATTAACCAGATTCGCCTCAAAATCGGTGTTGTTTTTGGTAACCCTGAAACAACTTCGGGCGGGCTTGCTTTGAAGTTTTACAGCTCGGTTCGAATGGAATCTCGAAAAGTGACGACAATCAAAGATGCGGAAGAAACTGTTGGGGCTCGTATTCGGGTGCGAGTAGTGAAAAATAAGGTTGCACCTCCATTCCGTCAGGCAGAATTTGATCTGATGCATGATTTTGGTATCAGTAGGGAAGGTGATTTATTGGATATGGCAATAGATCAAAAGGTAGTGGATAAATCTGGTGCGTGGATAAACTATGGAGATGTGAGGCTGGGTCAGGGTCGTGAAAACGCCAAGAATTATTTAAAGGATAATCCAGCGGTAATGGAAGAAATAACGCATAAAGTTTTGCAGAAAAAAGGTTTGTTTTTAACACCTGAAGGTGGTTATGCCACGATTATTTCTGCTTCATTACCAGGGCCTGCAGAAGTTCCCGCAGTTGCAATGACAAAGGCGCAAAAAAAGGCTGCCGCCGCTGCTGCAGGCGATTAATCATCGGATCAATCTTGTTATTTTAAAAAACCTCCAGAGATGAATCTCTGGAGGTTTTTTATTAGACACTTTTTAAAATTCCTTTATGATTGCATCTGTTGGATTAATACTTCCAAGTTTTATGGATATTAAGTTGCTAAATCGAATTGCTTTGCCATTTTTGTTGACGCTTACTTTATTGCCCCTGATTAATTTCAAGGCACTTGCATTGGAAGAAGATGTTCTAGGCCAAATTGAACGAGCGGTAAAGAAGGTTGTAACTTTGTCGGAACCTTCGGTGGGTTGCATTTTGGTTTCTCGAAGTCCGAAATACAAGGAACTGGGCGCAATACCTACAGGAGATCTTCCTGGAAAACTTGGCGGGTTCAGCCTGCCACCCGAGCAACCTAAAAGATTTCGAAAAGCTCTGGAAAACACTAAAAACCCCCTTGACCTTGCTGACCCAGAAACTTTCCCAGATTCATTTGGTACTGGCGTGGTGGTTGATGCAGGCGGTTTGGTTCTGACCTTGGCCCATGTCGTTAAGGATGCTGTGAAAATTTATGTTCGCTTTCCCAATGGCAAAGGAAGCTATGCAGATATTCACGCCTTAGATGGCAGAAGTGACCTTTGTGTTCTTCGTTTAATTGACAAAATACCTGATTTAAAAGCATTGAAAATGGGCGATTCCTCTTCTCTTCGGAAAGGTCAATTTCTGGTTCACCTTTCTAACCCTTACGCTTCAGGCTTTTATGACGGTAGTCCCTCGGTTGGTTGGGGTATGCTCTCTAACTTAAGGCGCAAATGGAATAACCAAAGTACAGAAATCGATAGAACTCAAGTTCCTCTTTATCAATATGGCACCTTGCTCCAATTAAATTCTGTAGTTAAACCCGGTGCTAGTGGTGGGGCTTTGATGTCTATGGATGGTGATTGGGTTGGTATTTTAACTTCGATGGTGGGTTGGCCCGGTGGCGATTCCTCTGAAGGCTACGCGGTTCCACTCGATTCGAATCACAGGAAAATTATTGAGGTCCTTTGTAAAGGCGAGGAAGTTGAGTACGGATTTTTAGGTATTCAACTTGCTGTCGGTGTGCGGGGAGTCAAAGTGGCTCAAGTTTCAGAAAGGTCTCCTGCGTTTAAAGCTGGAATTTACCAAGGCGATACCATTGTTTCGATAAATGGCTTAACTGTTGAAAACCCAGATGATTTGTTTCTTTATATAGGCTCAACTCTTGCAGGTAATATTGCTAGGATTGAAGTCGCAGGAATCATAGAAACACAAAAGCGAACGGTTTCGGTTAAGCTTGCCAAGTATTTGTCTAGTATGCAGGTAATCGCATCAAATCAACCCGAAGCAATTTTTGGCTTACGGGTTGACTACTCGAGTTTGCTATCACAAAGGCCTCTGGGTCTGGGACCATGGACCCGAGGAGTGCCCGACTCGGTATTAATAAAAGAAGTTTTGCCAGGTTCTCCAGCAGATATTGCTAAGTTGCAATCGGGTAAATTGATTACTCAGGTTAATAATATTCCAGTTTCATCACCCGCAGATTTTTATAAAGTTATGGCAAAAATTATTGACATCGCAAGTTTAACTATCATTGAAGCAGATGGGTCACAACAAGAAATTATTCAATTGAAAAGCAAATAGGTTGAGGGAATTCAATGAAATACGCTATTTGTAATGAAACTTTTGAAAATTGGGAACACGCACGGATTTGTGGTTTTATCAAATCAGCGGGTTATCAAGGTTTAGAAATCGCACCTTTTACCCTAGCAAATTTAATCACCTCGGTATCAAGCCTGACGCGGGCCAAATTAAAAAAAGAAGCAGAGGTTGAAGGCATTAAAATTATTGGCCTCCACTGGCTATTAGCTAAAACTGAGGGGTTTTGCCTGACTTCCCCCGAAATTCAGATTCGAAAAGCAACAGCTAATTATTTGGTTGAACTTGCAAAGGCTTGCCAAGAGTTGGGAGGGAACATCTTGGTGTTGGGTTCCCCTGCACAAAGGAGAATTCCTGCAGGTTATTCCAAAGAAAAAGCAACAGAATTTGCGGTGGATACTTTAAAAAGAACTATCGAAGGAATTGGAAAAACTGGGGTTAAGGTTTGCTTGGAACCTTTATCCCCACCCGATGCCGATTTCTTAAACACTGCAAAAGAAGGTGCCGATATTTTAGATAAAATTAATCATCCAAGTTTTTGTTTACATTTAGATGTTAAAGCAATGTCAACGGAAACAAGTCCAACAACCGAGGTGATCAAGGAATTTATTGGAAGGACTGGGCATTTCCACGCTAATGATCATAATTTACGAGGCCCAGGATTTGGGAATGTCGATTTTGTCCCTATTTTTCAAGCACTATTGGAAAAGAAATATGACCATTGGGTTTCGGTTGAGGTCTTTGATTACAAACCAGACCCCGAAACTATTGCTACCCAAAGTATGAGTTATATGGTTAATTGTGAAAAAAAAGCCCATTACCTTTTAACAAATTCCAAGGGGAATTAATTATTTAATTTAAGATTCTATTGTAAAAAGTTTGCCCGCTGCTTTATGATGAGTCCTCAGTATTTGTTTTAAAATGTTACTATCAAATAGGAAGTATTCTGATGATTAGAAAATTGATCTTTGCAGCACTCTTTATGTGCCTTAGTTTTAGCCTTTGCCTTGCTGCAGACAAAACTTCTGAAGCTAACAAAGAAGCGTTGCAGAAACTCCAAGACTTTATTGGACAATGGAAAGGTAATGGCGGACCACCTCCAAACTCCAAAGCATCAAAAAATATCTGGACGGAAACTTTTCAATGGGGTTGGCGCTTTAAAGGCGAAGATGCTTGGCTTACTTTGGAAGTAAAAGATGGTAAGTATTTTAAAAATGGTGAATTAAAGTGGAACGCTGATAAAAAAAATTATCAGTTCTCCGCAACCGATCCTAAAGATAACAAAATGGTTTTCGAAGGAAAACTTAGCAAGGATATTCTTTCTCTCGAGCGGGTAGATCCTAAAACCAAAGAAACGCAGAAGTTAGAAATGAATAATGCGGCTGAAGGGGTTCGTTTTATTTACAATTATTCTCGAAAAGAATCAGGGAAAACATTATTCATTAAAGAATATATGGTCGCAGCTACTAAAGAAGGTATGAGCCTTGGTGCCAAAGATAAGAAAACCGAATGTGTTGTAAGTGGTGGTTTAGGTACGATGGCTATTGCCTATAAAGGCGAAACTTTTTATGTATGCTGTTCGGGGTGTAAAGATGCGTTTAACGAAAATCCTGATAAGTATGTTAAAGAATTCAAGGCTAAAAAGGCGGGTGGCTAATAATTCTTAGCTTGATTTTGTTTAGATATAGAAAGCCCAGAGGTTCCTCTGGGCTTTTTTGTTAAATTTTTGTAAATTTGATTCAAACTTTTATTAAGAATAGACTTGTTCAGAATTTTTATGGCTCTATGATTATTTAGCCTGCCGATTTTCCTCGTTTCGTTAAACAAGAAAAACAAAGTAGGTGTGAAATTTTATCGCAAATGCGATGGTTTCAATAGTTTAATTCTGTGGCTGTGAACTTTACTAAGGCTTTCTATTTTGGAGACTCGAATGAACATGGTTAAGAAAATTGGCGTCTTTGGTTCTTTCCTTGCCCTCGGGCTTTTTACGATGATTACTTCCGAAGGTAAATCAGCATTTTATTATGAAGATGCCAAGGAAGTTAATCCCGCGGTTCTCAAGTTAGTTGGCGCCAAGTCTGATCCTAAGGCAATTGCAGAACTTGCTAAAAAGTATTCCCTTGACGAGTTAATGCATGTTTTTAAACTTCGTACGAAGGGTGGAATTGGGGCCGGCGATAAAGCGGGCGCTATTCTTCCTGACGGTATTGAAGCGAAGCTTCCTAGTCTTATGAAAAAAGCCCCTGACAAAGCTGATTTGGCCAAGAATGGCAAAGCTTATGCTCATATGGGTGATGTTTCTTTGATTTTGGCAGAATTGACAGAGGCCCATACGCCTAAAGAAAAGAAGGGTGAGAAAGACCCAAAGAAATGGAAAGAATTCGTAGAAAAGATGCGTCAAGGTTCTAAAGATCTTTCAGCTTCATCATTAAAGGGTGATTCGGATGGTGTTAAAAAGGGTGCAAAAATGTTGAGCGATAGTTGTGTAGAATGCCACGGTATTTTCCGCGATTAATTGAGGTGCATTTAAAACGAACAAATCAAAGTGCCTTGGGTTAATACCTAAGGCATTTTTTAATAGTTTTTGCCCTTTACCGCTTTTAATTGCAGAAATAGAAGTAAAAATGCTGCAATAAACGAGGTGCTTCCGTAAAGAATAAGGCCAAGTGAAAGGCTGCCAGTTTGTTGTTTAAGAAAACCAGTGATGGAAGGCCCCATAAAGCCACCTAAATTGCCCATAGAATTGATTAAAGCAATGCCAATGGCAGCTATTCCGGGTGCTAAGAGAGTTGTTTTTAACGCCCAAAATGGCCCAAAGGTTGCATGAACTCCCATACTTGCAACCGTCATCCCAAATAAGGCCCAAGTTAAACTGTCTGGGTTTGATCCTGCTATGATGAACCCACCTGATCCTAATAAATTTCCTGCTATTAAATGCCATTTTCGCTCTTGCTTTCGATCCGAATTCCAGCCCCAAAAAACCATACTAATGGCACCGGCAAGGAATGGAATTGCTGTTAAAAAACCCGTTGCAATATTTCCCTGATGGGTAGCAGAGCGAAGTAAATCTGGCAACCATAATCCTATTCCGTATAAGCCTGTCACCTGAAAAAAATAAATCAAGCACATGTGCCAAACTGGTAAGGAGAAAAACGCTGCATAGGCTTTTGGTTTGTCGCTTTCTTTATGTAATTCGTCTTCTTGTTCTTTTATCGCATCGGCCAGCAAGGTCTTTTCTTCAAGGGTCAGCCATTTTGCTCCTGCGGGGCTATTGGGAAGGAAAAAGAAAATGTAGAAACCCATTAGCAGTGATGGGAGAGCTTCGACAAGGAACATCCATTGCCAGCCATAAAGGTTTGCGATTCCATCGAGGTTAAGTAAAGCGCCTGAAATCGGTCCACCTATTAAGCCTGAAAGTGGGATGGCGGTCATAAATCTGGAGATAGATTTGCCTCGCTCACTAGGTGGAAACCAGTAGGTTAGGTATAAAATAATGCCCGGGAAGAATCCAGCTTCTGCAATGCCTAACAAAAAGCGCATAACATAAAAAGATTCGGGAGAATTAACAAAGGCTGTAGCGCCTGAAATAATTCCCCAAGAAATCATAATTCTGGCAATCCAGCGTCTTGCACCAACTTTTTCCATAATTACATTGCTGGGTATTTCAAATAGGGCATACCCTAAGAAAAAGATTCCTGCGCCTAATCCATAAACGGAATCGCTAAAATGTAAATCCTCTTTTAATTGCTTAGCTGCAAACCCAACATTAATTCGATCAAGGTAAGCACAAACATAACTTAAAAAAAGAAGAGGGATTAGCCTCCAAGAAATTTTGAATAATATTTTCTGGGTGATTTCGTTTACTACCGTTTTTTCTTGCATTAAAAGAGTGCTCTAATCGAGTGATTTAAAACCTAGAATTATAAGACACCATACTTTTTAAACGCAGCCGTTGCACTTAAACCATTTTTAATTGCATCGCGGACGATGTTTTCCGCAGACACTTTTTCGAGTGCCCGAGCAATTGTTTCTTCTTCAAATTCTTGGGGTATAATTACGATTCCATCATTATCTGCAATAATTATGTCCCCAGGGTATATCAAACAACCCCCGATTTCTACCCGAACATCAAGATCGATTACCTTTTGCCTATTCTTGCTGTCGAGTGGGCTAGCCCCTTTGGCAAATACAGGAAAATTCATCGAATTCATTTTCGTTTGGTCTCGAACTAATCCATCAACAATTGCTCCTACGCTTCCTGTCCGCATCGATGCCGTGGTAAGCAATTCCCCCCAAAGCGCTGATCGATGCGACCCATTTGCAGCAGCAATGAATACATCGTCTTGCTTGCAGGAATCTACAGCCTTAAGTTCAAGTTCGTATGGTTTCGAATCCTCGTGTGCCATATCTGCCCATAGAGTTGTCTTGCATCTTCCTATTAAGACTTTGTCTTTGGCGCCGGTTAATTGAGGAAGTTGGCACCTTAGTACATGGTTATGAGAGTCTAAAGCATCCAAAACATCGCTTACCACCGCGCTGTAAAGTTTGCTTCTTAATTGTTCAAAATTATGATTGGTTGGTAACACGGCAAAAATCTCCTTGCTCTTCTCAGTTTTTCCATTCAAACTGCATTTTTACTAGTTTTAAACCTGATGTAATGAGGGGCACTATTATGCGCATAGGCATAGTTGGTATTCTGCAGGAGTCTAACACTTTTATACAAAACAAAACAACCCTTAAGGATTTTCAAAACGATATTCTTGCAGAGGGTGTAGAGGTTCGCGAGAAGTTTTACGATTCACATCATGAAATAGGAGGTTTTTTTCATAGCCTTGGGCAGCAAGGCATCGAGGCTGTCCCTTTATTTGTAGCTCGGGCTCTTCCCTATGGCATAATTGATGCAGTTTCTTGGGATTTTATTATGAAGCGCCTTGATTATGCCCTGCAAGAAGCTGGAAAACTTGATGGCATTCTTGCTGCTCCGCACGGCGCAACGGTTGCAGAAAATGCCCCAGATGCAGATGGTTTTTGGCTCCAAAAAGTTCGAAAAGCTATCGGGGCTAAACCCATCATCGCAACTGCGGACCCGCATGGCAATTTATCTCAGTTGCAGGTCAGCTCTGTTGATGCTTTTTTAAGCTATCGAACCAATCCCCATATGGATCAACGCCAGCGAGGGATCGAAGCGGGCGATTTAATGGGCGCAGTGTTAAAGCAAAAAGTTGTTCCTACACAAGCAGCGGAATTTTTACCTTTTGCAGTTAATATCTTTAGTCAAAACACCAGTGAAGAACCTTTGTTATCATTTCTAAATAAAGTACAAAAAGTTCGTGAAACACCAGGCATTATCGCAGTTTCAATTTTCCTTGGATTCCCTTATTCCGATGTGCCCCATATGGGTGCAGGATTAACTGTGGTTGCAGACAATGACTTTGAACTGGCTAAAGCAAATGCTAGTTCTTTAGCAAAACAGTGGTTGGATATGAAAAATGCATTCAATCCGGTTTTACCTAGCGTTATAGAATCGGTTTCCCAGATGAAAAGTTTGCCCAGTCCTGTTTGCGCTTTAGATATGGGCGATAATGTTGGTGGCGGGTCTCCCGGAGATAGCACTATCCTTGCCCAAGAACTTATTGAACAAAATGTCTTTCCATTTTTTACTGTTATTGCTGATCCAGATACCGTTGCTGAGGCTATAAAACTAGGCTTGGGGAATTCTCGAACTTTTATTGTTGGTGCCAAGAGTGATCATTTTCATGGTGTTCCGTTGCACCTTACAGCAAAAGTTGTTTTTCTTGGCGAGGGAAAATTTTCTGAAAGTAATCCCACTCATGGTGGTATTAATCGATTCGACCAAGGGAAAACAGCTATTATTACAACTCCCGAAGGAAATACTTTCATAATTTCTTCTCGCCGGATGGTGCCATTTAGTCTCAATCAGTTGCTTGCATTTGGGATTGATCCTGCTAATTACAAGGTGATAATTGTAAAAGGAGTCCATGCCCCACTTGCAGCCTATAAAGCTGTATGTAAAAGTTTTGTGCGTGTTGATACAGAAGGTGTAACCAGCGCAACTTTGCAGAGGTTGCCTTACAAAAATAGAAGGAAACCGATGTTTCCTTTTGAAGATTTTTCTCATTAATTAGGGTGTAAAAATGTAGACTATTTTGCTTTTAGTTCTTTCAAATGTTTTTATGACCTTGGCTTGGTATGGCAACTTAAGATTTAAGGGATACTCGTTATGGTTGGTTATTTTGGTGAGATGGTGTATTGCTGTACCTGAATATGCGCTACAAGTACCTGCAAAGCGTCTTGGTCATAGTTATTTCACCGCATCACAACTTAAGATCATGCAAGAAGTAATATCTTTAGCTGTTTTTATGATTTTTGCAGCATTTTATCTAGGCGAGAAACCGACTATAATAAACCGTATTTCTTTTATGATTATAGTTGGAGCTGATGTTGTAGCATTTTGGGACGATTTTAAAATAAATTAAGGATCATTTCTTAAAAGAAAAAAGGCCTTCATAAGAAGACCTTTTTGATTTTAGATTGACCGAATTTTGATGATTAAACCTTGGGATTAGATTCAGCAGGGCTTCCGATATCTTCAAACTTAGGTGTGGATGGAGACATTTTTTGGGGGGCTTTTGGCTGATCGACCTGTTGCGAAGAAGATGATGTAGATGCAATATCAACATCGTCTTCAATTCCACGAATACCTTTTTTGAATTCGACAATACCTTTGCCTAGGTAACGCCCAACTTCGGGAAGTTTCCTGCCGAAGATAAGCACACCGATAACAGCAAGGATAACCATCTCTTGCATACCAAGACCAATAAAGCCTAAAACGGGGTTCATAAAAAACTCCTAATAATTAACGCCTCAAATTCCTTTGATTTTAAATCGAGGAAGGCTACTATCACATTTATAAGTATAACAGCAAATTTATAGATTCAATAAGGATTATGCTGTGAATTCCTTTTTACCTAGCCTAAATTAGTTTATAAGTTAAGGTAATCGATGGAAAGCTAATATCGTAAAGACTTTAAGTAAATAGATTTTGAGGTGTATTATGAAATCGGCTTTAAGAAATTTGATGTTTTCTTTCTTGTTTTTTCTTGTAAGTACCCAAATTAGCTTTGGGAATGATTATTTTCCTGTACAAGAAGGCGCAACTTGGAAGTTTAAGGATTCGAACAACAAAACTATTTTCAAGCGCGTGGTTCGAGAAGAAAAAATCGGTTATTACCCTTCTTTCTTGGTTGAAGTCGCTGACGAAAAATCGGTGTTTTCTTCTGAGCATATTGGTACTACTACCGAGGGTGTTTTTCGTTATTCGCTAAATGGTAGAAGATTCGAAAAAGGGTCTCTCATTTTAAAGGCTAATGCAAAAGCTGGAGAAAAGTGGCCTGTAAATTTTGATTTTGAAACCAGTAAAATTAATCTTGATGTTGTTCTTACCGAAGAAGAAATTACTGTTCCAGCAGGGAAGTTTAAATGCCTTATCACTACCTGTGATAGTAAAGATGAAAAAGGAACAATCTTTCAAGTTAAAAATTTCTATGCTCTTAAGGTTGGGGTGGTAAAAATGTCTGTTGAGAAAGCAGGGAAAAAAATATACGAATTAGAATTGCTGGAATACAAACCCCTCAAAGACGAAACAAAAAAAACACCCTAATTTAATCTTCCTCTAGTTTCAATCGAATGGTTACAGGCAAATGGTCGCTGTAACCTCGTGCATGTTTAGTGTCTTTCTCGGAACCAAATCGAAAAGGATGCCCTTTGATATCAGCTGGAGGAGAATGTCTGTAGACTTCAGCGGATGAAGGGTCACAACTCCAGCCTTTTTTGTCAAGCATACCAGGTGAAACCACAATTTGGTCGTAAAGTTCAAACTTACTATGGTAGTAAATGCTGCCAATTTTCTTTTCTTGCCAGTCTGAAAAAGGGTTAAAAAGCGGATAGTTTAACCAGCGTAAGGGATCGGAAGAGGCTAGAACTTCCATTTTTTTAGCAAGGGTTTCCTTCTCCGTTGCGGTTGTTCTTAAGTGTTTTTTTACACAGTCTTCCTCTGGCGTTGCATTAAAGTCTCCACAAACAAGAACATCAATTTCTGGGTTACTTCTTGCCATCGAATTATAGGCGCCATAAATTTGATCGGCATATTTAGACCTTCCCGTCCCATCCTTGTCGGTAAGTTTGGAGGTCCAATGCGTTGCAAATACAATTAATTCTTTATTATTAACTTTTATCGGGACTTGAAGAATGCGTATTCTTTTACCCAGCAGTGTGACGCGGTTAGAATCGATTGGAAGTTTGCTAATAACACAAGTTGCAATACACCTGCCCCCATGAGGATTTTTAAATGCGAAGTACTTGTATTTTTCTGAAGTCTCCGGAAGTTTGGAATTTAATGACTCCATTAATAATCTAGGGACATCGGAATCTTCCTCTATCTCTGCCAAGGCAAGAATATCAGGCCCATTTTCAAAATTCATCTTTAATAAAACTTCAACAATATGGTCAAGTTTCAGTTTAAAATCTTGTGGGTTATTACCAAACCAAGAATCGTACTCTTTGTCGGGCACAGTTTTACGATGGTTGTCTTTGTTGTCAAAAAAGTTTTCTGCATTCCACATACAAAATAAATAGCCTTCTTTGGGTGGCTGCTTAAAGACTTTCTGAATGTTATTTTCTGGAAAACACCCAGCAGAAAATAGCACCCAACCGATCATTAAATAATATGGGTAAGATTTGTTCATTTTTAAATACCTTATATTAACATTTTCTTCTTTGGTGCAACTTGAGATTGAGATTATTACTAAGTTTCAAGTAACCTTATCCCACTACCTTTTAGGTTTGTTAAGTTTACTCGTACCGTTGTAGTTTCGCCGAGGGCAATATGAAAGAACCAGTAAGATTTTTTTGGCTTAGCATTGGTATCCTTATCGGTGTTGTTATCGCCTTTAGTTTTAAAAACCTGCCCAATGCGATAGCAGGCAATGATCGCCATGAAGACTTTATCATCGCAACAGGACCTGTATTAGTAAATCCAGCAGCTCCTACAGATGGAGTTTGGTTGTTAGATTATAAAACCGGGAAACTTCAAGGCAGTGTCATCGACCGATTCACAGGAAAAATTTTCAGTTGGGCCGAACTCGATTTGGCTGTTGAATTCAACCTGCCACCCAGACAAAATGTCCACTTTGTTATGACTACCGGCATCGTTGGTAAAGAGCAGTCTGCGTTGTATATTGCTGAAACTAGCACTGGGAAATTCGGAATTTATACGATGGGTGCTCGGGGTGATGGGCAGCCCGGTGCCACGATCAAGCGACAAGACCTAACTACATTTCGCAGCACCAAATAAGACTTTAAGAAGGGTCAGATTCTTTTTCTATATCTGTTTTAAGTAAGTTGGAATTTCCAAGCCCTGCTAGAATTGTAATCCATCGACTTGCTGCCCAAAGCACCAAAAATATTACCGATGACATTACAAATAAAGTCATACCAAATCTGAGTGCAATAGGAAACCAATCAACAAATTGCCCTTGAACCGATAGCGCTTTAAACCAAGCACTCATCATAGTAGCTCCCGCAGTAAGTGTTGTTGCAGAGACAAATAACATCGGAATAAGTGTGAAAGGGATATAGGCACCTCTGCCTGAATTAACCATGACAGTGGTAACAAGTGCAAGAGCGAGAACTGCAAGCAGTTGATTAGCAATACCAAACATAGGCCAGATGGTGCCAATCGATCCTGTTGAAACTAACATCCCCCAGCAAAGTGTAATTATAAATGTGGAAACAATTGAACCAGGAAGCCAATCAGTTTGCCCAAGTTTGGGATGAAGGTACCCAAATATTTCTTGGAGTAGGAAGCGTGCGATTCGTGTACCGGTATCAATGGTAGTAAGGATGAATAAAGCTTCGAACATAATAGCGAAATGAAACCAGTACTTCATAAGGTGGTCGAATGGTAAGCCGATTTCATTAAGCGGTTTGGAAAGAATAAGAGACATACCAACAGCAAGAGTAACAGCACCGCCTGTTCTGCCACGAAGAGATTCGCCGCCTACTTGCCTTTCGATGGTAGAAAGGTCGAGGTGTTCGAGGTTACCAGCGTTACCAAGTTCTTGGTGAAGTTTGTCGACTTGAGGTTGCCATTTATCAACTTGTTCGAGCCCGATGTTGATTTCGTAGTAGATTTTAGGGTCAAGGGAAGCAGCTGCAATAAGGGCAACAATGCCTACCAAGCCTTCCATAAGCATACTGCCGTAGCCAATCATGCGAATATCAGATTCCTTGCCAATCATTTTTGGAGTAGTGCCTGAAGCAACTAGGGAATGAAAGCCTGAAATAGCTCCACACATAATGCAAATGAAAACAAAGGGAAAAAGCCCGCCAGCAAAGGTTGGCCCACCTTGGGCGAAAACGGGTTCGAAGGGCCTATGTACAAGGGCAGGATTTGCAACAATTACGCCTACTACAAGAAGTGCAATCGTTCCTACTTTGAGGAAACTGGAAAGATAATCTCTAGGGCAGAGTAACATCCAAACCGGAAGGACAGATGCGATAAACCCATAAGAGCAAAGGGCAATGACAGCCTGATTTTTCGTCAAAGAAAAGTATGGTTCTAAGGGAGAACCGGGAATCCAGTTACCCGCCACCGTAGCGATTAAAACTCCAACTGCTCCGATCAAAGAAGCTTCGACCACTTTTCCTTTGCGTAACTTGTACATATAAAATCCGACGAAAAATGCTATCGGAATAGTACAGGCTATGGTGAATACTCCCCAAGAACTTCCATGAACAAATTGGGCCCCGCCGTTTGGAAGGATGATGGGCTTGCCTTCAAGCTCGAGAGCTAGGGCAGGAAGTTTTCCTTTGGTAGGAAGTATAATTTGGAATTCTGCTTCTCTTTTTGCAGGGGCACTATCTTTGCTGAAATGAAGTACACATCCTGGTGGAAAGTTGTAGATAGTTTCTTTGTCATTAGAGTGTTCTATATCTTGGATTATTTTAGCCCCACTAGGCAGGTCAATTTTAGTTCCTTTGGGGAAAGGAATAGTTTCGCCTCCCAAGGCTTTAACGACAACGAACCCTAGACCAGCAAGAGCAATAATAACGATGAAAAGAATTGCAGCGGAAGATAAGACGCCTGCCAAGGGGCCAAGTTCAATCTTGGCGATTTCTGCAAGGGATTTCCCGCCTCTTCTCACAGAGGCTGCAAGCACCAACATATCTTGAACAGCCCCCGCAAGGCAAACTCCAATGACCAGCCATAAAAGGCCGGGCATATAGCCGTATTGAATTGCAAGAACTGGTCCGATGAGTGGCCCAGCTCCACTAATAGCAGCAAAATGGTGACCGAACAAAACCCATCTGTTGGTGGGGTGATAATTTTGACCATCATTAAATAAGTGCGCAGGTGTCACTTTGTTATCATCTAGGCAGGCAACTTTTGCTGCCAGAAATGCACTGTAATATCGGTATGCAATAGCAAGGCAACAAAGAGCAAAAACTAAAATTGGCATTGCGTGCCAAACCACATGATCCCCAGCCTGAGAGTAGAAGATATTTGCAAAAAGAAAATTGGGTTGCATAATATTGAACCTTACTACGATAAACACACGGTGAAAAAGTTGTTGGTCAATAAAAAAGGCAGGGCATTTAATAAAGCCCTGCCTAGCTGTTATCTTATTAACAACATCGAATTACTGGTTTGCTGCAGCAGCATCGAATTCTGCATCAATCGCCTTCATTTCTGCGCTTTCGGTTTTGGATTGCCACCAAGCCCAACTTACAGCTACTAATCCTAGACCGAGCACAGCGAGGCCAATAGTGTAGCGTTGATCAATACTGGTGCCGTCTTTTAAATTGTAAGACATAACCAAAGGAAGGATCAACAAACTAACCATATTCATAACTTTGATAAGAGGATTAATAGCAGGGCCAGCAGTGTCTTTAAGAGGATCACCAACGGTGTCGCCAGTAACGGAGGCTTTGTGAGCTTCAGAACCCTTACCAGTGGTAGCAGTTTTAGGCTGATCTTCGATGGTTTTCTTGGCATTATCCCAAGCTCCACCAGCATTTGCCATAAAAACAGCAATCATTTGGCCGATAAGAATCATGCCCGCGAGGTAACCACCAAGGGCGTAAGGCCCCATAGCAAAGCCCACAACAACGGGGGCAAAGATTGCAAGCAGGCCAGGGCCTACAAGTTCTTTTTGAGCGGTGGTTGTACAAATATCAACAACCCTGCCGTAGTTTGGTCTTTTTGTTCCCGCCCAGATTTCTTTATCTCGGAATTGAGCCCGGCATTCTTGCACAATCAAAAATGCTGCACGACCTACTGCCCGAATCGTCATACTGCTGAATAGAAAAGGAACCGCACCCCCCAAAAGCATACCGATGAATACATAGGGGTCTGCTAAATTCAGCTTTGAAGCACCAATTAAAAAATCTTCAACACTTAAAGTCGTGATTGCGTCTTCGCCTTTACCAGTTGCAACCACTGCGATAAAGCTAGCAAACAAAGAAACTGCGGCAAGAACTGCCGAACCAATTGCAATGCCTTTGGTAATGGCCTTGGTGGTATTACCCACAGCATCAAGGTCTGAAAGAATCTGACGGGCTCGCTTGTAGCTTGCTTCATCCATAAAATCTGGGTCAGATGGCTGCAATGGTTGGTTATTTTGATCACGATTGTAACCCATTTCACCAATACCATTGGCGTTATCAGCAATGGGGCCGAACACATCCATACTAATGATATTGCCTGTGAGGGTAAGCATACCGATGCCACACATAGCAACGCCATAAGCGATGAAAATGGGGTTGGTGCCACTGTAAACGAGAACCGAACCTAAAAGAGCTGCTGAAATAATCAGCACGGACCAAACCGCACTTTCATATCCCAGCGCTAACCCAGAGATAATGTTGGTTGCGTGACCCGTTCGACAAGATTTAGCAAGTTGCTTGACGGGGTCGTGCTCGGTGCTGGTCCAATAATCGGTACACCAGTGAAGTGCTAGGGCCAAGGCGATGCCAATAAGGCAAGTTAAAATAGGCCTGTAATCCAACCCTACATTAAGAGGCATATACTTTCTAGCCAGTTCGACTGTTTCAGAATTGGCAATTGAAGCTTGTTTTTCTTCACCTGATTTTTTCCAAAGGAAACTTATCTCAGCAACATAAGTATTAATTCCTTTGTCATCTTTCGCATCTTTCAACTTCTTGATTTCTTCAGGAGTTTTAACTGCGAGAGCTGAATTACTATTTGCTTTTTTAACACTTTCAACAAAACTAGATTCTTTATAAAGCCCGCGTTTGATCGACTCGCCAATGATGTATTCACCAGTTGGACGAAGGTAAAGACAGCCCAAGGCGCAGATGGCAACAACGCTAATAGCAGCACCAAGCCAGAAGCCGTTGGTAACTGCAGCCATAGCTGCTTTAACGCCTTCTTGCTTTTCAGCTTTAACTTGGGAAGTAGAAATAATACTACCTATAACACCAATTGCGTGAACTAGAAGTGGAAAGATAACGCCCATATGACCAAAGCTGGCAAGGCCCAAAATCAGGGCAGCCACTATAGTAACCTCATAACTTTCAAAGATATCAGCTGCCATACCTGCGCAATCGCCAACATTATCACCAACATTGTCAGCAATGGTTGCGGCATTTCTTGGATCATCCTCCGGAATACCCGCTTCGATTTTACCAACCAAGTCTGCACCAACATCTGCAGCTTTAGTGTAAATTCCACCACCAACGCGCATAAACAGAGCAAGAAGGGTGCCACCAAAACCGAAGCCCAAAAGTACTTCAAAGGCTTTTTCCCCATAATAAAGAAAAATCAGGGTTCCACCCAGAAGGCCTAAACCATCAGTCAACATTCCTGTTACCGTTCCCGAACGGTACCCGATTTGCAATGCTCTGCCAAAAGAAGTACGGGCGGCAGAAGCAACTTTAAGGTTACCTATTGTAGCCATTGCCATACCAAAATAGCCTACCATTGCGCTAAAAATTGAACCCATAAGGAAAGCGATACCTCGGCCGATTGCAATTTGCTTTTCGGTATTGTTATCGGGTTCGTGCCAAGGCCATTTGGTAGCGGTAAGAACTAAAGCAATAATTATAATAAGCCACGAAATGACTTTAAATTGCCTGAAAAGATAAGCATTTGCCCCTTCACGAATAGCTTTGGCGATTTCCTGCATAACGGTGGTGCCGTTATCCTGAGCCTTCACTTCATTCGCCAGCTTCTTGGCATACAATAAGCCAGAAATGGCGACCAATAAATTTACAACCAAAGCAATTTTTTCAAAAAGAGTAAAGTTTGAATCGCTGCTGAAGAGTCCGAAGGGTTGCCAATTTTCCCCACCTTCCCCAGTACTTCCACTTCCAACACCAGTTGCTCCCATCAGGCCTAATGCCAGAAAGCCAACCATTAACCAAAGCCCTCGGGGAGCATAAGTTTTCGTCTTCCCTGAAAAAATCTTCATCATACTAATTTCCTTACTATTCTCTCTAAGCGGATCTAAAGAAGTTCACTCAAATGCTATTTTGTCAATAACTTGTGATTAATCAAACAAGAAAAAGAAAAAATTACGATTAAGCTATAACAAGGGTAAAAGCATAATCCAAATCGCAACAACATACCTAATCAAAAATCAGAAAATAAAATAAGTTATACATGGGTTCAATTCTAGTACTCATTTAAAATTTGCTCGTGAATGTTGATGTTCACTTCTTTTTGCCAAAAATCCAACAACTTTTGCATAATGATTGCAGATCTATTAAGATTTGTGCCATTGATGCTTTTTACAGAAGCAAAGCAAAAAGTGCTGCCAGTTATAATTGCACCATCGTTTGGAGAAACTTGTTCGGGCAAAATATCTGCTTCTAAAAAAGGAAAACCCGAATGGTTGGCGAATTTCTTTATCATTTGAAGTGCAATTCCATCTAAAACTTTTTCGTGCCTAGGGGTTATAAGTTGAAATCCACCCAAATCTTTTATGATCACCAGATTCGCTGCCGCTGTTTCTGTTAGGAACCCGTTCTCATCCAAAAGTATTGCCTGTGCATTTGCAGAAATTTTCTTAGCTTCCCTATCCGCTAAATACCAATGCATTCTACTCCGTTGTTTTATCATTGGATTGATTGATTGCGGAGAGGGTTGTCGAACAGAAACTGTTTGTAATTCCACGCCATTTTCAATCCAAGAGCGGTATCTCTTGAGCGGAAGCTTAAAAGTGTGCATACCTAAAGTTGGGGTACCATCTCCCGCACCGCCTTGCCCGCCTAAATAAAAGGCAATCGGCCCAGGAGTTGCAAACATTACCAGAGCCAAATCATCTTTGCTCTCAATTTGCAATGAATTTTTATGAACCAATTCTTCTGCAATTTTTCGCAGTTCTATTTCATTTGATTTAATATTGATGCAGCACGATTCACAATTTGATATGAACCTTCTGATGTGTTCCTCAAGTAAGAAAAGTTTATGCGAAAAAGTACGGCTCATATCTGTGACCGTTGCACCCATAACAAAGCCAGCATCGTGAAGGTTTAGTACCGCCTCATTTTGTGGTACGAATTGATTATGAATCCACGCGAGGGGTAGGGGGGTGTCCAATGGAATCATTTTCCTTTATGGATTAAGCAGCTATAGCCGAAATTCTGTCTGTAAGAGAAGTTTCAAGCATAGTAATAGTTTTAGCAGTTGCACCCTGTTGGGAAAGCACAAAGTTTTTAGCATTTTGGCCCATAAGAATTCTGTCAGACGCATTTGCGATTAAATTTCTAGCGGTATTTTCTAGAAGGGTGGTTGAGTTGATAGAAATTGCGCCCCCGGTTTGAATGAGTTGGGAAGCGACTTGTTTGAAATTCCAGACCTTATCACCGAAAAAAACTGCACACCCATAAGCCGCGGGTTCAATCATATTTTGTCCACCCCGTTTGCCATCCATACTTCCGCCAACAAAAGCTAGGTCTGCTAAGCCCCATACAGAACGAAGCTCTCCTAAGCTATCGACAAGAATGATGGAATCTTCGGGTGCTAAATTAGTGCCGAGTTCAGATCTATTACAATAAGTTAAGCTCATTCGTTCTAATAGTTTTCGAACTTCTGGAAAAAGATCTGGTTGCCTTGGAACTAAGACAAGCCTTAAATTTGGGAACTCTGCTTTTAATACTTTAAAAGCATTGAGAATGTATTCTTCTTCCGGGTTTTGTGTGCTTCCCGCAACCCAGATAATTTCAGTAGGTTTGATACTAAACAAGGATCTAAAAGTATCAACGGCTGGATCTGTTTTTGAAAAACAAACTCCATCAAACTTAATAGATCCGGTGATAAGGGTTTTCTCTTTTGCTACCCCAGCAAGGTGAAGAAATCGTTCGGTTTCTTCATCTTGCACACCGAAGGAGTGGATCTGCGAAAAAAAATAGCTGCCCAGCCAAGGGAAGCGTAAGTAACGAGCTTGCGATTTAGGACTTATACGGCCGTTAATTACCGAAACGGGAATGTTCCTTTGTTTGCAACAAGAAAGGAAGTTAGGCCAAAGTTCGCTTTCTGCCAACACGATGAGATTAGGTTTAATCCGGTTGATTGCGTTATTAATAGCCCAAGTGAAATCTAATGGAAAAGGAAATACTAACAGCCCTTTGAAACATTTGTTTGCTTCAGAAAGTCCATTATCAGTAGAAGAAGAAACGACACAAAGCCAATGAGGTTTTGCAACTTGAATTGCGCCAACAAGTTGGCGTAGAAGATGAATCTCGCCAACACTTACCCCGTGAAACCAAACAATTTTCTGATCTGAAGGGTTGCAATTGGGCTTAAGATTACCTGTTAACCTTGCAATAAAATGGGTTAAAGAACGGCCCTTCCACCCTAAGCGCCAAGCTATCCAAGGCGATGCAAAGAAAAGAAATATAAGATAAAAGCAATTTAGAAAAAGGCCCATAGGATTCCTTCCCTGAAAGGCAAGAGGATCAGGTTGCGTTGGTACGCATACAGCAATTCTTGTATTTCTTGCCACTACCACAAGAGCAAAGATCATTCCGTCCTAATCGTTCCCCTAAGTTTCGGATGGTTTCAACTTTCTTTTCTTGTTTGATTTCTTCCTGAGGCCCAGATTGTGATTCTGTAGCTTTAAGTTTTGGGGCTGCTTCGTGTGTTGCGGAACCAATAACCCAAACCGTATCTTGAACTTCTTCAGCTTCTTCCATTCGGAAAACAATTTCGCTAACTCGTTCATCGATACCTTCCCACATCGATTCAAATTCTTTCATACCTTCGCGTTTGTAAATAGTCTTTGGGTCTTCCTGTGCGTAGCCACGAAGGCCAACGGTAGAGCGTAAATGATCCATAACATAAAGCTGGTTTTTCCAAGTGCTATCAAGTTGAGCCAACACAAGTCCGCGTTCCATAATGCGCATTTCAGGTCGGAAATAATCGTCAAAAGAGTTCCACATAATTTGTCTTGCAGAATGCTTTGAAACCCCAGTGAGTTTATCTGCAGAGATGGTAATAGAGAATTCTTTTTCTAAGAATTCACAAAGGTCTTTTGCATCACCAGCTTCAGAAAGTTGGGTGCCATGGAATGCTTCTGAAAGTTTTTGGTCGATTTCTGATTGACCCATTGTTGGCATTGCTTTGGCGCTAACCTCGGTAAGCATTTGTTGAATGGCTGGGCGAGATAGCGTGCGGAAGCTTTCTTCGGAAAGTTCGGATGAAAAAGTGTGGAACCTAGATTGAGCCCATCGGAAAAGTCCTTCCCTGTTATACTTCTGGCTTCCAGGAACGGCCTGCGACCTAGTTCCTTCATTCATAAACTTGGCCATTCCGGCTGCAATTGGGAAACTGATTTCTTTTTGCCTATAAAGTTCTTTAACTTTTCCGATCAAGTGAGACTCGATCTCGGAAGCAGGTTTATTGGTTAAAGTGGTTTCTGCAACTTCTATTTGGAACTTTAATTTCATCCAGTTTAATAGTGAGAGTAAGCCCCAGTTTGGTTGCAGGAAAACCGCCCCTTCCAAAACGGAGGTTTTATCAACCGCCACCTCTGTTTGCTTGGAGAGGTATTCGATCAAGTCGCTTTTGCCTACATTTTTGAGTGAACTTTCACTGTTTTGTAATTCCCATCGCTTGTTTACTTGATTAGTGAGTGCTTGCCAGTTCCATTCGGATTCATCCTCTGACCCAAGATTTTCTTCAATAAAGTCTTGGAGTTGGGTGAAGGTAATAGAGTGTGCTTTATTTCTAGCGTAAAGCTCGGCTTCCTCAAAAGTAGACCTTTCAAAATCGGATTGCTTAAATTCAACCCCAAATTTGTCGGAGGCAAAAATAGCAAAACTATCTGCACCATATTTACGATCTAGGAATCGTTCGATTGCACCTTTTATTTGGCTATGTAGCATTTCGATAATGCGTATCTTGCAGTTTGTATCGTTAAGAATTTCCTGCCTATAGCCATAAACCCGCCTCCGCTGTGTATCCATCACCTCATCGTATTCGAGCAGGTGCTTTCTGCTTTCGAAGTGTCTTTCTTCGACTTTTTTCTGTGCCTTCTGAATCTGCCTGCTAACCATAGGGCTTTCAATTGCCTGTCCTTCTTCCATTCCTAATCTGGTGAGAACATTAGCAACCCATTCACCCATAAAAATTCGCATTAAATCGTCTTGAAGAGAAAGATAAAAGCGGCTTGAACCTGGGTCGCCCTGTCTACCTGCTCTACCGCGCAATTGGTTATCAATTCTGCGAGAATCGTGCCTTTCGGTTCCTACGATATGCAAGCCCCCAAGTTCTTTAACTTTTCTGCCTTCTTCTTTCGAGTTTTCTTTTTCCTCAATACCGTCGATAATAGTTTTCCATTTATCTTCTGGAACATCAAGTCTAGATGCGAAGTCGTGTTTAAGAACGGCCCAAGCCATGGCCTCGGGGTTTCCCCCAAGGATGATGTCGGTACCACGGCCTGCCATATTAGTTGCAATGGTAAGTGCGCCAATTCGTCCAGCTTGAGAAACAATTTCAGATTCTCTTGCAGCGTGTTCGGGAAGCGCATTTAGCAATTCGTGCTTGATGCCTTTTCTTCGAAGAAGTTCGCTAAGTTTGATGGATTTATCAACATCGGTTGTTCCAATAAGAATGGGCCTTCCTGTTTCGTGGACTTCAACTACTTCTTCGACAACGGCCTTCCACTTTTCTTTTTCACTACGAAAAACCGTATCGGGGTGATTGGTTCGAATCAAAGGCCGATTGGTGGGTATTGCAATAACTTCCAACTTGTAGATTTTCCAGAATTCATCAGCCTCGGTCATAGCAGTACCTGTCATCCCGCAAATTTTCTTGTAAAGCTTGAAGAAGTTTTGAAGAGTAATGGTAGCCAGCGTTTGAGTTTCTTCTTTAATTTTAACGCCTTCGCGTATATGTTTGGCTTCGACTGCTTGATGCAAACCATCGGACCATTGTCGCCCAACCATAAGTCGGCCTGTAAATTCATCAATGATGATGATGCTCATTTCCCCAGACTCTGGGTGATTCATCACTGCATATTGTTTGTCTTTTCTGTAAAGGTGATGAGCTTTCAGGGAATTATCAATTAAGTGAGGCCATTCCATATTCCCTGCAGTGTAAAAACTTTCAACACCTGCAAGTTCTTCTGCTTTTCGAATACCATCGTCCGTGAGATGGCAAGTATGTTCTTTTTCCTTAATTTCAAAAAAAGGTCCATTAACGAAGCTAGATTCTGGAGATTCCTTGTTGGCTTGTTTTTGTAAATCTGTAAGACGAACCGCAACTTCATTTGACTTCGAATATTTTCGTAGGTCAGAAAATGCCTGTCCAGAAATAATCAGAGGGGTGCGGGCTTCATCTATTAAAATATTATCTACTTCATCGATAATTGCGAAGTGTAACCCTTTTTGGCATTGCTGGCCGTGAACATCGTAGCTTAAGTCGCCCCACCTAGCAGGTTTCATATTGTCACGAAGGTAATCAAACCCGAATTCGCTATTGGTGCCATAGGTGATATCGCATTCATAAGCTTCCCTTCGTTGGGCGGGATCCATATCGCTTTGAATGTAACCAGCAGTTAATCCAACCGCCCTGTAGATTGGAAGCATCCATTCGCAATCGCGCCTTGCAAGGTAATCGTTGACAGTAATAACATGAACGCCTTTGCCTTCGAGTGCGTTAAGAACAGCAGGAAGTGTAGCGACGAGGGTTTTGCCTTCACCAGTAACCATTTCAGAAATGTTACCGCGATGTAAGACAACACCGCCCAGCATTTGGACATCAAAATGTCGCATATTCTTGGTGCGAAGTGCGGCTTCTCTGCAAGCTGCAAAAGCGATGGGCAACAGGTCGTCGAGTAATTCGCCCTGAGCAAGTTTGGCACGAAGCTTGGAAGTCATCTGAGCAAGGTCTTGGTCAGAAAGAGCTTTGACTTCGGGTTCGAGGTCGTTAATTTTTGCAAGCATACTGCCTGGAATAATTTTTGGGATGCTGCCCGCTTTTTCCGAACGGATAAATCCTAGTGACTTGACATACCGGACATTGCTGTCACCAAGAATGCTAAGCATTAACTTGTTGACCATTTCAGGAATTCCGCCGAAAAATTCGATTATCTGGTCAAGAAAACTTGTCTTCGCAGGCATCGAGCCACTCCTATGGAAAAACAATGGCCCCCCAACAAGGTGTAGGCAGCCCATCTATTGTAAGTCTAGAAAGGATTGGTAGTTCTGGTCAATATGGAGAATCGAAATATTTACGGAACAAGGTTGCCTTGTAAATGTTCATCCGATTTCTTTCTTATCCATCCTACCGTAACTGTACCCTGTTGAGCATCCGTTATAAACTCCAGATGTTGGGGTAACTCTTGAACCAGTTCTTTTCTATCCTTCCCTGATTTTATAAGAAGAAGGGTATTTGGCCTTTGATTAAGGAAAAGGATCATTTGAGATTTTTCACTTCGAGAGAAAGAAATAACCTCAGTTTCGGGCAAATAAAAGGGAGCGGAATCCCATAAATGAGGATAGCAAACTACCAAAGAAGGTTTCTTTTTTTCAAATTTGAGGTGGGCGCGCAGTTGTCCGCGAATAGAAAAAAGTTGATTATAAGCGGGCAACAACTCTGAAACCCCTAGGTAAAGAGTTAGGAAGAGAAAAGCCCCTGTAACTGCAAAGGACATTTTTTTATCGGGTAATGCTGCCTTTACTATTACCCAAATGCATAAAGAGGTGAGGAATAAAAATCCCAATAAGAAACCTGTGTCCGGTTTCAACAGCCCTCTAAATATACCCGCAAATGATATCCCTAACCCAATTAACAAAATAATTCCTAGAAAATTGAACGAACCTTCTGTTCCAGGAATTAATATTGATTGCCAAACGATTTTTTCTCTTTTTTGCGTAACCAATGCCATTACTTGACATCCAAGAATTATTGCAAGCGGGGGTAAAACAGGTAAAAGGTAAATTGGCCTTTTGCTTCCCCCAATCGAAAAAAAAGTAAATATCACCACGCCGGCTATTAAGCCAAATCCTGCAAAAGATCCCATCGATTGCTTGTTGGAATTAGGCTTACAAATAGTTGTAATGAATCCGGGAAGAAGAAATATCCAAGGAATCGTTCCAAGAAACAAGTGTGGAAGAAAGAACCAGAAAGGCTCTTCGTGATCCAAAGGGGCAACATAGCGCAATAAATTTTGTCCCACATAGAAGTGGTGAAAAAAATCAGGTTCTCTAATTGAAACTGCAATTTGCCAAGGTAATGTTATGAGAATCGCTGTTATTAAAGCAAAACCCCACATCCCTAGGGATGGTTTTAAAGTTCTTTTATCTAGGAAAGTCCACAGCACTATGGGTACAGCTAAAAGCACAAGTGCAACGGGTCCCTTGGTTAAAAAACCTAGTCCTATGCAAAGACTGTAACCCAACCAGCAGGCAAGGTTCATTTTCTTTTGAGTGCAGGCCAAATACCCTAGGCAAAGGCCTAAAGTAGTCCATAAACAAAGAAGAGAATCGGGGGCAAGCATTCTTTCCAGATAAATAAATCGATTCGTTAGGCAAAGAATAAATCCTGCCAATAGCCCTTCCCAAGGCGCCCCAGCAAAGTAACCCCAAGAAACAACAACTAAAATAATGGCGATGCCACAAAGGCAAGGCAGTAATCTTGCAGCCCAATCTTCTATGCCAAAGATTTGATAAAGTCCCATCACTGCCCAATAGCTAAGGGGTGGTTTATCTAAGTAGGGTTTGCCATGCAGTGAGGGAACAACCCATTCATTGTTGAGCAGCATCTCGCGGGGAACTTCAGCATACCGTGCTTCTTGTGGTTCAAGAAGGGGTGTGCGAAGTCGTGCGCCAAAAAGTAAGGCTGAAAAAAGCAGAAGAATTACGCATCCTGTAAAATAAGCTAAAAGGTTGCCTTTTTTTTCTTTGCTGATCGTGCCTTGCGTTTCGGAAGCATTAAATAAATGATTACTAAACCAATATGGAACTAATGTTTTTAAGGTCTTGGGGACTTCTTTCCAACCTACTTTGCTTTTGCCTGCATAACGCATTCTGTGTCTGACCGGAACCTCGGTAATGTTTAAATTATGACAAGCAGCTTTATGAAGCATCTCGGTGTTAACAAAAAAATTACGCGCCTCTGGTAGTATTTTATTCAGGGCATTTTTACGAAATAACTTTAAGGCGCAATCACAATCTTTGACTCCAGATCCTAAAAGTGAATGAACGAGTAGGTTGTAGCCTCGAGATAAGAAGATCCTTAATTTTGGATCTTGTCGATCAAACCGATAACCCACTGCGATGTCAGAATTTTTAATGTTATCGAATAGCTTTGCAAGATCTTCAAGATGAAATTGACAGTCAGCGTCGGTGAATGCAATAAATTCATAGCGTGAAGCTTCGAAACCAGTTCTTAAAGCAGCACCGTAACCTAGATTTTTTTCGTGCCTAATGATTCGGGTATGAGAATAAAGGGCCGCAGTTTCCTGTGCCGCTTTGTAAGTGGAATCCGAACTTCCATCATCGATTATTAAAATCTCATAATCAGAAAGGTTTAAATTTGATAAGGCTTCTTCTGCTTCAAGGATAGCCTGCCTAATACCATTTTCTTCTTGAAAAGCTGGTATGACCAACGATAGGTTGCCATAAGTGGCTGAGATTGTTTGCACTTCCCTGTGCCTCTTCATAAAAAAAACGAGAGAACTAATATAATAAAGATTGGCACAATTCGTGTTAAGCTGTCAAGTCGTAAGCTTAAGTGAAATTGGGTTCCCTCCCAGATTGTGTAAAGAGTCCTAATATAAAAAGTATGAAGCACCCAGATGCCCCACCTTTGCCTGCTTGGATAATGAAAAAGGATGGCAGAATTCTGCCATTTGATGAAGTACATATTTGCAGGGATTTATATCAAGCGGGTTTAAGATTGGGCAAAGCAGACCCCTTCCTTGCCAGGGAGTTAACGGATGCTTCGGTTTTTTTGCTTGCCTCTGAAAATCCTGGTGCCACCTTAAGACAAGAAGATATTGTGCTTTCAGTTTCTCGTACTATTCGGGAATTTGGTCACGCAGATACCGCTTTAACCTATTCGGAAATAGCATTTAAATCTGGCGGTGATCTATCTGCCGATGCGGCTATAAGCGAGTTATTTCACAAGAAAGACCTCAAGACGCCACAGGAGTTTAATCGCGACAAGATGTTGCGATCTGTTTTTTCACCTGATCTTTCTGCAGGTGTTGAAGAGGGGTGGTTTCAAGTGGAGGGAATAACTTTTCCTGATGGTTTGTTAAGTGGGACTTTTATACACGAAGATTGGCTAGATATTGCAATAAATAGTCCGGAAGAATTAAGCGGAAGTATAAAAAATCTTGCAGCTAAAATTATTCACTTTGAAGGCGCTGATTTTCTCGCTTTAGAGCAAGTCAATTTCGATATTAGGCGTTTAGAAGAAATCCTTGTTTTTATTGATAAGGCTTTGTTGGAGACAGAAACGCTCGGAATTTTGCATTTAAATGTACCTCATTGCCCGCCTTGGTTTCATGGGCTTTCGGTTAGCCCTTTGTTCCATTCGATTACTCCAGTCGGTCAAAAATCAAATGCTTATTTTACTCGGGCCTTTCTTTCTGCGTGGATTGCGGTTGAGCCTAAAAGGTTAAAAATGCATTGGCATCAATTTGGAGAGTTAGATGGGGCATTAAAAGCTTCCTTGGATCATTTAGCAAGAACAAGGACTCAGTGGGCTTTTTCGCATAAAAACAAGCCTAGGTTGGATAAGCAAGACGAAAAATCAGCCCCCAATGTGCTGGATAAAATTTACTTGCGATTAGATAGATTGGCAAATGCCTGTATCCGTAAAGGTATTCTTGATAAATTTACGACTCGATTGCCTAGTTTGGTGAGGTTTGGAGTGGCTGCAGGCTTGCAAAAAAGAGCTTTCTTAAGAAAAATCGAGGCAGAACGAAGGCAAAATGATGAAACTAAAGTAAATCTTGCTGCAGGATTTTTGTTGGAAAAGGCAACTCTTATTATTGCCCCTAAAGGCCTTCCAGATTTGCTTGAGAATCTTTTCCCGGGCAAGTCTTTCCTTGACCAAGAAGTTTCTCAGTTTGTTAAAAATGTTTTGCAAGTTTTAAACGCAACGGTCCGGCAAGAAGAAAGTAAAGGTTTTCTTTCGATTGTTGTTGATTTATCGCACCTCTTGGAAGTCAAAGAATCGAAAATAAAGGTGCTGATGAAATCCAAGCAAAATAGTATTAAGTTTAACATGCCAATAGACTTACAAGGGAAAGTTGAGTGGTTAAACGGACTTATTTCAGGCGAGGAATTATTGACCGTATTTGCAACTAAGGAAGAGGTTTTGGAGGTTGGATTTAAGAGGGGATGGACAAAAGTTCATTCCTTGGAATGGTAATTATTGGCCCTGACCCTTGTCGCTTGCATTTATTGCTATTAGATTAATAGCTCATTCAATAATTTTGTTTCATTATCTTGATTTTATGGAGTTTCTATGCCACATACGCGCAGTGCCAAGAAAAATTTGCGCAAATCTATCAAGCGTCGTGCTCTTAACCGTGCCACGCTTCGTGATATTACTTTGCAAGTAAAGAGCGTAAATACTGCAGGCGAGACTAATCTTGAAGACCTTAAAAAACAATACAATCTAGCTGCTAAAAAACTGGATAAAGCTGGGGCTAAACGAATCATTCATCCTAATAAGGCCGCCCGACTTAAATCCCAGTTGAGTAAAGTTTTAAATAAGAAGACGGCTGCTAAGTAATTTTTTAATTTTGATTTTTATAAGTTTTGTTGCAATACACCCACCTGAAATAATGGTGGGTATTTTTTTATATTGCTTTACGCAGTTTGGAGCGGTACTGGGGTTGATGAATTTTTGGTTCATCTGACTCTTCCTGTTTTTTCCAGATAAGAACTGTAAAGGCTGGTACTAAAATTGGCCTTACAATAAAAGTGTCTAATAAAACGCCAAAAGCTAGTGCGAATCCAATCTGAAACAATGTGTTAAGGCCGGCAAGCATCAGGGTTGCAAAAGTTCCCGCCATAATCAAGCCGCACGAGGTGATAGTGCCCCCGGTTAGGGCTAATGCCTTTCGCGATCCTTCTACGGCCCCAAGCAGTGCTTTTTCTTGAATCATTCGGGTGATTAGTAGGATGTTGTAATCTTCGCCCACCGCAACAAGAATAATGAAGAGGAAGAAGGGAACGCGCCAATCGAGTTCGCCTATGGCCCTGCCATCATACCAATGCGCCATAAGGGCGGTTGCGCCAAGAGTAACAAGATAGCTGAAAAGCACGGTAGCGAGTAAGTAGCCTGCAAGCCAAGGGCTTCGAACTAAATAAAGCAGGATGAGGAAAATGCCTGCGAGAACCATCCAATTGATTCTAAACCTGTCAGATTCGGTTACATTTTCCATATCAATAGCTGAAACGGTTAAGCCGTAAAGCTCGGCATTGATGACTCTACCTTTTCCAGCTGCAATAGGAAGCTGTTCGCGTGCCCAATAACGCAAGCTTTCAAGAGCTGGTTGACTGGTTGGTGAAAAGGGATCCGTTTTAAGTACTACTTCAAGACGGGTTACATAACGAAGTCGGCTTTTATCACGGTTTTCACGGTTGACTAATGTTGCAAGGTAATACTCTCGCGCCTGCCTCATTATTTGTTCATCTACACCTTGTAAAACATTGACCCAAAACTTTTTCAGGATTCCTTGTGGGTCTTCAACAATACCTTTTGGTTCATTTACGGGTTGCCCCAAGGGTTGTGTAAGACTTCTCACTTCTGCAACGCCTGGCAGTTTTAAAAACCCTTGGCTCAAATGGCTGAGAAGTCGTTTCCCCTCTTGGTTTTCCCACGGTTTGTTGCATTCAAGAAGTACGATTACTGGGCCAAGTTCACCTGGAGTAAAATGTTCTTGGATAGCTTGTAAACCCTGAACACTTTGGCTTTTTCTAGATAATTCGCCGGTGGTGTTGTAGTTAGGAGTTACTTGTAATCCAATTATGGCGAGGGGTAGAAGGACAATGGTTACAACTACAAGTGACTTAATCGGATTTGAAACAATGAAATCGCCGATACGAAACCAATTAGCGTGTTCGATTTCGGGTGCGACAGCGACGGGCAATTTTCCAGGCCAGAATGCGAGTTTACCGCAAAGGCTTAATAGGGCTGGCGCTAAAGTTAATGATGCCACCAAGGCAATGGTGAGGCCTAAAGCGATGGCGGGGCCGCCACACCGAACCTTGGCAAATTCTGCCAGAATCATTAAGCTTAGTCCACAAATTACAGTTCCCGCACTTGCAACAATTGCGTGCCCTACATGTTCAATCGCAGAAGTTATTGCTGTCTTTGGGTCTAAGCCTTTACATAATTCTTCGCGGTAACGGCTAATTAAAAATAAACAATAATCTGTTCCCGCACCATAAAGCATCACGATTGCAAATATCTTACTGATATTCATTAGATGAAAACCAGGGATTAGTGTGCAAATAGCTAGTAATTTTAAAGCAATAAATACCGAACTTCCAATAGTTATCAACGGGATGATTGCTAGGCCGGGTGCCCTGTACACAAAAAGCAGGGTAACGATTACTAATAAGATGGTTGCTAAAGTCGTGCTATCAAGGCTGGATGCACCTGCACTAATAAGGTCTCTGCCAACGGCTGCAATCCCAGTAACTTTGATTTGAACAAAACCGTTTTCTTGAGTCGGAAAATGTTCTCGGAAGACCTGTTCAGCTTTATCGACCGATAAGCGTGTTTGATTCGCCATAAATGGTGTGGCTAAGAAGACTTGAACTAGTGTGCAGGTTTCATCAAGGCTTTTAAGTTTTTTGCCTATGATAGGTTCTTTTTCGTAAAGGATTTTTCCTATTTGAAGTTCGGGTTCATTCGTTGCCAATTCTTTAAGAGCTTTAACAGCGGCATCTAGGTTTGCATAATCTTCAGGGCTAAACATTCCTTGTTTTCTTTCAACGAGGAAAATAACCTTGCTTGCAAAAATATCTTTGGGGAAAGCCTCTTCAAGAAGTTTGTAGCCACGAACACTATCGCAGCGAGCTGGTAGAAATCTAATATCATCATCTTGAGAATTTTTTTCCCAAGACGGGGCAAAATAGGCAGCACAACCCCCAAATAGGAGCCATACGGTACAGATCAGCCAAGGGTGGTTGGCGGCCAAATGGCCTAACCAGCGGTACATTCCCTTGCAACTCCTTTGCTGGGAGCAAAACTTTTGGGTGTAAATCCTTTCACACCATCATTAAACATATCGGCGTGTTAATTTGCCACGCTTAAGTAAAAAAGAAAAAAATATGATTTCCATAGAAAATGGGATGGCTCGGTAAGCCTTATCTTTCTTTAAATTTTTACTCTTACTACATGCCCAATTTACACTTTAAATTGCAAGACCTATCATACAGGGTTTTTGATAATCTGCCCCAAGTACATGGTATTCTACGGGGTTTAGGTCTTTTCTGCTTAACATGCCATACTTTTGTATATGCGTATGGCCGCTCAAAATGTGAGTTAATTTCTTGGCTTTTAAAACTTGCTTGCCCAGTGTCAGGTTTCCAGCATACGCATTCGAAAACGCCCAACCAGGGTTGCCCGTCTCGCGGTGAATTTGTTCCTCTAAAATAGGAAAATGCGTTGCTACTATTATTCTTTCAACTTTAGAACTTACTTCCATTGCTTTTATTTCTTCAATAAATGGTTGCGATACACGCAACGCAAATTCCGGGTCCGACCATTCCCAATCAACTAGCAAGGCATCGCTGTTGAAATTAAATTTCTCTTGGGCATAGTGCAATTCTGAGTGCGCAATATTGGTATCTGCAGCAGAATAATCATACCACCCGATGGTTCCTACAATGCCAACCTTTTGGTGTACAAAAGATTTTCCTTCTAACCAAATACAGCCTAACCCTTGGGCAATAGAAGGAAGTTCTTCGAACCATAATTTTTTACTGTCGCTAAATCTTCGCACCCAGAGGTCGTGGTTGCCTGGGAAAACCAGCAGGGGGCAAGTGAATTGTTTTTTAAAAAGACTTAGGCATTTTTCGAAATCTTGAACAGATTCGCCAAGGTCGCCCCCCAGAATTACAATCTCGGGTTCAAAATTTGCAATTTCTTCTATAAGGTTTTGAATCTGCCATTGTGGAGTCACAGGTTGGTGTAAGTCCGCAGTAAATACAATTTTCATATTAGTCATTCAGAAATGTTAAGGGGATTTACTCATAACCATAATTAAAATCTTAGCGCAAAAAATTAGGGAGTAATATCTTTTTCCGTAATCTTTGCTAATCCCTCATTTTTCGATATGCCACTTGATTGCTTTAAGCTTTAAATTGAACCAAATTTTCCACAGACAACTTGTAATCATAATGGCTCGAAACTTTAAAGAAACAAGCCTTCCTTTTTTGCGAGGGCAATTTGACTTATTATTAAACTTGATTTGCTAGTCAATTATTTTACTTAATGGGTATTCAACGATTCCCTTTGCCCCTGCTTGACTAAGTTGCGGAATAATATGCCTGACCACGCTTTCATCTAAAATCGTATTCAATGCTACCCAAGATGGATCCGATAACGATGAAATAGTTGGCTTTTGTAAAGCTGGTAAAATTTTCAATACTTCGGTAAGTGCGCTTTTAGGAACATTCATCATTAGCCCGACTTTTCCTTCAGCAGCAAGTGCTCCTTTTAGCATCAAAATCATATCGTCCATTTTTTTGCGTTTCCAAGGATCTGCAATTGATTCTTTATTGGAAATGAATCGGGTGGTGCTTTCTAAAAGTTCTGCAATTACTCTTAGCTTGTTGGCTCTTAGTGAACTTCCTGTTTCAGTAACATCGACGATAGCGTCTGCAAATCGTGGAGGTTTAACTTCCGTTGCGCCCCAACTAAATTCTACATTAGCTTCAACATTATGACTGGCAAGCCATCGTTTAGTTATGTTGACGACTTCGGTAGAGATTCGCTTACCTTGTAAATCAGAAACAGTTTTGATCTCGGAATCTTCGGGCACAGCAAGCACCCAACGCACTGGTTTTTTGCTTACCTTGCTGAAAATGAGTTCGGTCATTATGATTACTTTGGCCTGACTTTCTTCGACCCAGTCAAAACCTGTAAGGCCACAGTCTAAAGAGCCATTTTCCACATATCGTGCCATCTCTTGGGCACGAATAAGTGTGCAATGGATTTCAGGGTCATCAATCGAAGGGTAGTAACTTCGTGGTTGAAAAGTAAGGTTATATCCCGCTTTGCGAAATAAATCTGCACTGGCATTTTTTAGGCTTCCGTCGGGGATTCCCAAGCGTAGAGTTCTCGGGTTGCTCATTTCTTATACACCTTTAAAGGGTCAAAGATTCTTTCACCAATAGTTTCGGTTTGTCCATCCTTTAACTTACGGAAAAAGCAGGAAGAAAAACCTTCGTGGCAGGCAGCGCCGCCAATTTGTTCAACTTTAACAAGCACAGTATCTGCATCGCAATCGATAAAAATTTCTTTGACAATCTGAAAATTTCCACTTTCCTCGCCTTTGCGCCAAAGTTTATTTCGACTTCTGCTGAAATAAACCGCTTGACCCGTTTTAAGCGTTTCTTCAAACGCCTCCTGATTCATATAGGCAAGCATAAGCACTTCACCCGTTTTTGCATCTTGGGCAATGGCTGGTACCATGCCGCCTGACTTAGAAAAATCTAACATTTTACTCCCACCTTAAACTTTTTAGTATTTACACAGTTTATTCTAATAGGTAATCAAACTAAGGCAGGTATGATCTTTGAGCTGTTCTTTACCTTTTAAGAATGATAATTCAATTAAAAAAGCGCAAGCTGCTACATTTCCCCCAGCTTTTTTGATTAATTCACAAGCTGCCTTCATCGTTCCCCCTGTCGCTAAAACATCGTCTAGCAGCAGCACCGAATCGCCGGTTTTAATCGCATCGATATGCATATGTAATTCTGCACTGCCGTATTCTAAATCATACTGCAGGGAATGTGTTTTGTAAGGAAGTTTTCCAGGTTTTCGCAGTAGAATAAGCGGTTTCTTTAATCGTATTGCCAACGGGGCCGCAAATAAGAACCCCCTAGCTTCGGCAGCGGCGATGGAATCAACCTTCAGACTTTTTATCATTTCTTCCAGTCGGATTATCGAAGTTTCAAATGCAGATGGGGATGCTAATAATGGTGTAATATCTTTAAATAAAATACCAGGCTTGGGAAAATCTGGAATATCCCTTATGAAGGTTTCAAGTTTCATTATAAATTGACTCCAAGGTTAATAAGTTAAAACAAGGTACACCTACCCTAGAGGCAATTATGGCGATAACTGTGCGAAAGGCGAATCAAAAAGATGCTGATTTCATTGTTAAAATGAACAAAGCGCTTGCTTTTGAATCAGAAAACTTACTTCTTGATGAGGCAATCCTTCATGAAGGTGTTGCTGGTTGCCTCGAAGATTCTTTAAAAGGATTCTATTTTATCGCTGAAATTGATGGTGAAATAGTTGGCCAATTAATGATTACTTTCGAATGGAGCGATTGGCGGAATGGATGGATTTGGTGGGTTCAAAGTGTTTATGTAGCGGCTGAATTTCGTAGAATGGGGCTTTTTAAAACTCTGTTTCGACACATCGAAAATCTTGCAAAAAAAGAAAAAGATGTTGTCGCACTTCGCCTGTATGTTGAGTCAAACAATAACCACGCCAAAAATGTATATCAAAAAGTTGGAATGAAATACGCTGATTACCAGGTTTTTCAAAAATATATCTAGGCCAAGAGTTTGCTGCTAAGCATTCAGAATGATTTCAGGATTTATGGCACTTATCGAAATTGAAAAAAATTCATCCGGCAATCGTAACCAAGCAAGATTACTGCTAATTCTCGCTTCGATTCTTTGGAGCACCAGTGGGCTTTTCACAAGATGGTTGCAGGGCACTTTCGGAATTAATGAAGCCATTGAAATTCATCCTTTGCAAATGGCATTTTTCCGTGTTCTTTTTGCTGCCTTGGGTATCGCTTTTTTTGTGCGTTATCGAGATATGAAATTCCAAAAGTCTATGGTTCCCACAGCATTAAGTTTTGCAATTATGAATGCGCTCTTTGTTACGGCACTTGCTTTAGGCACCGCCGCCAATGCTATTCTTTTGCAATATACTTCCTTAGTTTGGTTTGTGCTTTTCTCGGTATGTTTTTTGAAAGAAAAACCAGATAGGAAGGTAATTCAGGCAATTATACCAGCAATTTTAGGCATTCTTGTTATCGTTGCTGGAGGGTGGCACGCCGGTGAAGGAGTAGTCATTCTAATTGCTTTAGGCAGTGGTTTTACTTATGCTCTTGTTATTATTGGCATTCGTTTTCAGGTCAATATTGCCGCTGCTTGGGTTACTTTCGTCAATCTTTCTGTTGCTGCACTGCTACTTTTACCTTTTGTAATTTTGATGCCTTTCCCAACTTCAAAACAGTTAATCATTCTTTTTTTGTTTGGCTTTTTTCAACTGGGATTGCCTTATATGCTGACCGCACGAAGTTTGAAAGTAATTAGTCCTCAGGAAGCAGGAATCCTTACTTTGTTGGAGCCAATATTAAATCCAATCTGGGCATTTATGATCGCACCAGAGAAAGATATGCCGACCCTCAGCACTTGGATAGGTGGGGTTTTGTTAATATCTGCCTTGTGTTGGCGTTATTTGCCTGAGAGAAATAAAGTTGAAATCAGAAATGAAGGCTAACCTTTGTTTTTTTGTTTCAGATATTTTGAAATTAGTTATGCTCTTGATAGATTTTATACACTTTAGATTTTTTAGGGGGTTAAGATGAATCGTATGACTTGGCTTAGGTTGATTTTCTCTTTGATGATTTCCACACTACTTTTTCAGGGGTTTGGCTCCGCTGCAGAAGGTGAAGAAAAGTGGATCTCGATTTTTAATGGCAAAGACCTTACTGGGTGGAAAACCCATCCCGATGATAAAGCAAAATGGGAAGTTGTTGATGGTATGATCGTTGGTACGGGGCCAGCAGGTCATCTTTTTAGCGAAAAAGGAAACTATAAAAACTTTAAGTTCAAAGTTGAAGTTTCGATCAGTGATAAAGGTAACAGTGGCCAGTATTTTCGTACCAAGTTTGCTAAGGCTTTTCCTCCAGGTTTAGAAGCACAAATTAATAGTACTGGCGGTGATAAAGTTCGTACTGGAAGTCTTTATAATGTAAAAGATTGCCTTATTTATGAACAACTTGTTAAACCTGACACTTTTTTTACCCAAGAAGTTTTGGCAGATGGTGATCATATTGTGATCAAAGTTAACGGTAAGATAACTGTGGATACTAAGTTGACAGGTGATAAAGCTAAGATTACCGAGGGTCATTTTGCAATTCAGCAACACGACCCTGGTTCAAAAGTGATAATTAAAAAAATGGAAATAATTGAACTTCCATAATTTATGGAGGTTGCAAAGTTTAAAGGCCCTTGTTTTGGAATGAAGCAGGGGCCTTTTTTAGTTGGAACCACCATTTAGCCAGCGGCCTTCATCGATTTTAAATTGCCCTGATAAACGGTTGTAGGTAATCTTTTTTCCTTTGATTTCTTCTGGTGGAACACCTTGCCTAGTCTTTTTGTATAAAGTCGCAAGACCAGTTTCGCCGCCGTAGAAAATCACAAGTTCCTTGGCTTCTTCGTACGAAACTTGTTCAGCACGACCCCAAAACTCTTGGGCTTGAACCATAACTCGGCCTTTGGCAATCATTTCTTGTTGGGTCTTACTTGCACCTTGTTTACTTAGTACATCCAACCTATCGCATCGTAGGTACATTCCTCCCTTAGGGAGATGATCCATAACAGATTCAAGATCGATATCAATGTTTGGGTTATCGCAGGGGAAATTAAGCACGCGGACATTCTCTAGAAAAGTAGCGGTGTTGCGTTTGCTATTTCCATACATACTTCTAAGGAAATTAACTTGGGTTAATTTCATTTCATCGGAAACAGTTTTGCTTCCGATTTTAGTTTCGATATTTTTCTGGTTGTCTGGTGAAAGTGGAGCTAGAACAGGCTCACCCCCGCCCCTTTGCATAATTCGAACTTCCCCAGGGCCAGAAGCACGCACTTCATTGCCATCGCCAGAATCTTTTGCTTTGCTATTATCCTTAATCTTGATTTCTTCATTTCCATCCCCATCTTCTTTATCTAAACGGTTCATAGAAAGTGTGACGGCTTGAATACGGTGATACTTAATTATTTTATCATCCTCTCGCAAGATTTCTTCAACCCTTACGCTTCGGTCGCAAACAAGATTCTGAACTCTGGCCGATTGTTCGTTCTTGTTTCCACCTTTAAGCGAGACGGCCTTATCAAAAAACACTTGAAGTGATTGGCAAGCCAGTCTAGAGTTTTCCTGCTCTGCCTGAATACCGCCATGAAATTCCGCAAACTTCCCGTTAAAAAACATTGATTTGTTCCAGTGTACTTCCATCGGAACTGCTTTGTTAAGTTTAGTACCTTGGAAGTTAGTAGTACTTTCCATTTGCATAGCTCCAACCCCGTTGACCCACGCTTTGTTGGTAGCTTGGTCAATGTTAACTTCGGGTCCAACGATAAGCATTTTATCCATTCTAAGTTGAGCCAAGTCACCAGTAACAACAAGGAAATTTCCATCTGGGTGTGCAGTCATATGCAAGGTATCTCCCTTGATATCGACACCCTTTTCCCCTGGTTTTTCAGAATCTTGCTGTACGGTAACCGATCCTTCGGTCCAAAGTTTTTCTAGATGGTTTTTGTTTTCGATTTGATTAGCCCACGCTTCAATTGATCTAGCAGATAAATGAATTGGCCTAGCAGTATTATTTTTAAGATCTTTATTAGCACCATCAATTTTCAATTCGGTATTAGGAATGGTGGAAACTGGAGGGATTGGATTTTGAGGGTTTTGATTTGCAGTCGTAGCCTTAGAAGGGTTCTCGATTGGATTGTTGCTTACAGTAAGGGCTTTTTCTGAAAAGGTTTTCTCTGGTGTAATATCCTTGAACCAAACTGATAGCCTGCCACTATCTCGAATGATTAGGTCACGAGAATCAGCGGAAACATTGCCCATAGCCTCAACGCGATAAAGTTTTTTCCCCGATCCTCCGGTAGTTCCCTTTGCAGGGGAAGATTCTTTGCTTATTAAAGTTTTAGAAATCGGTGTAATAATATCTGGGGATTTCAGCCAGACTTTCAAAGTATCTGCTTGTAAATTCTGATCTTTGGCAGGGTCTGCGAATTTCGCATCTCCGGTAAGTATAAGCAAATCCATCAGACCTTCGCGGGTTGAAATTAGTTGATCTTTCCAAGTCGCACGAATAGGTTTTGCCTGTTTTTTTTTATCTTTGTCCGTGATATCGATCCAACCTGGCCCCTTTGCAGTTGCGGTTTGATAAGACTTTGATTTAGGGTCTTTAGGATCACCCTTTTTATTAATTATGGTCATTTCGATAGAATGTAAAATATTGTTTTCCTTTACCGCCCACATTTCTGGAGTACCTTTTAAGGTGGCCGTTGATGTATTGGCATCATAAAAGAAATTATCTCCGTGTGCTTCTAGCTTTTCTTCTTCCGAGATTAAGATTACTTCTTTTCCGATTGCTCTAACATTCTCGATATCAATTCCAGAATCTAAACTTTTTTCTTCGTTTTCAATACTTGATGAGGTGCCTGAATTATCTTTTCTCTTCAGATTGATTTCGAGTTTTTCACAAATGAGTTGGTCAATTTGTCCAATATTTTCGTGATGGCGAGTAACGATGACATCCCGTGTTGGGGTTCCCGGTTTAATACACGCATCAAAAACAGCAATATCTCTGCCTTTTTGAATGAAATAATCGAATGTTCCTTGGGTCTTAATTCCAATATGGGCTTTCTCTTTTGGAGTTCCTGATACGGTGGGTTTCTTTTCATCTTTTGAAGAAGTTGCACCTAAAAAGCTGGAATCATTATCTACATAAAGATGCATATCAACATTGGATAGCAGTTTAATTCTTTTAACTCCAAGAATGTTATCGCTTTTTGTTTTCTTTATTGGAGTTGCAGTTGGCAGCGTCGATTCCGTCAGAAGTTCCATTTCCATACCTAGTCCATGAACTTCGGTTGGTCTTGGCTTACTATGGTTATCGGTGAGATGAATTGAATCCTCAGTCCAGATAAGCTGTTTGTTTTCTTGATAAAATAAGGGGCCTTGGGGTATAAAAATAAAAAGGTCATCATCTCTGGAAGGCGTTTTTCGATTGTTTACAATTTCGATTTTCCCTGATATTTCTCCGCCTATTACCTTCCTATTTCCCACATCAGTTAAGTTTACAACGGGGCGATCGAATTTAAGAAAAGCAACATCGCCTCGGATAGTATTGATTTCAACTGGGCGAGCATCATTTTTATCTTTGTTGTAAACAACCAAGCTCAAAGGTAATAACCGAACTCTGCCATCTGGTTCAATTTGGAAACTATCTGCAGCAAAAACCATACTTCGAGAGTTTAACTCAATTTTTATTTTTCTTTGAACTTCAGGGCAATCTAGGCCAAAGGCTTGTTGTAATTTTGTAACAACCCTACTGGTTGGTTTTACTGGTAATGGTGGTAGAGTTTCTTTGGCCCGAGCGCTAAATGCGTAGGGTAGTGGGGGCAGCCCATCAATTGCCCCCAAGAACCAAGCATAAACGAAGTACAGGGTCATAAAAAGGGTGAACCCGAACCCAAGAATTAAAATCCGCTTCGGAGTCCACACTTTAGAAACACTCCTTGCAACAGGTTCTGTGATTTAGCCTTGGTGTGCTGCACATAGAGATTCCCATTTGTTTTGAGTATTAAGTATTAATTCCACGAATTCGCGAACGGCAGCTTTCCCACCTAATTGCTTGCTAATAAAATGCGCACAACTACGCACTGCATAACAAGCATCTTTAGGCGCGCCCGCTAGCCCACATGCTTTTAAAATCGAAACATCAGCTAGATCATCACCTATATAAGCAATTTCATTTGGTGCAAAGCCTGTGGATTTTATTATCTCTGCTAGAGCTTTTGTTTTGTTGCTAACACCTTGAAAAACCATATCGAAATCAAGTTCTTTAGCTCGGTAATCTACGACAATAGAAGTTCTTCCCGTAATAATTGCAGTTATGAGGCCCTGCTTTTTAAGGTTTTTTAAAACCGATCCATCTCTAACATGAAAAACTTTCCACTCTTTTCCTGTTCCATCATGAATAATTCCACCCTGAGTTAGAACACCATCAACATCCATTGCAAGAAGCTTAATGTTTCGGCATCGTTCAGAAAGTGAAGGGTTGATGGTTGCTGTGAAGTTCATGGGGTTCTTTATTAAGCCACCTTGGTGGAAGGAATTACCATACTTGGAGCAAGGCTAATTAAATCAGTAATATCGAGAAGTCCTTGAGGTGAATTATTTTTATCAACAACAGGCAGTTCGCTAAGTTTTCTATGTTTCATTAGTTCAATTGCATCAACAACTTTGGAGCCAATAGCAATCGTGATTGGGTTTTTTGTCATAACCTCGTAAATAGGTTTATCTAGGGCAAGGTCATTTCTGTTTTCAATTAACCGAGCTAAGTCGCTATCCGTGAAGATGCCACAAAGTTTTTCTTGGGAGTCTAGGAGAATAACTGCTCCCGTTCTTCGCCCAGGTTGGCTTGCTTTCGAAAATACCATTCTCACGGTGTCTTGGGCACTTGCTAGTCGGAGTTCGTGGCCGTGTCGCATAACGGTTTCGACCCGCATCAGTTTCTTTCCTAAACTTCCCGCGGGGTGAAACTTTGCAAAATCTTCCTGACAAAATTCATTCGCTTTACTTAGGCAAAAAGCCATTGCGTCACCTAATGCGATCATAGATGTACTGCTTGCCGATGGGGCAAGTCCTAAAGGGCAAACTTCTTCTAAGGGGCCATAGGCAATTGTGATATCTGATTTTTTTCCTAGAGTGCTGTATTTGTTTCCAGTTAGGCCGATGATTTTTTTGCAATGTTCTTGAAGAGGGCCTAGTAGCCTGATGATTTCTTCACTTTCGCCACTATGAGATAAAACTAAAGCGATGTCTTCGGGGTGAAGCATTCCTAGGTCACCGTGGACTGCTCGAACTGCGTCAAGGAAATAGCTTCGTGTGCCTGTAGAGTTAAGGGTGCCCACCATTTTGAGTCCGACATCGGCACTTTTACCTGTACCAGTGATTGCAATTCTACCTATTTTCTTGCGTGTCATTTCGTAAATTACTTGAAGAGCGGCAAGAAAATTTTCATCTAATCGATCTGCAACAAGGCAAAGTGCCGCTGATTCTTCGTGCAATACTTCTCTTGCAAAAGCAATTGCTTGAGAGTTAATAAATTCAATGCCAGCAGTTTCAGACTTTATCATATGCCTTCCTTGGCAACTCGATTTTTATCGAGTCAACTTTTCAAACTATTTGCCTAAGTGCTTTCCTATGCACTAAAAGCATCTAATTTTACAAGATCGCTTTATCTAGGTTATTCGTCAAGATCGACCGTAGAACTGAGGCCTAAATTGTATATCTTGCCTTTGTTTAAATAGGGTAAATAGGGTACATTTTTTTCATTAGCATAATCAATCATTTGATTTTTGTTTAAGTTAAGGTTAGTATTTATTAATGGACTGATTAAAAAAGGACAGGGTTAATTACTATGCTTCTCATTTTACTTGTTTTGCCAAGCCTACTGATGAATGAAAATTCACCTTTGTTAAATAAAAAAATTCCCCCTTACACGATGTTGGTCGTTTCCGGGGCAGAACGAGGTAAACTTCATTGTTATGTCTGTGAACAATCTGATAAGGAAGGCGTGGTGTTATTCACAAGAAAAATCTCCGATGGGATCTCAAAAACTGCAACGGTGATTGAGAAGCATACCAAGGTTCGTCCTGATTTTAAGGGTTGGGTTAGTTTGATTAGTGAGGATGGAAGTCAAGATAATAGTTTGCTTAAGTGGGCTACTGAGAATAATTTGTCCGCTACACCAGTTGGAAGATTTGAATATAAAGGTGGGCCCCCAGCTTACCGTCTTGCTGTTGATTCTATTGCAGAAGTATTTTTCTTTAAAGCAGGTAAGGTTCTTTATTCGCTCCAAGCAAAAGACGAAAATGAGTTGAATAATTTGTCTGCGAAGTTAGAAGAATATCTTAAAAAGACTAAAAAATAGTGGTTTGCTAAAACAATAATTACCTTACCTTGGCTTGAAAACGGACGATGCCATATTCTTTTGGCATAAGTTTCCCCGTGATTTCCCAACGAAGAGAAAGGGACCCTGCTTCATTCTTCTGGATTGTGAAAACAGCATCGCGATCTGAAACTGCTGAATTTGCTACATATTCTAGTCTGGTCGCCAAGCTATCGGTTACAGCAATATCAGACATTGGTTTACTGCCTAGGTTTGTGTAACGCAAGGTAAAGGTTACAATCTCACCGACTTTAGCCGCTGGTGTATCAGCTAATTTTAGAAGGGAAAGAGGTTTGTCGGTTTCAATTTCTCTAGCTTCATCTTCGGTGATTACAATTTCTCTAGTTTCAACAGTAGCTTTGACAACAACGGGGCCATTTTCGATGCGGCCTACAACGCTGGTTCCTTCGAGAGCCACATTTTCTCGGAGCCCAAGAGAAGAGGAAAAGCGTTTTACATTTTCTATTTGTCGTTTTAATGCAATTTTTTGTTTATCTTGGTTAACCGAGGTTGCTTCTGAATTAATGGTTTCGCGTGTAAAAATGTCAAGAGTTTGTGCCCGAATAATTTCGAGGCGATGAATTGCGCCAAGTGCTACAAGATTTTCTGTTCCTTTTAGTCTTTGTCCCGCTTTGAAACTGTTCAGGTGCTCCATCGATCTTGCATTTAAACTTGGGGTATTAGTACGATATTGGCTATCTGCAATTGATGCTTTGTGTTCGTTGAATTTTTGAACGGTATTTATATTGCCCCAGATGGTTTCCTGAGCAAGAATAGCAAACCTTGGTGCGGATAGAATAACTCGGTTGGAACGAGCAATTCTTTTCTTTCCACCTGCATCCGTATATTCTGCAATTGTATCTTCTGGATTTACGCCCTGAAGGTTTCCTTGGGTGTCATAGCCAGCTTTGGGATAGTGGTCGCCCCCATCAAAAAGGAGTTCTTCTTTATTAAATCTAGGGCCCAATTTGGGATCGAAAAAAGAAAAACTTTCGTGCGGAATGATAGGTGGGTGCTTAGGGTGAGACAGGAACTTTTCGCTTTCTAATTGTACGGTTCCTGGAATTGCGTTTGCAAATAGTTCCCTTTCATCGATTGACTTGCCACCTATTCGGAGGATTACCATAATCCTGCCACGGTCTCTTGCTTCTTCGACGAGGTTTGAATCTAAAGGAACATACGATTCAATTGGGTTGTCAATCGTGGTACTAACAGATTCAGCTTTTTCAGAGTTTTCGAGATAAATAACTTTGGTAACTAAATTTCCTTTTAGGGCTGATTCTATTTCAAGTCGATGAATTCTTATGGGTGCAGGAAAATTTAAAGGGTTTGCAACTTTGGGCATATGTAGGCTGCCCCGTACTTCTAAAGTTGGGTAGATTTCAGCATTAGGGTTGTCGGGAAGGTTACTCAATTTGAAACGATAAACATACCCGGGGCGAAAACCTGCAACTTGTTTTTCTGGTAAAGTCAAACGCCTATCGTAGCCTGGGTAGATGGTTGTTTTTACACCTTCTGGAGCAATAAAGTTGAGCCATAAAACAGGCGATTGCCCTAAGTTTGGCCCCATTACCATTGGTTGGCACAACGCCAAAGGGGTAAACAAGATGCATTCAACCAGCAAGGCTATTATCAAGGATATTTTGTGTTTTTGAAGCATTGCAAATGGCCTCATTGAGCTTGTACCTTCTTGACCAAGAAGGAGTTTGAACTAGGAAGCCGGCGTTCGAGGTTTTTATTCTCGAAGAGCCGGCGCTTGGTTTTAAACCTTTATTTGTTTAAGAAAGGTGGAATGATCGAGGGTTGTACCGAAGGTTTTACTTCTGGTACGCCTGATCTAATCTCTAAAGGCTTTGAAGTAATACCTTGTTTTTCAGGTAATATTTCTAATCCAGTGGTAGGAACGCCAGTGCTAGGAAATGTTTCCTTCTTAAGAATGATTGTGGTTTCTTCGTCATTCTTAATCTGACTTGTGGGTATCCCTGGAACTTCCTTTGGCATTGGACTAGGGAGAGTTTTTGGAGCACTTGGCGGTGCGCTAGGTAGGATTTGCAAACTTGGCATTCCAAACCCATTTGGGGCGCCTTGCATATTGGGCATACCTTGTTGGCTAGGCATAGGGCCTGAGCCATTGATCCCATAAGGAACCATTCTGCCCATTCCGCCCCCTTGCATCATTCCTTGTGGAGGAACAGGGGCCCTCATATTGCCACCGGGAGGGGCATCCATTGCGGGGGTATTCGGTGCTTCGAGATCGATGTTACCAAGTCTTGCAATAAGAAGAATACTTCCCCTGCGTTGAGCTTCAGCGATAGGATCAACACCGGGTTCAAGTCTAGAGGAAACGACTTCGTCTAGGCCTCCAGCCGTTGCCAAATCTTGGAATTGTGGGTCGGGAAGATAAACAACTTTTACAACAAAGTTTCCAGATGCCACTTGTTGGAAATCTTCTTCTGTAAAGCTTACTGGTACAGAACTATGAGCGATGAAAGTGTTGGTTTTACCGGTACTTGGAACCACTTCCAAGGTGGGGTAAAGTTCAACGCCTGGGCGATTAGGAATTTCGCTAAGCTTCAGACGATAGATGGCAGCTTGAAGGAAATTATAACGGCCTGGGGATTCAAGGTATTGCGCATTGAAGCTAGGCTTGCCATCGGCACCAGGTGCGAACCAAGAAATTTTCATTCCAGCAGGTTCAATAAATCGAACTTCGGTTCGTTGTACGGGGATCGGGGCGTTAGGCGCACCTCCGCCAGTTAAAGCACCCATTGCAGGAACGGCTCCGGGCATCATACTAGGGGGTCCCCCCATCATTCCACCGGGTCCCATAGGCATACCAGGATTATGCCCGTGGTTTGCAAGCATCATATTAGAAGGCATTCCGCCCGGCATCCCAGGCATACTTGGCATTCCGGGTGGAGAAATCATCCCGCCCGGCAGCATTGCGCCTGCTGGCATTCCTGCCATTGCTTGTTTCATCGGGTTTTGTGAAGCAGGCATCATTCCGGGTTTAAAGCTTGCTTGTTGCACCATAGAAAGTGGAACGCTATTTGCGATCATAGCTTTAGCGGCGGCTTCCCCAGAAGGAAGCGTTGCTTGATAAGGGCCGTTAGCAGCAACAGGAACACCCCAAGGTCCTTGAACGCCTGGGATAGATTGCGCCGTATAAGTTCCTTGGCGTACGCCATCTTGAGGCATAGCGTTTAGTGTCCCCCGATGTTGGGACATATAGCCTCCCCCGCCGGTGTTTTCGGTGGTAACGCAACCGCTAAGAGTTGCCATTGCTAGGATACTGCCATAAATTCGTTTCATGCCGACCCCCTAAAAAACCTAAAGCACAAATAAGTCTGATAAAAATCTAATTTAAAAGAATCGGGGTTATAAAAGCCCCGCCCTTAAATCAAAAAGAACACCCACTGAAAAGATAATCGGCAAAATCGGGATCTTACTTTCAACAAAATCAGAAAATATTCCCCCTTCTTCGTTTTCAGTATTTTTGTTAAAATCGGTAAATTGAGAATGCGAAGCTTAGGAAAAATAGGATCTTTTTAAAACCTTTTCCCTTGTTTTCATTTGGCGCTTACACCAACCTTCATAATTTAGGTAAGATTAATCCAGTACGCTACAGGGCTTGGATCTTTTAAAATCTGATATTACCTATTTCAGGATTTTGTCTTTTATGAATGAAATTGTTTCTGGTGTTATAGAGCGAGTTACCTTTCATAATCCTGAAAATGGTTTTGCGGTTCTTAAAGTTCATGTTCGTGGAAAAATTGGACTCGTTACCATTGTTGGAAACATATCCTCAGTTAACGCGGGGGAATTTCTCGAAGGCGAAGGCGTATGGATTCAAGACCGTGATCATGGGCCTCAATTTAAAGCTGCTGCCCTTCGATGTTCTCCCCCTCATACCTTGGCAGGTATAGAAAAGTATTTAGGTTCTGGTCTTATCAAAGGTATAGGGCCAAGCTATGCCCAAAAAATAGTCGCTGTTTTCGGCGAGAAAACCCTCCAAATTATTGATGAATCCCCCAGCTTTCTTAAGGATGTCAAAGGCCTTGGCCCTAAACGAATTGAATTAATTCGACAAAGCTGGAAAGAAAACAAAGCCATTCGAGATATTATGGTGTTCCTACAATCCAACGGCATAGGAACCACAAGGGCCGTGCGCATTTTTAAAACCTATGGCCAAGATTCTGTCGCTCTTATTCGACAAAATCCTTATCGTCTTGCAAAAGATATTCGCGGCATTGGCTTCCAAACTGCTGATGAGCTTGCGCAACGACTTGGAATTAATCCACACGGCGTAGAAAGGGCCCGTGCTGCGCTTTACTATTCTCTCGAGCGACTTGCTGACGATGGCCATGTGGGTGTTCCTGAAGAAGAACTTATCGATTATGCGATTACCCTCACTAGTATACCAATCGAGGTTATCCAAGAAGCACTTGCATCCGAAGTTGCAACAGGCGTTGTGATTATAGAGATGGTGAGCGGTAGCAAATGGGCCTTTGCGAAATCGTTACACCTTGCAGAGAAAAGTCTTGCAGCCAATTTGATAAGGCTTGCAACTGGGGCTCATCCTCTTCATGGTAGAAATTGCGATGCTGAAATTGGCGTCATCCTTCAAAAAAGCGGATTAGAACTTGATGACCATCAGTTAGAAGCAGTGCAGATGGCTTCTTCTAAAAAAATATTGATTTTAACAGGTGGCCCCGGTGTAGGGAAAACTACCATTATTCGCCTTATTCTTGATCTTTTTGAAAAGTTCGGAAAAAAAACAGTCCTTTGTGCACCTACGGGGAGGGCTGCGCGAAGACTTGCTGAAAGTACCGGCAGAGAATCTAAAACTATTCACCGTACACTCGAATTTGATGCCTCCGTTGGAGGTTTTAGAAAGGAACCTTCCCAACCTTTAGATGCTGATCTTGTTGTTGTTGACGAAACCTCTATGGTCGACACAGTACTTATGCACCATTTGATTCGAGCGATTCCGCCTCGTGCATGTTTGGTCTTGGTGGGTGATGTTGACCAATTGCCATCGGTTGGTCCTGGGCGGGTTCTTTCCGATATGATTTACTCTCGGTTGTTTAGCACTGTTAGGCTTACTAAAATTTTTAGGCAAGCGGGTAGAAGCTTTATCGTGCGTGCTGCACATTCAGTTTTGCACGGCGAGTTTCCCAACTCTGCGCCCACTGCGGAAGGAGATTTCTTTTTTGTCGAATCAGAACAACCTGCGCAAGTATCGGAAAAAGTACTTGCTATGGTTTATGATCGAATTCCAAAAAAGTTTAATTTCGACCCAGTTAAAGATATTCAAGTTTTAACACCGATGAATCGTACCGAACTTGGCGCAGGGGAGTTTAATAAGAAAATGCAGGATCTATTAAACCCTTTGAATGGTCGGTTAGAAATCGAACGCTTTGGCACCAAGTTTCGCAATAACGATAAAGTTATTCAAATGCAGAATAACTATCAAAAGGAAGTCTTCAACGGCGATGTTGGTTATATCCGTGAAATTAATGAATCTGATAAAGAACTTACCATCGACTTTGATGGCCGTATTGTCGTTTATGATTTCGGTGAACTGGATGAAATCTCGCTTGCATATGCTTTGACTATTCACAAATCGCAGGGGTCCGAATATCCAGCGGTGGTGTTGCCGATCCACACCCAGCATTACATGATGCTGCAAAGGAATTTACTGTATACGGGCATAACGCGAGGGAAAAAACTTGTGATTGTGGTGGGGACGAAAAAAGCCCTTGAAATTGCCATTTCTAGACAAGATCATCGGAAAAGGCATACAGCACTAGTTCAAAGGCTAACCAAAGAAGAAGATTTTTGATTTAATTTTACCCTTATTTTAAATGTACTAAAATTAAAGCATTGTAAGAAACATCTTTTAAAAGTAGATGAACTTAGGTTAGAATATAATTCTGCTTTAAGTTGTTTTTCCCCGTTTGTAGAGGAATGTGATGATCACTATAAGAAGAATAGTTGGACTGTTATTTGCATTTGCGATAACAATTTTGTTTTTTGAAAATAAAGTAAGTGCGCAAATAACCCCTGAAAAATCTGAATCAGCATTCACGGTTCCCGCTGGAATGGAAATTAAAGTGTGGGCTTCAGAGCCCTTGTTTGTAAACCCAACTACATTTGATATTGATGAAAAAGGTCGAGCTTGGGTTTGTGAAGCGGTTAACTATCGAAGGAAACTACGCAACCAACCACCTCTTAGATCAGAAGGCGATCGCATTGTAATTCTGGTTGATTCGGATGGGGATGGGAAAGCTGATAAAGCTACAACTTTTTATCAGGCGGCCCATGTTATGTCGCCTTTGGGAATTGCCGTGGTTAAAGATGCCAAGGGGCCTGGCAGAAAAGTGTTTTATTGTCAATCACCCGATATTATGGTTCTCGAAGATAAGGATGGGGATGACAAAGCAGATGGCCCGGCTACCAAGTTTCTGACCGGGTTTCAAGGAATTGACCACGATCACGGTGTGCATGGTATTTCAATTGGGCCTGATGGGAAATTGTATTTTTCTGTTGGAGATACTGGGGTTCGCGACCTTCAATCTGTAAATGGTAAAGGAAAAAAGTGGTCTTCTAATTCTACTGATTGCAGGGCTGGTACGGTCTGGAGTTGCGATCTTAATGGCAACAATCTTCAGTTGATAGCTCATAATTTTCGTAATAACTATATGCCCGCTGTTGATAGTTTTGGCACCGTGTTTATTAGTGATAATGATGACGATGGTAATCAACAGACTCGTATTTGCTATGTAATGCCGGGTGGGAATTTTGGTTATCATCCCAGGGGCCCTGGGCAAACGCACTGGCATGAAGAAGATCCTGGGGTTGTACCAAAAATCTTGCGTACTTTTTTTGGTAGCCCGACGGGAATGTGCATTTATGAAGCTCAACTTTTGCCACAGCAATACCGTGGCCAACCTTTACATACCGACGCGGGGCCTCGTAGCCTTCGTTGTTACCATACAAAAATTGATGGCGCTGGCTTTGCCGTCGAACAGGAAAATATGGTTTCTAGCACTGACGGGTGGTTTCGACCTAGCGATGTTAAAGTTGCACCTGATGGCTCGGTCTTTGTTGCTGATTGGTATGACCCAGGCGTTGGCGGGCACGGGATGGGCGATACAACTAGGGGACGGATTTATCGACTTGCTCCTAAAGGGGCTAAGTCTATAGTTCCTCCAGTTGATTATTCTACCCCCGCTGGGATTATTCAAGGACTTTCTTCCGGTTGTAACGCTACTCGTTATATTGCTGTCCAGCATATTCTTGCTATGGAAATTGGAAAAAGAACTGAGTTGGCAGAAATGATTTTATCGGATCCGAAGATTGCAGAAAAAGCTTGGGTTGCAGCACGAATCCTTTGGTTCGTTGATTTTCCCAAAGAGCTTCCAAAGACCCTCGAGCAGAGGGAAGAATTTAAATGGCTTCAAATTCGCAAAATTGCAGATACCTATCCTGGTTTGAAAAATCTTCCACCAGAAACAAAAGTCAGAGTCGAGGAACTTATTGCCAAGGGCGGCCTTGGGGTTGCTAGAGAAGTTCTTGTCAACCTTCGTGAATCAGACGATGAAAGTTCTAGGCAATTGTTCTATAAGCTTGCGAAAAAATATGAAGGTAAAGATGTCTTCTATTTGAAAGCTATTGAAGTAGCTGCGGGCACCGATTCTAAACATAGGGAATTCTTTCTTGCTGATTTTAAAAATCAATTCCCCACTTGGTCTTCTAATGTTGGCGATCTCGTTTTTGAACTTCGTCCTAAGGATATGATTTTAGATATCACTGGTATGCTTGCTAAAGATTCAATACCTTTAGATCAAAAACTAAAACTCATTAACATTCTTGCATCCAACGATAACCCTGCTGATGGGAAGTTTTTTGTTGATATAGTTAGTTCTAAATCGAACCCGGAACTTCGAGAAAAAGCATTAGAATGGTTGAAAATATATCTACCAACGAAATGGGGTTATTTATCATCCAGCCCTGAACTACTTAAGTCTGTAAACGGATTACTTGCTGGAAATGAAGTAGATAGGCGGCTTGGGCTTATTCTTGTTGAAACTGCCCGGCTTAAGAGTGCCTTACCTTTGGTCTCTAAATTGGCTTTAACTGATAAGGATGTAAGGGTACAAAAACAAGCAATTTTTGCACTTGGTGCCTTACCTGATAAACAGTCGGTTGAAACTTTAACACAAGTATTGCAAGGCAATAATAATTTGGTGCAAGATTCTGCAAATGCTTTAGCTATGCTTGGGCAGACGAAGGGAAAAATCGCCGGTTATCCCGAGGCGATGGAAACCCTATTTTCAGTTTTTAACGATCAAAAATCCGAGATTTCAAAAAGAATTTTGGTAGCAGGGGCATTAGCAGGCACTAGGAATGGTTCAGATTTTCTTTTGTTAAAAGCAAAAGACTCTGGATCCGATGGGATAATGCAAGAAGTGGGTCGTTTACTTCGTAATAGTCCCTATCAAGATTTGAGAAATAAAGCGATGATTGCTTATCCTGCTCCAGGGAAACTTGATCCTAAAAAGTTACCTGCTTCAAGCCTACTTGCCTTGAAAAAAGGGGATGTCGTTCGTGGTAAAAATCTTATGGCTGCAAGTAATAATTCGCAACTTCAATGCATTAAATGTCATTCTGTTCAAGGTACAGGCGGTGCTATCGGCCCAGATCTTTCTATGATTGGGAAGAAAGCTACCAAGGAAAACCTTTATGATTCACTTATTAATCCTAACAAGGCTATCGCTGACCAATACCTAACTTGGATTATTGAAACGAAAAAGGGACAGGTTCTTACTGGATTGGTTGTTGCGGAAAATTCAGATTATGTTGTTCTTCGTGACGGGAATGGTAAAGATTATAGAATCGATAAAAAAGATGTCGATTCTAAAACGAAGGGGCCTAACTCTCTGATGCCCGCTGATTTAATTAAAGGGATGACTGAGCAAGAGCTTATTGATGTGGTCGAGTATCTATCTACCCTTCAGACCGCTTCTTTTTCTCCCGAATGGTGGCAGATTATTGGGCCTTTTGATAGTGGTTCTAGTGATGAAAACTTTGATAAAAAAGGAGAACCCGAATCCAAAGTTGAACTTACGCAAAAGTTAAAGGGAAAGACGGGGCCGGTTTCTTGGAACAAGGTTCGTACTAAATCCAACGGATTTCTAGACCTTGCTGCACATTATTCCCCTGATGCTAATTTAATTATTTCTTATCTGTATCAAGTGATTGATTCTCCTATCGATCAGGATGCAACGCTTCTTCTGGGAGCGGATGATTGTGTCAAGATTTGGTTGAATGGGGTTGAAGTGTTTAAAGACAAAAATCATTTTGCAGCAGTGCCTGCGAGGAATACCGTAGAGGTAAAGCTTAAAAAAGGCCTCAATCCTCTATTAATTAAAATCAGTAATGGTGATGGCGAACACGGTTTGTATTTTTCAATTGGTTGTAAAGAGTTGGTTAAAGCGTTACCCGAGTAATTTGAGCAATTAATTTACTGAGTACCTAGATAATATTTGTCTTACCTAGGTGCTGGGTTATTATTCTGGGAAAGGCTCTTCGGTGAGGGAAGTGGAATAAGGCAAAGTTTTGGGCAAGCCAATTAATAACCGATTTTCAAGAACTGCATCTTGAAGGTATTTTCTGGTAAGCCTATGATCGGTTAATAAATCCTTGGGGATGGTCCTTGATTCACCAACCACGACTTTTATTGTTCTTAACCAATCCATTTTTTTGTTGGTTAGGGGTGGCCCGTTAAAGTTTGATGTGAAACTTCCCCAAGTACCTTCAACCCAAATAGGAATAATTGGGGTGTCAGGAAGTTTGCACAAAATATGCCAAATGCCTTGACCAAAAGGGAAAAGCAATTGGTTTTCTTTTCTTCGAAGCCTTGCCTCAGGGAATATTAAAAGATTCTCCCCTTGTTTTAAAACTGCAATAGCTTCTTCTAATTCAGGGGCTTCTCTGCGAAAGGTTGCTGCTTCTACTCGGATGGCCTTAACAACTTTAGCCACAAGCCAACGAATAACCGGTAGATCATAAAAGACGCTTGTCATCATAGGAATAATTCTACGCGGTCCAATTTTTCCAACAAGAAATGGGTCTAGATAGCAGCAATGATTTGCAACAATAATGACTGGGCCACGGTAAGGCATTTGTTCTAGGCCTGGGCCTAATGCGGTGAGTTTAAACATTGGAATCATTGCAAGTGAGACAAGTTGTTCAATAAAAGCGCGAAGAGTAACCCAAGCAAGAGCCACACTCGCAAAAATCAGTAAGAATCCTGCCATAACTGGCGTCAGTTTTAAATAGGCAAATAACCAACCAAAAACTATGCCAAATAGCCAAGGTGCAAAGCTGAACAAAAGGTGAGCTGCTTTTGATTGTAGTATATCTTCGGGTCTGCAAGCCCTTCTAATACAAGCAAGGGTATTTCCCAACCCAAGAAAAAGTAAAGCAGCATTTAGAATTGAAGTTTCTGGAAAGAAACTTATTGAAAAAAAAGCCAACCCACAAAGGGCCATACTCCAAGGGGCCGAACCAACGGTCCGTAATGGGTGGTTTACAAAATAAAAGAATAAAACCCCAACAAGGCTACTGGCGCTCATAATTAAAAAGTTGTTAGATTCGAACAACCAATTAAAAGAGATAAATTGGATACTTCCCGTTAAAATTAAATAAGCTAGCCCTAAAATAATTCCAGAAATAAGACTTCTAGCAATTAAGGGTGTAAAATCATCTCGCCAAGAAGAAGGATAAACCCTTTCTGCTTCCTTATAAGTTGGAACAGGGCAATTTTTACAAAAAATAAACATTGGAAGTGTACAAATAAAACTTATTCCCTGCGCTAGTACTAGAAATTTAAAAGCAGGGAATACGATTTGATCTGGAGGGGGAAGAATTTGTTGGGCACCTAATATGCCTCCCAAGAATACAGGGGTAAATAAAACCATGCTAGCGTTATCGATTTGTCTTGCGGTGGTTTTGTTAAGATTGCAGGCAACAAGCAGAGAATTACTCCAGAAGTTCAAACCGAACCCGAGTGAAAATCCAAGAAATATAGGGTCTAGGAGGTTCCCCAAGAGGAATGGAATTGCAAGGAAGCTTAAAGATATTAACGAACCAAGAGAAGCTAAAAGTATATCCCCCGAACTTTTTCTTGGGGAGATAATTAGTCCTGCAAGGGCAAAGCCTATTGAAAGATGGAATAGAATTAGTCCAATACTTTCAATCCCATTAAAGTTTGCAGAAGATGCAAGCAATAGAAATGCCAATACAAATGTGTCTGCAAATTGGCGGATAACAGAGATAATCAGGTAGCCAATAGAAACAGAAAAGCCTGAGCTTTTTACTTGGAGGTAAGTGGAAATCCGTTTTCTCTCCATATTCGAATCCCGCCATCCATTGAAATTACATTAGAGTAACCCATACGGCCGAGATTTTCCGCTGATAAAGCAGAGCGAAGTCCGCCCCCGCAATAAACAAATATTTCAGCATTGTGATCTGGGATTTTAGATTCAATGTCTCGTTCGAGTACGCCTTTTCCAATATGGATGGCATTAGGAAGATGATCAAGCGCAAATTCGCTTTCTTCGCGAACATCAACGAGCAGAAGTTTTTCACCTTTATCGAGGCGAGATTTGACATCTTGCACCGAGCATTCCCGAACATTTTTTTTTGCTTCGTTAACGATTGCAAGAAAACCTGGTGAATGATTTGGAGTCATATCTCGCCTCAATTTATTTAAAGGTTAAATTAAAGAACACCTAGGAGAAGTTCAGTTAAATACTGATCAAGCTTTTCGTAAGGTAATTTTCTTGCTGCCAATGCATTAGGATCAAAGGTCATTGCCTTAAGTTTGGAAGCAGCATCAGGAGTGAATTTTCCAATTGTGCCTAGCAAGTTCTTGGAAGCTCCGTGAATTTCTTGAAGAAGATTTTGGATCATCTTGTTTTCATTAAAGAGCTTCACTTTTTCTTGCATAATTTTGTAAGTTCGCAGGTTACGATCTACAAAGTCCCAAGGGTCAGATTCAGTACGGTATGGATGGCAATCAAATCCTATTGTTCCTGAATACTTGTGATCAATTAAAAGCTTGGTAGTAAAGAAAGCTTCTTTGAGATCATCGCTGCCAAAGGTAAGGTCTTGGTCAAAGCGCAAAGGTTTTTGGCCATTGAGGTGAACATCAAGAAGTTTGCCTGCATCAAGAGCCTGGGCAAATTCGTGGTAGGGGTTTAGGCCTGCCATTTTAATATGTGCTGTTTCGGGGTTAATGCCACACATATCTGGGTGTTCAAGTGTGTTGATAAAAGCAAGTACGCTACCCACGGTGGGTAGGTACAAATCGCCACGGGGTTCATTAGGTTTTGGTTCGAGACTAAATTGGATTTTGTAGCCTTGGTGTCGTACATAATTGCAAAGGAAGTTTAAAGATTCTCTGAACCATTTGAAAGCATCAATGGGATCTTTGCTTGCATCAACTTCAACGCCTTCACGGCCACCCCAGAAGACAAAGACTTCGGAACCGAGTTCGTGTGCAATATCAATGCAGCGCATAACTTTTTGAGTAGCAAATAGTCGTACAGCGGGGTCGGTACTTGTGAAAGCGCCGTCCTTAAAAATAGGGTGATAGAAGTTGTTGGTAGTTGCCATAGTTGCTTTGATTCCAGTATCTGCCATGCATTTTTTTATGTCCGAGATAATGGAATCTTGAAGTGAAGCAGAAGCACCAAAAGGGATGATATCGTTATCGTGGAATTCGAAGCCATAACAATTTCTAGCAGCAAGCCCCTTGATGCAATCAAGTGCGGAGATTTCGGAACGGGTCTGGTCGCCAAACGGATCTCGGCCTCTGTTTTGTAGGCACCAGATACCAAAAGCGAATTTATCTTCTTTAACGGGGGCATAAGAATTCGAATTCATCAAAAAATCCTCTCTTTAAAAAAACTGAAAATGAAAGTAGTTGGTCTACTTAAGGTTTAACCTATTAGGATTTAACCTTGGCAGACTTAGCTTCAATTAACACTTGGAATATTGTGGTCATAAATGCTGGTAAGTCGTCAGGTTTTCTACTGGTAACTAAATTCCCGTCTCTGATAACCTCTGCATCAATATAGTTTGCTCCTGCATTGATAACATCGTCTTTAATGGCAAAAAAACAAGTGGCTTTTTTACCTTTTAAGGCCTGCGTGGAACAAAGAACCCAAGGCCCGTGACAAATTGCTGCAATTAGTTTGCCTTGTTCAGCCATCACGCTAACCAGTTTGATCATAGCCTCGGTTCTACGGATAAAATCTGGTGCAAATCCCCCCGGGATTATTATGCCATCAAAATCATTTGGGTTGATATCTCTTGCTGCAACTTCACTTTTTGCTGGATAGCCAAGTTTACTGGGATAAGTATGACCCGCCTCGGGGCCTACCAGAACCACTTGTGCTCCAGCTTCTTTTAACCTGTAATAGGGGTACCATACTTCCAATTCTTGGTATTGTTGTTCAAGCAGAAGGATAATTTTCTTCGTATGAATGCTCATAATTTACTCCTAGATAAATACAGATTGAGTTAATCTAACGGTAGAACTTGCTGTCGCAAAGAGTATTCTTGTATCATTTTTAGGATTTAAGCTTGTACCAGTTAAGAGTTTCAGTCATTGCATCGTCAAAACTTTGAGTGGGATTGTATCCCAGCACTCGTTTTGCTTTTTCAATACTGAAATCGAGGTTAAGGCCAAGGAACTTTATATTGGCCCTAGTAATCTTGGGTGCTTGCTGAGCGCCACTTTTCAAGGCTTTTTTTTCCATCATACTGGCAAGCATTTTAGCAAGCCATAAAGGCACTGGTATGAAAAAAGGCGTTGGAAGGTTCATCCCCTTTGCTATTGTGCTGATAAATCGTTTTTTACTGACTTTTTCTCCATCGGTCAGATTAAAAACTTCCCCAACTGCTTTTGGGTTATCTAATGCTAGAAATGCCGCTTGTACCAAATTACCTACAAAGATGTTGTTCATAGCGTAACCACTACTACCAATGTATTTAACTTCTTTACTTTTAAGCTTATCCATAAGCCTTGGTAGAACAGTTCGATCTCTGGGGCCGTAAATAAAACCTGGCCTTAAAACAACAATCGGGAAGCCTTTTTCCTTTTGATATTGTAATGCGAGTTTTTCTGATTCTACTTTGGATTGCGTATATCCGTCAAAATGTTGTTCCGGTAAAGGGGTCGATTCATCCGTCTGATAATGGTGCCTCGCTTCATAAACGCCCAAACTGCTAAAATGAATAAACTTGTACAGATTTTTTGGATCAAGCGAATCCAGTAACTTTCTTAGCCCTTCAACATTTACTGAACGGTAAGAATCAACCGAACCCCAATCTCCCACCTTCGCAGCACAATGAAAAACGACATCAACCCCTTGGAATGATTCTTTGGGGAGGGAAGGATCAAGTAAATCCCCCCCAATCACTTCAGCCCCGCTATTCTCAAGAAATGAACCATCTGAACCCTGACGGATCAACGCTTTTACTTTATAGCCACGCTTAATACAAGCTTCGGCTAAGTAACTGCCAACCAAGCCACCAGCACCCGTAATAAGGCAGGTATGATTAATCATTTTGAATCTGTCCCATAGCTGTAAGTTTGAATTTCGAACAATATCTAAACAAATCTATCTTCATTTTTATGAGATAGAAGGGAAATAAGTGCCCATCTTTCCAATAATTTTTCAAATCGTATCAAGTTTAGAATTTTTTTACTAGGATTAAAGACTTATTGAGTTTTTGTCGATAACAACGCTTCAATTCATATTGACACTTCAATCAAACTACTTTATTAAACCCCCGCCTTGCGAGATACCTTATACCCAATCAAGGGTTTTGTTCATGCTGGATCGTTACAGAAAAAAACTGAATTTTGATTTTCTGCTTTGCACAGCGGTGCTGCTGTGGTTGCCTCTATGTGAATTGCAAGCCCAAGCCCCTGCAAGTGTTACCAAAGTTCTTATCGCAGATGTGATTGTTCAAGGTAACCGAGTGGTTGCAACCCAGTCGATAACCTCGCAGCTTGCAACTAAGCCCGGTAAAGAATACCAACCTGGTGTGATTCAAGATGATGTCAGAAAATTAATGGCAACAAAGCAATTTGCGCACATTGATCCTAGAATTGAAACCCTTCCCAATAACAAAGTAAATATATTTTTCCTTGTTAAGGAATTTCCAAGTGTTGTTCAAAATGTAACCTACCTTGGTGCAAAGCATTTAAAAGAAGATGAATTAAGTCAGCTAAGTATGGTAACTAAAGGGAAACCATTAAGCCCGATCACTAACAAGCTTGCCTGTCAGGCGATTGTAAGAAGATATAACGAGCAGGGTCGACCCTTTGCGAGTTGTGATTTGCTTAAGGGTGGGGATCCAAGCGATAAAGAAGTTATTTTCAATATTACTGAAGGCCCATTAGTCAAAGTGCGTTCCATTGATTTCAAAGGGCAGCAATTTGTCCGTGGTGCTGTGCTTGCAACCCATATTCAAACAGCGACAAAAACGCTTGGCCTTTTTGGTGGCACCTACAATAGTGCAATGGCTGACGCCGATGCCGTTAAACTCGAAGAGTATTACAAATCATTTGGGTTTCTAGATGTGCATGTTTCCCGTGAACTTGTCTGGACTCCAGATGGTAAAGAAGTGGATCTTGTTTTTCATGTTAAGGAAGGCGTTCGGTATCAGGTACAGGGGCCACCTCAGGTGGTCAACTTGAAGTCTATGCCAGCGGAACAAGTCGAGCAGTTAAGCAAAATAAAAAGCGGAGAATATTTTAGTGAAAGTAAAATCAACGAAGATAAAAAAGTGATGGAAGATTATGTTGGATACACCGGCCGTGAAATGCGTCTTAATCCAGTACCAGTTTTTTCACCCGATGTCCCAGGCTTATTGAGAATTCAATACGAAGCTTTTGAAAGGCCACCTGCTCGGGTAGGGCAAGTGTTTGTTGTAGGTAACGAACGCACGAAGCAAAATGTTATTCTACGCCAGGTTCCTTTATTCCCAGGTCAGGTGCTGACTTATCCAGATTTAAGGCTTGCTGAGAAAAACCTTGCAAGACTTAATATCTTCGAAGCTTCCCCTGATGGCGCTGTTAGGCCCACCGTTACAGTTCTTGACCCCGATCTTGAATCCGAATTTAAAGACCTTTTAGTCACGGTGCAAGAAGCAAGCACAGGCAGCCTTTTGTTTGGTGTGGGCGTTAACTCCGATGCGGGCTTAAATGGTAGTATTGTTCTTAACGAACGAAACTTTGATATTACACGCATTCCAACAAGTTTAGATGACTTGTTAAGTGGTGGGGCTTTTCGTGGAGCTGGCCAAGAGTTCCGATTAGAAGCTGTCCCCGGTACCCAGTTGCAACGCTACACCGCAAGCTTCAGGGAACCTTTTCTTTTAGATTCTTTATTTAGCTTTGGGGCAAGTGGTTACTATTACACACGCAGATTTGATGAATATGATGAAACTCGTGCAGGTGGTAGGTTTACTTTGGGCAGGAAATTAAATCAGTATTGGAATGCCAATGCTAGTTTGAGAATTGAAGATGTTGGCGTTTATCGAGTAGCCCCTGGTGCCCCAGTTGATTACACCTCGGTCGAAGGACAAAACTTCTTGCTAGGCTTACGAGCTAATTTTACCAGAGACTCTAGAGATTCTTATCTCCGAGCTACTGAGGGTAGCCTTTTAGACTTTTCGTTTGAACAAGCTTTTGGGGCTTATAACTTCCCGCTTGTCTCAGTCGAATTAAATAAGTTCATTACGGTTTACCAACGCGCAGATGGTAGTGGTAGGCATGTTATGGCCCTCCGTTCACAGTTTTCTTATGCAGGCGATGAAACTCCTGTTTATGAACGATTCTTTGCAGGTGGTTTTAGGTCTATGCGCGGTTTCCAGTTTAGGGGGGTTAGTCCTAATACGAACGGGTACATGGTCGGTGGGGATTTTATGTTCCTCAACTCGATGGAATATCAGGTGCCTTTGAAAGCCAATGACCAGATTTTTATGGTCGGCTTTATTGATAGCGGTACGGTTGATTCAAACATTAGCAAGATTTCTGATTACCGAGTCTCGGCTGGTGCTGGTCTTCGGTTTGTGGTTCCAATGTTGGGGCCTACTCCTATTGCACTTGACTTTGGCTTCCCAATCGTCAAAGCAGATACCGATCGAACACAACTCTTTAGCTTCTGGATGGGTTTCTTTAGATAACTACAAGATCAATACGGCATTCAAAATTGAATCTAATTTTTATGAAATATAAAGCTTAGATTCTGGGGGTTGGATGCCGTTCACTTTTTCTCTTCAATTATTATTTCTTCTGCATAGGGCATATAAAAAGAGCGAAAGCCAAGTTCTGTCGGTGCGAAGTTTCCTCTGCGAGATTCAACAAAGGGGTAAGACATTCCGTTGTAAAGGTAGTAAGCACCTTGTGGTGAATAAACAACTCGTGGTCTCAAATTACCAAGTCTGTCTATAGCTAGATTTTGCCAATGACTGTAAGCACTTTCTTTGAGGAAGAAAACCATAGTTTCTGGGGCAGGGGGGTTTGCAAAAAGAATGGCAGGGGTCGAACCAGGTAATATTTTACCCGACTCTTGATTTGAATTAATAAGACTTAAAGCAACAATTAAAGACGAAAGTTCCATCGCATCTCCTTTGATGAAAAACATAAAAATTAATGATCGCAAAAAGAGAGAATGAAATAAAATGAAAAGACCCGGAAAGGTCAAATTGCCTATTCTTCCGGGTCGATGTAATCGTTATAAAAGGAACCAAAACCAGCTTTTACTATGGTTTAGTAGGTTACCGCACCTTCTGATGCCGATTTTACACACTTCGCATACTTTGCAAGCACCCCAGCGGTTTCTCTTGGAGCTGGAGTTTTCCACGCAGCTTTTCGTCTCGCTAATTCAGCATCATCAAGATGCACTTTTACTACCTTTGCATCCGCATCAATGGTAATCGTTTCGCCCGAATTAATAAGCGCAATGGCACCACCGACCCAAGCTTCAGGGGAAACATGGCCTACAACAAGGCCGTGAGTACCTCCAGAAAATCTTCCATCGGTGATAAGTCCAATGCTTTCGCCTAGGCCTTGCCCAACCAAAGCTGCAGTAACGGAAAGCATTTCTCGCATGCCTGGTCCGCCAACAGGGCCTTCACCTCGAATAACTACAATGTCACCCGATTTTATTTGTCTATCTTGAATAGCGTGGAAGCAAGCTTCTTCCCCATCGAATACTTTCGCAGGGCCCGTGATTTTGCGGTTTTGCAAGCCTGCAACTTTTGCGACTGCGCCATCGGGGGCGAGGTTTCCATGAAGAATCACGAGGTGGCCTGAAGCATGCATTGGTTTATCCAAAGGTTTGATAACTTCTTGCTTCTTGTTTTTGTAAATACTTTCGACCTCTTTGAGGTTTTCAGCAAGGGTCTTGCCAGTGCAAGTAATACAGTCGCCATGAAGGAGTCCAGCTTCGAGCAAGGCTTTAAGAACAGGGGGAGTCCCACCTGCTCGGTGCAGATCGTTCATAACAAATCTGCCACCCGGTTTTAGATCAGCGAGGTGGGGAATTTTATCGCCAATTCGATCAAAATCTGCAAGTGTCCATTCAACCTGTGCTTCTTTAGCAATTGCCATCAAATGCAATATCGCATTGGTAGAACCGCCTAATGCAAGCACGAAAGTGTAGGCGTTTTCAAGGGATTTTCGAGTGATGATATCTCTAGGCCGAATGTTATCCTTGACCAATTGAACAACTTGCTTACCCGCAAGAAATGCTTCTCGTTCTTTGGCAGCGCTGACCGCAGGATTACTTGCGCCGTAAGGAAGCGAAAGCCCCATAGCTTCGATTGCGGAACTCATGGTGTTGGCAGTGTACATTCCACCACAAGACCCAGCGCCTGGGCAAGCTTCACATTCAATCTTGTGAACGCCCTTGGCATCTAGTTTTCCTGCTTGGTTTTTACCTACAGCTTCAAAAATAGAAACAATGTCGATGTCTTCACCTGCGGGCCCGATGCCAGGCAAAATACTACCACCATACAGAAAGATGCTTGGAATATTCATTCGTGCCATCGCCATTACGCAGCCGGGCATATTCTTGTCGCATCCGCCAATTGCCAAAAGTCCATCATGGTTCATTCCCGCGCTGACAACTTCGAGGCTATCTGCAATAACTTCACGGGAAACAAGACTATAACGCATGCCTTGATGGCCCATCATAATACCATCCGAAGCGGTAGGTGCTCCATAGTTTTGAGGCACCCCACCACCAGTACGAATCCCTTCACAACCTTTTCTTGCAAGCCTGTCAAGATGAGAATTGCAGGGCGTGATATCACTAAAAAGAGACGCCACGCCAATCATAGCGCGGTCGAAATCGTCATCATGAAAACCAACGGCCCGAAGCATTGCACGATTAGGTGCTCTACTAATGCCTTCGGTTGTTGTAAGACTTCTTTTGTTAATTTTATCTGCCATGGTTTGTGTCTCCGACATTTTTAATAAAGGTTGGTGTAAAAGAAAACCATATTCTAGGAAAAGCAGTATTCCAAGAAAATACAGTTGAAAATTATGGCAATGCCATAACCCCTTTTACCTTTCGTATTTTATGAATAATAGCAAAGATGAGTTGAAGAATATTTGTAAAGGCTATTTTTGAATAGGTTTGCTAGCAATGGCAAGCCAAGGTTCCCATTCTTTTCGGACGGTTTCATCCATATCGTTTAACTGGGCTTTTAATTCGTTAAGACGCTGTTGTACGAGTTCGAATTGACCTAGAGCTGAATGACACCGAACCAAGCCACCGAGAGCGTGGAGCATTTCTTTTTTACCTTTGGTTTTTACAGAAAACTTGGCATAAACAAGCATTGCAGCCTCATATTGACCCATATTAAACTTACATTCCGCCGCAAGGAGAGGAATTAAAAGTCGCTCATCTTCAGAAAGTTGAGTAATTCCCAAGGGTGAGTCTGCAAGTTGTTCAAGATCTTGGTAAGTGTCGGCAGATTTTTGTAACCACTTTTGATGTTCAGCTTGGTAATGATTCTTGGTTTCGCTGGTTGTTTTTTCACCTAAAATAAAGTTTTGTTGTTCTTGATTAGCCAATTGGCGATAAGATTCTGCTAGTTGAAGCCTTGCTCTTACAGCTTGATTATTCTTCCCAAATCTTTCTAATGCTTCTTCGTAACGCCTGACCACCATACGGTAATTTTTTCGTTGGAAGAAAATAGATCCAAGTGCAAATAGTGATTTCTCTTGAACTTCGGTATCGGGATCAAAGCGAAGAAGTTGTAAATTTTGTTCAAGGGTATCAGCGGCTTGATCCAACTCATTTCTTTCCATCAAAATTATAGCAATCTGATACCTTGCTTTATAAGTGTGCGGCCCTTGATATTTTAAAGAAGTGAGATAAGAACTTTTTGCTTCTTCAGTTTGCCCTAATTCTTTTTGTACTTCCCCCAATTGATAAAGAGCATCACCTAAGCGTTTGTCATTTCCAGCGGAAGGAATGAAAAGAAGCAAACTTTGCTTAGCTTTTTGTAAGTCGCCACCCTTACGAAATCTAGCAGTTGCTTTGCATAATTCATCGAGAGACTTAATGGGATTATCAAATAAGGATGCAGACTTAAGGTTCAGAGTCCCAGCTTCAACTAGCAATTCTAACCCGGCCCGCTTTAATGTTTTAGTCAGGTTGCTGTCTAAAGAATCATCAGATTCTTTAAGCTTAGCATCAGCCCAAGTATTTAAGACATCGGCCCTTAAACCTAAGGCTTTATTTTTAGGGAAAATCTTTTGTAAAGAATCGTTGATTTTAAGTGCCAATTCGAATTCTCTAGCTTGAGAAGATTCTGCTTGCGCCTTTTCAAAAAAATTCTGAATCTGAACAATAGTAAAGTAACTGTTGCTCCATTCTTTTTCTGATTTGCAATTCCTTACTAGTATTGCAAGGCTATTTGCAAGTTGAGAAAAAGATTTGCTTTCAAGGTAGATTTGCGCAAGTTGGAATGAAGCAGCATAGCGCTCATCCCCTTTACTTTTCTGCTCACATTCGATCCAAGATTTTTCAGCTTCCCGAGGTAATTCAATTTTTTTTAGGCAATAGCCCATAAAATATAAGGGCTTGCCCATATCTTCTAATATTTCTTTCGGCGATTCTAAAACTTGTTTCAAAATATTTACAGATTCTAACCAAAGGCTTTCTTCCATATAACTGTGTGCAAGAAGTTGCCTTGCTTTGATTTCTAAAGCCGGGTTAGATTTAGAAGTAATGTTCTGTAATACTTTTCTCGCATCATCAGGGCGGTGAAGTTTCATAAGTAACTCCCCCCCTATAATCTGAGCGGGAATTCTTTTATCATCGGAAAGCAAAGGAAGGTTGCGGAATTCTTCGTTTGCTTTGAGAGCTTTAATGTAATCAGGTTCTGGCAAGGTCATATAGCCTAGGCAAATTAAAGCTAAACTTTCAGAGTCATCTTTGGATTCTAGCGCAATTTTTTCTAAGGCCAAAAGTGCCGGTTTCATATTTGTTCTTATTAGAATGCAAGCCTTTGCCAGTAAGAAATTTAATTTGTCGCTGTCTTCTGTCTTAAGGGTTTCTTGCTTAATGTTTTTTAGAGTCTTAAACGCTTCTTCCGAGTCTCGAGGTTGATAACTTTTTTCAAATTTAAGCAGGCTTATTTCTGCGTAATAGATTTTTGCTTTTGACTGTAAGAATACATCTGCGGTATATTTTTCAATTATTTCACCACAGGCTATTTGCGCCGAGTCGTAGTCAGAAGCTTTAACTAATGAGTTTACTTTTTCAAAAATGACCGAATTGGTTCCGCCTAATTTCTCATCAGAAATAGATTTGTAAGCGAAGGAAATTCCCAACACGATTAGGCCTAAAACAAATACCGGAATTTGCCAAGAATTTCGCCATTTCTTGCGCCTTTTGTTTATTGCTTCAGTATTGTTTTGCTCAGTCATTCCCATAATTTACAAGTAAAAACCTTATTAAAAACAAAAGAAACCTATTATCTTTTAGCTATTTCACAGAATTGGTCTTTCAGTCAAGAGCAGGTTTTAAATGGTAAATTTAATTATAAATTCATTATGATGATAAGAACTAATTTGTTGAAACTAGGGGATATGCGATGAATGTGATTAAAGGACTGTCAGTTTTTGATCTTGATACGCCTCAACTAATTATCGATCTAGAGGTTCTAGATAAAAACTTATCAACTATGCAAAGCAGGCTGAATGGGCGAAACCTGAGGATCCATTTCAAATCCCTTAAATGTGCAAACCTAGTAAAATACCTAGCTTCCCTTGGGGAGCATTCTTTCTTATGTGCCAAAGTTAGTGAAGCTGAAATCCTTGCAGATGCTGGAATTAAAAATATCTTGATCGCAAATCAAATTATTGGGGAACAAAAATTAGCTCGAGTCGCTGCCCTTTCTAAGAAAACCCAAGTTGTTATTTGCATCGATTGTGAGGAACACCTTCTTCAGCTAATTCATTTTGCTACTAAATTTAACACTTCATTTAATGTCCTTGTTGAAGTTGATATCGGCATGAATCGGTGTGGTACCCAACCAGGAAAACCTACCTGCGATCTTGTAAAAAAAATCACCAGTACCACCAATGTTAATTTTTTTGGATTGCAAGGATACGATGGCCACTTGCAACTTATGCTTGATCATGATGAGAAAAAAAAGAAATCAATGGAAGGGTTTCAGTCATTAGTTGCAACACGAAGGATGATTGAAAGTGCAGGGATTGAAGTAAAGCTAGTTACAGGAGCAGGTACTGGTACCTATGAATTTGCGGTCAAAATCGATGGTATTGACGAAATTCAACCCGGTTCTTTTTTACTTATGGATTGCATTTATCATGAAGCTAGGCCGGAATTTAACCCGTCCCTTTCCGTTTTGACATCGGTCATAAGTAGGTGCCCTGGCCTCTATGTCCTTGATGCTGGGAGTAAAGCTATTTCCAAAGATTTTGGTATGCCTTTGGTTAAAGGAAAGCCCGACGAGAAGATATTTAAACTTGCTGAAGAACATACTAGGGTTGAGTGCATTTCAGACCTGCCTTCCATCGGCGATAAGCGGGAAGTCATCACCGCACATTGTTGCGCTTCTATGAACCTGCACCGAAATGTTATTGCTTCAAGAAGTGGCACCGTTATCGATATTTGGCCTATTGAAGCCAGTGGCAGATATGATTGATAATGTATCGTGAAATAAGTAATGGTCGCATTAAATATTTTGTTTTATTTGTTGCATAAAAGATTAGACAGTTTAAGATAAAATTTCTTCTTTTGTTCAAGTTTATAAATTCCGAGTCGATTCCCCACCTTGTGCGTTATGCTATTTTTTAAAGGATGGAACCATGGTTCAGTATACCAGTATTGGTTTTGTGAAAGTAACCCTGCCATCATTCCTTAAAAAGGTAAAATCTAGGTTGAAGTCTTCAATGCCTTTATTTTTAAGTGCAATAAGCTTCGTTTGCTGCCTTGCTGTAATCCTTCTTCCTGCAAGTACTTCATTCGGGCAAGGCAATCTTCTTCGAAATGGTGATTTTCAGGACGATTGGATTACTCATCTGCCCGAACTAAAAAATCACCATTGGAATTACACAACCGAGGTTTTCAACCGTAGGGATTATAACCCTGATGGTTGGCGTTTTAATGGCAATTGGGAATGGCGTGATGCGGATAAACCTAGGGGTCAGCGTTCGGTTGTGCTAAGTTCGCCATCTACTGTTTCTCAGGCAGTAAACTGGGTCGCAATTCATAATCCAAAAAAGCTGGAAGGTTGGCCCGATGCAGGTGGCTTCCCGAGAGTCGATCCCGTTTATATCTCCCAACCACTTACTATGGTAAGAGACCTTACATTTAGTGTAAAAATTTCGGGTAAAGATGTGCCCAAAGATGCGGTATCCATTGCGATTAAGTGGTCGAATGTTGTTTCTTATGATGCCCCTGCTTCGAAAACATTTGTAACTTCAATAAATGCTTTCGTCCCAGAAGGAACTTATGCTGAAAAAACAGTTGAGGTAAAACTACCTGCCGAGCTTTGGTTTGAATCTGCTAAAAAAGATAAAACCTATTTAACGCTGGGAGCTAAGTTGCCCTTATCTGTCGTTTGTGACATCATTTATGCATCAGGTAAAATGGGTTCTGTTCAAATTCTACAGGCTTCGCTAAATGAATCTGGCCCTGCCGCTTCTAATCTTCTTGCCAACGGCGGATTTGAAGCGAATGAAAAATCCTACCCTTCTGGTTGGTCCAAGCCCCAACGATTTCGTTATTTCCCTCCCGGTATCTACTATATTTTTAATACTTGGCATAATAGCAATTCCGAGAATCGCGGTACTACTTTAATTGATAACCTTACCCCTCACTTGGGTAATGCATCTTTGCAAATGAATATTCCAACAGGGGATGAAACTTGTGTTGTCAGTTCACCCATTATTTTAAATCAAAAAGAGCCCCGTCTTGTCGAAGTTCGTGCGTGGATCAAGACTCACCAGCTTTGTATGCTCCAACTTGATGCCGAAGACGAAAATGGCCAAAGGTTAAATGGTTTTAATTATATTTACAAGAATCCGCTATCATTTGGTACTTCAGATTGGCGCCAAATTAGGCAGGTTTTTTTATCGACAACCCCGTTGAAATCGATTCGAATTAAACTTTGTGCGCGCGGAATGAATGGTTATACGCTAGGAGGAACTGGGCACCAACCTCAGCAAAATGCTATGGGCATTGTTTGGTGGGATGATGTTGAAGTTTTTGAGCCTGAAAGTAGTGCTACCGAACTTTTAAGCAGAGGGGTAGTAGTAGTTCCAAAGGCTACGATTGTAAACAAAGTACATTTAGAGAAGTTGGATCTTGGGGAGCAACTTTTTGGCCGTAATCAAATCACCGCTCAGATTACTAATCCAAATGCTGATTCTGATTTTTATTTGAAAATGAATTGGGCTGATGGCACCGAGGATGTTCCTGTTTTTAGTTTGCTTACCAAAGTTTCGAAAGGAAAAAGTGTACCGGTTACCCTTTCCTATTCCTTGCTTGGTCTTGGCCGTGCTTATTATGAAAAACCTTTTACTCTCTCGCTTCTTGACTCAAAAAAGAATGTCATATCTTCTTCGAACTACGCCGTTGCTAATTGGACCGTTCCAATTGATTTAGAATTAGGTTCTCTTTATTTACAACCAGAACAGAAACAATTTGTAAAAGTTAATCTTGGCCTATCCTATACAGAACTTTCTCGTGTCAAGGAATTGAAACTAGAAATTCTTACTAAGTCGAATGGTAAGATAATTAAAACATTTACTATTCCTGCTGATACCGAAACCATTGCGCTACAACGGAAAAAAATTCCAATCGGTGTTTTAGATGATTTTCGGAACCTCTTAGTTACGGACCTTGATGTTTCTTTTCTTCCTTTGCATCCATTTGATAAACCAAATCGAGATTGGTTGGTTCAATGTACTGTTATTGATTTAGAAGGAAAATCATTGGTTAGTGTGAAATCAGCGCCATTTTGTAGGTTGGCTCACGATGCCCCACTACCTGCTATCGAAAAAGTCCAAATCAACGAGTTTGGTGACTTCCTTGTTAATGGAAAACCGTGGATGCCTTGGGGAGTTGCCTATGGACATAACCCTGTTTATGACGGGCCTGCAGATTCAGGCAAGTTCTATGATTTATCTAACCTTAAGCCTTGGGCACTTTATGACAGGTATGGTGGAAACCTTTTGAACCGGGCACTTTGGGATACGAATTGCGAGCGACAGGTAGAAATACCCAAATTTTACACTCAAGTTCAACTCGAAGCACTTTGGAAAAAAGGTCTTTATACCTCGACAGCATTTATGCCACCCAAAACTAAGCCTTGGCCACTTGATCACCTTAAGTATTTAGGCTCTGCTCCTATGGTGGCTACTGTTTCCCCCGGTCCGGAAGAAACTTTTGCTTACTTTACTCCTATGACTCAAAAGCAACTTGATGAAGTAAAAGCCGATGTCGATTTGTTAAGGCAAGCAACGGGTAAACCTGTAATGGTAGGTCATGGCGGTTATTGGAATCGTTTAGAATTTGAACGGGCGACTTTTTTTGATGTCTTCGATCCAGAGACCGAGCCTTGGTATCCTGCTCCCCTTCATACCGATCTTCAGCCCCTAATTGCTGGCCAGAAAAAATCTATCTGGCTTCGTCCTCAAATGTACGAAAGCGTTCCTTTCGAACGCTGGCGTTACCACATCTTTGTCGAGCTAATGCGGGGCGCAAGAGGTTGGCAAGTAGCCCACGGCCCAGCCGATCCTTCAACTTTTCGTGGCTTACAAGCAGAAATTCGTAGTTTGCAACCCCTTATTTATTCCTATGAAAAAACTCCTATGGTAACGATTGATCCTCCTCTAGAAAATATGGTGCGAAAGGCTGGTAATAAAACCCTTATCGTTGCAGCTACTACCCACGCCCTTTCCTTTGGAAACTATAAAAAAACTACCGAAGAATCTCCCGTAGGAAAAGCAAGAGTTACTATGGATCCTCATATTTTTCGCGATGAATCGGATGGCTATCACGCTCCAGGCAATGAGCCTTCTTCGCTTTCTTGGGTGCCCCACGGTAATCAGTATCTCGTAAATGCGGCCAAATGGCCCAAAGATACAAAGCTTGTTTCCTGGGTGAAAATTGATTCTAATGCTCCCTCTAAGAACTTATTAGCGCTTGTGAAAGCAGACGGCCGTTGGACTTATGCCGCTTCTTGGGGCGAAGTCGATCTAGCATCCTTACGCAATAATAATGAAAAAGCCTTCTGGTTTTTGCGTACTTTTTATCGCCATGCTCGGGGCTTTTTAGGATGGGGAGATAAAGTGGCGCCTTACGCTTTAGCCTTTCTGCCAAGCGTCGCTGTCCCTATGGGAAAACTTCCCTCTGCTGGAGAATGGGTTAAATTAGAAATCCCTCTCCAGAAAATCGGGGCAGGTGAAAAATTGATTGAAGGGGTGGCATTTGCCCACGATGGTGGCCGTGTTTGGTGGGCTCATACTTGTCTCGTTACTCCCGATGGAAAGGAAACTATTATCTTTGGTGAACACGAAGATAGGCCAAATCCAGCAAGCCTTCCTACAACTAAGATCTCAGTCGCAGGTTTGAAAAAAGGAACTGCTATCAAAGTGTTATTTGAAGACCGTACTATTATTGCGGATGATGGTTTTTTTATCGATGATTTTTCGGGTGTTGACCTGTACCAGCGCTATGGGGGAGAACGGCTTGGTTATGGAAATGCCCCGGTAGCATTACATATTTATGAGATTGAAAATAAATAAAGTAAGATAAATGAGGAGACCTCATGTAGAACTTGCTATTAAGAGTTAAATAATTTGATTTAATTTTAGATATATTTAAAATTATAATAGCATTTATTTAAAAAATAAATTACACTCATATTCCTTCCTTTATTAAATCGCTCTCTGTTTGGGAGTTTCAGATGAAAATTTCTAAAAGTCGTAATTTATCAGGATTTACACTCATTGAATTGCTTGTTGTAATTGCAATTATCGCCATTCTTATAGGGCTGTTGTTGCCCGCAGTGCAAAAAGTTCGAGAAGCTGCTGCTCGGATGAAATGCCAAAATAACTTGAAGCAAATCGGGTTAGCAATGCAGGGCTATCACGGGGCGAATTCTACCTTTCCCGCTGGTGCTACTGGAACTTGGACTTATGGTTGGGCTGCAATCATTATGCCTTATGTTGAACAATCGAACGCCTTTAACCTTTTAGACCCAAAAGCAACGACTTATGTTCCTAACCCTCAAGCTTTGCAAAATAGGGATCTTTTTAATAACATGGTTGTCCCAATTTATGTCTGTCCATCTAGCCCTATGCCTTCTATGATGGTACCCGAAGATGCTGCAACGAGCGTACAAATACTTACAGGTAATTATGTCGGTATTATGGGGGCTTCTACAAGTTCTGCTAATTTTACAGATCCTACTGGCGGAAAGCGTGTTGCTGATTATACAGGAAATGGCGCTCCAATCTTTTGCCACAGGGGTGGTTTTGCAGCTTCTAACGGCGTTCTCTACCCAGGTAGTAAAGTTCGTTTTGCCGATATAACAGATGGAAGTTCTAATACAATTATGGTTGGGGAGCAAAGTGATTGGGGCACAACTCCGGGGTATGCTGGATGTCAAGCAGCTTCTAATCAACTTGATATTCGAATGGCAAAGCGGGCAGGCATTTGGACGGGTGCTTCCACAGGGGTTCCGGCCATCGAAGGTAGCGGTCTTACTGAATCTGCTTCTATTGTTACTATCAGGTGGCCAATTGGAACTAAAAACCGCCAATCCGCTAGCGATGGTATCGGACGGTATGGCTGGAATACCCCGATACAATCAGCACATACCGGAGGGGCAAGTATTTTGCGTTGTGATGGAAGTGTAGCTTTTTTAACGAATTCTATGAGTTTTGATACGCTGAAATGGCTTAGCATTAAAGATGATGGCCAAGTCATTGATAATTATTAAGTATTTACGATGGCATTGAAATTCCTCATCCAATCAAACTTATTAAATGCTAAGACAGATTTTTCCAAAATGATTACCTTGCGACATATAAACAAATGCATCAACCGCATTTTTAAATTTAAAAACCTTATCTATCACAGGTTTTAGCTTGCTAGATTCAATTGCTTGATTCATTCTTTTAAACATAGATATTGAACCAACAAAGATTCCTTGAAGCTTAAGAGATTTCATAATAATTGGCATCGGATTAAATTCTTTATCGTTGCCACCTAGAACTCCAATAAGGCTGATTTCGCCCCCTATCCGTGTAGCTTTCATAGTTTGGGGAAGTGTGCTGGCGCCCCCTAACTCAATAGCTTGGTCAACTTCCCCAAAAACTGATTTGCGAATGGCATCGCCCCATTTTATAACCGAGGATGATTCGACTCCATTATCCAGCCCTAAGTCTTTCATCCTGTTTAAGTTGTTTTGGCTTCGTGAAATAGCAATTACTTTGCAACCTAATAATTTAGCAAATTGAATGGAGAAAAGAGAAACACCACCACTTCCTAGGGTTAAAATCTTTTTTCCAGAATAGGGCGTTGAAGCTTCACATAACGCATTCCAAGCGGTTAATGCAGCGCAGGGAAGGGTGGCCCCCTCTTCATTTGAAAGAAATTCCGGAAGTGCTACTATCTGTGAATGTTTGCAGGATACACATTCTGCAAGTAATCCTTGTGTTGTTCCACCAAGGGTCAGTTTTGTGTTTTCGGAAGAAATAGAACCCGTAGCCCATTCTGGGAAAAATGATAACGCTACTCTCTGTCCAATTTTGAAATCTCCTACGCTTCCATCAATTTCTACAATTTCTCCTACGCCATCAGATAAGGGAATAAGGGGTGTCGGTAATCCGGTGCCATATTGACCATCTGCAACAAGTAAATCGCGATAATTTAACGACCAAGAAAGCATTTTCAGAAGCATTTCATCTTTTTTGAGAAATGGTTTTTCAACTTCAACCTGTTCGATTCTTTTAATTCCTAACCCAGGCTGAACCATAAAAGCTCTCATAATAATCCTAATTAAATTTATTTGAGTGTGATTTCAAAAAGATGATAGCCCCAAGCAGGAACATCAAGAAATAATCCTTCTCCAATAAGTTTATCTCCATCTCTTTCATAAGTTTGTGCGCTCATCATATCTGTTAAGACACAAATTTTTGATTTTAAGTTGGTTAAAGGTATAGGTAGGAAGCATTGTGCTGGATTTGAACTGTAATTAACAATTGCGAGGTTCGCTTGCCCCGAGTCATTCGTGCGCAAAGCACAAACAAAACTTTTCGAAGAATGATTATTTGCGTGGCAATGGTTAGCAAAAAGTAACTGATAAGAACTTGTTTTGATTGCTGGTTTTTTTAATGCCTCAAGAAGGTTTTGATAAAATTCGAATAAATCGGTATTAGTTTTCTCAACGGGTCTTCTGTTAAGGTGAACGGAGGCATGTTTTTTCCAACCCTCGAACTCCCCTTCGTGATAGAACATAAGTCCGGGTGAAAAGAAAGTTATTAAGGCCGCTGCCCGTTGTTTTTCCATAAAGAATACATCAGAGGCCCTTTCCTCATCGTGGTTTTCAAGAAATCGAACCAGTTTTCTGCTGTAATCCCAATCGGCTTGGAGATGAGAATTTACCGATTCTGAATTTTCATGCGCAAGCCTGTCGTAAAGTCTTTTATCATAAGTGAAATCGAACCCTTGATGCTGCAATTGCCACTCAAGATCCCAATAGGCTTCTGCGATGAAAATAAATTTGTCATTTTGCGCTTTAATTGCTTTGGTGGCGACAGGCCAAAAGGGAATAACTGAAAAACTTGGATTTTGAAATCTTGGCCGATCACCCCAAGTTTTTTTGAAAACATCTGGAAGTACAAGCATTGCCATATCGCATCGAACTGCATCGCATTGGGATGAAATTTTCTTAACAACTTGGAGCATTTCATTTTGAAAATTCGCATTAAAATAATTAAGTTGAATGGTGTCGGGCCAACCAGAGAAATAGGGGTCCCTGCCATATGCCAGAATTAAGGATTCCCCGTTAGTATTAACTTTGGTGAAATTTTGTGGTTGGTCAAGAAGATCTTGCTCGGAACCTTGGATATAAAAATCAGGGTGAGAATTTACCCAAGGGTGGTCGATTGCAGTGTGATTAGGTACAAAGTCTAGGCAAAGTTTGAGGTTAAATTTTTGCATTCTTATGCGTAATTTAGCTAATTCCAAATCTCCACCAAACAATGAATCAACATTGTAGGCTTGAATTGCAAAGGGTGATCCAGTAATATCTTTTTCGTTTAAATCGGATAGGCATTTGCGAAAACTTAACTGCCATTCTTTGGTCGATTGTGAGACAACTTGCCCTACTTTGCCTATCTGCCAGATTCCGAGAAACCAAATATAATCGAATCCTTTGTTTGCAAGATTTAAAAAAAGTGAATCAGGTATATCCGATAAAGTCGCCTGCTTTTTTAAGTTTTTGCTAAGTTCATTTAGATAAACTCTTGTATTTATTTCATAAAGAAACGGTCTTAATTCGTTGTTCATTTAGGAATACCTTCCTTGTTGTAAAAGGTTTTTACGGTACGCAATTATCAGCTTTTTGAGGATTACAATCCTAGTCCGAATTTGGTCACCTGACTCCGTTTGAGATACCTTGCGAAGGGGGTTCCATCTTCTAATTTCCGAAATGGAAGGAATAATATCTACTCCATCTCTTACTGCGGCATCTACCGATTCAAAATGATAATGCTTCGCAAGAAAAGTCCCCTCGGGTTCTAGGATAAGTGTGAAGCCGTGGTCGCCGTAAATCCGAGAAAATGCTCCATCGATTGTAATGGCTTTGCCACTTTTCTTAATTGGAGATTCTCCCTTATCAATTTTTACAGGGATATGGCCATTAACAATAAGTCCGGGAACAGGGTCTACTCCAAATTCTAACATTATTTTATCACAAAAAGCAGCATCGTGCATAAGTGCAAAAAATGCATTTTTTTCCTCTACATGGGTTTCGTGTTCTTCTACTAGATCAATTTCCATCGTTGCAATACGGTCTTTTCCAAAAAGCGGTGATTGTGGACCACACCATAAGTACCACATCATATCGCAGTCATATTCGGTTGGGCTTTCAATCGCTCGGGCGAAAAGTTCATTTAAAACATCGTATAGGTCTTTGCCTTTGCGCGGAATTCCATCAACTACAAGTGATTGGAATTGCCCATAAGCATCCACTGGAACACAACCGTGAATGATTAAATGGTTATCACGAATAAGGTACATGGAACCACTATCACGCAAGTAACGCATATGCTTGAAAAGTTTATCGCTAGATAAAAAAGAAGTTTTGAGTTTTTCCATACAGATTTGCTCATCTGCTGAAAGTTCATAAGGGTTGTTAGGGTCGATGGTAGGAAACGACCGATCTTTTAACTTACATAATTTGCCATCGATCATAATTGTACCATTGGTTTGGTCAATGGTATGAAAAATCCTGCGGTGTTGGAGGTTCCATTCGGGTCTTCTTGAGAGCATCTTTCCCTCAAGTTTATATTGCATGACAGCAGCAGCCTTTTGCATTCTTGCCAGCATTATTGGCTCTCTTAATCCTTCAACTTTCGGCTTAAAGCACAATGCAGGGTCATCTTTATAAACATGGCGCACAAGGTATTCCAGCGGTTGTAGTGGAATTCCATACCCTTCTTCAAGCTGAAGTAGATTTCGGTAGCGGATCGAAATACGACAGACATGTGCAATAAGTGCTTCATTTCCAAGGCAGGCACCCAGCCAAGCAGCATCGTGGTTTCCCCAAGTAAATGCTACATTGGGTTGAACCATCATGTAATCAACAACCTTGTCGCCCCGTGGGCCCCGGTCCCAACAGTCACCCGCAATAATAAGTTCATCGATTGCCAGGTTTCGAACAGCTCGAACGGTAAGGTGTACTAATTCAGGGCCTTTGCCATTTTCTAAAATGGTGTCGATTAGTGCGGAATAATATTCATTGCCTCGATCGGCGGATGGTTCGTGCAATAATTCCATAAAAAGATCGCGGTAGTCGATCGGTGAAATCTTGAAGATTTTTTCACGCCCATATCTTTTTGAAAGAAATCTAAGAATTGAAAATAAATGTTTGAGGTTCTTATGGCAAAACTCGCGTATCGAATTGATATCTTCTAACCTTGGTTTTATTGCATCAAGCATTTCTCTTGGATAAAATATTAAAGTTAGAAACTCTCTTAATTCCATAGGAGGCATTATGTTCCCGAATAAGCCTTCAACTAAAGGGCGTAATTTACCCGAAGAATTATTGATTACATGCCTTAGCTTTGTGAACTCCCCGTGGATATCGCTAATAATATGGATAGTCCCTTTGGGAAGGGTCAGAAGCGCTTCAAGTCGGGCTACTTCTGCCAAAGCAGAATCTATGTTCGGATATAAAGTACTCCACGGGGTTAAAGCGGTGATTTCTTCAGGATTTGGCTTAGTTTCTGCTTTCATTAACGACTTCCTGTTGTTAGATTAAATCTGATATATCATCATATATTTATTTTACTAATCTGCTTATGCATAAGGATAGCTAAAGATTTAACTTTTTTAGTGAAGAATTGTTTTTTTTAATTAAAATAAATAATAAGTTGTTGCGTCAATAAAAAGCAAAGGAATATAAAATGAAAGTTTTAGTAATTGATGTAGGTGGTACAAATATAAAAGTTAAGGTTTCTAATAAAGAGGAAGTTCGGAAGTTCCCTTCTGGGCAAGAATTAACTGCTAAACAGATGATTGCTGGTGTGTTGGAAAATATCTCTGATTGGTCATTCGATTGTGTGACCATTGGGTTTCCTGGGCCAGTTATAAATGGGAAAATTATTAACGAACCTGTTAATCTTGGTACTGGTTGGGTTGATACTGATTTTGCCAAGGCTTTTGGTAAACCCGTCCGATTAATTAACGATGCTGCTATGCAAGCATTAGGCTGCTATGAAGGTGGCAGAATGCTTTTCCTTGGCCTAGGTACAGGGTTGGGAACAACCTTGATTATAGATGGAGTGGTTGCAGGTCTTGAATTAGCTCATTTGCCTTTTAAGAAAAATAAAAGCTTTGAAGAATTTGTTGGTGCTAAGGCTATGAAGGATGATGGTCGAAAACATTGGCAGGAAAATGTTTTCGAAGTGGTAAAAATTCTTAAGGCCGGATTAATTGCTGACTATGTCGTTTTAGGTGGTGGTAATGTCAAGAAACTTGATGAACTTCCAGAAGGTGCAAAAAAAGGGGATAATGCTTTTGCATTTTTGGGAGGTGTTAGATTTTGGGATGATAAATTATCATCCAAACCTAAGAAAAATAATAAAGGTTGAGACTAATTTTTTATTTCAACATACTTCCCCACCTTTTCTTTTATAAATTATATTGGTGGAGTTCTTTTATTTGTATTTGGATCATCACGGCCAAAGGAAGCTTTAATGTCTGACAATTATATTTTTACAATCGAAAATCTTATCAAGGCATATGGGAAAAAAGAAGTTTTAAAAAACATTTGGTTATCCTTTTACCCTGGTGCAAAAATTGGTGTGATTGGGTCCAATGGGGCGGGGAAAAGTTCCCTCCTTAAAATTATGGCGTTAGAAGATAAAGATTTTATCGGCTCGGTTAGAGCCGCCCCTAATATTACCATCGGGCATGTACCACAAGAACCCAAGCTTAATGAAGAAAAAGATGTCTTGGGAAATTTAGAAGAAGCTGTCGTTGGCATTCGCAAATTAATCCAAAGAAGTGAAGAACTTGGTATGAAATTCGGCGAAGATCTTTCCACAGAAGAAATGGATAAAGTCCAAGCTGAGTTTGATCGGGTTCAAGATTCAATTAATGCTGTTGATGCTTGGGATCTCGATAGAAAATTAGAAATGGCAATGGATGCAATGAGGCTTCCTCCTTCCGATGCAAAAGTTTCGCAATTAAGTGGCGGAGAAAAAAGAAGAGTTGCTCTTTGTAAAACCCTGCTTGAAAGCCCAGATATACTTTTACTCGATGAGCCTACCAACCACCTTGATGCAGAAGCTGTCGCTTGGCTTGAAAAAACCTTGTCAAACTATCCTGGCACAGTCGTTTCTGTTACTCACGACCGTTACTTTCTTGATAATGTTGCACAATGGATTCTTGAACTTGACCGTGGTCAAGGTATTCCTTGGAAGGGGAATTATTCATCGTGGTTGGAACAAAAAGAAGCTCGTCTTGCACGAGAAGAAAAGCAGGAATCTGCTAGGCGAAAAACTTTGGCAAGAGAATTGGAATGGTCCAGAATGGCTCCTAAAGCTCGGGTTGCTAAAAATAAAGCGAGGCTTCTTGCTTATGAAAAACTTGCTAGCCAAGAATACGAAGAGCGTGAAGATGAACTCGTTATGCAAATACCCCCCGGGCCTCGCCTAGGGGATCTTGTGGTAAGGGCCGAAGGCGTACGGAAAGCCTATGGCGATAATCTTCTTATTGAAGATATGACCTTTAATCTCCCCAAAGGTGGGATTGTTGGGGTCATTGGGCCTAATGGTGCCGGGAAAACTACTCTCTTTCGTATGATCGTTGGTGAAGAAAAAGCTGACTCTGGTTCCCTCCGCGTTGGTGATACCGTTGTTCCTGCTTATGTTTGTCAAGGCCGAGATACCCTTGTAGATTCGAATACGGTATTTGAAGAAATTACGGGGGGTACCGACTATATTATGCTAGGCAAAACCAAAGTTGCTTCTCGAGGGTATGTTTCTCGGTTTAATTTTAAAGGATCTGACCAGCAACGAAGAGTTGGTGAATTGTCGGGTGGGGAAAGAAATCGCGTTCATCTTGCTAAACTTTTACGCAGTGGCGGAAACCTTTTGCTGCTTGATGAACCTACTAATGACCTAGATGTAGATACTTTACGAGCACTTGAAGAAGCTTTGCTAAACTTCGGCGGTTGTGCTGTTGTCATCAGTCATGACCGTTGGTTTCTAGACCGTATTGCAACCCATATCTTGGCGTTTGAGGGCGATTCAAAAGTAGTCTGGTGCGAAGGAAATTATCAGGCATACGAAATACAAAGGCGTCAACGGATGGGTGAAGATTCTGATAAACCTAAACGCTTTAAGTATAGAAAACTATAAAGCTAAGGTTTGTAATAATAAACCGATTGCAAAAATTTACTCTAAATGTGGCCCAGGTGTAGTGCTTAAGTTAATTGATTCGCGAGAAGTTGTTTGAAACTGTAGTGTTTGACTTTTTTTTGTATTTTTCTCAACCTGCAAATTTTTTCTGTCTGAAGTCGTTTCGTTCGTACGAACTCCAATAGCCATAACTATTATCATTAATATGCCTGCGGCAAGTCCAAATTTGGTTTCTTTACACATAGTAAGTGGCCTTTTTCACAACTTCCATCATATACTTAAATATGCAACAAAGCCTGTTTTATGCCTTCTTAACTTGAGTGATTCATTGAATTTTGCCTTAGAAATAATTGCAACAGATGTTGTAATTGAATTAATCGCCAAAGTTAGAAAAGCTTACTTCTTTCTTGATAAGTCATTTTGCAAATGGCTTGCCTATGCAAACTAGGCTTTTTCTAGTCCGTATAATTAAATGATCCTTTGCGATGGCGGGTGAGGCTATAACACCTTCTCCAAGTGCGTTTTTAGAAATGATGTTAAACTTTTTACTTGACTCTACAACAGTGCAAATTCCCTCGAGATTTGTAAAGTAAATGTTTCCATTACAAGCGATCGGACTTGATTTGAAATCTCCACCTAGGCGTTCATTCCAATAGGATTCGCCAGTGTTTGCATTTAGGCATTGAGCAAATCCATTATCACTAACAATGTAAACTAGTCCATTTAAGCTAACTGGGCAGCAAGAATCAGGGGTGTTTTTTGTATGTTCCCAAGAGTTCGTTTCCTTGATGGGCAAACCAGAAACCGTATCTAAGCTAATTGCTACCAAAGGTCCCCGCATCCCTTGGGTTGTAAAAATGGTGTTCAATTCAAGTGCTGGGCCAGTAATAGTTCTTCCACCATTTAACCCTTCTTTTTTCCATAATTGTTTACCGGTTCTTGGGTCATAACCATCAAGTTGGTTGCCACCCATAATGATAATCTGGTTTTGATTTTTAGATTGATGAAAAATAGGGGTTGTGTAGGAATCACAAGATTCAGCTTTAGCCAAGGTGTTGCGGAATGTTTTCCAGACCTCTTTTCCCGAGGAAAGATCGTAAGCAACTAAATAACTCGTGGCTTTCTCACCTTCAAGATCCGAAAGGGAGTCTTGCATAACGGTACAGATTGCAAGGTTTTCATAAATGAAAGGGCTATTAGCATAACCCCACCAGATGGTAAATGCGCCGTGATCTTTTTGTAAGTTTTTCTTCCAAAGAATGTTGCCATCCAAGTTCGTACAGGCAAGGTCACCGTTACCAAAAAGGAAAACTACATTCTTGCCATTAGTAACAGGAGAAGGGCTTGCAAGATTATGGAGTTTATGGAATTTTTGTCTACGGCGTTGGTCGCCAGGTTTTCCGCGTAAAGGGTCCCGAATTGTTTCTCCGGACCCTAATTCTTTTGCCCATAAAGTAGTTCCTGTTTTAAGGTCTAGTTTAACCCCAAATAATTTATCAGATTCTTGTGTTGTAAGAAAAATTGAATCATCCCAGATGCAAGGGGTGCTCGCACCTTCGCCAGTTAAAGGAATTTTCCAAGCGATGTTTTCTTTATCCGACCAGTTTACTGGAAGTGATTTAGAATCCGAAACCGAGGAGAACCCCGGTCCGCGCCAAGTTGGCCAATTAGTTTCAGAAAAAACCAAAGAACTTGTAATCAGAACAATTAAAATAGCTTGGTTAAAACTTGTAAGATTCATACTTATTCCTCTTTGATTAATAATCAATTCAGAATAAACAAAATACTACACAGAACCAAGAAAATAGGTCTTAAAACGAAATGAATAATAATAACAAGGGTGAGTGAGGGGGATCGAACCCCCGACCTTCAGAGCCACAATCTGACGCTCTAACCAACTGAGCTACACCCACCATATACGATAATCATAATTCCTTCTGACCTAAAGGCAAGTCAATGTAGGGAAAGTAAGTAAAAATATGGATATATTAAAGGAAAAATAAGAAGGTGAGGAGAAGATATAAAGGAAGAAATAAAGCAAAACTAAGCATAGAATAATGAAAAAAACTGGGCATTTTAATGTGATTTGCTTCAGCCATCGCTTTTATGAGAAAGTTAGGCCCATTCCCAATATAAGAATTCGCCCCCATAAAAACAGAACCACAGCAAATAGCACTTAAAATCAATGGTTTAGCCGCAGGAAGCGAGCCAATTCCTTCAGTTCCTGCGGCTAAGGTTGCAAAAGCCAAAAAAGTAGGGGCATTATCTAATACAGAAGATAAGATTCCGGTTAGCCAAAAATATTTCCAAGTTTCTTTTAACGGCATCGATACACTTGTTTGCCTTAAATATTCCATCGCTGGAATCATCGTGATAAAAATACCAAGGAAAAGGATACCTACTTCGGTCAAAGGTGCCCAAGAAAAACCATGAAATTTTCGGATTAATTTAGGTGTGCGAGCATAGGCAATTCCCGCTATAAAGATTTGGCAAATCGCTGCAGGTAAAACTCCCAAAGTTAAATTATTAACAGGTAATAAAAATCCTGCAAATTCCCCTAAAGTTTTTCCTATTGTTGGGGATTGCATTAAAACCAACATTAAAAGGATCCCTAGAAATATGAAATTACTTTTCCCAAAAAAATGAAAATCATCATCATCGGAAAATACTTTTAAAGTTTGCTTCTCTTTTTTAAAATAATAAAAATCAACTGTAAAAAATGCAATTAAAAGATAAAGGTTAGCAATTAGCCATTGAGGCCAGAGTGAAAAAGTCCAGAAAAAATCAATGCCATTGAGGAACCCAAGGAACAGTGGTGGATCGCCTAAAGGGGTTAGAAGTCCGCCCATATTTCCAACAATAAAAATAAAAAATAACGCCAGATGTGTTTTATAATTTCTTTCTCGATTAGCATGAATATAAGGTTTGAATAATAGTATGCTTGCACCGGTAGTGCCAAGTAAGTTAGTGAGTAATGCGCCGAAACCTAGTAATAATGAGTTTAAAAAAGGTGTGGACTTCCATTTGAACTTTAAAATTATGCCCCCCGAGACAACATACAGCGATCCTATCAAACTCATAAAGCATAAGAAATCGGTGATACCATGTAATAAAGCTGAAACGCTTTTTGAATCAGTGCGATTTTTAATTAGTAAAAGATAAATGATGACCGGTAAACAAAGAATAGAAATAAAGAATAATTTATTTTTATCTGACTCCCAGAAATGATGAAAAAGCAGGGGCGCCATTGCAATCATAAGCAACACAATAACAAAAGGTATAATGGCGAGAAAAGGTATAGGGTGTTCGCCTGCCCACGCATTGCTAATTAAGATGAGGCTTGGATCACAAAATTGGAGAATGAGAAAGCTAATTAGAACCCCCTTTTTTCCAAGAGGATAAATTTTGAAAGAGATGTAACCCATCAGAAAAAGTTGGATTTAAATCTTTGCGCCAGGCCCAAAAGCGATCTAATTGCCAAAGAGGGATCATTGGTAATTCCTGTTCAAATAATGTAATCATATTATTTCTTGAATCAATCATTTCTGGAATAGTCTGCGCGAGCATAGTTTGTTTTGAAGTTTCAAGTAAAAGTCGCATATTTTTGCTTTCATTACTATGCCAAGGATGATAATTAAAAAGTAGTGGATAAAGCGAGCAATTTTCATCTTCAAAATCGTGCCAAGCATAAGCTAATTCATATTTTTTATTAAGAATTACATCTTTAAGGTAAGATGCAGCATTTATTGGTTCTGTGATAATATTAATGCCAAGGGTTACTTTGATCTGCACTGCGATTTGATTTATTGCCTGTAGTGTATAAGGATCACCAGCAGGGAATTTAAGAACTATTGGTTCGATCATTTTTTTATTTTTAATTTCAAAAGCCTGATTTAAGTAAATAGCGGATGAGGCTATTGACCAATTTTCTGGATTTTTATCTTTTTCCTGTTGAAAATTATAGTCCTTAGGAAAAATTGTATTTAATGGATTGTGGGCTATTGCTTTACCACTTCCAATCCAAATGTCAGAAAGTATTTTGCTTCTGTTGATGGCATGGGCGATAGCTTTGCGAACTTCTGGTTGATCAAATTTTGGGTCGGCAGTATTGATAGCAAGAAAATATACCCTTTTGTTAGGAAAAGTAACCCCGGTTTGGGCTGTAAGAAAAGGCGAGTTGCCGCCTTGTTCTTTAAGTTTTGCAATATCTTGCAAATTAAGTTCAGATGCAAAATCAATTTTCCCTGAAAGAAGTTCATCAAGAGGATTAGTCGTTTTGTTGAAGCGTACTTCTTGAATAAAAGGTTTTCCTGAATTTTCTTTTCTGAAACGGTAAAAGGGTTGAGCTTTATACGAGATATAATTTTTACCAAGTTCAGTTCCTTTGTGTGAAAATCGGAAAGGGCCACTACCAATATCAGAATTACTTTCTTGATGAATTTTAAATTGAAAAAATGCATAGGGATCTAAGTTGCTAGACTTAGATGTCACAGACAGAAGATTAGCTTCATTGGTATTCCAATCTGAAAAAAATCCATCGATAGAATCAATCCATTTAAGATTTTTATTTTTTTTAACGCTTGTAAAAATGTCGATGGGATTTAAGGGCTTTCCATCTGACCAAAATATTGATTGGCGAAGATTGATCTTAAAAATGTTTTGTTTAAAACTAATTCTAGACGATGCTAATTCGGGTACCACTTTAGAGTCTTGGTCTGTTCCAGTTTCTAGTCGGTATAAACTTTCATAAACCAAATCTGCTGCATGGATTTCTGCATCTAAAGGGCATATTGCAGAGTAAGAATTTTCTGGTAAATTTGTTAAACCTATTCTAAACATCTCTTTTCTTGGACTTATTTTGTCAAGTAACTCAATTGCTTTAATGTAATCGGGTTGTAATTCAAGCGACCGAAGCAATAGATCAGTAAGTTGTGAAACAGGTAATTTTTCTTGCGATTTTTCTGCTTGTAAATAAAGTGCATTTGCTTTTTTCTTCAGTACTATAGAAAGTGGTTTTGCACTTTTTTCAGTATATACTTTAGATTCCATAAAAAGAAATGCTCTAAGTAGGTCTCGAATTTTACTTTGGTTCGTCCCAGATTTATTTGATTCATCTGCGATTTCAACCAAAAGTTCAGAAATACCTTCAATGGTTTCCTTATCAAGATTTTGAGTTGTTAATTTTGAAATTTCGAGAAGTCCCTCATCCCATTTTTTGTTTTCATTGCAGGCTTTAATTTTTGCAATGCGAACTGCAAGAAGTTTAGATGTAATAATTTTTCGCATTCCATCCCAACCTGATCCATACCTCTTGTCGGTTGCCAGTGCCGAGTCATGAAAGCGTATGCATTTTTCAAGAAAAGCTTCCGTAACTTCAAGTCTACTTATTAAATCAAATGTTAAGCTTAACTGTCCCGAATTAAGTGTTTCGTTCCCTTTTATAAATCCATCAGCAATTTCTACAACTGTTTCTTCAAAAAATTTTATTTTTTTTATCGCAGATGGTCCAGCGGTCACCACTTCCCTAAAACTAAGCTCGTTATTAAGAACCCTAAGAAATAAAATTAAATTATCTGGAGCAGGGACTCTGAAAAATTTCTCTATCGGTTCTACTTTATATGTTGTTGTAGGTCTGATCTGGTGGCTAATTGTTATGGTATCGAATGGGTAGTCAGGAATTTTCATTAAGGCAATTGCAACTGGAGAAGAAAATATTGCATCGATTTTTGAATTATTTGCTTGTGTTTTCCCGAAGTTTTTCCAATAATCGTTATTTAAATTCGAATTAATTGGTTCTTCTACTTCTTTCCTTTGAAGTTTTTCCTGAGTTGAAGCATTAAATGCAAAAATAACAATGACTACCAATGTTAAGTTGTAGGATAGAAGTTTATATTTATTAGTAATCATATTTTTTTGTTCAATTACCCAGAATGATTAAGTCAAACTAATCTTTAAAGTCAGTAGTTATACATTATAATATATGTTAATATTGAGCATATTGGTAATAATTAAAATGAGGTTTGTTATGACAAAAAAGGTATCTAAAACTGCAAAAACTACGGTTGTTGCTTTTAAAGTAGAACAAGAACTTGCGGAACTTTTAAATAGCCTACCTAATAAAAGTGCTTTTATCCGCAAGGCAATTGCGGCTCAGCTCGGTGTTTCTTGCCCACTATGTAAAGGTGCTGGAGTTGTTACTCGTGTTGTAAATGGTCATTTCTTGCCACTAATGGAAGAATTTAAGCACCGTGCTTGTGCTGGATGTGGTGATAAAATTGAAGTGCCTTTCGAAGCAGATGATTTGAGTAAAGAAAGCCGTTCGCGGATGGAACAATTCTTGTTGGGTGGCCCTCTTTATTGTAATGCTTGTTATGTTTCTACCCCAAGTTGTAACGATTGTGGTTGGCATATGGATAAACAACAATTAGAAAAGCATCACCTTGCAAATCATTGTGACGATAATTGTGAAGCAGATCACGAAGAACCCCAGTCATAAATTTTATTAGCAATATATACCGATACGCTTAAATTAAATTTTTAATTGTGTCTTAGTATTTCTTTTATAGAGTAGGTTTTTATCACTTGTCAAAATTAGTAATGATTCAAACAACTTTGGCTTTTATTAGAGAAAATAATTTAATAGATTTGGGTGGATGCAGTTCAAAAGCTATGAAAGAAATTTTTGAAACAATAGTTTAGTGGCCTTCTTTAATCATATTTCTCGACCAAGCTGGCACTTCAACCACTAAATCTTGCGTTCCATTAGGCACACATTGACAACTCAGGCGAGATTCAGTCGTTACGCCTCGGGCTTCATCTAGCATATCTTGTTCATCTTCGGTTGCTTGGTTGCAACTATTAAGGCCAGATTTAATAATTATGTGGCAGGTAGAGCAAGCGCAAACACCGCCACAAGCGTGATCGATGTCAACTCCAGCAGCATATGCAATATCTAAAATGCTACCGGGCAATCCAGTTCGATTATAAGGTATTTTATCTGGATCAACTTCAAAAGTTTTATTATCAGGAAGAAAAGTAATGCTAAACCTTTTTGTAGGTTTTTCAAATTTTGCCTGTTCAATATAAGGGTTTACACCAGCCATGAAAACTCCCAGAAAATACAAATGATTAACTATTAGTTATTTTAGCGGATTGAAAAGATTAAGCAATTATTTAGGCGCAACGCTTTAACTCTGGGGCAAGCTTTTTATCTAACTTGCCCTTAAATTGAGGCACGGGGGTCAATAATTCTTTTATGTTTTTTGTGGTGCACTCTCTCTGATTTTGAATTGTTATGCGACTAATCCAAAATGCAGGAAGATTCACTAAAAGGGATACCAGTACCCTTGAGTAGGTAGCTGCAACTTTTATTTTTTCTTTATAAAATATCGATTGAAAGAGGGCGCTAAGTATTTTCATTAAAGATTTAACTATGATGATAGCAAAGCACCGCATTGCCATACTGAGATGTGCGTTTTTAATGCAGACCAAAGCTCGATTTCGTTCAACATGAAAAGTAAAAAAATCGGACCAAGCAATCGAACTACCACAATGAATATGGTAAATTTCTGTAGATGGAGTATAAATACATTGCCAATTCTTCAGTCTAGCCCGCCAAGCTAAATCTAAATCTTCATAATACATAAAAAGGCGGTCATCAAAAGTTCCAATCTCTTGGAGCATTTCTTTTCTTAAGAGAACCGAAGCCCCACAGGCTGCAAAAACATCTTCTTTCCTGTTGAATTGCCCAACATCTTTTTCCAAAAATCCACGATCGTAACCTCTACCATCCTCAAGCAATTGAAGTCCTGCGCTATTCAAAGTTTGTCGTTCTGCATAGAAAAGTATTTTGCAAGTGACCAATCCAATTTTATTTGATTCAAGCATAGTTTGAACCAGGGTGGAAATCCAATTTGTTGGCACTTCAGTATCGTTATTGAGTAACGCAAAGAGAGTACCTTTTGCGTGTTTGAAACCTAAATTGTTGCCCGCTGCAAAACCTAAATTTTTACCTGCTTCAATTAAAAGGATTTCAGGGTGATTTTTTTTGATGTATTCAACAGAACCATCTGAAGATGCATTGTCGATTAAAATGATTTCAAAATTATTTGATGAGTAATCTTGTTTTTTAACGGAGTTAAAGCAATTTTCAAGGAACTTTAATCCATTGAAATTCACAATGATAACTGAAACAAAAGGTCGATCTTCCTTGATGGTAAAAACTTCAGGTGTTTTATTAATTTTATCGATCATAAGGGTTTTTTTTAGTATTAATGCAAGGTGTTTCAGATTCTGGGTCAAGGTTAGGGCTGTAAAATTCATCGCCCGAAATTAATTCATATTGCCATTTAGATTTAAAGTAATTGATTTCTTTTTGGAACCTTGCAATTTTCGCAGGGGTGTCTTCGGGGCCACGAGTTTTTGACTCGTAATGAGTGAACTCCGCATGTGGTGTGTAAACCACAGAAAGCCCTTTATCTCTAGCTTTTAGGCATAGGTCTATGTCATTAAATGCGATGGCGAGGTTTTCATCAAACCCCCCAAGTTCAAGAAAAACTCGTTTGGACATCATAAGGCAAGCCCCAGTGACGCAATTAACATTTCTTGTGGTGGCCATTCGGAAGCCATAACCTAATTTACCTTTTGGTGTAAGCCTCATAGAATGGCCAGCAATCCCAGTCATAGCCAAAATAACGCCAGCGTGTTGTAAGGTCTGGTCGGGGTAAAACAGAGCAGCTCCTACAGCGCCAACTTCGGGTCTAAGAGCGTGTTCGGCCATACGAAAGAGGTTTTCAGTTTTCAAAGATTCGACATCGTTGTTAAGGAATAAAAGGAGTTCTCCACAGGCGATATTTGCGCCAAGATTATTTATTGCCGCATAGCTGAAAGGTTCGGACCAGGGAACAATTTTAAAACGGTTATCTTGTTTGAGAGAATCATAAAGTTTAAAAGTTTCATTTTCTTTACTCCCGTTTTCTAAGATTATAAATTCAAGGTTTGGGTAGTTGCTTTTTTTGGTCGATTTGATGCAGGTATCAAGTGAAACTACTTGATCTTTAGAAGGAATGATGATTGAAATTAAAGGCCAACTGGAATGGTGGTAAATCGTTTGATAAAGGCCCGTTGCTAATCCGTTAGTGGCTTGGCCAGAAAGGAAGTTGCGATCCAAATGCTCTTGGAGAGCTTTTCTCCCCGCCTCGTGGGCATAATTTTTTGCATTTGGATTTCCTGCTGTAGAAGCGGGGTGAACGCGCCAATGATAAAGGATTTTTGGAATATGGACAATCTTACGCGCTTGTTCGCAGGTCCTTAAAACTAAATCGTAATCTTGTGACCCGTCAAAACCTTTGCGAAACCCGCCTGTTTTTTTAATTAGTTCAGATCGAATCACCAAAAGGTGGCAAATATAATTATGGCTTCTTATCGTATCCCATCCAAAAGCAGGTTTGAAGGTTGGGTTGAATCTTTTTTTGCCACTCGCATTTATGAAATCTTCGTCTGAATAAAGAATATCAACTTCAGAATCTGATTCTTGAAGTTGCAAAACAACTTCGTGCAATGCAAAAGGTGCTAAGGTGTCATCGTGATCAAGCAGTGTAATAAAATCGCCCGAAGCAAGGTTAAGAGCAGCATTGGAATTGCCTGCAATCCCTAAATTTTCATCAAGGAAAGCAACCCGAATTCTAGAATCACCGCGAGCATATTCCGCAATAATATTTTTGGTTTCTTCTGAGGTACTATACCCATCGGCAATGCATAATTCCCAATTCGAATAAGTTTGGTTTAAAACTGAATCTATCATTTCTTTTAAACAAAGTTGGGGAGTATTCCAAGTTGGGGTCACAATACTAATTTTCGGCTGGTAAGAAAATGAAAAGAGGTTTTGCTTTTCTAAGGCATCGGCAGTAGGTTCATTTGCATTTATCCATTGATCATAGCCATCCGAAAGTTCTACCGCTCCGAGTTGTGATTTTTTAGGACTTATTGATTTTAGAAATGTTTTTAAATAGGTGAGACTTTTATAAAAAGCTTTGGATTGAATAGAACTTGTAGGGAAAAAGAACTTTGTGAAAGGATCGAGTCTTTTAACGATTTTCCATCCAAGGTGGTTTTCGATGGTTTGGAGTTTCAGTCGGGTCTGTAAAAGTTCTTGCTCTTTTTCTTGAAGGCAGCATTGGAGAAAGCGAAAGTCTTCCGCTGAAGGAAGTTGTGAGTGCTGTAGGTCTGCGGTGACAATTTTCAGGGGTATGAAGGTCACGGGGTTAGCAGTGGATTTAGCAGCTTCCATAGAATCGCCAATAAGAATGCGATGTAAAGTATTTAAACGCTAAGGTTTAAATACCACGGAAGGATAAAAAGGATCAAGATGAAAGGTTATTTACGCCATTCATCGATGAGGGACGCAACTAGCCCAGTCCAGCCAGTTTGATGAGGTGCCCCAAGGCCTTCGCCCGTATCTCCATTAAAATATTCATAAAAAAGGATAAAATCGCGCCAGTTAGGGTCGTCCTGAAATTTTTTATATCTTCCGTGAACGGGACGGTTGCCACTTTTGTTTCTTGTGAATATTTTAATGAGCCTGTCGGCAATATCTTTTGCCATCACAGGGAAAGTGATTGGGGCTCCGTGGCTTGCTGGCGTATTGACGGAAAATCGTGGTCCAAAAGCTTTGCCTAATTTTCGAATAGATTCGATTAGCAGGAAAGAAGTAGGGAACCAAATTGGACCTCGCCAATTTGAATTCCCACCTTTTAGCTTTGAATCACTTTCCGCAGGTTCATAACCTACTTTGATCCCATCATAAACAAATGGATTTTGTAAGTGAGATTTGGAAAGACTACGAATACCAAAATCAGAAAGGAATTCTGATTCATTGTAAAGCCTGTGCATCAACCTTGAGAGTTGGTTTTCATCAACAATGGTAAGTGCGTAGGATACTTTGCCATCTTCTTCAGTTTTGTGTACAACATTCTTAACAAGATCTTGCCTGTTCTTGATGAACCAAAGGAAGTTCGAAGAAAATTCCTTGAAAGGCTTGATCCATTCCATTTCTATACGCTCAACTGCAAACAACGGAACAAGGCCTACAAGCGATCGCAATTTAAACTTTTTGAAATTACCGTCGGGGTAACGAAGGACATCATAAAAGAAACCATCTTCTTCATCCCAGAGTTGATAGTTACGATTTCCCATATGCTTCATAGCACCAGCAACATAGGCATAATGCTGGAAGAATTTAATTGCTAAGCCTTCGTAGACTCTGTTTTCCTTAGCCAGTTCAAGGGCAATACGCATAAGGTTAAGGCAGAACATACCCATATAACCTCCTGCATCAGATTGTTCAAGAACCGAGCCATCTGACATTTTCATACTTCGATCAACCACTGTGATATTATCCATACCAAGGAAACCACCTTCGAAGATGTTATTTCCTTGGCTATCAACCTTGTTAATCCACCAGGCGAAATTAATGATGAGCTTGTGGAAGCATCGCTCTAAGAAGTCGCGGTCAGCCTTCCCCGTTTGTATGCGTTCCATATTGTAAATGCGCCATACGGACCAAGCATGAACCGGTGGGTTAAGATCAGAGAATTCCCACTCATATGCTGGTATCTGGCCATTTGGATGTTGGAACTGTTCAAAGAGTAAGAAATAAAGTTGCTCTTTAGCGAATTTAGGATCAACTCGTGCAATGGCTGGGCAGGTGAAAGCTAAGTCCCAAGCTGCAAACCACGGATATTCCCACTTTTCGCAAGGTATTAGTACTCTAAGAGAGTTTAGATGTCTCCAATGAGTATTTCGGATGGTTTTTCGAGATTCAGGAGGCGGCGATTTAGGGTTGTCACCATCTAGCCAAAGGTGCACATTGAAAATGTAGTTTTGCTTGGTCCATAATAAACCAGCAAAAGCTTGCCTTTGAATCATCTTCTCATCGGCTGTGGCTTCTTTAGGGTGGATGGAGTTGTAAAATTCATCTGCTTCCTCTTTTCTGATTTTAATAATGCTATCAACCTCAGCAAGAGGTTTGCTGAGGTTGTTGTTGTCAGAAAGCCTAAGGTGAAGTACCTGAGTAGCCCCAGGAGCAATCGCAGGGAAATGATAGCAAAGAGCAGATTTTGTGCCATGAGGTTTTGGGTTAACTGTGTTTTCACCATTCACGATATGTCTGTGAAACGCATCTTTGGTGTATGGCTTGCGAGAAAGGCTACCTTTGCCGAAGACAACAGGCCCGTTGGTTTCATTGTAAGTAAAAAGTGCGGTCCCGTTTCTTGGGCCGTAAAGAATGCGTTGCCCCAGACGGTAATATGACGGGATGTCTTTTAAGGTTTCCAGTTGAGAATCATCTGATATAACGCTGATAAAGCCTGGGCCCTCGGGTCCTGGACTGATGCTTGGCTCTGGGTTCCCTTCAGGACTCCAGGCATTTTCATCCCACGACCAAGTATTTCGAAACCAAAGATGAGGAAGAATATAAAGTGGGGCAGGGTCTGGCCCACGGTTTACCGCTTCAATCCGAATGCAAAAATCTTCGGTATTGGTCTTGGCATATTCGATACTAATGTCAAAATAACGATTCTCATCAAAAATGCCCGTGTCTAGCAATTCATATTCCTCACCCTTTCCTTCTCTCCCACGATTTACATTGACCAAATCTTGATAGGGGTATTTTTCCTGAGGATATTTGTAAACATATTTCATATAGGAATGGGTGGGGGTGTTATCAAAATGGAAATAATATTCTTTTACATCTTCGCCATGATTTCCTTCTTCAGAAGTAAGTCCAAAAAGGCGCTCTTTCAAAATATCATCTTTACCATTCCAAAATGCAGGTGCAAAGCATAAGAGTTGATACCGGTCGCAAATACCAGCTATGCCGTCTTCACCCCAGCGATAAGCTTTGCTGCGGGCAAGGTCGTGTGGTAGGTAACCCCAAGCATTGCCGTCGGCGCTGTAGTCTTCCCGAACCGAAGCCCAAGCGCGTTCGCTAACATAAGGGCCCCAGCGCCTCCATCCAGAAACATCGTCTTGAATTTCATTAAGCCGTTGTTGTTCTTGAGTCGCCATAAATGATCCCTAATAAAAAATTAATTAATATCTTATTTTGACTCTGCAGGTTAAGCAGATCAAGAGGAATGGGCAAAAAAATGTTAGGAGTTTGAAAGCCTAACGGCATAATTGGAAGCCCCGATAAGCGGGGCCTCGGGGTTTAAAGCAATTTCAATCGGAATGGATTTCATTAAGCCTAAAAATCTGCCTTTGGAAATGAATCCTTCAAGAAATTTACCATTTTGCATGAAGGTAAGGATTTTTGGGGCTATTCCACCTCCAATATAAACTCCACCAGTTCCTAAACATTTTAATGTCAAATTGGATGCTTCTTTGCCATAAATTAAACAAAAAAGGTTTAATGTCGCCACGGCTGCTGGATCAGAATTACTTATTGCCATTTGAGAAACGACTGCACTACTATCGGGCTCATTTTTTAAACGCAAAGTAAGTGCCTCTGTCGCTTTTTCAACACCTGTTTCCGTAATAAATCTGAAAATATTAAAAATGCCAGGGCCAGATAGCATTCTCTCATAACTAACATGCTCCGGGTAAAAAGTTCTAAGCCAATTAAATAACTCGATTTCAATATTTGATGTTGGGGCAAAATCGCAGTGCCCACCTTCCGATGCCGATGGATGGTGCTTTTCTCCATCCCAGAAAAGGATTGCTTCACCCAAACCAGTGCCAGCAGCAATAACAGCAATATTACCTTTTGCTCCAGATTTAGAATTAGGATTAAGGCTAATTTTTTCATGAGGCTTTAAAAAAAGCATACCAAAAGCAGCGGCTTCGAGGTCGTTTAAAAGTTTGACCTTTTTAGCTTTTATAAATTCAGCCAGCTTTAATTCATCAAGTTCCCAAGGCAGATTCGTGGTTTTACACCTACCATCAATTACAGCACCTGCAACCCCAAAGCAACCTGTTTGAATCTGTAAATCTTTTTCACCGTCGAGGAATTGCCCCAAAATTTCTTCAAGGCTTTTAGGCCCTTTGCTAGGAAAAGTCGCTTGCTTAATAAGTTTAAGGTTTTCTGAATTCGCAGAATAAAGCGCAAGAACCGTTTTCGTGCCCCCAATGTCGCCTGCTAAGATCATAGAAAAACTCCAATGAAAAGAAATTAAGAAGGATTGATTGAATCTAAGATTTTCTTGCTGGCTGCTGCTATCCCATCTTTGTCGCCAAAGATTGCAGAACCAGCAACCAAAACCTTGGCCCCGGCGGAAACCACAAGGTTTGCAGTTTTTGCATCAATGCCCCCATCTACTTCGATTTCGATTGAAAGCCCTTTTAACTCAAGCGTTTTTTTTAATCTTCTAATCTTGTCTAGCGTTTGATGTAAAAACTTCTGCCCACCAAACCCAGGATTTACCGTCATAATTAAAACAAGATCAAGTTCAGGTAAAATTTCATCTAAAACCCCCAAAGGAGTTGCAGGATTTAATGCAACCCCAGCTTTCTTTCCTAAATCTTTGATTCGTTGGATAGTGCGCTGTAAATGGGGCGTGTTTTCTGCATGCACAATGATGCTGTCTGATCCTGCATGAGCAAAAGCTTCTAGTAAATTATCTGGCTGGTTTATCATTAGATGGGTTTCGAAGCAAAGCTTTGTGGCTTTACGAATCGATTGAATCACCGGAATTCCAAAACTTATATTGGGGACAAATTGGCCGTCCATCACATCGATATGAATGCGATTTGCCCCAGCAAGTTCAGCTTGCTTAATCTGGTCACCTAGGGTCGTGAAATCTGCAGCAAGTATTGATGGTGCTAAAAGAGCTTTATCAGATGCCATAAAAAGGACTCCTCTATGAAATTCAATTAGGAAAGTTCTGCCGCTGCATCAACATCGATTAACCAAAGTAACGAACCTTTTTCTGGGTTAATCCCTTGAGATGGATAAGTATCAATAGCTGATGGCCCCTGCAAAACTTGTTTTAAAGCAGGCACTTTGTCTTTTCCAGCAACTAGAAAAATCACATTTTTAGCTTGGTTAATAATCAGGTAGGTGAGGGTTAGTCTATAAGTATTGAACTTAGGGACAAAGTTCGGGACGACCCACTTGTTTTTTTCATCTAAAGCGGAGGTTTCTGGGAATAAAGAGGCTGTATGCCCATCGGGACCCATACCAAGATAAAGAAGATCGAATTGAGGTGGACTGCCTGAGTTTGGGCTGTTAAAGAAGGCTGCAATTTTGTTTTGATATTCTTGGGCCGCCAGATGAATATCTGTTTTTTCAGCTTCCATCCTGTAGATCTGGTTTGATGTTACCGGGATATGGGAGAGAAGGGCATCTGTGGCCATCTTATAATTTGAGTCACTATGTGTTGGCGGAACACTTCGTTCATCGCCCCAAAAGAAATGGCATTTATCCCATGGAATTTGTTTTTTGTATTCGTCTGTAGCAAGGAGAGAAAGCATTCCCTTGGGAGTACTGCCCCCAGATAGAACGACAGAGAATTTCCCATTTGCTTTGGTGGATGCATTGCAAATGCGAATAAAATGAAGCGCGGCAGTTTCTGATACAGAAAATGCAGAATCAAGGATTTGAATTTCTTTTGCCATAATAATTTCCATAAAGACCAAATGAATTAAACGCAGATAAAAATAAAAGGCGCAATTCCACTATTAAGGATGGAAGTACGCCTTTAATGTTACTCCGGAGCTGATTAACCACCAGTAGGTTTTTCAAGATGCCCACCAAACTGAAAACGCATAGCAGAGAGAAGTTTGTCTTGGTACTCCGATTCTCCGCGGGAAGCGAATCGCTCGTAAAGGGCGGTAGTCAAAACGGGCACAGGCACGCCCTCATCGATGGCAGCCTTAATAGTCCAGCGACCCTCACCAGAGTCGGAAACCCGGCCAGAAAACTTCTTGAGGCTTGGATCATCCACCAAAGAGATGGCGGTGAGATCAAGTAGCCATGATGCGATAACGCTGCCACGTCTCCAAACTTCAGTGATGTCGCCGAGGTTTAGATCATATTGGTAGTGCTCTGGGTTGCGAAGGGGAGTAGTTTCCGCATCGATTTCCGCATCTTTTTTACCGATATTGGCGCTGTGAAGCACGCCTAAGCCTTCAGCATATGCAGCCATCATTCCGTATTCAATTCCGTTATGAACCATCTTTACGAAGTGACCTGCACCATTAGGGCCGCAATGAAGATAACCATGTTCTGCAGTTCCAGATCCTGCTGCCCGGCCTGGGGTGCGATCAATCGACCCAATACCTGGAGCAAGAGTGGTAAAGATTGGGTCAAGGTGTTTGACGATGGCGGGTTCGCCGCCGATCATCATGCAGTAACCTCGATCCAATCCCCAAACCCCACCGCTTGTGCCAACATCCACATAATGAATACCTTTTGCAGCGAGTTGTTTGGAACGACGAATGTCATCGATATAATAAGAGTTACCGCCATCGATAAGAACATCGCCACTCGATAAAAGTGGAACTAATTCGTTGATGGTCTGATCGACCACGCCCGCAGGAACCATCAACCAGATGATTCTGGGAGCAGGAAGTTTTTTGACCATGTCAGAATAAGAGGAAGCGCCTTTAGCTTTTTTTGCTTCGTACTTTTTAACAGTATCTTGACTACGATCAAAAACAACGCATGAATGGCCGTTGCGAATAAGTCTTTCGACCATATTGCCACCCATTCTGCCAAGGCCAACCATAGCAATTTCCATGTTCAATCTCCAAAATAAGGTTTAAAAACAATTACTTCCGAAACGATTCATTGGTCAATGTGAAATTGCTGTCTCCAACAAGAACCACATGGGTCATTTGAATAAAAAATCCAGTGTCAACAACGCCTGGAATAGATCTTATAGTTTGTTCCATTTTTGCAGAATCATTATGGGACGATATTACACAATCAAGGATAAGGTTTCCATTATCAGTAAAGGCTTGTTTGCCATCTTTCATCCAGATTTCGCTTGGAATGTTAAGCAATTGAAGTTTGTGTTTTACAAGAGAGATACCAAAGGGAACCACTTCGACGGGAAGTTTACCCCTTGTACCAAGTTTAGGCACGATTTTATCTTCGCCAACAAGGATAATAAATTTTTTAGCAGTGGCAGCGATGATTTTTTCACGAACCAAAGCTCTACCATAACCTTTGATTAAATTAAAATTTGGATCAACCTCATCAGCCCCATCAATTGCACAAGAGATCTTTCCGATGGCACTTTCTAAAGGAATAAGCGGAATATTTAAAGAACGGGCAAGGTTAGCAGAGTCTTCAGAAGTGGGCACCCCCTGAATTCTTAAACCACCTTTAACCTTTTCTCCCAAAAGCTTGATGAAAGCGGTGGAAGCTCTTCCTGAGCCTAATCCAACCACATCACCATCATTTATGAACTCAATCGCTTTTTCGTAAATAGTCATATAAGAATAAGTATCCTATCGTTGATAAATTCTAGTTAAACTATGTTTTTTTGTTTTTACGAATCTGATCTTTTGCAGCCGTTACCACCGCCTCTACCGAAAATCCGAACTTCTTTTGTAAAGCTTTCAGAGGTGCTGACGCACCGAAACCGTGCATACCAATTACCACGCCATCAAGCCCTACAAATTTTTCCCACCCAAAGGTAGAAGCCATTTCTACTGCAACCCTAGCACGAACCGAACTAGGGAAAACTTCTTCGTGGTAAGCAGGATTCTTAGCACAATAATGATGGAAAATTTCCCAAGAAGGGATACTAACAACCCTAGACTTGATTCCTTCTGCTACTAGTTTTTCATGGGCTTCAACACACATCGATACTTCGCTTCCGGTGCCAATCAAAATTACATCGGGCTTGCCTGTCGATTCATCTGCAAGGATATAGGCACCCCGAGCAAGGCCGCTTGCTGGTGCATATTTAGTCCGATCAAGAGTTGGCAAATCTTGACGAGTTAAAACTAAAATAATCGGTTCATGCTTGGTTGGCATAATGTAGCGCCACGCCTCTGCTACTTCATTGGAATCGCCCGGCCGAATGGTAATGATTCCAGGCATAGCACGAAGAGAAGCTAAATGTTCGATTGGTTGATGTGTAGGGCCATCTTCTCCAACACCAATTGAATCGTGAGTAAAGATATAGAGAACTGGAATTTCAATAATAGCCCCAATGCGAATTGCACCACGACCATAGTCACTAAAAATGAGGAAGCCAGAACCGTAGGTTCGAACCTTACTTAAATTCATACCATTGAGAATTGCACCCATAGCGTGTTCGCGAACGCCGAAGTGCAAATTCCTACCAAGATAGTTATTTGCTTGAAAATCGCCAGCAACTTCCTTGCCATCAACTTTGTAAGTGAGCCTTGTCTTAGTACTGGGTGCTAAATCTGCTGCACCTCCTATCAACCAAGGTACTTGGGGGGCAATTGCATTGAGGACCTCGCTCGATGCAATACGGCCTGCTTTGCCTTTAGCATCGGCAGGATAAGTTGGAATATCTTTATCCCAACCCTTAGGCAATTCTCTTTTTTCCATCAGTTCCAATTGGTTTGCTAGTTCGGGGTGAACCTTTTTGTATTCTTGGAACAATTTGTTCCAAGTTGCACTAGCATCGGCTCCTCTTTTTCCAATCATATCTTGGAAGTGCTCATAAACACCTTCTTGAACATCAAAGGTTTTATCAGGGTCGCAACCGTAATTAATCTTTGCGCCTTTAATAGCAGCATCGCCTAAGGGTTCACCGTGTGCAGAATGATGATCTTGCTTACCCGGTACACCCCAAGCAATCATACTGTCGATAATTACAAGGGTAGGCCTGTCATTCGTGTTTTGAAAAGTTTTTATTCCTCGTTCAATCATATCAAGGTCGTTGGCATCAGCAACGCGAGTAACATTCCACCCAAGGCCGATAAAACGAGTTGCAACATCTTCGGTGAATGCTAAGTCAGTGTGACCTTCAATAGTAATTCGATTATTGTCGTAAATCCAACAAAGATTAGAAAGTTTGAGGTGCCCAGCAAGTGAAGCAGCTTCATTTGAAATGCCCTCCATCATACAACCATCACCACAAATAGAATATATATTGTAGTTGAAAAGTTGGAAACCTGGACGGTTGTAATAAGCGGCAAGCCATCGTTCCGCCATTGCCATACCTACGGAAGTAGCAAGCCCCTGACCAAGTGGCCCGGTAGTGGTTTCAATACCACTGGTCCAATGATATTCAGGATGCCCCGGAGTCTTGCTATCAAGTTGCCTAAAGTTTTTGATGGCATCTAGGCTAACAGCGGGGTCGTTATGGATGGAGTAATCAGCGCCAACGGTTTTTACACCAGCAAGGTGGAGCATAGAGTAAATAAGCATAGAAGCATGACCCGCTGAAAGAACGAAGCGGTCACGGTTGGGCCAAATAGGGTTAGCTGGATCGAAGTTAAGGAATTTTTGCCAAAGAGTATAGTTTAAAGGTGCTAAGGCAACGGGGGTTCCAGGATGCCCTGAGTTTGCTTTTTGTACAGCATCCATAGCAAGAATTCGAATGCTATTAATTGATTTTTGAGCAAGCGTTTTATTTCGGTCTGAGTTAAGAAGTTCGGATGCCACTTTTGTATTGCTCCTCTAAAATATTGTTCGAAAAAAAATGAATTTTAACCTAAGATAAGCCAAAACATAGAATACAAAATCCATTTTCAACTCACTTAATAAACCAGAAATATTCTGAAATTCAAGCAAATTGTTTGCCGATTTTTACTAAACAAAATATCGTTGCTAATTATCTTTTTGCCCGCATAGTTTCCTGTTATGCTTTCTTAATGTGTTTTGTTTGGAATGAAGGTTTGATGAATCTTTTTTAAGTATGAAAGGACAATCAATGATTAAGAACTTAGATCGTAGGAGTTTTATTAGTAAATCTGCAGCAATAATTGCTGGGGCAACGATGGTTACCAAGGTTAATGCTCAAGCCGAGGCAGGCTTCGTACTCCCCAAGCTTCCCTATGCCTATGATGCACTAGAACCTTTTATCGATGCCAAAACCGTTGAAATTCATTACGACAAGCATCACCGCACCTATGTCGCTAATTTAAATAAACTACTTGCAGGAAATACCGAACTTCTCAAGATGGATGTTCATCAACTTGTGAAAAATATTTCTAAAGTCCCTGAAGCTATCAGACCAGGGGTTATTAATAATGCGGGAGGAAATGCTAATCATATTCTTTATTGGGATGTAATGGGGGCTAAATCAGGTGGTAGTCCTTCAGGCGTAATCGCCAAGGAAATCGATAAAGCATTCGAAAGTTTTGATAAACTTAAAGAAAAAGTTAATCAGGCAGGGCTTACTCGTTTTGGGAGTGGTTGGTCTTGGCTTGTGGTTGATGCTAACAAAAAGCTTCAAGTGATAAGTACCGCTAATCAAGATAGCCCCTTGATGGCTGGCCATACCCCTATTCTTGGAATTGATGTATGGGAACACGCATACTATTTAAAGTATCAAAACAAGCGCGCTGATTATCTTACAGCTTGGTGGAATTTGGTGAACTGGAAAGCAGTTTCAGATCGCTTTGGCGCAGCACTTTCTTAGATTTAGATGATTGAAAATTTAAATGATAGAGGATATACCTTAAGTTTTATCCTCTATTTATCTTGAACCAGAGTTGTGCTGGGTTGGGCGCATGGATTCCCACTGTTCTGGTGACATAATAACTTCTCTAGCGGAACTCCCGTTGTAGTTACCAACAATACCGTCTTCTGCCATAAAATCGATAAGCCTTGCGGCTCTGCCATATCCAACGCCTAAAGATCGCTGCAATAAGGAAACACTTCCTCTGCCTTCGCGGATAACGACTTCGACAGCAGCTTCGTAAAGATCGTCGCGAGATCTTAACTTTTCGGATAATTCCTTGGCCGAATCGTTATCTTTGGTTGCAAGTTCCATTAGTTCCTTGGCGTAGCAAGGGTCCCCTTCAAGTGCTTCAACAATTCTAGTTATTTCCCTATCGCTAGCAAAAGTGCCTTGAGCCCGAACTAGAACGCTGGTGCCCGGCGGAAGGAACAACAAATCACCTTTGCCAAGTAACTTATCGGCTCCCATTTCATCTAGAACAACCCGACTGTCAGACTTGTTAACGACTTTGAAACAGATCCGAGCGGGGAGGTTCGATTTAATAAGCCCCGTAATGACATCAACGGTAGGTTTTTGGGTTGCGACAATAAGGTGAATGCCAGCGGCGCGCGATTTTTGTGCTAAGCGAATGATGTGAGTTTCGACTTCTTTTTTCATCGTCATCATAAGGTCGGCCATTTCGTCGATAAAGATTACTATGTATGGCATTTTTGCAGGTATTTTGCTAAGGTCTTCGCCTTCAGCGGGTTCCACTCTACGCATAATTTCTTCGCCGCCCAGTTCATTGTAACTGGCGATGTTTCTTACTTTGGCCCGCCTAAGCAGTTCATAGCGTTCTTCCATTTTCTCTACAGCCCAGGCAAGAATTGCCTCCGCCTTTTTCATATCGTGAACCACGGGATGCATCATATGAGGAATCTTGGTGAAATTGCTGAGTTCAACAACTTTCGGATCGATCATAATCATTTTGATTTCATCGGGCGTGCGAGTCATAAGCATACTTAGAATGATCGTGTTCATACAAACCGATTTTCCCGTGCCTGTACTACCTGCAATTAGAAGGTGGGGCATATCAGCAAGATCAAAAACCAAAGGCCTTCCCTCGGAATCTTTACCCAGAAATAATGGGATCTTTAAACTTTGAAGCCTAGGCCCTGTTGCGTGTAAAACTTCTTTAAGCCGAACTTCTGCTCTAAGTTCATTGGGGATTTCAACCCCCACTGTGTTCTTACCCGGAATAGGGGCAACAATTCGAACACTTGGGACTTTTAAGTTGAGTGAGATATCATCGGTAAGCCGAGTAACTTTATTAACCCTCAGACCCGTTTCGAGTGCGATTTCAAATTGGGTGATAACCGGCCCCGTATTAATACCAACAACCTTTATATTAAGTCCGAAGTCTAAAAAAGTTTTTTCAAGTAACAAGGCTCGATCTCTAAGTTCTTGTTCTTGGTTGTTTACTGCAAGAGGTTTGGGGTCTTCCAGTAAGGACATTGAGGGTAATTCATATTTTTCTGAAATTGAAAGGCTGGGTTGCAAAGGTTCGACTGGTTTAGAGTCTTGTTTGGAAGTTGATTTTCCGTGATGAAATATGGGAATTCCATCGTTATTTTTTTCGTGCTTTTTAGAGGGAGGCCGTACAAAACTTTTTTCTAAAACTTTATCAATTACAGAGGTTTTGTCGATTTCCTGCGCTTTTTCAATTACGAAAACTTTGCTTGTAAATTCGGGTTCAGTGGATCGGCCTGCAATGAATCTGGTAAATAGGTTTCGAACAAATAAAAAGGAATTTTTTATCCAACTGTTTAACAGAATGAAAAGTTTTATCATTCTTGTTATTACAATTCTTAAACCAAAACCCAGTGCGCTCCATACCACTGGTAATGCCAGAAACGATCCTAAAAGAGTTGTCGTAACAGCGATGGGATAAATAAACTGTTCACTAATGATTGATTTTAATTCAAGGGTTAGCAGATGGCCTAAACTTCCTCCAGCGCCAGAAGGGGAAACCATAGGAAGTAATTCTTGATGGAGGGAAGCAAGAATGGAAGTGGATGGAATTAATGTAAACCAGCCAACAAGCCGTAAAATCCAATCCAGCGGGTGGCTGCGAAGTAGCAATCCAAAAACTAAGGTAAACCAAGTACCCAAAACAAAAAAGGTTGAGAGTCCAAGGAATTTAAAAATCGTGCTAGAAATCCAAGTTCCGGTTAATCCCAGCGGGTTTTTAGAAATAAAGTCAGTGGTTTCATAGGAGGTTGGAAAAGATGGATCTTGTCCTAGTAGTGCAATACCCAAAATAAATCCGAAAAATAACATACCGGTTGCAACAGCATCCCAAAACCAGTTTCTTGGGGAAAGATTTACAATTGGTTTTTTTGTTGCAAAAAACAAGATTTAACCCTGAACTATAATGATTGAGGAAAGTGCTTAATAAGCTACAACCTTACACCCCTCCATTAAAACTTTAGCTTAATTAGGAAAAAAAATGATAAAGGTGGCGCTTTTTCAACCGGAAATTCCTCCCAACACGGGCAACATAGCACGATTATGCGGAGCAGTAGGGGTACCTTTACACCTAATCGGGCCCCTTGGCTTCCGTACGGATGATAAATCCCTCAAACGCGCGGGGCTCGATTATTGGGACTCCATCCAGATTTTTAATCATAATTCCCTAGAAGAATTTGAAAAACTCATCCCAAAGGGCAGAATCTTTTGCTTTTCAAGTAGGGCAACATTGCCCTTGCATAAAGTGGCATTTCAACAAGAAGATGGGCTTTTGTTCGGACCAGAATCTCAAGGATTGCCCCATTGGATTCTCGAAAAGTTTTCCCCTAATGTCGTTCTTATTCCTATGCCTGGCGCCAAATCTATTCGAAGTTTAAACTTGGCAACTTCGGTCGGTATTGCCGTTTATGAGTGTTTGCGCCAATTGCACGGTTGGTAATTGTTTTTATCCCACTTCAATTCAAGACTTATTCCAGTTCGATCAATTCTCTTGTCGATATTTGAATAGAAATCTTTGTTTTGAATCTAAGGGAGGTCGGAATGGACTCCGTAATCAGGCTGCCCAATCTTGATAACATTAAGCAGCATGTGCACGAGAAGTTGTGCCAAAAGGAAAATTTGGATCCAAGCTCGGCTCCCTTGCGATTAAACAAAATTACTCGTTCGGGTAAAATGTGTGGCTACTTTTTTGAAGTCAAAGGGCCCAGAATGGTTCGATGCTATGCTCTTTGGGCAGGCGATGAAGAGCGAATTCTTTTTTATGATTCATCGGGCCAAAGGTTTGCTGAAACGAAGGTCCACGAAGGGCTAGACTTGCGCCGAATCGCAGCCTAATTCTTTTTGAAAGTGAAAACGATGCCCTTTCAACCTATTATTGGTACTCTTGCTTATGTGCTTTCTAAAGATAAAAACCAAGTGCTGATGATTAATCGTAATAAAAATCCAGAAGATTTACATTTCGGGAAATACAATGGCCTTGGTGGTAAGGTTGAACCATTTGAAGATGTTTTATCTGGGTGTAAGCGAGAGGTTTGGGAAGAAGCTGGTATTGATTGTCTCGACATTATATTAAGAGGCACCATTAGTTGGCCAAATTTTGGTAAAAATGGTGAACCGTGGTTCGGTTTTATCTTTCTGATTAAAGAATGGTCGGGTGAGGTGATTTACGATAACCCAGAAGGAACGCTTGAATGGGTTGGAATCGGTGAACTTTTGACAAAGAATTTGTGGGAAGGTGATAAATATTTCATTCCTTTCGTTTTTGACAATAATAAAAAACAATTTCACGGAGTGATGCCTTATCACTTGGGAAAACCAACTTCTTGGAACTATCAATTTGGCTCTTAAAGCCATAAAATCATTTTTTGATGTACTATTTCACTCTAAAAGTTGTCTGCCCGAGTAAAAACAGGTAGAATTACTTTTTATAGAATTCTTTCCATTGGGGCGACTTAATATGAGTGAAAATTCAGGCAGCAATCGTTGGCAGGCACTATCCGAAGAACTTGGCCTTCCGCCAGAAAAGTGCGTGTCTGAAAATGTAAGCAAAGTAGAGAATAATTCTGCAGAGGACGATTTTCTTACCTTTGCAAAACCAGCCCCGAGGCAACTGGAAAAGCCTCAAGTTGTTATTCCCGTGCCTGAGAAACCAATACCCGAGCGTAAGTCGGGGTCAAGGAGCGAACGCCGCCCTCAGATTCGAGAAAAGATTGTCTATAATGATGAAGTTTTAGAAGTGACTTTTGGCAGCAAATCCCCAGTTGCATCACCCGGTGCAGAAGCCCATTTCTCACCTCCCGTTTCTGTTGACCAAGTTGTTACTTCAAATGAAAGCACGAACGCTAGTAGCACGGAAAATAGTGGTAACGATTCTGGGAGAAGAGGTTCTGAAAGAGAAAACGAGCGTGGTGGAAGGGGCCGCAATAATGATCGGGGTCGGGGTAAAGGACGAGACCGGAACAATGACCGGGGCCGAAGTAGCAATAGCCGTGACGAGAATTCTGGTGCTTCTAGGGAAAACGATACCGCACCAATCCCTAGAAACAATGAGATCCCTCCCCCTCAGCCTAGGGTATCCCCTCAAAGGGAACTCGAGCCAGTTCCACAGGAATTAAAGGAACCTATCGCCTTCAAACCAACCAAGGCTTCTTTTGCTGATGATGATTCTTTTGAACCAGAAACTTATGGCGAACATCATCCAGAACAAGATGGCGAGATTGAAGAAATAGATTTGAGCACTTGGAATGTTCCCTCTTGGCAGGAATTAATTGAATCCCTTTACAGGCCGGATCGTTAATCAAATAAATCTAAGGAGCTTTTGAGTTATGGCCGATGCCGTCATTGATATAGTTGGCCCTGATTCGCTTCCTGTAATTGTGAAATTATATAATCACATATTTCGACCAGCCCGGGACATTAGTGCATTTATCCGAAGGTATCAGGGTAGGCATAATGTGGTACAAATGCTGGCCCGAGTTTCAGACGAACCGGTTGGATTTTTTGTGGGCTTCGAGCTTAAGCCTACCATCTTCTTCACTTTGTTTTATGGCGTAGTTCCTGAATACCGCAGACAAGGAATCGCTTCGCAAATGATGGAAGCTGTTCACGATTGGGTACGCCAGAATAAATATAATTCAATCAGGTTTGAATGTCATAACCAGCATCGCCCGATTTTGCATTTGGGTATTGCAAAGGAATACGATGTAGTAGGAATTCGTTGGGATCCAGATCGTGGTGCAAATCTTTTATTGTTTCAAAAAGATTTCTTCCACCCGTAAAGACAAAGATGCCCCAATTTTAAAACGGATACTTTGCATTGGTTTGTTAAGATAAAAACTTTTTAGCAACTCCAAGCGTGGCTTGTTACAAAAAATATCTCTGCTGCTAATTACATTTTTTAAGATACAGTTGAAAGGTTTAGGAAGTTTTTAAGTAATTTTGGGCCTTCCAATGAAAGGAAACTCTCGGGGTGAAATTGTACCCCGTGGAGTTGCCAGTGCTTGTGGCGAACCCCCATAATTTCATCTTCAGAAGTCCAAGCGGAAATTTCAAAATCGGGATGGTTAAAAGTTTCTTTTTTGATGACGAGACTATGGTATCTGGTTGCGTCAAAAGGATTGGAAAGGCCCTTGAAAACGCCTTTGCCGTCGTGATGAATAGGTGAGACTTTTCCGTGCATTATACGATTGTTACGGATTACTTCACCACCGAAGACATGGCCAATACATTGATGGCCTAGGCAAACCCCAAGGATGGGTATTTGGCTTGCAAAAGCTTTTAAAACTTCGTTGGAAATGCCGGCTTCTTTAGGGGTGCAGGGCCCAGGGGAAATAATAATCTTTGAAGGTTTAAGTTCTTCGATTTTGCTAAGGTCAATTTGATCGTTACGAAAAACTTGAATATCTAAGGTGCCATCAATTTCACCCAACCTTTGCACAAGATTGTAGGTGAAAGAATCGTAATTATCGATGACTAGTATCATAGCCTACTCCAGATTACTTTGCAGTATTAAGAAGACCTATTTTCTGGTGGCGTTTCGAAATTCAATCGCTTGAGGAATTCTGCCGCTTCCTCTGCCGCCTTTAGCCTATCCATACCCGCATCTGCAATTTCAACTGATAAGGGTCCATCATATTGGATAATGTTTAAAGTACGGAAAATGTTCTCCCAATCGATATGCCCGCGCCCCGGGCTACGAAATTCCCAACCCCTGCGTGGGTCGCCAATCGGCAAACATCCGTTAAGAAGTGAGCTACTGCCATTAAGTTTTATCGCAATATCTTTTATGTGAACATTGTAGATGCGGTCGGGAAAGCGCAGTAAAAATTCACACGGGTCGACCCCCATCCAGTAAAGTTGTGAAGCATCGAAGGTGAAGCCAAATTCTTCACGATGATCAAGGGAAGCAAGGGCTTTTTCAGCGCTGGCAATGTCAAAAGCCATTTGGCCTGAATGCACCTCATAGGCGAATTTTACCCCTGCGCTTTGAAAGTTGTCGAGAATAGGATGAAGTTTTTCTGCAAAAAGTTGGAAGGCTTCTTTTATCTCGCCCTGATTGGGTTGAGGGTAACCTGTAACCCGATTCCAGATAGGAGAACCGCTAAAGCCTGAAATAATAGAGACACCCATTTTTTGCGCTACGGTGCCCGCAAGGCTAAGTGCTTCTGATGCCCTTTCGCTTACACCATTAGGATCACCATCACCCCAAATGGTTTCAGGCAAAATTCGTTGTAAGATGGCATCCGCTGGGTCGCAAAGGGCTTGGCTAATTCGATGCAGGCTTACCACAGGAATCGATAGCTCAAATCGAGATAACAACCCTAAGCTATCTTGAAGTTTAGAATCGTCGGATTCTGCTTGCCAAATATCAAGGTGACTACCCCAAGAGCATAACTCAAAGCCTTGGTAGCCCCATTCAGAAGCAAGCCCAGCGAGTTCTTCTAACGGAATATCTGACCACGCACCACTATGTAAAATGATCGGTCTGGTCATTGTAATGGCATCCTACCTTGGTTTAATTTTTCCTAATAAGCATAGCTTGTAACATTAAGATAACGGCTTTGGGTCGGTCCCCCCCGAATTCGTTGGGGGTGCTTCCACTACGGGAAGGGATCGAGTTTTAGAAGGGGCCGAATCTACAACGGGATCAGGGACAGCAGGTTTTTCCAATACCGAAGTGTATTGGGATTCTTCTTCATCATCAACATGCAGTTCGTTAATTTCGTTGTTGTCTAAATCTTTTCGGATCAGCAGGAAAATAAAAGTGGCAGCACACCAAAAGTAACTGTAGCCAAAGCCAACAACAAACAGAAAAAAGACTCCAAGCCAAACCCCGACCATAATAGCCCCGATGATATTCCACCACACGAGGGAATCTTTTTTGCTGCGATTTTCAGAATCGAAACCAAGGAACTTGCGGTATGTATTATGATCAATCTTACCATCCACTACAACATTAGCACCATCCACTTTGGCCCCCTGAAGCAGAAGTTCACGCCAACCAAAAGAAGTTGGAGCGTAGACGAAAAGATATTCTGGAGAACGATTTGCAGATTGAATAAAAGGGGTACTTGCAACCGACCATTTTGCAAGGTAAACCCCAAAAGATGCCATAAAACCAATGAAAAAGACCACGACAATGCCATAGCCAATGGCAAGCAAGTTATAAAAGATGTAATTCCAAGCACGGGAGTAAAGGTATTGAATACCCCTGCTAAAACTTTCCCAGCTATCAAGGCCTTCGGAACTTACAGTTGCAACCATAAGGGGCCAACCTAAAAGGCCAACAAGTACCAAGGCCATAATCAGACCAAGGCCAAGGAAAACGCCCCAGAATAAACCACTGATAAAGATGTCGCCTAAAACGGGAATCATTCCTAAGCCTGAAAAAATCATAAGAACAACAAAGATAAAGAGTGCAATCATTGGGCAGAAAAGTGGTGCGGAAACAAAGTTTGCTAAGTTTTCTCTGGCGTATTTTAATGCCCCTAGCGCCCCAATATTTTCATTGCGCGCAATTTGAACCACTACAATTCTCGAAATCGCTCCCCCAAAAAACGACCAAACTCCTATTACCCAAGCCAACGAAAATATAAAGTACAGCCTTTGCATAAAGTTTGCTTCGGGGTGGATGAGAAATAGTGCTGGACGGATAACTTTTACCAATGGTTCAATTAAAACAGGCGTTTCTTGTGTTATTATCCAATCCCAAAACTGTCCTGCACTCCACGGAATGCCACTTTGTCCGGTCGCAAGTAAGTAGGGGTTTGGCCCCCTTTCTTCGAACCAAGGCCAAGTGGTTAGTTGAGCTTTTGGCTTTCCTTTCCCAAGGTAAGTTAAAACTCGGTCCATCCGCTCTCTGCTTATTTTTCCTTCATTTACGAGCAGCGAGGTTTTTAAAAATAATCCCAAATCATTCCTATCCAGATTTGCCTCTTTTAAAACTATTAGCTCTTCTTCCGTTTCAACAAGGTCTTCTAACTCAAAAGCTTGTTGGGTACCGCCTATTCCAGCAGCTTGATGCATTAGGTTCCAAGTTTCTCTATCTTTTTTAAAGGTTGACCAAGGGTTGGCAGATTTAGAGTAAAGACTTGCGGACCATTGGGGCGGCCGAGCCTCGTAACCAATTGTAAAAACAAGGGAAAGTACCCACCAACCTGAAGCCGTGGTTAGAATTCCTAATGCGGCAAGCAAAAGCTTAGAGGTATCAAATGCGAGAGAGAAGGATCGGAAAATGACTAACCAAGGAAGAATTTCGGTCAAATCTTTTGTGGCCTGTGGTTCGCTTTTCATAATATCTCCTAGTTTATTTGGGCTCTATTTGTTTTTATTTCTTAATTTACTGACAAGGGCAATTATAAAGGGAGATTCTAGAATGGCAAACAATAAGACCAGCGAGTTTCCTCACTGGTCTTATTTTTACCATTTTTTCTTCAAATTATTTCAATGCTTTAGAATACCAACGCAACTCCTGCATTAAAACCATCGAATATTCTAAAGGTACTTTGATAAGTAGGATCCAAGCCGCCCCAGCTAAAATTTACTGGATTGGGTGAACTTATAGTATTAAAGAACATCATCACATCATAATTGATCCGAAATTCTATACCTTCAACGGGGTACCATGCCATACCAACCGAGGGCTGTATTTCAGGTACTACAGTATAAACTGTTTTAGACCTCTTAGAAATTGGTGTGGCATTTTTTAAATAGTCGAACTCATATTTTGCCCTTTCCTTTACGATATTCATAAATAAAGCTGCTTGTAGGTCTAATTGGGCAGCGAAACCGTGTCCTAAATACCATTCTTGGCTAAAACCTGCGTGTACTCCATACATTCGGTTCGAAACAATATTAGTGTAGGCCGCTGCATCTTGCTGGTCTCCCTGACCAAAGGTATTTAAATCGGTAGCGATCCATTTAAAGCGTTCCCAAATCCAAAAGAATCTTGGACCGACTAAAGCACTTAGCCTGTAATCATCGGTTTCAAAAACAGGCTTTTTGTAAGTTAATTCAAATTGCTGAGATCTTTGGGTAAATTCTAAAGTCATAAGGTCTGCAGCGTTCCAAATACCATACGCTGCATTAGGGGTTGCGAACCCTCTTACCGGTATTGTTGATCCATCTGCTGTGGGTATATTAACTGTTGAGGAAACCCCACCTTGGCGTACAAGTTCTGGGTCGGCTCCTGCAAAGATATCATTAAGGGGCCCCGCATATTGGGTTGGGTATCCATAAACTGGGGAAGAAACAAAACTATCCGAGCCATCTGCTCCAATTTTTAAGTTTTGAGGAATTAAACTTGCGGTGCTCGCATAATTCGCCTTGGCAAGCCATAGGTAACTTGCAGTAATAGAAGATTCATCTTCAAATTTCCATCCGCTTTCTATTTTAAAACCGGGCATATAAGTACTTGGCCCCGACACTGAATTTACATTCAGCGCATCAGCCATACTTCCTACAAAAGTTCCATTAGCCAGATCGCTTGCAACGATTTGTCCATTACTTATTGATTGAGGCCCAAGGTTTGTGCCATCAATTGCATAAAACCCGCGGAAGGCAACCGTTTGACTTTTTAGCGGATTTGTTTGCCTGTACATTGAATAAGAACCAGAAACAAAGAATCCCCCCGTGTCGGGCCGGGAATGATATAAAGGCAAGGGAAGGTTTGGTTCCCCTGGCGCAAGTCCTTGCGCAGATAGGTTAGCAGAATTTGTTGCTAGCCAGCCCACTAATATGGCTGCAGCACCTTTAACGAATTTATTCATAATAAGTCCTAATCCTTCCCATAAAGGCAAAGTCCCATGCTAAAAGTAAGGCAATTCCCCCTGCCATACTTCGGCAAGACCAGCATTACCCTAGGATTTATCCTTGTTGGGCAATAAATGCTGCCTTGTGGGGCGTACATATAAAGTCATTTGTATTTGTGTCAATAGGAACAACTGTATATTTTGGTGTAGTAAAAAAAAACATAATAGATTTGCGTAAGTGTATTGTTTATTAAGGAATAGGTTGAAAGTAGGTTAAAGCTCTCAGGGTTATAACCGCTCTATTGGTTTGAAATAGAGAAAAAAAAGATTTTAGTATAAATATTGCAAGTTATTAATCTCTTGTTGTTCATTTAATGTGGTACGATTAAATTAGAAACGAATTAGGGTTAAATTTAGGGAGTTAAAGTGATGTTGACTAGAAAAAGCATTCTTACTTTTGGGTTAGGGTTAATGTTGCCTGTTGGCTTGCTTACCTTTACTCCGGGTTATTCATCGGCGCAGAAATACCGAGTTATTTTGCCACCAAGGCCGTTACAACCCCCAGCTTTAAATAATCAGGTGCAATCACAAATAGGCGGCGGTCAACAAGGTGTCGGTGGTTTTGGCGGTCAACAAGGTGGCGGTGGTTTTGGAGGCCAACAAGGTGGAGGTGGTTTTGGTGGTGGTCAAGGTCTCTTAAATGGTGGTGGTGGTGGTGGTCAAGGTAATATGATTGCTCCTGGCCAACAAATTGGAATGCTTTATGGTCTAAATGTAGCTATGCCTAATGGTGGAATGGGAATGGGTGGTGGTGGCGGTCAACAAGGTGGAGGTGGTTTTGGCGGTCAACAAGGTGGAGGTGGTTTTGGCGGTCAACAAGGTGGAGGTGGTTTTGGCGGTCAACAAGGTGGAGGTGGTTTTGGCGGTCAACAAGGTGGCGGTGGTTTTGGTGGTGGCCAAGGTGGTTTTGGTGGCCAACAGGGTGGCGGTGGATTTGGTGGTCAACAGGGTGGCGGTGGATTTGGTGGTCAACAAGGTGGCGGCCAAGGTGGTTTTGGTGGTGGCCAACAAGGCGGTGGCGGTGGCGGTACTACTATGGGTGGATTTACTGGCAATAACCCTTATTATCAAATGGCAACTGCTGGTATTGGTGGTACTGGAATGAGTGGTGGCGGTGCTTTTTCTAGTGGTAATGCTGGGCAAGGAGGATTTGGCGGCGGCCAACAAGGTGGATTTGGCGGAGGCCAAGGTGGATTTGGCGGAGGCCAAGGTGGATTTGGCGGAGGCCAACAAGGTGGATTTGGAGGCCAACAAGGTGGATTTGGAGGCCAACAAGGTGGATTTGGAGGCCAACAAGGTGGATTTGGAGGCCAACAAGGTGGATTTGGCGGTGGTGGATTTCAAAATGGTGGTGATGGTTTGTAATTTAATAATTCTTTAGTAACTTCTAACACTGGGGAAACTTTTTCTCCAGTGTTTTTTTATGTTCTATTCTTTTAGCCACTATATTAATTCGTAAAAAACATTTCTTTGCCTCGGGCTGAATCCCAACTCTGTTATCGAATTTTTAATCTCATCCAAGCTTAAATGGTAAACCGTTCCCGCAGAAGAAACTACATTTTCTTCAATCATTAAACTACCCATATCGTTCGCACCAAACTGCAAAGCAAGTTGGCCTATTTTTCCCCCTTGGGTAACCCAAGAAGATTGAATACTTGGGATATTATCAAGGTAAATGCGAGCTAAGGCTTGGGTCTTAAGGTATTCGAAGGCACCCACAGGCGAGATATTCGCCATCGCCGTATTTTCTGGTTGAAAGGTCCAGCAAATGAAAGCGGTGAATCCCCCTGTTTCATCTTGGAGTTGTCTAAGTTTTTCCAAATGTTCGATTCGTTCTTGAAGGGTTTCAATATGGCCAAACATCATAGTGCAAGTAGATTTACCGCCGAGGTTGTGCCAAACTCTGTGAACTTCGAGCCATTCATCAGTGAGGCATTTGTTTTTTGTGAGAAGATTTCGAACCCGATCCACCAGAATTTCACCGCCACCCCCTGGTAAACTGCCTAACCCGGCATCTTTAAGCCTTTGCAAAACTTCTTTAAGAGGTAATTTGTTGAGTTTGTGAAAGTGCCAAATTTCTGGAGGGCTAAATGCGTGTAAATTAAACTTCGGGTAACGAGATTTAAGGTCGCGCAATAAATCTTCATACCATTCAAGTTTAAGGGATGGATGTAGGCCACCTTGTAAAAGTGTTTGGTCGCCACCGAGAGCGATAGTTTCTTCAATTTTTTTATAAATTTCCTCGCGAGGTAGAAGGTAGGCATCGGGGTCAGAAGTTTTGCGATAAAAAGCGCAGAAATCACAAACAGCGGCACAAATGTTGGAATAGTTAATGTTGCGGTCAATATTGTAGGTACGGTAGTTTTCTGGGTGCATCCTATTGCAAATTTGGTTCGCTGCATTTCCCAGACTAAGGAAAGATGCTTTTTCTAAAAGGTAAAGACCTTCATTTTCTGAAATTCGTTTGCCATCAATAGCTTTTTGCAAAATGTCTGCAGTCATGGAATTCAATATTTCCTTCCTGTTCAATAAGGTGGTGTTTAAAAGCCAGGTGCCTATACAATTCGAGGCCAGCGATTTCTTTACTGCCTAAATTATACTGGATAATATGTGAAAGATACCTTCGACAAAATCCGGCATCGAGTTCCAGCCTTTTAGATTCTGATTCTGCTATTTCGCCAATATGTTTTTTACCCAGTTTTTTTGCCTGAGCAAAGTAGCTGGTAAGCTTTTCTCCAAAAGCTCTTTCGTTCACTGCCCAAACAGCATAAACGAAGGGCAAATGCGTGTATGCGTTCCATTCTTGGCCTAGGTCGTAAGCGTAGGGGAAGTCAGGTAAACAAGCCTTCATAGCACGGTCACCAATTAATAAAACCCCATCTGTGTTTACAAGTTCAGGATTTGCATTCATGGGAAGGTTGGTTGATTTATAATCGATGCCATGAAGCTCGTGGGATAGAATTTTTAAAAGAGTAATGCTTGTCTTGGATCCTTCATCGAGAGATATGGATTGAATATTAGCCCAAGGCACTTTACTAAAAAGGGTGACACTAAGAACGGGGCCATTAGATGCAATAGAGATTCCAGGAACGATTTTGTAACCCGGATTTCTAAAATACTCTATAACTGGAATAAGAGCTACATCAAGCAAGCCCATGGAAAGATTATAGGCCAAATGGCTTGGAACCATTAGTTGAAGGTCCCAATGGGGAGCAATTTGCTTCAGATTGTAAATCAGTGGCTTGGTGTTTAGGTAATTAACCGCACCCACCCTTAATGGCTTCATGAGCATCTCTCCTACTTAAATACCGTATTCCTTTCTGAAATATAACTCTATGGTAGCTATAATCCTAAGGTTTAATCTTATCGAAATGATTGATTTGTTTTGGCAGGTTCTTAAGTCAAGCAATGGTGGTGGTTTGGGTGGTTCTAAAAAAGTGTGGCTGTGTGGTTAAATGAAAAGACCTCAAAGCTTATAGTTTAAGCTTTGAGGTCTTTAGTTTCTAGGTCCCTGTTTTTAGTTGCAGGATGGAATTCCAATCATTTCAACGCAAGGGGTTTTTCTGCAAACCTTGTAAGTCATCGTGAAGGGTTCCATTGTGCAATGTGTTTCTGGTATCTGGAAAATGGTTTCTTGTTTGGATAAAGAACAAGTTGTTATTGGAATTTTGCAGCAGCGTTGTTCGGTCACCATTTTGCAGCGTTGGCACTTAATCACTTCTTGACGAATTTCGGGCACCATCTTGCAAGTGGTGTAAGGAATTTTCCTGACGCAATGTTGTTGGGTCATAATACATTTTTGACTGGTAACCATCTTGCATTGTTCTTCGCATACCATTTTGCAAACGGTATATGGGGTTTTTCTTACAAGGTGTTGTTGAGTCATAGTGCATTTTTGGCAGGTAACCATCTTGCATTGTTCTTCACACACCATTTTGCAGGTGGTGTAAGGGATTTTCCTGACGCAATGTTGTTGAGTCATAATGCATTTTTGGCAGGTAACCATCTTGCATTGTTCTTCACATACCATTTTACAAACCGTATAGGGCGTTTTGCATACTTTATGTTCGCTGATCATCTTGCAGCACTTGCGCGTAACGGTGAAGCATTGAACTTCGGGCACCATACAGCATTTAGTAAAACTTACTTTCTTGCATACTGTTTTTGGCACGATCTTACAGCAGTAAGAACGAACCACATTGCAATTTAATTTACGAACATAATTGACACAGGAAATGGTTCGTAATTCGGTTCTTGGCTCCCAAATCTTTTTGCAAACGGTGCGGTTGGGAAGTTGCATCGGACTGCAACTGGTATGGCCTGGGACATAAATCATTTTGCAGCAGCAAGGATCCATAGTCCAAAAACCGGGGTGGCAAACTTTTTTCATAACAACCTGCCCTGGAATTTCACATACCTCGGTCCTCCATGATCCTGTTTGCACGCATATCTGCTTTTCAGTACATACGGGTTCCCAAGAATAACTTCGTACCACGGTGTCTCTGGGTTCCATTACTGATTCATAAATAGTTTCTGAAATATCACGCGTTTCTGTTGTGTATACAGGCTTTAGCACCATTCTGCTGCAAGGTACTTGTTCTTCGTACCAAACGGGTTTTTGAACGGTAAAGTGTTCTTCTTTAACGCGTTGTTCGTAAACGGGTTTGTAGGTGTTGTATTTAACAGGAACTTGGTAAGACTGCCAAACGGGTTTTTGAACGGTAAAGTGTTCTTCTTTAACGCGTTGTTCGTAAACGGGTTTGTAGGTGTTGTATTTAACAGGAACTTGGTAGGACTGCCAAACGGGTTTTTGAACGGTAAAGTGTTCTTCTTTAACGCGTTGTTCGTAAACGGGTTTGTAGGTGTTGTATTTAACAGGAACTTGGTAGGACTGCCAAACGGGTTTTTGAACGGTATAATTTTCTTCCCTTACACATTGTTCGTATACGGGTTTCATTACCGTATGATTTCTTACTACATCGTAGCATTCCCAAACTGGTTTGCAGACGGTGTAGGCAGAATCACGGTAAGTAGTTTCATAAACCGGTTTGTAGCAAACCGATTTGCATTCTTTCATCACGGTACGGTAGACCGGCTTATAGCAAAGTTGGGTTCGCTCTTCGATCGATTCCTTGTAAGTGATTCTATATTGCACTTCTGGCAGGCAGAATTGTTCGCGTTCGCAGCAAACGGGTGCATAACGGATAGCGCCACAATGCCGAGCTTGGGCAAAACCTTGCATAACTAGAAAGGTTGAAAGGGCCAGAAGCCAAAACTTCCAAAAGGACTTGTTCATTGCATCGGTCTCGAAAGATAAACAGAATAGGAAAACCCGGTAAAGAGTTTTTCAACTTGAACACTAAGATAAGTTTGCTTCAAAAACTTAAAAGGAGAAATGGAACTTTAAGCAAAATCGAAGGATTTGAAGGATTGGCAATGGCATTGTCGTTAATAGTGTCACAAACGGAAATATTTATCATTTGTGAATAGTTTGTATCCTTTCCCTTGGTCATTCTTTACCCATTCAACGCATTTATTCGTTAAAATCAGACTTCCCACAATTTTTAATTATGCTATGCCTCCCTCTTCATCTTTATCGAGATCTATTACTTCGATGAAATTAGGGTGTAATTATGGCGGAAGAATTTTTAAACTTCGGAAATCAGATTTTGCCATCAATAAGATTTACTGATGGCAAAGAAATTAAAGAAGGCTTCTTTCCACTAGAAATTGAACTACTGCCAAGCAAAATACTTATGGAATTTCAAGCTACCCTCATTGTCATCGGTCGAAGCAGTACCGCAGATTTTAAAATTCCTTCGCCTTGTGTTAGTAGGCGCCATTGTATTTTATCTTGGTCATTGCATGGGTGGACTTTACGAGATTTAGACAGTAAAAATGGCACCTTTGTTAATGGCAAGTCGATTGTGTCAAAGCGCATTAAAGAAGAAGATGAAATCAAGGTTGGCAAGTTTACCTTTATTGTGAAAAAAGCAGAGGCAGAATTTCAGCTTTTTAGAGCTATCCAAGAGTATAAGCAAGCAGGCTAGCAGAGTTTTCTTTTAAAATGCAGTTCAGTTTTAATGGTTAATTAGGTGGTAGAGTAAATCTTCTTCATAATTAGTCACCCCTGGTTTTTTCTTTTCTAGCATCCATAGTTATTAAAATTAAAATCATTCCGAATAAGATCGTAGTGAATAAAGCGATCCCCGTGCTAAAATTAGCTTAGCAGATTGCTAAGGGGGTTTTTATGGCGATTCTTGACCGCGAAGAGTACATCGAGCAAGCTTACTTTTTTCATACTCTCCGAGAGAGAATCAAGGCTTGTATCGCAACGCAAGAAGTACTTGAACGCATTGACCAAGAAATATTGGCAACTACTAAACTTCCGCTGGCTATTCAATTTCTCGCAACTGAAATCAAACATAGTGGCTTATTGAGTTCTGGATTTAAATTGTTGAGCCATTACTTCACGCCTTTTCAAACCTTTATCGTTAAATCATCTGAAGATGAGCATAGGAAATTTAGTATAGATACAGCATTAAATGTGCTCGAAAAAATGGCTACATTTCATATCGAAAGCCCTCTGCCCGCTGGACTCTTTGTTTTTCAATTTGAAATTCTTTCTCGTAATAAATTAGGATACGACGAAGGAATCACTGCAATGGCGAATGATCCTTTATATTCTTCCGATTGGAAAGAATTTATTTTGTTTGTTTCCAAGCAAATAGGTTTGATTGAGTTTGCAGAATTTGTTTATTTAAGGTCGGAATATTATTTGGAAGTGCAAAGAAGGTTAGATCCAGCTTATGAACCACCCGTGAAACCTTTGTTTGCCATTAAGGAAGGCAGAATAGCTAGGGCGAATCTTGGAAGAGATCCGTTTTTTTTATTTGCGGCGTTGCAAAGGCAACTGAATTACCCCGAAGTTCCAAGAAGTACAGAAAAAATTGCCCCAAAAGATGAATTACTTCTGGTCAAAAAAAGAGTTAACGATCTTGAAACAAGAGTGAAATTGATGGAAGCGGAAGTTAAAGGCAACATTGATGTACTTGAATTCGGCAAGCCAGAAATCTTGCAGAAATTGCCTCCAGACGATGCTTTTGCTGATTAATTTTACTTGTTTAACTTGCGGGACGAAATGTCTTAAAGCTGCGTATCACTTCATAAAGGTCGGCGGTTACTGCAACTTCATCTTCCATAAAATCTTGCACCCAAACGAAATTCTTGCGCTGGGCCGCTGCTATCAAAGGTAATAAATCCGACAGCCGAACTCGTACTGTTGGTGCTTGGATGATGTCTTTGTCCGAGTCAGAAGGTTCTCTAAAAACTCTAAGGTGTGGTGCCATCTCGAATCCTCCAAGATTTTTCTGCAAGTTAGGTTTTGGAACCTTTCTTGCCTTTATTGGTGAGGGAACAGTCTAAAAGCTGTATCCATAAATATCCCCAAAGATTTAATCGGCAATAAAAGCTATTTACTTTGGCATAAATAAAAAAGTTTTGAGAAAAGTTGCCTGTTAGAGGCGTTGTTAATGGAAAAGTTTGCTTTTCATTTAAAATCCCACCTGTCTTTGAGAAGGAATAGTTTAAAAATCTGTGCAGATCAAAGTAGCAAGACTCATTTTTTCAACTTAACATAGAACTGTTATTAAGCTTTTTAACAATTTAGGTGGTTATGTTTAAAAAAGTTACAGTTGTTGGTGCAGGGGCTTGGGGTATGGCTTTAGCCTTACACCTTTGTCGCGAAAAAAGATGCAAAGTTGCGTTGTGGAGCGTTAGGGAAACATCAAGGCAGAATCTGAAAATAACCCGCCGTAATGATGCCTTGCTTGCAGGGGTTCTTTTACCCGATGCCATTGAAGTCAGTGACTCCTTTGCCGAAGCACTATCTGGATCAACTTTATTAGTATCGTGTGTGCCATCTTCCCATTTACGAATGGTATTAAAAACGATTCAGCCTGATATGCCTTTGCAATTGCCGGTTGTTAGTACAACCAAGGGGCTAGAGCGCGAATCATTTCATAGGCCTAGCCAAACTATTATCGATGTACTTGGAGAAAGACCAGTTTCGATACTAAGTGGGCCCAGTCATGCAGAAGAGGTTGCGCAAGGTTTGCCTACTTCATTGGCACTTGCAGGTTCGAATCACCAAATTAACTTAGATATTCAAAGCCTTTTTAATTCGGAAACTTTTAGGGTTTATACAAATCAAGATCCATTAGGCGTCGAACTTGCGGGGGCACTTAAAAATGTGATCGCAATTGCTGCTGGTATCAATGATGGTCTGGGTTATGGCGATAATGCAAAGGCCGCGCTCATCACCCGAGGGTTGGTTGAAATGACACGCTACGGCGTTGCTTGCGGTGCAGAGGCTTCTACTTTTTCAGGCTTGGCGGGTTTAGGTGATTTGATTGCAACTTGTACTAGCAAGCACTCTCGAAATCGAAAAGTTGGGGAACGATTAGGAAAAGGCGAAAAACTTGCCCACTTTCTTCCTTCAATGCAACAGGTTGCGGAAGGAGTTTTCACTGCCCCTACTATTAGGGCACAAGCTACTAAACAAAATATCGATCTTCCTATTATTGAACAAGTTTTTCAGGTTTTACATAATGGCAAGTGTCCTAAATCTGCAGTTTTCGATTTAATGAATCGTGCCCCCCGGAAGGAATAGGAGTTTGCTTTTAAATGGAAATTCAGCTTGCCTGTAAAGAGTGGGCTTCGGTTTGCGCAGCCTTGGCATCGGGTCGACAAACGATATTGCTTAGAAAAGGTGGTATTGCAGAACCTACAGGCGATTTTCAAATTCAATCGAAATGGTTTTGGCTCTACCCCACTTTTGTTCATCAACAACAAAACCAGTTGAAAGAAACTGAATTTCTTAAGCTTGGTGAAAATTATAAGGCACCAGAATCTAAAGTTCGATTGTTTAATCTTGCAGAAATTGTTGATTCTTTTTATATCACGGATCTTGCTAAAATTAAAAGTTTGGATTCTTTTCATATTCTTTCAGATGAGTGTATTAACTCTAGGTTTCTCTATCGAACGTCTGGCCTTAATGTTCTAATCCTAAGAATTTATCAGGCTACTAAAATTATCGAAATCTCTGAAACAGATTTTTATCTTGGTTGTAAGTCGTGGGTGAAATTGGATAATTCCATAGAAGCAGGCGGCGTAACCCCTGTGCTATCACCGTTGATATTTGAAGAAGAAGTAAATAAGCTTAGAAATATTTTAAAAGATTGAGATGCTCAACTATGCTTAACAGCCTATTCCTAATTTACACGCTTTTAACTGGCCAAGAAGTTGAGAAGAAAACAGTTCCTCTTAATTTTCCAGAAAAAGAAGTTAAAAAACTTGTGGAACAGGCGATGGAATATTGGCGGGTGCCTGGATTATCAATCGTGATTGTTCATCAAGGCGAAACCGTTTATGAATCTGGTTTTGGCGTAGTAGAGATTAGCAAACCAGCACTGGTCACCCCCCAGACAATTTTTCCGATTGCTTCTTGTTCGAAAGCTTTTACTACATCCCTTGCTGCTTCTTTAATTGCAAAGAAAAAACTTGATTGGGATGATAAGGTTTTAAAACATTTGCCTTGGTTCAAACTTTCTGATGCGCTTGCCTCGGAAGATTGCAGATTGCGCGATTTGTTTTCTCATAGAACCGGGTTGGGAGGACACGATTTGTTGTGGTATCGGAGTAAACTGCCTCCAGAAGAAAATGTTAGAATGGCAGCTTTTTTACCCTTGGAAAAACCTTTTAGGTCTTCCTACCAATACCAATCAACACTGTTTGCTGCGGGTGGTTTAGTTTGCGAAAAAGTAGGTGGCTCAACCTATGAAAAACTTCTTAAACAAGAAATTCTTGACCCTTTAAAAATGACTAATACCTTTGTTGTTCCCCCTAAAGAAAACCTTGCTAGGGGGCACGCTTTAGGAAACCTTGGCTTCCCTGTCGTTACCGAGCCTTACCTCGGGTTTTCTCCTAATCCTTCGGGAAGTGTTTATTCCACCGCTCACGATCTTTCCCTTTGGTTGAAATTTCAACTTGATCCTGCTAATCAAAAATATGCGAATATGAATTGTGCAAACGAAATCCTTGAAACTCAAAAACCTCAAATTGTTAATCCTTTTGATGAAACTAATAAACTCTTTCATCCTTTTACGGTTCAGATGGCGTATGGAATGGGTTGGGTTATCCAAGATTATCGTGGGGCTCGACAGATTTCGCACGGGGGTTCAATTGATGGATTTCGACTGTATTTAACAATGATACCAGATTCGAAATTTGGGATTGCCATACTTGCAAATATGGAACATACACGCATGAATCTTGCCTTGAGTAACTCTTTAATTGATCTCTTGTTTAATTTTCAACAAGTCGATTGGCATAGTTCCTATGCAAATATTTTGGTGAAAACTACTGAAAAATCAAAATTTCTATATGAAGCTAAGCTGATCGATTTACTCAAGAAATATCCCGGAACCATTAAGCTATCGGATGTTATTGGCGAATATTATCACCCTGCTTATGGCAAGGCAGAACTTAATTTGCAAGGTAAGAAACTTAGGCTTGTACTAGGAAATCTTTATGTGGATCTCGATAACCTTGGGTCGGCAATTCTCTATGGTGAAGATTTTGTTTTTGAAAATCCAATTTGTGTCTTAAGTAAAGGTAGTGACGGAAAAATTAAATCTTTTAAAATCTCTGGTAGGCTTAATGCAGAGTTTACGAAACTTCCTTGATTTTTTGTTCATCCATTGTTCTATGCTGCTTTTCTTGTTGAAGTTTCTCTCCTATTTTTACTGATAATGTTTTTATCTTTTACGGGCGCTAGTTGTAATAAACTTGGTAGCCATATTACTGAGCAAACCATGCAAGCAGTGACCCCCGTTGCCAATAATAATCCCAAGCTTGAAAGGCCTAAATGTGAAGAAATCATCAGGGAACCAAAGCCCAGTACTGTTGTGAGTCCTGCAACAAGAATGCCTTTAAAAGTGCTACTTTTTATTTGATAATTTTTACTTCGGTCTCTTCCTAGAAAATCATGAATCACATGAACTGCGTTGTCAATCCCCACCCCAACTAAAATAGGAAATGCAATCATATTTGCAGGGTTCAACTTGTACCCCATTAGCCAGAGTGTGCCCAAGGTGATACCTAAACCCATAGCAAGGGGAAACATCGCCAAGGCTATTAGGCTGAATTTTCGAAAATCCCAACTAAGTACTAAAATAATAGCAGCAAGAGCATAGACACCTGCCCATTGGAACCCCGATTTCATTCCTCGTAAGCCCTCAAGGGTTGTGAAAGGCTTGCCAGTAGCACGAGCATCAATTTTTCCAATGCTATTTACAAATGCTTCTAGATTCTTGTATTCCCAAAGGTTGTTCTTGGCAAATACTCTTAGTAGCCATTGATTATTTTCGCTTAAATATCGATTGCGAATAGGGAGTGGGATATCATCAACTTCTATAAAAGCAGGAGAAGAAACATCGCGAAGATTGTGGAGGTTGCCAATAAGATCTCCGGTGACTGATTCTTCAAAATCTTTTAAATTTTTTGCAGTTTCTTTAGAAGATTGTTTTAGCACATCCAAAAAGGCAAGTAGATTTTTTTGAATATCTTTTAAATCAAGCAAAGGACTTGGCTCACCTGTTTTTGCTTCAAGAAGTTGTAGTTCCTTGCAAAGTCCTTCAATATCTGGCACGGCGTGTGTTGGTTTCGATCCTTTTTTTGGTAATAGGCGTAATCGATGTTGAATTTCAGCAAGCAAGCCTTTCTTAATTGATTGATCCTTAGGAAGTAAGCTTGCGATTTCTGCAACTTGACTTACTTCGGGCAATGCTTCAAATTTCTTTTTCCACTCTAGGGCTTCTTCACGAGTAGCTGTAAAGGTAACGGCGTGCCAAGAAGCAGTTGGCATTTTTTCGAGAAGTACTTTTTCCCATTGAACGGAATCGAGTGATGCCGATTGCAAATGTAAAAGGTTATGGTCATAAGAAATTTTTAAAGCTGGAATCAAAAAAAGAGCCGTCAAAGCAATACCTGAAAATACAATCATCTTTGGTTTACTAAATAATCTGTCGGTATAGCTTGTTTGAAAACTGGGGAAAGTCAGTAGGGTAGGGTTTAAAATAGGTTGAGTCGATTTTACTGGAAGTTGGTTTCTAAGTTCACTAATTCCCATTAGTGCGGGCAGGATGGTAAAGCAACTGAAAGCACAAAATAATATGCCACTCCCTGCTATCCAGCCCATTTCCGAAACAGCTTGAAAATCAGCAAACATTGCTGCGAAAAAGGCAAGCCCCGTTGTACAAGCTGCAGTAAGTATACTAGGCCCTACAGAAAATGCGGTTTTTTTTATTGATTCATTAGCACCTATTGTTTTTGCTTTAAATTCATCAAATGCACTAACCCATAAAACTCCATAATCACCCAACCCAATTAGCATCACCGCAAAAGTAGCTGATAGTAAATTTAAATGCCCGATGGTTAAAGTTAACCAGCCTAAAGCTAAAATAGTGCCTACTAATAATGTTGTGATGGTAAGCACGGGGTAGCGCCAAGATCTGAAAACAAAGATATAAAGTAAAAGAACAGTTGAAAATGCCAACCAAGAAGCTGTGGTACTATCTCTTTGGGAAGCTGTCATTTCATCGGCTTCTAAAACGGGTAATCCTGTTAGCCCAAGTTGAACCTCGGGAAATTTTAACGAAATATCTTTAAGTATTTCTCGAATCAGTTGAACGGTTGGCATCGAGCTTACAAACTCTGATTTATCTTGTGTGATGGGCCTTACAAGTAAAATAGCAACTGTTTTATCTTCCGAAAAAAGGTAATTAGGCTTTGCAAGCATAGCTGCATCGTGTTGTGACTTGGGTAGAAGCCCAACCCAAGGGCTTTGATAAGATTCTTTAGAATTCAAATAACCTGTAGCTGCTTTGATAATGCCTTGAAATTGGGAAAGATATGCGGTATCGGCATCATTAACAGTCCCTCGAGCTTCGATCTGCTTGATGCGTGCGTGGGTTTCGCAAGTAAGGCTTTTTGTAGTAAATAGGTTCCAAGCAAATGGGAATTCTAAAAGTGGCGCCATATTGGAAAGGTGTCCAACGATGGTAGTAATTTCTTTTGGTTCAAGAAAAAGGAGAGACCTATTTTGCAGATTTTGTAAATCAATTTTGAAGAAGATGCGATCAAAACTTTCAGGTTGTTGTGCTAACTTTAAAGCAAGTTGTTCTAAGGCATCGATTTTTTTTCGTTCATCTCCACCCTTTGCAACCACGACCATATCGTCATCTTGACCAAATTCAGCAAGATATTTTTTCCAGTTCTGCTGGCACCACTTTCGATTACTGATCATATCGTTGCGGTGGGTTTTAAATTCTAACTTTTTGTAGGAATAAACTAACGCACTAGCACAAAGGATTAAGCCTAATCCCAAGACCAGCCAATGATTCCTAAAAGAAAACATTGCAACAGCACAAATTAATCTGGCAGGAAACGAGCCCTTACCATCCTTGGCGGGATTCATTTTCTTGTGGCCCCTTTACTCTGTATCTCTCAGCCTTTCCATAGCTTGAGAGCGTGCGAATTTTAGGGAAGCGTTAACATATTAACAAGCCTGATTATTTAATTACTAAGGTTCAACCGTGCCAAACTCCCTAGATTGTGTAGGAAGGATTTTAATAAGTTGTCTTGTCCCCCTAGTTTAACGGTGCATTTATGGATTTGATCCCTTTTCTGATTTTTAAAACCGAATCTGGCCAAGCCGAATTTGCACAATGGCGCACCCAGGCAGGTGAAACCGCACTAGCAATATTCCAAGACCGTACCAAAGCTGAAACCTTTAGTCAGCTTTCTTCCTTAAGTGAAGCTTGGATGGTAATGCAACCAGCTTTGCCTCTTTTGCAATCGATTTTTAAGGCAATGCTCCAAGCAGGAATTAAATATGCAGTTCTAGACCCCGATGAAAAAAGTGCAAAAACAGTTTATAATATCGCAGAAGTGATTGCCGCTGCTGAAAGCTGGTTCTCAACTAAAAAGCCTGAATAAAGTTTTAAAACTTGATGGCTGCATTTTGATCGGTCCAAGCGTGGTTGGCCTTTAAAATTGGGTCGACTTCCGAGGTAAGAAATTCTTCTACCTGTTCGGTGGCACGGCCCGAAAACTTTCCATCAGTCATAACTTTCTCAAAATCTACTTTAGAAAACTCTGGTTCTTTTTTAAGTCTTTCAAGAAGATCATTTTTTCTACTCCCCGATTTTAATTCAGCTATTACCGCATGGCTATGCTTACGGATAACCTCGTGTAGGTTTTGCCTATCACCGCCCATTGCAACTGCAGCCATCAGCAGATTTTCCGTCGCCATAAATGGTAAAGTTCTTTCAACTTCCGATTTGATAATTTCAGGATTTACAATAAGTCCACGGGCAATGTTAATCGCCAACCTTAAAATAGCATCTGCGCAAAGAAATGCCTGAGGAAGTGTAAGCCTTCGATTTACACTATCATCAAGAGTTCGTTCTAACCATTGCACCGCTGCAGTTTCTGCAGTGTTTCCAGCAAGGTGAATAAGAAACCTAGAGAGACCGCACATTCGTTCAGATCGCATAGGGTTTCGTTTGTAAGCCATAGCCGATGAACCGACTTGATCGGATTCGAAAGGCTCATCGATTTCCTGTCGATGAGAAAGAAGGCGGATATCGGTACCGAATTTTTGAGCACTCTGGCCTATTCCAGAAAGGGCTTCAATAATTTGCGAATCAGCTTTGCGAGGGTAAGTCTGTCCTGTAACAGGGAAAATTTTATCGAAACCCATTTTTTTTGAAACCAGAATATCAAGGTCTCGAACTTTCTGATGATCCCCCTTAAAAAGAGAAAGAAAGCTTGCTTGGGTTCCAGTTGTTCCTTTAGCTCCCCTGAACTTCATATTTTCGATTCTGTAACTAACCTCGTGGAAGTCCATAAGGAAATCCTGAGCCCAAAGGCAGGCTCGTTTTCCAACGGTAGTAAGTTGAGCAGGTTGAAAATGGGTAAAGCCAAGTGTTTCAAGGGCAGCGTATTTGCGCGAGAATTTCGCCATAAGATCGAGCAACCCTACCAGCGACTTTTGTAAAAGTGTAAGCCCCTGCTTCATTAAAATAAGGTCTGTATTATCGGTCACAAAACAACTTGTTGCACCCAAATGAATAATGTCGCGTGCTGCAGGGCAGCATTCACCATAGGTATGAATATGTGCCATAACATCATGGCGAAGGCGTTGCTCGTGTTCTTCAACTCGTTGAAAATCGATGTTGGAAATGTTGAGTTCAAGTTGTTGTATTTGAAGTTGGGAAATGCGAGGGGTAGAACCATCTTCTGCTAAAAGGCCAAGTTCAAATTGGGATTGAGCAAGAGCAACCCATAATTTTCGCCATTTTGAATACCTAGAAATAGGTGACCAAAGTGCGACCATTTCCTTTCCAGCGTAGCGTTGAACCAAGGGATTATCGTGAACTTGAGAGCTTTCCATAAAATTTCCCAGAAAAAATAAAAGCGAGAAGGATTATTCGCTATGAATCATCACCTTTTCGGAATCGCCAAAAATCCAACACTTACCACCAAAGTATTCTAAACATTCATTCAAAAAAAACTTCTTTTAAATAAAATAGTGCTAATCTTCATTCTATTAACCCTGTTGGATTTGGGTCAGGAGGACATTTAGCTATGAAGCATTTGTACAAGATAGCATTGATGCTGGCATTAGGCTTTATTGGTCAAAGCGTAGTGGAAAATCGAGCATTTGCCCAGTCAAACGATGGGAATTTGCAAAGGTTTTTTCATTACCCTTACTATTATTTTCCTCACAACTATTGGCCTTCTATGGGGCCAAAATGGCCAGAAAAACCAGGTCAACCCTATATGCCACCCCCTGCGTATATGGCTTACCCAGCTTTCAAAGAACCTCATTGGCGTTATGAACTTATGAAACCGCAAAAATATTACAGCGGTTTCCACTTCTGGCTCGATCAGTTTTAAGCCTAGGACCATAAATTTAATATTCTTCCAAGACTCGGTTTTTAAACCGAGTCTTTTTTTATATCCCAAGCAATCTAATTCTTAATAATACCTTTGATCCTAGCAATATTAATTACAATAATGGTAACTGTATCATTTCGATTTTATTACGGGAAAAGTTATGTCTAAGCCAGAACCCCTCGACCCTGCCAAAGAAAAAAAGAAAATCTCTAATGCTTCTCAAATTGATGTTCAATCCGTTGTAGAAAAAGTTGTTGTCAACATAGAAAAAGTAATTCTGGGCAAACGCAAACAAATTATTGTTGCTCTCGCTGCTTATCTTGCAGAAGGTCACATCTTACTTGAAGATGTACCCGGTGTTGCAAAAACTATCCTTGCTCGTGCAATTTCACGAAGTGTCGGTTGTGTTTTTAAAAGAATTCAATGTACCCCAGATTTGCTTCCAAGTGATATCAATGGCGTCTCAATATTTAACCAAAAGACAGCCGAGTTTGAATTTAGACCCGGTCCCATTTTTGCGCAAACGGTTCTTGCTGATGAAATTAATCGGGCAACCCCTCGTGCTCAATCTGCTTTACTTGAAGCAATGGCCGAACGAAGAGTCACTGCAGATGGGCAAACATATAACCTTAAACCACCTTTTCTTGTTATTGCAACCCAAAACCCAGTGGATCACGAGGGGACTTTTCCTCTTCCCGAAGCACAGCTTGACCGCTTTTTAATCAAATTAAGCCTTGGCTATCCAACCATCGAAGAAGAAGCAATGATGCTAAAAAGATTACAGTTCGGCCATCCGATCGATGATGTAATTCCGGTGGTAACTTCCAGCGATTGGCTTGCTTGTCAGGAAAATGTAAGGCAGGTTCATCTCGATGATCAGATACGCGATTACATATTGGAAATAGTACACGCTAGCCGTGATAATGCAGATATTCTCTTGGGGGGAAGTCCGCGAGCGTCGCTATCTCTGCAAAGGGCCGGCCAGGCAATTGCCGCTATTCATGGGCGAACCTTTGTTACCCCAGACGATATAAAAAGATTAATTTGTCCGGTGCTTGGGCACCGTATTATTCTTAAGCCTGAAACCAGACTTCGCCGAGTAAAGCCCGAAGATGTTTTAAAAGATCTCACCGATGATATTCCAGTACCAGTTTCTTCTGAATATCAGACTGAAAAAGATTACTTCTAATGTTTATTCTGTTGGGCATAATGCTGGTCTGGGTTTGCTCCCAAATACTGGGTTCTGGCTTACTTGCGTTTTCTGCATACCTACTGATATTTGTATTTTTTAGCAGCAGATTATTGTCTTGGCACTGGGCAAGTGGTTTAAGAATAGAAAGAAAAATGCGTTGTAGGATCGCCGAGGTTGGAGATAAAGTTCGGGTAAAAGTTTTGATTCGATATTTAGGATTGATTCCAATCCCGTGGGTCATATTGGAAGATTTATTGCCTGAAGATGCGGTAAATCCACGCCATCCTTTTCTAAAACTTCGAGGGAAAAGATTAAAAGTACTCTCGATGTTTTCAATGCAAACCGAAGAATTTACTTACCAACTCGAATGCGTGCACCGAGGTTTTTTTCAAATTGGCCCCATCTTCGCAGAAACAGGCGATCCCTTTGGTTTTATGCGCAGGTATCGAGTAGGCTGCCAGCCTTTCTTTTTGCTCGTGTTACCAAAAATTACCCCGTTACTAGGCTATGATTTAACCTCGCGACGACCGGTTGGTGAAATTCGTATGACGATGAAAATTTTTGAAGACCCCACTCGTATCGCTGGTATACGCGACTACGAACCCGGTGATCCTATGTCGCGAATTCATTGGAAAGCAAGTGCGCGTGCTGGTGTTTTTCAATGCAAAATATTTGAGCCAACTTGCCTTGCTGGCGCAATGATCTTGTTAGATTTTCACGAGGGAATGTTCCCACCCCGAGGTGAACCATTTAGATCAGAATTAGCAATCGATACCGCGGTTTCCTTAGTCCATTCAGTATGCATTTTAAACCAACCTTTTGGCCTTGCAACCAACGCAATTGATGCTGCTTTTAACCTTCAAGAAAATAACGACGAAGTAGAAGTTAGCTCAAGAACCGAGGCTAAAACTTTTATGCTTGATAGTACCAAGCCTAACCACTTGCAACCAATGTTCCTGCCGTCTAGGAGAGGTGTAGAGCATTTACAATTAATCCGTGAAATGATGGGAAGGGCTTTGAAATCTGATGCTCTAAAATTTTCGGATATGATTCGCGAGGTTTCGGTGCACTTGCCTCGAGACCTAACCTTGGTAGCTGTGCTTTCTGGGGTAACAGAAGAAACAGCAATTACCTTAGGAAATTTAAGGCAGCAGGGGTTTGCAGTTTCTGCTGTCTTAGTGCAATTGGATGAAGATGGATTGAATAAAGCGTTTCGAAGGTTGGTGGGTAATGGAATTCGTGAAATTCGCCATGCGGTGAATCAAGAATCCTTACCCCAGCTTTGTAGATCTCAGATAGATAGGACTGCCCCACTTAGTCTTTCTTAGCAAACATTAGGAGCTCAAGCGTGGCTGAAAAAAATATTTGTAAATATCGAGATACACCAGAAGTCTTAGATCACTTGGTAGGCGTGGTGGCGTTGTGCCTTGTCGTCTGTATGATGCTAGGGTTATCATTTTTCCTTTTGGCACGCCTTTCCCTTTCGACAACTTGGGATAACAAGAACTGGATGTTTTTTTGGGAAGTGGTGGGGACGGTGCTTGTATGTAGGATGTTTCTTATCGAAGATTTAAAAAGGATGGTTGGGAAATACGCATTCATTCTTGGATTAGTTACCTGGGGGCCTGTAGTTTTAGCACAACCAGAAATTGGTATGCTTTTCATTGTCTTACATTTTGTTATTGGCTGGTTTACTTACAAAATTACTTGGGATGTTACCGATTTGGGGGATAGAGAAGAAGATGAAGACGGGTTATTAGCATCCGCCGGTTTTAAAAAAGAATTGAATCCAGGGAAAAAAAGCGATTCAGAATCTTGGGGCGATATGCGCGAAGAAGGCGCCGAATATAACTTTGAAGCTGAAGAAGTTTTGAAAAACCTTGCAAACGAAAAACCTAAGAAACCCAAGGGCGGTAAGGGCAGGGGTATTTGGGTTCTTTATTTTGTTTTTGCTGCCATCCCAATTTTTGGCTTTTTTGGCTCAACCAATTCTAGTAGCGATCCCAGGCTGGATAATTATTTTTTGATCTGTCTTGGAGTCTACCTTTTCAGTGGCATTGGTTTATTGATGACCACCGCCTTTCTTACCATTAGAAAAGATTTACGCAGAAGGCACCTTTCAATGCCTTTATTCACCTCGGTATCCTGGTTGTTTTCAGGGTTATTAGTTTTGGTTGGGTGTTCTCTTTTTTCGAGTGTACTCCCTAGGCCAAAAGGTACCGTTGACCCCGTAGCCTTCTTTACACCCAAAAATTCTGATCGCGACGCAAGTAGTTATGCAAAATCTTCTAAAGATGCGGGTAAAGGTGAAGGAAGACCGGGGGAACAGAAAGGCGAAAAAGGCTCCACTGTCTCTGGAAAAAATGATTCAAACAAGGAAACAAAAGAAGATAGCAGGAAAGGGAAGCAAGAATCTGGCCAAAATAAAAACGATGAGGGCTCTAAGGCAGGAAAAACAGAGAGTGCAAAAAGTAAGCAAGAATCTGGCCAAAATAAAAACGATGAGGACTCTAAGGCAGGAAAAACAGAGAGTGCAAAAAGTAAGCAAGAATCTGGTCAAAATAAAAAACCAAATGATTCTAATGACAAATTAAATAAAGATCAGGAGCAAAAATCTAATAACAATAATTCAGCAGAACCCACTACCCCCCCGCCATCTAATTCTTTTAATATCCCGGGTCTGGATAAACTTATGCAATTTGTTGAGATGTTTATCAAAGTGGTTTTTGGTGTTGGCACTTTCCTTCTCGTTCTTTATGTGGTTGTTTATAAATTAAGTTTTCAACTTGATTGGGCTCAAGACCTATTAAAATGGTTTAGGAACTTATTTGAATGGTTTGAAAAGCCAAAGAAGAAAGGGGAAAGTAAGGTTTCTTCTGAAGAAATTACTCCCCAAAATGAAACTGCAAGCTTTGAAAACTTTCAAAACCCATTTAATAAAGAAGGTTGGCAAAAGATTGAAATTAGACAACTGACGGGCTACACTTGGAAAGCTTTTCTAGCTTGGTGCAAGGCACGGAATATAAAACTCCCCGATGGATGCACACCTTCCGAATTAGAACAAATCATCGCCAATGAAGAACCAAAGGTTGAGGCTGCATACTTTGCTTTTCAGCAAATCTTTCTGAATAGCCAATATGGGAAAAAAAATAACGACCCCAAAGCAGTTTTGTTTACAAGACGGTTGTGGGATCAAATGGAAGAGTCGGGCTATGCTGCTAATCCTACCGAAGCAGAGTAAATGGCGAACTATTTTTTTCTGCGAAGGTTGTTTGCTTTGGTGATTTCTTTGCTAATAGAATCTTTTATAAAAGCTAGAGATTCTTCCCTAGGTAAGTTGGCTAATAATTTAGCGTTCAGAGGTTTACCAATAGAAATGGCGATAGCGCCTTTATTGCCTGATAGGAAAGTGGGGCAAAAATTTGGCCATTTTTGGCCCATCTTTAATGCTTCGAATGCGCCCGCAATTCCTACGGGTATAATAATTGCGTTAGATTTTTTTATTAAAAGCTGAATCCCTGGCTTTAATTCTTGAAGCATCCCATCTTCAGATCGCGTCCCTTCTGGAAATATAAGTACCGCCTTTCCCTGATTTAATAGCTCAAGTGTCGAGCGAATCCCTTCCTTTGCGACCCCTTCAATATTAATTGGACAACACCCCACAGACTTTAAATAAGTTCCTATTGCTGCGTTATTAAAAAGGGATTTTCGTGTTAGGAAAGAAATTTTTCTGTACGCTGCCAATCCAATAGCAATGGGGTCTAAAAAGCTCTGGTGATTTGCAACAAGCATCACAGGTCCACTACGGGGAACATTCTCCCACCCTTGTTTCCTGAGACTAAATAAGAAAGTGTAAAAACAATTCCAAGTGGCGTAATTAAAGCCATACCAGAGACGATTTAGATGATCGTTTTCAGCACCAGAATTAAGCCCGCCGGTAATCATTAAGCCATCCGCCTTATGATTTCTTGATGCATTGTGTTGATTACCTGATCCATATTTAGTTCGGAAGTGTCAAGAATGATGGCATCATTTGCTGGTACCATTGGGCTTATTTCTCTACTTTCATCCCGCTTATCTCGAACGAGCATAGCTTCAAGAATTTCTTGCAAAGTGGTGTTAATCCCTTTGGCTTGTAATTCGATAAATCTTCGGTTGGCCCTTGTTTGAGGGTTTGCAGTAAGGAAGAATTTGCAAAAAGCATTTGGAAAAACGGTGGTTCCTTGGTCTCGACCTTCACAAACCATATTTTTGTTTTTTGCTGCTAATCTTTGTAGTTCGACAAGCCTTGCCCTTACGGTTATGCTTGCCGCAATAATTCCCGAAACTTCGGTAACTTCCTTGGATCGAATTGGTTCTGTAACATCAATCCCGTTAAGGAAAACACTAGTCGATTCAAATTCTATGCTAATTTCATCGAGCAGCGATTCAAAAAAAGGAACGGAAAAATTATTGGAGTTCGTTTTAAGTGCTGCAAGGGCGACCGCCCGGTACATAGCACCCGTATCTAGAAACATGAAATTTATTTTGTTGGCTAGTATCTTGGCTACAGTGCTTTTGCCAGACCCTGCCGGGCCATCAATTGTAATTATCACAATCTAGTTCCTTTACTAAACAATGATAATGGCTTTTATAAGGGTAAAAAATAAACGAGCTAATAGATATTGCAGCTTAGGGTCAATTATTTAACTCAATGATCACCTAGGATAAATATTAATAATAAAAGTCTCATTTGCTGCAACGCTTCTGGTGGAAAGTTGTTGAATGATGCCAAAACCATCTGCCATAACTTCGTAATTAAAATCTCCAACATTTTGGTTTGGAATAGCAAGGGTTTGAAGGCCAGCAACTTTATGAACTTTACCATTGATTATAACACTAGCTCCAACTGGGGAAGTGTTTGCAATTTTGATGGTAGCGTTTGCGGGGACTGGTGGTGTATAGGAAGCAGCGCTTCTGGTAACAGCAAGTTTATTTATCGCTAGTTCCATTCTGGTGATTTGATCTTTGATAATAAAGATCTCGGCTTCTAGTTTTTTGAATTTAGTTTCATAATCGGCAGTTTTTATTGCCCCAATTATATTCTGAATATCCTTGAGTTGTAAAGCAATGGCTTCCAATGCAACTAAGTCAACTTTTTTTTCAGAGGAAATATTTTTATCTTGAATAGAAGATTTTTCTCCAACAACAGGAGGCTCCGCCTTCGGTTCTACAGAATTCACAGCAAATCCACAACTGGTCCCAATAGAGACGAGTAGGAGACCAATCATTACTAAAGAGTAAATAGATTTCATAGTTTTCACCACTAAGTTCACTTAAAAACAAGTTACGAAATATCATACATTGCTAGAGAATAGGGTAATTAAACCTGTATAGCAACTTAAAAGGTGTGAAAATGAAGCAATGAATTTGTTAATATGTAACGATTTTGCAGGCAGATTTGTAAGGCTAAACGATAAGAAACCAAGCTTTGCTCGGTTTCTTATCGTTAAATTTGTTTATATTTTGAGCTTAATCAATAAAAGATTAAGTATTCTCTTCGTACTGTGCAATTCTGTTGATTGTCTCTTCAAAATCTTCGCCAGTATCTGTAGGCAGTCGAAATTGCATTAGATAAGCATCTTCGTTGCTATCTTCATAAAAAGACCTAAGTACACGAATTGCTTTAAAACCTTGATTTCTAAAGAAAACTTGGCCAGATAGGTTGGTTTCTCTTACTTCAAGGGTAACCCTAGTCCTGCGGTGGCTGGAAAGCTTGCTGATAAGCTTTGCCGACATCTGCTTGCCTACCCCAAACCTTTGATGTTCTGGGTGCACAGCAAAGTTTAAAATGTGAAGTTTGTTTTTATGAAGTTCGTAAATCATAAATCCGATTACTTTGTCACCACATTCTGCAACCATACCAATACAATTTCGTTGCCTTAGGCAGCGAAGAAAATCTTCTTCCGTCCAAGATTGTTGAAAGCATTGTTGTTCAGTTTGTAAAACTTCTTGCATGTCGCGGCGGATCATCCAGCGAATATGTACTTTAATTTGTTCTTTTTCGGTATCGTTAATGCTCATTTAAATTTCCTCATTCTTGCGTTAACATTGCACTATAAGATTCCGACCTCATAGGGTTACCAAGAATTTTTACTTTGATTCTTGGTACCTTAAATTTAATGAAGCTAAGAAATTAAATCTTGTTTTCATCAAGCGGGCGGAATTTAGCAATGCTTGCAACTATTTACAAGACCAAGCTTTCATCAAACCCACATAGTTAAAATCGGATTTTTAAAGAGTTGAAATTACTGTGCTTGGTGATGATTAAGCAAATATAATCTGAAATATTGGAAAGAGAGAAAAGGTTGTTAAATGAGGGGATTCCTTTCCCCATAATTCTTGCCTTTCTTGGCGCCCCAAGGTGAAAGCTTACCTTGGTTGGAAGTGCTTAAGATACAAAAGTGTTTGTTATGAAGCAACCAAATATTTACATAAAGATAATTATTGCTTCAATGTATACAGGTTGGCTAAGGTAGGGGGGTAATTGTAACGGTACACTGTCCCGTCCGTTTTATATTCCCCGTACCATATTCGACCACTAAACGAAAATCTCCCGGTCGAAGGCTTTTTACATGCACCGAATAAATCTTTTCGACTTGGCTTTCTAAGCCAGTTAGCGGGTCAAAATTTAAATCTTGGCCTTCAAGGCCTGCTATGGTGGGGCCTTTCCAATCTACCGGAATAAGGCCGTCGGGAAATATAAATCGCACCCCCATGTCGCCTAATGATGTCGAACCTATATTCTTCAGCGAAAACTTTACTACGGCTTCGTTTCCCTCCGTGCCGTTCACAACAGCATTTACAAATCCTCCTTGAACTGCAGAAGATCCTTCAATGCGAACTATAAAAGAATTAGAAGACTCTGCAGCGCTATCCATAATAGCTTTAGCTTGAAGTTTCCAATCGCCTGGTTTAGCTGCTTTAAGCCGAATTCTGGCAGTCCATTTTCCCTCAATAACATTTGGATTATCCCAAACTAAAATTTTACTGTTGCTGGAACTTTCAACATACCTTGCCTGAGGATTACTGCCTATCAGTTCAAGTCCTTCTGGGATAACCGCTTGGATCGAAAGGTTACTGGCTGCGGGTTTGAATGATTCGATTTTTCCTTCGAGGAGCATTTCGAGTTCACCTTTGGCGGTATCTTCGAGGGATTTTTTCCAGAGTAGATTTGTAAAACCATCACTGACCGAAATATCGGATTGGTATAATTTTTTTTCGCCCCCCGAGGAAGCCACTTGAATGTTCTGTGAAAACTTCCCGTTTTCTACTGCAAGGGTTTCTAAGCGAATAGATTTTGTCTGTCCTGGCAAAATCTTCCCAAGATTGGCTTCTATGAATTCTCCTTCAGGGTGACGCAACCCTTGGGGTAGTTTGTCTCGAATGGTAACATTTTCAGCATCAGTTTTACCGTGATTTACAACAACAATATCAAACACCGCCCTTTGACCCCTTCTTACCCATTGTGGACCTTGCACTTGAACTAAAAGTCCATCAATTGCGTTAGGGATTTTTGTCTGAGAAGTTACCTTATAAACAATAGAGGGCTTGAAGTTAGGGAGTTCTTTTTCAAGGGCCATTACCTTGAATTGAAACACTTTTCCAGCCCCAGGTTGTAGTTCAGGCATTTCCCAAGTCCACCTTTTTTCTTGAATGAACGGCTTTGGATTTACTTCAAGGATTTCAAGTTTATTGTTCCATTCTTGAGTTAAAATAAGTTCTTCGAGAGGTAAGGCCCCCGGATTTTTTAATGTGATTTCCATAGAGCAGGGCTTGCCAACTTCAGGGGTGGTAAGGTAGCGAGTGATAATCGAAACTTGGCTACTTTCCTCTATTTTTATGCTTGGAGTCTCTTTATCAGTTTCAATGGGTAACACTGCGGGTGGTTGCCCTTGAGAATAGTTCAACATCATAAAAAAAACCAAAGCTGTTAAGTTTATCATTCTTTTCATCGCTTTACTCTGTGCTAGAAGTTTCTTCATCCACCTTATACTTGCCTTTGCATTTTTCAGCGGGGTATTTGAGTTCATTTTTCTTCATTTTTGCGTTTAGGGAATCTGATAGGTCCAGATTCATACAGTTGCATAATGCCATAATTAAACAGGTTACATCGGCGATTTCTTCTGATACTTCTCTTCGCTTATCAGGGTTTAACACTGCTAGTTTTGAGTTTTCAGGAGTTATCCAAAGGAAATGCTCTAGAAGTTCAGCAGCTTCCGCGCATAAAGCCATTGCAAGATTTTTTGGGTCGTGAAATTGTTCCCATTCTCTTGCGGAGACAAAGTCTGCCATCTTTTTTCTTAAATCTAATAAGGTAGCTTCAGAATCTGCCAATTGGATTCTCCAGAAACATTCGGGCTAATTTAATTCCTAGTAGATAAGAATTGCATCAATGATAAAATGATGCAAGTCAGGTTTTTGAAAGGTGGTAAAAATGGGCCAGATGGCTATTTTACAGCGTATTCTTGAAGCGCTTTTTCGCTAAGGCTTAAGCCTAAACCGTTTCCCTCGGGTGGGGTCAGTTTCCCCAACTCAATCTTTGGATATTCATTAAATAAAGGTTCTAGCCAAGGCATATATTCGACCGAGGTAACTTGGGGTAGTCCGCAGCCTAGGTGTACGGCTATTTCAGGCAATAAATGCGGGCTGACTGGAATGTTTTGGCTCTCGCAATATTGAATCACTTTTAATGTGGCAGTAATTCCCCCTAGGCGAGTGATATCTGGCTGGGCTAAATCTAGGGCAGATTTTTCAGCATAATTATAAAATTCTTCACGGGAAAATAACATCTCACCCACTGCTATTGGAATGTCGAGTTGCCCAGCAAGGTGCGCGTGCCCCTTAATATTTTCGCAGGAAATCGGTTCTTCAAACCAACCAACTCCTATCTCATCTTGGTAGAAGTTCCCCATCGCAAGAGCAGTTCCCAAGTCATATCGTTGATTGGCATCGACTGCTAACCAGACATTTTCGCCTAGAGATTGCCGCAAATTTTCAATTCTTTGTAAATCATCTGAAGTGTTGGCGCCAACTTTGATTTTGACCCCCAAAACCCCTTGATCTAAAAAGGGTTTCGTTAAATCTAAGATCTGGCCAACACTCATCCAAAGCCAACCGGTGTGTGAAATATAAGTAGAAACCGAGTTTCTAGCGCCACCTAATAATTTATGTAGCGGTAACTTTGCTGCTTTACCTTTGAGATCCCATAGTGCCACATCAATTGCAGAATAAGCTTGGGGAACCAAACCAGACCTGCCAATTGTTTGAGTTTGCCAATAAACTTTGGAGGCAAGTCTTTCATTATCCAAAGCGTTTTCGTTGATGAGAAGGGGTGCTAAATCATTTTGGGCCAACGCAAGCAAGGCTTTTCCTCCACCTTGTAGCGAGTAGGCAAATCCTATTCCTTCTAATCCAGATTTGGTGAGAATCTTGGCAACTAAAACCGTAACTTTGTCACTTCGCCCACTAGTTATTTCTTTTGCAGATGCCCTTGCTGGGTTGGTTGGAATACTTAAAAGGTTGAATTTTATTTCTTGAATTTGCATAGTAACTCAAATCGGTTGTTGATTTCTTCCACGCCAAAAATAGTAAACTGGTATTCCAGAGGCCACAATAATTAATCCAGGCCAAGTGTATTCTGGCCTTACGATTAATAAATCAATCATCACAAGCGTACAGAGCACGATATAAATAAAGGGTAAGGCTGGATACCCCCAGGCCTTATATGGTCGATCTGCATTGGGTTTTGTGCTTCTTAAAACAAACAGCCCCGCAACAGTAAGTGCATAAAACAACAAGGCTGCGAATATTACATAGTCTAACAACTCGATGTATGTCCCAGAAAATACAAGCAAAATCGACCATCCAGCCTGTATGATAAGTCCTATTGCTGGAACACCACTGCTATTAAGTTCTCCTGCAGGCTTAAAAAATAAGCCATCTTTAGCCATTGCATAATACAATCTAGCACCCATTAAAATCATACCATTCAAACAACCAAAGGTTGAAATCATAATGGCAAGCGCCATTGTTGTCATTCCGTACTTCGGGAAAATTATTTGTAATACCGCTGTTCCAACTCGGTCATCGCGGGCCTGAGAAATTCCAAGTTCTGAAGTGCTCCGGACGATTCTTTCGTGAAGCCTGCGGTTTGTTTCTTCATTTGCAGAACGATAAGAATCGAAAGCAGTTTCGGATTTAATTTTTAACTCTGAAGCTTCTGAAAGTTTTGATTGGGCCTCAAAGGTTAATCTCTTGGCAATGTTGGATTGCCCATTTTGCTCAAGCAAAGCAACTCTGGCAATTAAGAAATTTGCCTCATTTTCCAGTCTAATTGCAGTAGCTTTTAAAAGTTCTGCCTCCGCTGCGTATTCTTTTACTATCGATAAACCCTCGGCTATTTCGGTTTTTAGTTGCTCGCTAACTAAGGGGTTTCCGTTCGCTTTTAAAACGGAAAGATAGGCAAGATTTACAAGTAAATAAAGCAGGATGACGGAACCTGTTCCGAAGATTAAACTTAATGGCAAATTTCGGCTCGGGTTACGGATTTCACCCGCAGTAAAGGTGATATTATTCCAAGCATCTGCACTGAACAATGACCCAACCATTGCACCGCCACCAACCATCAATGCGATGATGATGGTTGGTCCGCCAACTAAATCAGCAATGGATTGAAAACGCATTGAGGAGAAAGCCCCGGCCCAGAGTTCTGTGAGATTGGTTTTAATTACATCGAAATTTGCTCCAATACTTAGACCAAGAATAATCAAAAGGATTAGGCTAAAGGATTTTATTACTGTAAAAATATTTTGAACCCACTTGCCTTCCTTTACCCCCCTGCAATTAAGAAAAGTAAGAAATACAATGACTAAAACTGCTATCATTTGCCCAGAGGTGATAGCGAATTCAGTTCGTTTAAAAATAACAAGAGGTTCATTTAGCCAAGGAAGGGGTAATGCAACTTGCAAGTTAATGCCTGCCCATTTTACAATTTGTGCTTCCTCCCCAGTTCCAAGAGTCGGTTCTATCACTCCAAGAAATTTTGAAAAGGCAACTGCGACCGCTGCAATGGAGCCTGTTTGAATGACTAAAAACAAACTCCAGCCATATAAAAATCCCCATAAGGGACCGAAGGCTTCTTTTAAATAAACATACTGCCCACCTGCCCGAGGCATCATAGCAGCAAGTTCTGCATAGCTTAGAGCGCCTAAAATTGTCATAAATCCGGTAAGAACCCAAACAAGCAGAAGGCTGCCTGGGCAACCAACATCTCGCATAATGTCAGCAGAAACAATAAATATGCCGGACCCAATCATTGTTCCCGCAACAAGCATTGTAGAATCGAAAAGGCCTAGTCTTTGTTGAAACTGTTTGTTTTCCATACCTGATATTATTTTTGTGTGAGTTTTGAGCTGGTTTCATAACGAAGTTTGCTATGACGGATGCCATAAAGAAAATAAATGACTATACCTATGGCAAGCCAAATAAAAAGTCTAAGCCAGTTTTCCCACCCAAGTGAAAACATAAGAATTAAGCAAAGAATTATTCCTCCAATCGGGCAGAATAAACCTAATGGAGCTTTAAAAGATCTTGGAGCATCTGGATCTTTGTAGCGTAGAACCAGAACCGCTGCACAAACTACTACAAAGGCGAAAAGCGTTCCTATGTTGGTTAGTTCCGCCAACACATCAAGGGGAAGAAGACTCCCCCCAAGAGCAACGACCAAACCGGTTAGCATAGTGGCAAGCCAAGGCGTTTGGTAAACTGGATGAATGCTAGCAAAGAACTTTTCGGGGAGAAGTCCATCTCGTGCCATAGCCATAAAGATTCTAGGTTGACCAAGCATCATCACCAAAAGAACTGAGGTAATGCCAGTAAGGGCGCCAATAGAAACAAGTAGCCTTGCCCAAGGCATACCCACTTGTGCAAAAACATTAGCTACCGGTGCCTCTTTAGGTATATCTTTGTAATTAACCATACCGGTTAAAACTGCAGCAACAGCAATATAAAGAATGGTACAAATAAGTAGAGATCCAATAATAGCAATGGGCATATCGCGCTTAGGATTTTTGGCCTCCTCAGCATTAGTAGAAACGGCATCAAAGCCGAGATATGCAAAAAATATAAGTGCCGCCCCTGCTAAAACGCCCGCAGGCGCTTTGGTAGCAGGGTTAATATCACCCCACACCAGATTTCCAAAAAAGCTTAAACCACCATAGCCAAAAGGGGCAAAGTTGTCGGTCCAGTTCGTGGTAACAATGTGAGGAATTCCAGCAATAATGACAAAGAAAACGACGCCTAGTTTGACAATGACCATAATGCCATTGAAAAAAGCGCTTTCTTTAATGCCGCGTATTAAAACAAGGGTGATGATTCCTGCAATGATTAGTGCAGGTAGATCAAGAATCGATCCAGTAGAAACAATTTTGCCACCTTCAGCGATATCAAAAGGAGAATTTGTGAGCGTTGCCGGTATGTTAAAATTGAATTGTTTTAATATGTCTTGAAAATATTTCGACCACCCGTGAGCAACGGTACAACTGGCAACAGCGTATTCAAGCACAAGATCCCACCCAATGATCCAAGCCATCAGTTCGCCAAGAGTAAGGTAAGCGTAAGTGTAGGCGCTTCCCGCCACGGGTGCCATCGAGGCAAATTCGGCGTAGCAAAGAGCTGCAAAAACACACGCAAGACCAGAAAAAATAAAAGAAAGTATAAGGGCAGGGCCAGTTACATCCCTAGCAGCTTTGCCAACAAGTACAAAAATACCAGTGCCTATAATGGCCCCAATTCCCATTGCGGTTAAAGCCCATGGCCCTAGCACGCGCTTAAGAGAATGCCCACTTACTGAGTCTGCCATTACTTTTTCGAGTGATTTGCGACGAAACATACTATTAGCCATTAAAGTAACTCCCTTTTTTATTGATCGTTAAACTTCGGCAATCAAAGTAACTGGCCCATCATTAATTAATTCGATTTTCATATTAGCCCCAAATTTTCCTGTCTCTGTGTTGATGCCTAATATTCTTAAATGTCTAACAAATTCCTCATACAAAGGTTCTGCAATTTCTGGCTTTGCTGCCGTTATAAAACTTGGCCTTCGACCCTTAGAGCAGTCCCCGTAAAGTGTAAATTGGCTGATCACAAGAATACTTCCTTCGGATTCAACCACATTAAGGTTCATCTTTCCATTTGAATCAGGGAAAATTCTTAAAGTAGCCGATTTTTCAGCAAGCCAGATTGATTTTTCTACGGTGTCTCCTATCGTGATTCCCAAAAAAATTAGAAGGCCTTTTTGGACTTTACCATGAACCATTTTATCAATGGTTACTGTCGCAGAAGAAACCCGTTGGATTAAAGCACGCAAAATAACTCCATATTTTTGATGTCAAGAATAAGTTAAAGTATACATTTTTAAAGAAAATGTTGAAAATTAAATTTTGAATCTATGCAAAACAGTATTAAATAGAGGATACTTTGTGAAATGGCATTAAGTTTCCTCAACTTTTTCCGGAGTCTGCAAGTGTCAAAGGATTACAGCCCATACCAGCAAAAAGTTATTAAAAGATTTTATGATAATCAAAATCCAATAGCCCACGAAAGGCTTGCTGAACTTGTTGGGGAGTTGTATTTAAGTAGCGGTAAAAAACGAGAAAAATATTGGACAATTATCGTTGAAACTATGAAAAAGCTTGAAATCCCCGAATCAAGAATCAATCACCTCAGGGAACAGGATAACCCTGAATTGGTGGCCCAACTTGTGAAAGAACTCGAAGCTAAAAAATAGACTTTGGTTTTAAGCAGCTTCTTGCCTAGAGGTCTCAAGACTGATGCCTCTGCTGGCTCCTCGTATAAAAGCAATGAATTCTGCAACTTCAGCAACATCGCCCAGTTCTTTTTCTGCCTTTGCCAAGGATTGTGGCAAAAGTAATTCTTCCCGGTAAATAATGTGGAAGGCCTTGCGTACCGCATCAATACTTGCGGGCGAAATTCCAGCCCTGCGCATTCCTACAACATTCACTCCCACAGTTACATTGATTCGCTGAATGATGATGAATGGTGGAATATCTTTGGTAGTTGCGGAAACACCGCTCAAAAGTGCAAGCCTGCCTACTTTGGCAAATTGATGAACCGCGCTGTTCCCCGAAAGAAATGCACCATCTTCAAGCGTACAATGACCACCCATCAGGGCGCCGTTTGCTAAAATGCAACCATTCCCAATAATACAATCGTGGGCGATATGACTATTCGCCATCAAAAAGTTATTGTTTCCTATGCGTGTTTCGTTGGAGAAGGTTGTACCACGGTGAATGGTAACGCCTTCGCGAATAATATTATTGTTGCCAATAATAGTTCTGGTTGGTTCGCCATTATATTTTGCATGCTGTGGTGCTTCCCCAAGAACCGCATTACTGAAGACGATATTTTTTGATCCTAATGAAAGGTTTCCAAAAAGCTTAGCACCGGGTTTAATTTCGCAGTTTTGGCCAATTTTTACAGGTCCATCAATAACAACGAGGGCTCCAATTTGCGCATTCTCGCCAATTTCCGCTTCGGATGAGACCACGGCACTCGGATGAATTCTTGCAGTCGAAGAAACAGGCATAGATAATCTCCCCAAGACCAAAATTCACTATTTTAACAACAACCGAAACCATTTTTAAACAGGCTAGTGTTTCGACTAATCGTCTCAAAGAGTGACCGTATAAGGTTTTTTTACAAATCTATCTAGTCCACTTTAATCGGTTGTTGAGAGAATAACCTTTACTGACATAATTAATAAACCCTGATTATCATAAAAAATGAATTTGGTTTGTTAAAATGTATTATCTTGCTTGGGTTTTTATTTCTTCCGATATAAAACGAATTGGGTCAAACTTAAATGTCTTCGTTTGCTTGAATTAGTACTTCTTCTGATACAAAAATTGGCACATCCATTGTTACAGCTATTGCGATGGCATCACTTGGTCTACAGTCGATTTCTATAAATTTTTCATTTTGCTTGATTTTAAGTTGGGCAAAATAGGTCTTATCTTTTAACTCGGTGATTTGAATTTGTTGAAGATCTCCTCCCAAACTTTTAATTGTTTTACATAGTAAATCGTGGGTTAAAGGCCTAGGAGAAAGAATCTTTTTGATCTTACGATCAATGCTGGTGGCTTCAAAAATTCCTATTTGAATCGAAAAGTTTCTATCTCCATCTACTTCTTTTAATGCAATAACTTGTTGTTCATGTATCTCACTAATAATGATTCTGCGAAGAGTCATTTCTACTGGCATAATAAACCTCCTTATTAAAAATACTTTTATTCTAACATGAACAAATTGCGTTCATATGTGCAAAATACCTTTCTATTAAAATAACTTTCATTCTTTTAAGCTTTATCTTGTGAAATACATTTTTATCATAGCTAAATGTTAATGGAACATTATTATAAGGATCGCTTGTTTTCTTGTTATATTATTGTTTGTTTTTTCAGGAATTTATTGTTAATGGCAATTCAGTTTCGAGTTTCTTCTGAGTCGCTTCAGGGGTTGCGAACTAATAATGAGGACAACATTAATTGCATTAACTCTGATGGGTTGCTTCTTGCTTTGGTGGCTGATGGTATGGGTGGTCAGGCTGCAGGAGAAGTTGCAAGCAAAGAAGCCGTTAAGCGCATCTCAAATTATGTGATCGAAAATTATTGTTTTTTAGATGGTTCTCCAGAGGGAGATATCGCCTTAATTAAAAATAGCTTTATCGAAGCCAACCAAGGCTTGGTTCAACTCTCCTTAACTTCCCCTAGATATACAAATATGGGAACAACTATGGTAACGATGTTTTATAGGGAAGAAAGCAAAAGGTTTATAATTGCTAGTTTGGGCGATAGTAGATGTTATGTTTTAGAAAATGGCAAATTGGCTATGATTACAGTGGATCATTCTTATGCCCACGCACTTTATATGGCTGGTTCAATAACCATTTCTCAGTTAGCAACACACCCATTTCGAAACAGGCTGTATAAATATTTGGGAGGTAAGGAATTGTCTGGGGGGCCGGATGTGTTTTTTAGTGAAATAAAACCTGGGCAAAGGTTTTTACTATGTTCTGATGGACTTTCAGGCAGTTTATCCGAAGTTGATTTGCAAAATCATTTGGCTACTGAACCTCTAGAAGGTTTGGCAACAAAACTATCTCAAATAGCCATTCAAAACGGATCCACGGATAATACCTCTGTCATCATCGTGGATGTGGTTGTGGTCTAAAATCACTTGTGTTTTGACTTAAATAAAAACTGCCTTTGAAGGTATAATTACAAGTTCAGGAATTGTCACATGCTTGGGTAACCTAGCAACAAACAAAACGCTTTGTGCGACATCCTCGGGCTGCAGGATAGAGCTACGGTGTTCCTCCGAAACAGGGTTTGGCCTAGCAGCAAGAATAGGGGTGTTCACTTCGCCAGGAAAAATACTGCAAAAGCGAATATTGTTTTTAGATTCTTCTGCTGCGGTTGCGATTACAAGTCCATTAAGCCCGAATTTCCCCGCAACGTACCCCGGGCCCCCCAACGGATTTCCCCTAATACCAGAAATGGAATTAATTACGATCACTAGGCCCATTTTTCTTGGCCTCATACTTTTTAGAACTTCGTGAATTACATAAAAAGCACTATCCAGATTTCCTTCAACAAGTGACCTCCAACTGGTTGAATTTAATTCCTGAAAAGTTCGTTCTTTAATGTTCATACCTACACAATGCACAAGAATATCAATCTCACCAAATGCTTTTAAAGTTGAGGAAACAGTTTTTCCAACTTCTGTGGGATTTCCAGCATCGCAAGGAAGTGCTAAAAATCTGTCCTTAGACGAGGAAATTAAGTTTGTGGCTTTCATTAATTTTGAGTTATCTCGGCCACAAATTGCGACTTTAGCTCCAAGTTGATGAAAAGATTGGGCCGTTGCTAAGCCTATGCCGCTTCCACCGCCAGTGATTAGAACCGTCTTCTCTTGAAATTCCATAGAAATAAACCTTTAAGTTAAGGGTTCTGTAACTGTCCAAAATTATATGATAATATGAAACCATAGAGCGATTATTTATTCCAATGTTTAAAAGGAATAAAGTGGCTTGAGTGACAAGGGATACAACTATGAATAGTGAACTTCGAAGGCGTATTGAAAATTTGATAGGCAGGTTGACTCAGTTACGGGACTCTCTTTGATGTTGCGGGAAAAAAAACACAAAGACAAAACTTAACCGATGTAATGGCTCGACCCGATTTTTGGAACCACCAAGAAAAAGCTCAACTAACCATCAATTTGCTTAAAACTCTTAATGGTCTGGTCAAGCCTTATGAAGAAATCGAAGCAGCAATTCAAGATATTGAAGCTCTTGCAGAACTTTGTCAAGAAGAGCCTTCCCTTGAGTCAGAACTTTCCTTGGAACTCGATAAAACCTTTGCTTCTCTAGCACAATTTGAACTTCGGGCTATGCTAAATGGACCCCAAGACGCCAGCAACGCTTTCCTTCGTATTCAAGCAGGTGGTGGGGGAACCGAGGCGTGTGACTGGGCGCAAATGTTGCTTCGAATGTATTCTCGTTGGGCTGAAAGAAATGGTTATAAGGCTGAAATTGTTGATGAATTAAGAAATGAAGAAGCTGGGATTAGAAGTGCTACCTTGCAAATTTATGGTGATTTTGCCTATGGAAACCTCCAAAGCGAGGCAGGGGTTCATCGTTTAGTTCGGATTAGTCCGTTTGATTCTAATGCGAAACGGCATACTTCTTTTGCTGCGGTTGATGTGATGCCTGAAATTGATGGCAATATTCATATCGAGATTCATTCTGATGACATAGAACGCCAAACTTTTCGTAGTGGCGGACCCGGTGGTCAACATCAAAATAAAACCGAAAGTGGCGTGCGCTACATTCATCTACCTACTGGCATTGCAGCGGAAAGTCGTAGCGAACGCAGTCAGCATAAAAATGATGATATGGCAATGAAACAACTTAAGGCAAAACTTTACCGCATTGAAGAACAAAAGCGTAAAGCGGAAGTCGAAAAGCTTTATGATGAAAAGGGTGAAGTTGCTTGGGGTTATCAGATTCGGAATTATGTTTTGCAACCGTATACCCTTGCTAAGGATGTAAGGACGGAGCAGCAAACGCCTCAAGTGTTTGAAGTGTTAGATGGCGATATAACGCCTTTTATTCAAGCATTTCTGAGATTGAAAGTTGAAAAAAATAATAAAAAAGGACCTAGTAAGCCTTTGCCTAAAGCTAAGGACAAAGATTTGTAAATAGCGTTAGTTCTCATAACACAAAGGGATCATTTCAGCCGGGGTTGGGGTGATCTTTTTTTTTATTTTTATTAGTTCGGGCTTTAGCAGTTGGACCAATAACGCCCCCATTCAGGTGAGATTTGGGAAAGATATGGCGATCAAGAAAAGATGCAAAATGCTCAGCCAACTTATAAGCAACTGCATAACCCTAATTAGTTTTAATTGTCTTTTACTTATGGGTCACAATTTTTTTAATGGTCGAGATAAACTTAGCTAGGTGAAAATAAATTTTGGTGCTTGTCGAAGAGGATTTAAAGAAGGGTTTAAAAGTTTTTTTGTAAGAGTTCGGTTGCCTCTAGGTTAGTGCGAGGTAATTTGCATTTGCATAGTTGGGTTGACAAAATAGAGCGAAGTTTTTGCTTTTGATTATCCAAACGGGCAATTTTTGCCCTTAGCTAAATATCAATTTAATGTAAGCGATGTATCTTCTAGGCATCGAGCATCGGTAATAATATAAAGATTTTTAATTAGAACTTGTTGTAAATAAATTTAAAAAAGGTATTAGTTGTATAAAATTTATTTGGTTCGGTTTCTTTTAGTTTTACTCATAATTTTGATTACTTTAATTATGCTTCTGTGAGAATTTTAATTATATCGGTTCTTATGCTCCATATTTTCCAAGACGGCCTGCATGGGCCATCGCTAGCGACATTAAATACTTAGCTTCAAATTGGCCTAGGCCACCTTGAAGGCAATAGGATTCGCCGAATTCTGTGACTCCATCAGTTCTGCAGTTAGGCGAAGAAATGAGGGTAGGAACGGGGTGCCAACTATGGCTTTTAAGCTTACTAGGGGTGCTATGGTCGCCTGTAACAATAAATACATCGGGGCTTAGGGATTTAATTGCTGGAATAACCGCATCAAGTTTTTCGATCATTTCGACCTTGGCTTGGAAGTTTCCATCTTCACCGGTACTATCGGTATACTTGTAGTGCATAAAGAAAAAGTCGTAGTCGTTCCAAGAATTTTTCAGGGTTTCAACTTGATCGGCCAAGGTAGAGCCTGCGTTTAGGATATCCATACCCACAAGTCTAGCTAGGCCTTTATACATAGGGTAAACAGCAATTGCAGCAGACTTGAGCCCATAAATTTGCTGCATAGTTGCGATTTTTGGGTAGGTTGCAAATCCACGAAGGGTGACCATATTGGTGGGGGATTCTTGCGCAAGAATTAGCCCTGCTTCTTGGGCAAATGTATTGGTTATCTCTGCTGTTTTTTGTGAGATAACATCTTCCCCTTTTGCTGTCAAAGGCTTAAAACCTACCTGCTGGGGGTCGGTATCGTTGACACGGTCGCCTAGTCCATCGGCGCGGAAAACCACAACGAAGCGGTGTTCTCGGACAGGTTCAACAAAGATTTCAACACCAGGTATTTTTATTTGCTTCAGTTTTTTGCACATTGCTACACATTTTTCAGTACTTGGCCGCCCTGCTCTACGATCTGAAATTTTACCTTCAAGGTCTACTGTGCAAAAATTGCCTCGAACTGCCACATCGCGTTTGCTGACTTCAAAATTTATTCCTAAAGCTTCAAGAATTCCACGACCAATTCGGTATTTTAATGGGTCGTAACCAAAAAGTCCTAAATGACCTGGGCCACTTCCAGGGGTGATTCCAGGCAATACGGGAATAGTCAGCCCACAAATCCCTTCCCTTGCTAAAGTGTCTAAATGTGGGGTACTCGCTGATTCTAGCTCTGTTTTTCCTCCCGCAACCATTGGAAGCCCACCTAAACCATCTGCCACCAATAACACTATTTTACTTTTGTTTTCTTCTTTAAGCTCTACAATCAGATCGTGCAGGTCCATTATAAATCTCCATCAATTTTATGTTTAACTGTTCATTTTTTACTTTTTATTCGTCATAAGGGCTAGTGGTTTCTATCTTTTTGTGCATAAAAACATTTATCTTGCCTTAGTTATGCCTTAAATGAATATACTTTTAGAAACGAAGAAAACTTAGTTAATAAGGATTTGCTTGTGGAAAATCACGATAATATACCGATTGTAGAAAACTCTACCGTTCATAAATGGCCCGCCCTAGAAACCTTAGAACGCAGAATTCTTGGCGTTTTAATTGAAAAAGCCAAAACTACTCCGGAAGCTTATCCCCTTTCTGTCAATTCTCTCGTCAACGGTTCTAACCAAAAGTCTAACCGTGACCCCCTTATGAACCTTGATGATTCCCAAGTGGAAAGCACTATCCGTAGTTGTGTTGCTAAAGGTTTAGTTTCGCTTGTTAGGGGTGGAAGAGTCGAGCGTTGGCAGCACGAACTTTATTCTAAATGGAATCTTTCCAAACGCGATATGTCCATCATTGGTGAACTTTTGCTGCGTGGGCCCCAATCAGAGGGGTTGCTTCGTACTCGGGCAGGTAGAATGGAAACTTTCGATTCCCTTGAAGATTTGAGAGAGGCCTTGGATTCTCTTGCTTCTAGAAATTTAATCTTTTGGGTTGATCCAAAAGGCAGTCGGGGAGCCCGTGTAACTCATGGTTTTCATTCTCCCGAAGAATTGGTTAGAATTAAAAGTACTTCGGCTTCTATTAGCACGGATGACGACCAACCAGCAAAGCATACTAAAGATAGTTCAGGCTTAAGAGATTTAATTACAGGTATGCAAGTTGAGATAAATAAACTTAGGGACGAGCTTGAAACATTGAAAAAACAGCTTGGTATTTAAATAGAACAATTCAAGAGTAAATAAGGTGGTAATAAGATGACAGAATCTGTGGAAAAAGCTAAAAGATTAAATCAGTACCTTGCTCATGCGGGAGTTGACTCACGCAGGCATTGCGAGCTGCTTATTCAGCGGGGAAGAGTGCGCATTAATAATATCGTTGTTCGCGACTTAAGTGTTAGAGTTAGGCCAGGGGAAGTTGTCAGCGTTGATGGCCAAGAATTGAATTCTGAAAAACATGTTTATTGGTTAGTTAATAAACCGCAAGGTTATCTTTGCACTAACCATGACCCCGCTCGAAGACCCTTGGCCAAGGATCTTTTGCCCCATGTTCCTGAAAGGGTTTATACGGTAGGAAGGTTAGATGAAGATAGTGAAGGGCTTTTGCTTCTTACTAACGATGGTGAATTTGCTCAGAAGTTGATGCACCCGAAGTTTGGTGTTGAAAAAACTTATCATGCACAAGTTGCAGGCCTTCCAAAAAGCGAGGAGATCCAAAAACTTGTTACTGGTATTTGGTCAAGTGATGGCAAATTGCGTGCAAAAAAGGTGCGAACCTTAAAAAAACAAGGTGAAAGTTCTTGGCTGGAAATTACTCTTGCAGAAGGCAAGAATCGCGAAATTCGGCGTATGCTTGCAGTTATGGGCCATAAGGTTATTAGGCTAAAACGCGTTTCGATTGGTCCGGTCCGGCTTGATCGCTTACCCAAAGGAAAGGCACGCAAGTTAAAAGAATGGGAATTAATTACTTTAAATAAGATTGCGGATCAAACAAAAGAGCAGGAATAATCTGATGTTTCAAGAAAGTGCCGAAATTGTTGCTCACGAATTAATTGCCTTCAAAACATATCTTGTGCGCTTGCGTTGCCCTAAAATTGCCTCTCAAATCAGACCGGGGCAGTTTGTTATGATTAAACTTCCACAAGGAAATGATCCTCTTCTTGGCAGGCCTTTTGCTCTTTACGATACCTTTTGTGATGAACAGGGAAATGCATCTGCAATTGATATTGTTTATCTACAAGTAGGAAAAATGACTTCTCTGTTTCCTTTGATTGGGCTTGGCCAATCGGTCGAAGTATGGGGGCCGCTAGGAAAGCCTTTTCCAATCATTCCTGAAAAAAAAATTGTCACTTTTATTGCTGGTGGGATTGGCCAAACTCCTTTCCTTGCTTTTGGCAAACAACTTCTTGGCCTTAAAGCCTATGGTGGCGATTCGCCTGAAAAGGTTGCTAATAAAATTGTAATGATATACGGCGTTCGCTCTGCACCTTTTCTTGCTGGGGTTGAACATTTTAAATCCATTGGGATGGAATTGCTTTGCGCAACCGATGATGGTTCATTTGGATTTCATGGCAGAGTGACTGAATTGCTTAAAACTCTACCCAAAGTCGACCATTGGTTTGGTTGCGGGCCGGAACTTATGTTGCACACCCTTTCCTTTTTGGCTAAGGAAAAAAATGTTCCCTGCCATATCTCGCTTGAATCCCCTATGGCCTGTGGATTAGGAATTTGTTTTAGTTGCGTCGTGAAAATAAAGACTGAAGAAGGTTGGGATTACAAAAGAATTTGCGTTGATGGACCTGTTTTTGATTCAAATTCACTTGTCTTTGATTAAAAAATTGTCGTTTTATTACATTTTACTCTAAAAATAATTAAAACTTAAATATTTAGATTAAGGTTTTTCGTCTAAAATATAAAGAGTAGGATGATACTTGCTTTATTTGTTAAATTACGGGAAATGAGTTCCTGTCCTTTATAAGGTGTTTGTATGTCAACCGCAATTAATGCTACTTGCCCTGGATGTAAAAAAAATCTTAAAGTACCCAGTCAATGGGTAAATCAAGTAATTCAATGTAAGTTTTGTAATATGCAGATGCAAATTAAGCCCAATGTAGCATCTGCGCAGCGACCCAGTTCTCAAGTTAATCCCGGTGTTGCTATGACTTCGGGTAGGCAAACAAACCCAGTTCAATTATCTCAGGTGCCTCCCCCTTTAATTCAAAATACTATTCAACAGACTTCCAGCGGGGGGCCAAAGTTTTCGATGGCCAATGATGGTCCTAATTCAAATTTTGTTTCAAAATATAAAAAGAAAAAAGTATTTTGGCTTGTGCCCGTTATGGTTATGGTTTTTATGGCTATACTTGGTGTGGTGATGGTTATGTCGGTTCCGTATTTAAAGGAAAAATTAAAAGAAGATCCGAAAACGGTTGCAAATCTTGATGGAAAAGAAAGCTCTGTTGTGCCTAATAACGGGAAGGTTGCCGAGCCTACTGAAAAATCTGGAAAACAATCTAAAGGTTCAGATAAAAAAAATGCTGTCGAAAATTCCTCAAATCAGCCTTTTCCTAGGCGAGCTTTAATTGTCAGCATCCATAATTATCTTTATGCTAATCAAACTCAGGCAGGTTTGATGGTTCAGGGGATGAAAAATATACCATCCATTACTAAATACCTTACTAACCAAATGCGAATACCTCAGAATCAAATTGCTCACCTTAGCGATGGTGCTAAGGAAAACCCTGTTCCCCCAGTTAAGGCTGTTATTGAAAGTACGGTTACCGGTTTTTTAAAAACTTCTAGGAAGCAAGATCGAATTATGTTGGTTTTTGTTGGTCACGCAATTGAAAATGATGGGCAGGTTTATCTTGCTCCAATTGAGGGAGACCTAACGGACCCAACGAGCCTCATACCACTTAAATGGCTATATACAGAACTTGAAACTTGTCTCGCCCACCAAAAAATTCTTATTCTTGATGTTTGCAGGTTTAGCCCTACTATTGGGGTAGAGCGCCCAGGTGGGGAACTTATGAGCGTAAAAATGGAAGAAATTATTAAAGCTGTTCCCGCAGGGGTTCAGGTTTTAACCGCTTGTGCATCTGAACAGCGTTCGATGGAAACTGATGGTGAACCCCTTGGTGTATTTATGGATGGTTTTGCGGATGCATTGCAAAAAGGGATCAAAGGTAAAATTCAAAGGCAGAATGATAACATTCCAATAGACCAACTTTATGAAGCTACGGTAAAAAATGTTGAAGTTCTTGCAACCGAACAAAATTTTAAACAAACTCCAAAAATGTATGGTTCATTTAAAGATAACGGTTCAGAGTTTGATGCTTCAGAACCAATGCCCCCAAAACTTGCCATTTCAGGGATGAAACCGGGAAGTAAGGAAGGGTTTGAATTGGTTAAATCGGTGCTTGAGGAAATTGGAACGCCACCTGTAAAACCATCGGAAGTTGATAATTCCATACGGGTAGAATACCTTCCACCTTTTTCAGATAAGGTCATCAAGGAATTTGCTAAGGTTGAAGGCCCTGAAACGGAACTCCAGAAAGTTGTTAAACGAGCCCGAATTGAACTTTGGGTTATTTCCTCACTTCCACCGCCTGCAGATATTAAAAAAGATGTCGAAGCAATCAGGGGGAAACTTAAAGTAAACCTCGGTGTATTAAAAGATGGTTATCGTGCCCCTGCTAATGAAAATGCTTTTAAAATCGTTGTTGAAAATGATGAAAAAGACATCGCTCGAATGTTTTTAAATCTGCAAGAAGTTTTAGATGATCTTAAAAAAATTGAGGAAATGAAAGAAAACGAAACTAAACGCTGGCAGGCTAATTATGAATTTATTAAAGCCCGTACCGAAGCCCAAATTGCTTATCTTTTCGAATATCAATCGATGTTGGGGCAAATGAGAAAAGAACTTCCAGCCCGAGATCCTAAAATCCATAACGGCTGGAAACTTGCCGCTACTGCTAAATTGCAAGGCGATAGCACGGGTAAGAAGCTTGCCAAAGAATCGACCAAAGCGATGGAGTCGTTAGTTAAAAATATGCCGGGAAGTCCTTGGGAAGTTTTAGCGAAGAGGGAAAAGTTTACAACGCTTGGCCTTGAATGGCAACCAGCGAAGTAAAGTAGTCAGTCAGATTTATAGTTTGGTATCGATGCAGAATCGGTGTGGTTTTCCTGCCAAAAACTTATATCCTCTGGTGAAATTATGATAGGCGAATTCCCAATAATATCCGGTTCCACACCTGCATTGTAAAGAGGCCATACATAATCATTGTTCGCCGCTCTATCCCAACCATCCGACCACTCCTGCCAAGAAAGTGGAGTCCTACTGAAAATAAGGCGTTCAGCATCCAACGTGTCGGTACCGCAATTAAAATTAGGGTCAATTGATTCTAGTTTTATTTTAGATTCGCTTTTATTAATCAATGCATAAACAGTCTGATTATCAGTTGACAAAAGAACCAATTTACCAAAGGATATTTTCCAATCAGTAACCCAACTTGGTAAGGTGCTGTTTACCTGTTCTCTTGAAATATCGATCCCAGCAAATTTGTATAACCCAGCAATTCCTAATGTTAGACAACGGCTTTGTTGTTCATTAAGGACAAGAGTTCCACCTGGTTTGGAAATGCTTCCCATAAGCAAACCATCAATCAATTCGAAAGAAATAATAAAAGAAGCATAACCATTTTCGTTTATGCCTGTAAGGTCTGCTTGAATACGATTGAGCCCTAAGGATATATCAGAAACGCGAAGCGATTTAACAAAAGATTTATTGTTTTGTTGCATAGGAATCAGAAGGTCGCGTTCGATAAACCGTATAATTCGTTCTTTGATATTTTGCAAATCTAATCGAAGAGTTCTGGCTTTTCGCCAATCACTTTTTAAAACAGCTTCTTGTTCAGCTTTTCTTAATTTCATAAAAAGCTTTGGAATAGTGCCCGAATGAAAACCCGGTTTAAGAAGTTGTGGGATGGTTTCACCGTAGGGCCCAACTGCCATAGGTCGTAAAGATTCTGGTCGATTAGCTTTATATAATCCCCAATTTTCTTTAGTTTCCCAGAACAGAAAACCAAAGAAGTCTGGGAGGAGCCATATAGTTGTCCCAAAAAATAAGTTAGACAGTACATCGCCGATAAAAGGGGAGAACGTATTTACGATGTTTGTTGTCTGGGGGAGAATAATAGGATAGACAAATTTCGCTGCAACCGAAGAAATAGGAAACTTAATTGGGTTGATGCCTGGCTCAAGGAGAACGATGGTGTAGAATCTTGCGAAAAAAGCGACAGGTGCCCACAAGGCACCCAGAACTCCACGCAAAAGTACTTGCCATGGCTTTGATTTTCCTCTAAGGCGAAGAGAATCGTTTACTAATTGCAAGATGAATTCAACCCATTCCAAAGTTTTCTTAAAACCTTGAAGCATTATGCTGAAAAGGATGCTAATTAAACCATCTTGAATTAGTTTCGCTAAGGTGGAAAGGCCTGTAAGAGCGAACTCTGAGACCAACCTTCCAGGCCTTGAATTTAAAAGTAAGGTAAAGCCAATAAATAGGACGATTTCAAATAAATGAAAGGGATTTAATTTGGAGAACCAAATTGCAATTGCTTCTGTGAATAATAAAGGTTTTAGCACATGCGAATAAATGATTTGAACAGGAAGGCTTTTCCAGAAGATGAGGAGAGGAGTCCAGTTCAAGATATTAGAGGGAACTTTGTAAAATATAAATTTGATGACATTCCAAAATAAAAATAAACCATTAAGAATAATTGTTAGAAAAGTAAAGCTGTTGGTTAGAGCAAAAAACAGTAAGCCCAATGTAATAAAACAAAGGGTTCGAGTTAAATCTGGAATCCGTTCCCCCGTGATTTTTCCATGAATTAAATCAACGGATTCAGTAAGGAGAAAAGAACCACCAAATGGAATGGTCAAGAATTTAGTGACGGTTCTGCCAATTTCAGTTCCAAAGTTTAGAGAAGTGAACTTTTCTAGCCAGCGCAGGTAGAAATCGCTGCGCCTATAAACTCCATCAAGTTGAGAGGAAAGCTTTTCATCTAAAGTTAACAGGGCATCACCTTTAAAAAAGGCAGTCGCATCTTTAACATCTTCTAGCTTCAAATGATTTCTGGAAAGCATATCACGAAGTTCAGAATAGTTTAGGTAGCCTTGTTCAATAATCCGGTCGAGGAATTCTTCGACTAATCTTCTACGGGCAATTTCTCCAAATGCACCTTCTCCTTTAAGACCTACAGACTGTAAGTTGGTTTCGATAATCGGCCTGATTTCTTCACGCAGAGCGAATTCGTTTTGTTTCCAGAAATTATGTAAAAGGGTTTCAAGGTTTTTTCGATCACTAAATGCAAGCCTTGTTGTGATTGCATTTAAGCTTGCATCTTTAAGGCGTTGGTTGATTTTAAGTAATCTTTGGAAGCGAAGCGGCCGTTGTGCAGAGCTTTTACCTAAAGATAATGCCCATCCCAGAAAATCTATTCTGTATATTTCTTGTTCGTGGTCTTCGCAAGCTTTTTGCAATTCGCTTAGTAATCTTGCTTCGACCGGAGAGGTTCCCTGATCCGCTTTGTCTAATAAAGGTAGAAGCGATGATTCCCAAAATTTTAAATCAGAAGGGCTAAAGTTCAAAGCAGATTGCAACCTTTTGATCAGCTTGCGGATTTCATCTTGTGCCTTATCGATGGTTTCGGGCGAAAGTTCGGCAGGTGCAATTCGATTGGCTTGGGTCCATAATATTGCAGATTCAGCTTGTTTGTTTTGTGAAGATTCTTTTCTTGCAAGTTCTGAAAGTCTTTTAAAATATTCGCTCGATTCTTCTGCGTGGGTTTCGGGAGTCGGGTGTGGGTTTTGCGTTCCTGGTAAACGCATTTCATTGAAAACAAGTTCTTCGTTTACATCTTGCCTAATTACAGAAAGAATTGAATCATAGTTTTTAATTGCAGGAAAGTAGTTCGCAAGCAAGTTTTCCGAAAAATGGTAAATTTCACAAAAACATGCAACAAATGAAATATATTTTTCTGCAAGGGTTTGTTCAGGAAAAATCTTGTGGTCTTGTTCTAAGACCATCAGGGCTTCAGAAAAAATTGTTCTGCCTATGGTTTTAATCTTTTGATCGATTTGTGTTTCTGTCAGTATTTTTAATTCTTGCAGTTCAATGTATTTGAGTTTGAGTTCTGCGTGATAAAGTCGGCGCCAGTACATTGTGTTGCGTTCATCGATTTGAAAAGTTCCGAGTATTTCTGGTTCGACTTTTGCTAACAGTAATATTTTTCCAAAGGGAAGCGATCCGATTTCAAGTTCAAATTCCAATTCTTTCGATAGGGAGTTTATTGTTTCATAATCAGTCCATATGGAATCGATATTCGATGATTGCCCTGGCATCAAGCTAAGTATAGAGGGCAAGTTGCGTTGGTTTAGCACAACTCGTTCTACAACTTTTCGTGGAACAAGAACCAACCTTGGTTCGATATTCTTTAGTTCTGTTTCAAGGGTGTTTCGGTTCATACTTAATTAAATCATATGTGGAATATTTATTATTTATATAAGAACAGGAATTAACAAGATTTTCGAGAATTCTTTTGAATATTTGTTTTAAATTCTATTTCTAAATTACAATAGGTTAAGATTGTAAGCTTTAGATTCAAATTTATGGGGTATTCATGGATATTTCTTCTTTTCCTAAAAATTTAAAAGACTTAAAAGCCAGTCAGTGGGTTTCTCGATCTGTGAAAGAAGAGATTCGAGAAAATTTGCTAAAAGCTTTAAAATGTAATGGATTACTTTTCCCTGGGATCATTGGTTATGAGAACACCGTGCTGCCAGAATTACAAATCGGACTTCTTGCGGGTCATGACATTCTATTTCTTGGAGAAAAAGGCCAAGCAAAAAGTAGACTTATGCGTTCTCTTGTTCAGTTCTTAGACGAATACATTCCTTTTATTGATCATTCGTCCTGCCCCGTTCACGAAGATCCTTTGAACCCTATTACTTCTGCTGGTAAAAATATCATCGCTCAGCATTCTGAAGATTTAGTTCCTATTGGTTGGTGGCATCGAGATGACCGTTATGCAGAACGCCTTGCTCCTGGTACTAAATTTGCAGATATTATTGGGGAAATTGATCCAAGCAAATTAGTTTCTGGGGTGAGTATGGCAACAGAAGAAGCCTTGCATTTTGGACTCATACCCCGAATGCACCGTGGAATTTTTGCAATGAATGAGATTCCTGAACTTGATGAATTAGTTCAGGTTGGTCTTTTTAATATTCTCGAGGAAAGGGATGTTCAAATCCGAGGCTATCCTATTAAATTTGACCTAGATATTTTTGTTTTATTCTCTGCTAACCCAGCCACTTACAACCGGAGTGGTAAAGTTATTCCCCAACTTAAAGATCGTATTGGAACTCTCATACAAACTCATTATCCACTAGATAGGGAAGTGGGAATAGAGATTATGGTTCAAGAATCGGGCAATGTTGAAGATAAAGAGTTTCCCGTCGCAGTCCCGAGATTTATGAAGGAAATTATTGAGCAAATTAGTAGATCCGCAAGAAAATCTAAATTCATTGACCAACAGTCTGGAGTTAGTGCAAGGTTTTCAATTGCAAATTATAAAACTATGATTGCTAGTGCTAGGCGCAGAGGGGTTACTTTAAATGAAAATCCTGCGGTTCCTAGAATTAGTGATCTTGCTCACTTGGCATCTTCATCACTTGGTAAACTTGAACTTGATTTGATGGGCAGTCACCAAATGTCAGAAAAACAAATTCTCGATTCTTTGATTGGTGATGCGGTGAAACAGGTTTTTCTAGAATATGTTGATGACACTGGTTTAGAAGTTATTACGCAAGTTTTTGGAAAAGGTGTGAAGGTTGAAGTTGGAGATATGCTGCCTTCTTCTCTTTATGCTGAACGAATAAAGGCTGTCCCAAAAGCTTGGGAAAAAACTTTTGAAGTAAATCCAAGTGAAAATGATGCGGTTAGGGCTTCTTGTATTGAATTCGTTTTGGCTGGGTTGCACGCCTCTGATAAAATTTCTCGTTCTTCAAAGCACGGCAGAATTAGTTACGAAGTTCGCTAAGGAGTAGGTTTGATGCCAATAGATCCAAAGTTTGGTGGGATTGTTCACACCTACCAAAAATATGACCCGACAAATTTTCCCAACCCTTCCACGGAATCTCCTGATTTAGTTTCACCTGCTTTTGAACATATGCTTCAGTATGGCTCAATGCGGAAACTTACCGATGAACAATTGGCACGGGCGGTTAAATTAGATCCTAGCCAAATTCAAGGTTTTGGGCCTACCCTTGAAAGATTAATGGATATTTTAGAAGCTCGAAAACGCAAAATCCTTGAAACTTATGAATTGGATTCCGTCATTAAAGAGGCTAAATCAGAGTACGATAGTTCATATCGCAACTTAAAACCACCTAAAAATATTGCCGATGAATTTAAGAAAGCTGTTAAAGATGAGCAATTAAGTCAACTTGAAAACCTTTGGTATAAATCTGGAGGAGAAAAATCTCCCTTCGGAAATTCTTTGCTTAGCATATTTGAGAAATTAGGAAATAAGTACCAAATCGATGAGCTTGCATCTAAGTACCAATTTACTGGAGATGAATCTTTAACTGTTCCTAAGGGAATTGAAGTTAAACTCGAACTTGAAAAAATTGACCAACTTTTAAAACAAATTAAAGATGCATTGGACAATGCACAAATTGGTCTCATTGATCTAAATGAACTTTCTGAATTTGTTGAACAAGGTGATATGGATCAACTTTCTGCAATGCAAAAACAAATTCAAGAATTAATTAAGGCTATGCAAGAAAACCAAGGTATCGAATCCGATGGCAAAAACCTTAAGCTTTCTCCTAAAGCTTATAAGATTTTTCAGTCAAAACTCCTTTCGCGAATTTTTGACCAGCTTAAAGCGTCTCGATCCGGTAGGCATATGGCTGGTGTCCCCGGCGAAGGAGCCGTTGAAACTCAAAATACCAAGTCCTTTGAGTTTGGTGATTCCTTCGCAAACCTTGATATACAATCTTCCATAATTAATATGCTAGTGCGTTCTGGTGGCAAAATTCCTGAGTATTTGCATTCGGGAGATTTGGTGGTTCACAAAACCAAAAATAATCCTAAATGCGCTACTGCTATTCTCCTCGATATGTCGGGGTCTATGCGCTACGATGGTTTATATATGAATGTTAAGCGGATGGGGTTGGCACTTGATGGATTAATTCGGTCTGAATTTCCAGGAGATAGGCTTCACTTTATTGAAATGTACACATTTGCAAAAGTCCGTAGTAGTTCTGAAATTGTCTCCCTAATGCCTAAGCCAGTTACTGTTTTTGATCCCGTGGTTAGGCTTAAAGCTGATATGTCTGACCCAGAAATTACTGAGCTTGATGTTCCCCCTCACTTTACCAATATTCAGCATGGCTTGCAGCAAGCGCGAAATTTGCTAGCTAATTCTGATACTTGTAATAAACAAATTATGATCGTCACGGATGGTTTGCCCACTGCGCATTTTGAGGGAAAAGATCTTTACCTACTATATCCACCCGATCCTCGGACAGAAGCGGCCACTTTAAAAGAAGCTGTTCTTTGTGCTAGGGAGGGAATTACAGTTAATATTTTGCTTCTCTCTTCTTGGAATCAGTCATCTGAAGATGTTCAATTTGCCTATAAAATGGCCAAAAGTTCTAAAGGTAGGGTTGTTTTTGTTGCTGGTAAGGATCTTGACCGCTATATCATATGGGATTATCTTTCTCTTAAGAAAACTATATTAGGATAAGCACTTATTTATTGCTTCCCTTACTACATCTATTACCATACATTTCTTCTTTAAATGTAGTGAGGGATGTATGAACCGTAAATTATTGACTGATTTTGAAGTCGCTAAATATCATCAAGATGGTTTTTTTATTGCCAAGGCTTTTTTTGATCGACAGGAAATTGACCTTCTTAGCAAATCGGCTAGACAAGATAATGAACTTGATAAACATTCTTTTGGAAGGCGTGATGGCGAAGGGGGAACCGTCAGACTTTCTCTTTGGAATCATCCAGGCGAGGGGATTTATGGTATGTTTGCCCGAAGTGAAAGGATTGTTCGCTCTGTAGAAAAGATATTGCAAGGTGAAGTTTATCACTACCATTCCAAAATGATTATGAAGGATGCGAAAATTGGCGGCGCTTGGACCTGGCATCAAGATTACGGGTATTGGTACCAAAACTATGTTCTGCTTCCTTTGCTTTGCAGCGTCAGTATTGCTGTTGATTCTGCAACCCTTGCGAATGGTTGTTTGCAAGTAATTGCGGGTTCCCACCATTGTGGCAGAATCAATCATGTTCTGTCAGGGGACCAAGCAGGAGCCGATATGGAGCGGGTTGAAGATATCTTGAAAAAAATGCCCCTTGTTTACTGCATTATGGAACCCGGCGATGCAGTGTTTTTTCATCCCAACTTGCTTCATCGTTCCGATCAAAATACTTCAGACCATCCTAGGTGGTCGATGATCTGTTGCTATAATGCTGCAAGAAATAATCCTGCCAAGGAATCTCATCATCCTTGTTACACGCCTTTACATATTGTTTCCGATTCCAAAATCAAAGAAGTAGGAATTAAGCGTTTTGCGGATGATAAAACCGATGTCGCTTGGCTTAATAATTCCAAGGATCAAAGTGCTAAAGCTTTAGATGAGAACCACAAATAACTTGCTTCTCTTCCTTGTTTTTTTACAGGGCAAAATTGTTTTTAAGCATTAAGCAAGATTCTAGTTATGATTTTGCCCAGACTTGTCCTAGTTGAATTAAAACTTCAACTGCTTTTTCCATTTCTTCTAAGCAAGTCCATTCTAATGGGGAATGCGGGTTATGTTCCCCAGTAGATAAGTTTGGAGTTGGTAAACCCATTTCTGTCATCCGAGACCCATCTGTTCCACCACGAACCGATGTTACTTTTGGCTCTAAACCTGCCAGTTTCATTGCTTCTACTGCACAAGGTATTGCACGGGGTTCTTTCGCCATACCATCTGCCATATTTCGATATTGCTTAGCGATGAGGATGTTGAATTTAGATTCGGGAAAACTAGCTTCGATTTGATTCCCAGCATCTTTAAGCATCTTTTCGTAATCTCTAAGCTTTTTTGAATTGAAATCTCGCAAGAGAATTTTTATAGAAACTTCGGCAACCCCTCCATTAATTGTATAAGGGTGCAAAAATCCATTCATACCATCGGTTGATTCGGGAGACAGGGTCGTTTTGGGAAGGTTTTCAATAAACATTGCTGCAAGACGGATGGCATTTGTCATACGATTTTTAGCAATTGAAGGATGAATATTTCTACCTGAAATTATTACGGTAGCGAGGTCAGCGGAAAATGTTTCTCCATCAATTTCTCCTTGGCCGCTCCCATCTAAAGTATAAGCCGCAACTGCACCTAGTTCCTTGAGATCAAGGTGGTTTACCCCTTTGCCAATTTCTTCATCACAGGTGAAACAAACACGAATATTTCCATGTTTGATGTCTGGGTTTTTTATTAATTCTTCTGCAGCTTGCATAATGACCGCAACCCCGGATTTGTTATCAGCACCAAGAAGGGTCGTACCATCTGTTGTGATAATTGTTTTTCCTTTAAGGGGCTGAAGTTCTTGGTTTTCCGATACTTTAATTATTTTTGAGTTATCTTTAGGAAGGACGAGATCAGTTCCATCGTAATTTATATGAATAACTGGATTTACATTTTTCCCTGAAGTTTCTGGGGAAGTATCCATATGTGCAACCCACGCAATAGTCGGAATATTCTTGGTTAAGTTAGAAGGGATGGTGCCAAACACTAACCCATATTCGCTTTGATAAGCATCTATTATTCCGATATTGTGGAGTTCTTGGACGAGCAATTTTCCAAGTTCCAGTTGCCCTAGCGAGCTAGGATAGGATTTAGAATTTTCGTCCGCCTGCGTGTCAATTTTTACATAAGAGCAAAAACGCTCAAGGAGTTTACGCTTCACTTTATTTTATTCCTTTGTTGACTTAGGAGCTTTTACGATACCGTTTTGGGGACAAAGATCAATAATAGCACAATGTTCGCAATCTGGTTTTCGACTATTACAAACTTTTCTGCCATGGTCTATGATTCGAAGTCCAAACATCGTCCATTCTTTTTCTTCAATTAATTTATGCAAATCAAATTCAATTTTTACCGGATCTTCTGATTTTGATAACCCAAGCCTAAAGCTTAATCTGCCTACATGGGTGTCGACTGGTAACCCAGGTTTATTAAAAGCAACGCCAAGTACTACATTAGCAGTTTTTCGCCCCACCCCCGGAAGTACAACAAGTTCTTCCATTGTTTGAGGGATTTCTCCTCCATGGTCTTTTACTAATGCTTTGCAACAAGCAATAATATTTTTGGTTTTGTTTTTGTAAAAGCCTGTTGATTTTATTACTGACTCTAGTTCGTCTGGGTCTGCTTTTGCAAAACTATTTGCATCAGTAAATTGTTTAAATAAACTTGGTGTCACCATATTTACCCGGGCATCGGTGCACTGGGCGGAAAGAATTGTCGCAATTAAAAGTTGTAATGGTGTTTTGAATTCAAGGGCACAGCGAGAATCGGGATATAATAATTTAAGCCTTTTTACTAAAGTTCGTGATCTTGTTTTTGTTTCATCTTGTTTTTTCATTTCTATTCTGCTTTCTTCATTTTAGATATTATTTCCCTGTAGGCTTTATATCCTAGGATAGTATAAATTATTGCATTAACATAAGAAAAGTTTAAAGGCATACGCTTATGAAAGAAATGATTTTATGAGGCAAATTGGTTTTATTCCTGATCCTGTGGATGCTAGGAAATTTGAAGATTACCTTTACGCTAATGGAACGGGAATTAGACTCGATAGGTTCGAATCTGGTTGGAATGTTTGGGTTTTTGATGAAGATAAGTTGCTTTTTGGAAAAAAAGAACTAATAAATTACCTGAATGATCCTAATGCAGAGGATTATAATATCGCAGCTCGAAAAGCTAAAATACTTAGATTAAAACAAAAGAAAGAGGAAGTCCTTGTTGATTTCCGACCGGTGCTATCTCAAGATGTTGTGCAATTTCCACGGTTCACTTTTTTTCTTGCCATTTTAGTTCTTGCTGTAAGTATTCCAATGCTTCTTTCAGATGAGAACCGAAAACATTTTGTAAGCATTTTGGGTTTGAATTGGCAAGGTGAAGGGGTTTTTACAAGTCTTGCTTTTTCGACGCAACCTTGGCGATTTTTTACGCCAGTTTTATTGCATTTTAGTCCCCTTCATTTGTTGTTCAATTTGTTGTTATTATTTGAATTTGGTAGGTTGATCGAGTTTCAACGCGGGCTATGGAAATATCTTGCCATCTTTATGATTGTTGCTTTATTCTCAAATCTAGCGCAATATTTGCTGGGTGGTATTTCTATTAGAAACGGTTTTAGTTTCGGTCCGCCCTCTACTTTTGGTGGTATGTCTGGCGTTATTTATGGATTTTTGGCGTATGCTTGGATTAAAGGGGAATTTCAACCCGAACTCGGTATAAGTATCTCAAGTTCAACGGTAAAATTTATGCTTTTTTGGCTTGTGCTTTGCTGGACCGGGATTATGGGACCTATTGCCAATATTTCGCATACCTCCGGTTTAGTTATTGGCTTAATTATTGGTTTGCTTCCAAGGCGTTTTACTCTCTAATTTTTATAAAGTTGGGCCTATACTCCAAGGGGCAAATTCTTCTTCACCCACACCATTAATTTCACTCTTCGTTTTTTTTCCGCTTGCTACTTCAAGGATTTCTTCGAAAATTTGTTTACCTACTTCTTCAACTGGAGTGCCCTCAAGGATAACTCCGGCGTTAATATCCATATCATCAATCATATGATTATACATAGGTGAATTAGTTGCAATTTTAATGGATGGTGCAGGTTTACAACCAAATACAGAACCCCTACCCGTAGTAAAAACAAGTACATTAGCACCACCTGCAACAATACCTGTCATACTTACGGGGTCATACCCAGGCGTATCCATAACAACAAAGCCTTTAGCTTTCACGGGTTCTGCATAGCGAACAACATCAACTAAAGCGGTGCTACCCCCCTTAGAAATAGCGCCTAAAGATTTTTCAAAAATGGTGGTAAGGCCACCATCTTTATTTCCGGGCGAAGGGTTGTTGTTTATTTCTGCACCAAAGAGGTTAGTATACCATTCCCACCACTTGATACGGTCGACAAGTTTTTGGCCCACCTCTCTAGAAATAGCTCTGCGTGTGAGGATGTGTTCAGCGCCATATATTTCGGTGGTTTCACCAAGAATAGAAGTGCCACCTTGGGCAATTAAAAGATCAGAAGCAATACCAAGGGCTGGATTTGCTGTGATACCACTATTGCCATCCGACCCGCCACAATTAGTTCCTAAAACAAGTTTATCCGCCGATAATCTGACTCTTTTATTTTGATTTACAAAAGGCAGTAAATCAGCGATTGCTTTAACGCCAGCATCTACAGTTTTTCTTATGCCTCCACATTCTTGAATGCTGAGAACTAAGGGTCTTTTTTTTGTTCCATTAAGCTGAATAAGATTTTGATTTTCGATCAAGTGAATTGCCTGACCTGTTTCACACCCCAGACCGATTAAAATGTATGCAGCAACATTAGCGTGTTTTGCAAATCCTGCGAGAGTTAAATCTAATTGATTATGGTCAGGCCCGTTGTATTGCATAGCACAACCAGCCTTGTGAGTGATTGCAACTATGCCATCCACATTGGGGTATTGTTTTAGGAGATCTGTAGCGCGAAATTTTTCAGAGATATATTTGCTGGTGCTAGAAGCACAATTAACCGTACTGATAATTGCGATAAAATTTCTTGTGCCGTACCTGCCATCACCCCGATCGTAACCCATAAAAAATCTTTGTTCAAGTGGTTTAGGCAGTGGCGGTGGGCAATCTTGGCAAAAAGCATAATCTCGAGCAAAATTCTCAGCCCCAAGATTTTGCACATGCACATGCTCACCAACTTTTATTTCTTCGGTTGCAAATCCAATAATTTGTCCGTATTTGATTACCGCTTCGCCTTTCTTAATTGGTCGGAGAGCCATCTTATGGCCTAAACCAATTCTCTTTAACGGGGTTACCTTCCCCAAACCTATTCCTATAGAAATTCCTTCTTCTAAGTTGCGAGCAGCAATTGCAACATTATCTTCGGGTCGTAAATGAATTGCAGGAGGAACATCAATTTTGGTAGCCAAAGTAAACTCCTTTAAAAAATCTATATTATTATAACTTTAATTTATTGAATTTAGAATTGAAGTGGCTTACTAATTTGTTCGGTTGGAAAGAATTAACTAGAATTTTAGGTGCTAAAATTTTTTGTAGTCACAAGAGTATTTGCTTTTAAATCATTGGCGGAAATATTTTACAATTGATTATCTGCCACTTTTAATAATAAGATTTTTAATAATTATTGAATTTTGTTGTATTGTGTTATTTGATATAGTCTTATGTAAAAAGTACACTTGTATTAATGAGTTAAATTTTAAATGCTTAGATGTCATGTAGGAACTTTTACTGTAAACCTTTCACCCCCGGTCGGGCATCCGCTTTGCGGGGGTCGGATTCAACCTGCTCGTGGGCAGGATGACCCGTTAGAAGCGGTAGGTATTGTTCTTTTAGGTTGTGGAGCACCAATTGTTTTATGCGCGTTGGATTGGTGCGAAGTTCGTAATGATGCCTATTTTAAGTGGCGTCAAGTCTTAGCCGATGCTGCTCATACTACCATCGAGCGAGTTCAGATACATTCAGTTCACCAACGCAATGCCCCTTTGGCGGATTACGAAGCAGAAAAGATATTGCAAAGCAATATGGGTTCCTCGAGTTTAGATCTGAAGTATTTTGATAAGTGTCTTGCAAAAACTGCAAGCGCCTTAAAAAAATGCCTTCTTCAGACAAAAAAAATTGACCGAATTGGAATGGGGTATGGACAAGTTAATCAGGTAGCTTCGAACGGTCGGATTCTTGGCCCAGATGGAAAAGTTAAATTTCAACGGGTAAGTGCTACAGTAGATCAAGAAATTCGGGATTGCCCTGAGGGAGTTATAGATCCTGTTATTCGTAGTTTAAGCTTTTGGCTAGGAGAAAAGCCTGTTGTTGCTATGTACTATTATGCCACGCAACCCGTAAGTTATTACGGAGATGGTATGGTAAGTTCTGATTTTTGTGGTCTTGCACGAAGGAAAAGGCAAGCGGATGCTCCTTCGGTTTTCCAAATGTATTTCACCGGCTGCGCTGGGAATATCACTGCTGGAAAATACAACGATGGGAAAAAAGAAAATCGTGCCATCCTTACGGATAGAATTTATCAAGGTATGGCGGATGCGTGGAAAGTAACCTATACCGCACCAATATCAAAAATGGATTTGCGTGTAGAGGCTGTAAAATTTGGTGTTCGTAAAGAAAAAGAATTTTCAACCGAAGAAAATCTTAAGATTGTTGCTGATAGTAATGAGAACATACAAAGACGAAATTTTGCAGCATTAAAACTTGCGTGGAACAAAAGGCAAAATCAACCGGTTGAAATATCTTGCCTAGATTTTGGAGCTGCTTCAATTCTTCACCTTCCAGGTGAAGCTTTTGTTGAATATCAGTTAGCAGCTCAGGAGATGCGGCCTGATCAGTTCGTTTGTGTTGCTTCTTATGGCGATGGAGGCCCTGGATATATCCCATTAGATAAGTCTTATCTTGAAGGTGGTTACGAGCCAACGGGTGCATTTTCCTTGCCTTGTGAGCAAATGTTGAAAAACGCTATGAGTAAGCTTTTAGGGCCTAAATCACCAGAAATTCCTGTCACTTTCAAACGCTTCAAGAAAAAGATTAGATGAATTTATAGAATATTCCTTTAGTAGGCTTGTTATTTCAAGGCGCTAATTTACTATGATTTTGTTAAAACTTAAATCTTTTTTAAATAGGATTGGGTGAAGTTAATGACTGCTTCTCCATTGAAAATCGGAATGATCGGGTTGGGTGTGGTTGGTATAGGTGTTGCTAAGATTCTTTTTGATTCTAAAGATATACTTGCCAGAAAATCAGGCCGACCATTAGAGCTTATAAAAATTGCTGTCAAAGATCCTACTAAGCCTAGAGATTTTAATATCCCCCAACACTTGATTACTTCTAAATGGGAAGAAGTTGTTAACGATCCATCACTTGATGTTGTGGTTGAACTTGCGGGTGGTACCGAATGGCCTAAAAACGCAATTTTGCAAGCACTTTCTTCTGGAAAGCATATTGTTACCGCTAATAAGGCTTTGCTTGCAACTTATGGAAAAGAAGTTTTTGATTGTGCTAGAAAAAGTAATCGATGCATCGCTTTTGAAGCAAGCGTTGCGGGTGGGATTCCTATTATCGGGGCGCTCACCCAAGGACTCGCTGCAAATAATATTATTGGTCTTCGTGGCATATTAAATGGAACTTGTAATTTTATTCTGACAAGTATGAGTGAGACTGGCGATTCTTATCACGATGCTTTGAGTCAAGCACAGCAACTTGGATTTGCCGAAACGGATCCTACTATGGATGTGGATGGCACCGACACGGCACATAAGCTTGCTATTCTAGTTCAAATTGCATTTGGGCAAACGATCCCGCTGACTTCAATTGATCGCCAGGGAATTGCAGGGCTTGATGCTATCGATATACATTTTGCCCGCGAATTGGGATATGGAATTAAGTTACTTGCCGAGGCGTGGTTTCACGAGGGAAGGCTATCTGTTCATGTTTCCCCTGTTTTACTGCGTAAGCATTCCCCTCTTGCACAGGTCAGGGGGGCTTACAATGCCATTCAAGTTATCGGGGATGCGGTAGGGGATACGCTTCATTATGGTTTAGGCGCAGGCCGAATGCCTACTGCGTCTAGTGTCGTTGCGGATATCATCGATATTGCAGTGGGAAGGGCTCAAAATACTTTTACTTCTATGAATCTTTGGTCAGATTCTGTCAATATGACGCCCTTGCTTTCTAGCGATGATGTGAACAGCCGATATTATCTCCGGTTGCTTGTTGATGATAAACCAGGCGTGCTGGCCGATGTGACCCGAATTCTTGCTACCCACCAGATAAGTATAGCTTCGATTATTCAGCACGAAGCTCAAGGAGAAGATTCAGGCGGCAAGGTTCAATTAGTCATTATGACTCACCTTTCCCGATATGGAAAGTTTAAGGCAGCAGCTCAGTCAATGAATCAATTAGAATGCGTTTGTGGTAAGGCAGTTCATTATCCAGTAGAAGATTAGATTATAAAGGAAATTGGAATGAAGTATGTGATTGTAATTCCAGATGGTTGTGCAGATGAACCACAAGAATCACTTGCGGGCAGGACGCCTCTGCAGGCAGCCAAACGCCCCGGGATGAATAAGGCTGCAAAAATGGGTCGTGTTGGCTTATCTAATAATGTACCCCTTACGCTTACCCCTGCCAGTGATGTTGCAACATTAAGTTTGTTTGGATACGACCCCTTAGAAGTTTATACAGGTCGAGCGCCTCTTGAAACCGTTGCGATGGGAATAAAATTAAACCCGGGTGATTGGGCCATACGCTGCAACCTTGTAAATGTTGTTAATGGTGTGATGAAAGATTTTACCGCTGGGCATATCGGAAATGATGATGGCCGTCAACTTGTTACTACCCTTCAGGAAAAACTTGGGGGAGAAATAAAGTCAGCGAGTGGCGAAGTTGCCGGGGTGCTTGAATTTTATTCAGGCGTAAGCTATAGAAACATCTTGGTCTACCGAAGTAAGTTACCCGCCCCCTTTTCTAAAGAAACTAAGGCACACCCACCACACGATATCCCTGATAAGCCAGTTGCACCTCATCTTCCAAGTGGTCCTGGTGGCGAACTTTTGAATGAATTGATGTTAAAGAGTCAAAGGCTTTTTCAGGATCATCCTGTAAACAAAAAACGATTGCTAGAAGGTAAGAAAGCCGCAACTCAGTGTTGGTTATGGGGTCAAGGAGTTTCTCCAACGCTTAAAAAATTCTCTGACCTTTATAAGGTGAACGGTGCAATTATTAGCGCAGTAGATTTGGTCCGTGGCGTAGGAATGCTTTTAGGTTGGAATCGAATCGATGTGCCTACCGCAACCGGTTACCTTGATACAGATTATGCCGCTAAGGGAAGATATGCAATCGATGCGATTAAAAATCACGACCTTGTATGTGTTCATATCGAGGCACCCGATGAGGCTTCCCACGAGGGTAGGACCGATGCTAAAGTAGAAGCGCTTGAGCAAATCGACAAGCATATTATCGTGCCTTTATTAGAGGTTTTGCCCGATTATAAAGAATGGCGTATTCTTGTTTCTCCGGACCACCGCACACTGGTTCGTACCAAATCTCATTCTCACGGCACCGTTCCTTTCGTAATGGCAGGAACTGGCATTACCTCAATGGGGCAACTTTCCTACGATGAAGTTGTTGCTGCTGCAAGTTCACTAAGTTTTGATAAAGGTCACGACTTAATGAAATCGTTTCTTAAATAAGAAGGTGTTGTTCACCCAACTTCTTAAGTTAATGTGTTATCGGTTCGGGGGTTTGCTTAGCCATATTGATTAATGAGGAATGCAAACTTAGCGCTGAAATATTGGTATGTATTGGGCTGGAACCGATAATGCTATAACTGCAATGCTCGTCTGGTAAATAGGCCCTACCTTATGAGAGTCTAGCGTCGAACCAGACCAAGCACCATCGGGCCCTTGAGCAGGCAATATAAGTTCTTTAAGTTTTGCGTACCAAGAGTTCCAAGAGCTTCCGCCAACCTGATGCATTGCGTGGCTAGCATAGTAGTGACCATACCAAAAGTGAGACTTATTTTTAAAGTTTTTCTCAAGGTAATCAACTGCAAGTGGAATGTCTTTGGAGTCGTATTTGCCTGCTAGTTGTAGAACACAAAGGCCAGCAGCAGTTCGAGCAAATTCAGCCCCGCCCGCCCTTGGCTGATAGCTATAACCACCAGAATCTTTAACCTTGCAGCTTTCGATGTACTCGATAGCTTTTTTTAATGTTTGATCTGGAACATGAAGTCCAGCATTTTTTGCAGCACGAAGTGCCATCACTTGCATTACAGTTACCGAAATATCTGCATCTTGTGGAGTTGGGTTATATCGCCAACCACCTTGTGGGTTTTGACACCGAATAATAAGATCTACCGCTCTTTTTAAAACAGGGCGAATTGAATCGTCTTGAGTCGTTCCCCAAAGTTGAGAAAGAGTAAGCGTCGCTATTCCGTGCGAATACATACTCTGACCACCCCCACGAGCGCCTATAAGTAATCCATCCGGCTCACGGGCTGAGGCGATTAAGAATTGAGCGCCTTTGTTTACTTCTGGTCCATACATTCCCTGACCAGGTAAGTAGCCTTGACTCATAAAAGCAAGCAATGCAAAAGATGTAATAGCTGTGCTGTGTTGGTATCCACCATCGGTCCAAGAACCATCTTGATTTTGTTTAGTAGCAATAAAAGCCAAGGCTTTACTTATCGCTTTTTTTGTAACATCATCAAGCTTTGCATCCGTAGGAACGGCTGGCTTTTCCTGTGCTGATAAGTTAGAAGCAAGTCCAAAAATTGCAACTTTAAAGCACGATGCACCAAACTGACGCCTATTAAATGGTTTCATCTTAATTCACTTAACGGGAAGTATTGGGTGTTTTGCTGTTTTTTTGCTTATCCGCCAGATCTCTGTAATATTTCTGAATCATAGCAGAATATTCTGGAGGTAAGCTGGTTCCAAGAGATTGCAAAAGAGCTTCTCTTTGTTTCTCAGGCAACTTGAGGAACCCACCATTGGCCTGAAGTTCAAGCAATTTAGCTAAAGCAGCTTCTTCAGTGCCGTCTGGGTTTCGTTCACCCTCACCTTTGGCATCGGCTTGTTTGGTGCTTGGCATAGGTGAATTTTTAGCCTCGGGAGATTTACCATCTTTGGCTTCTTCCCCTTTACCGTCTTTAGCTTCTTCCCCTTTACCATCTGCTTTGGCATCGGCTTTAGCCAAGGAAGGGTCTCCTGTGGTATCAAGAGCTTTTGCAAGGTCATTTAACATTTCTAAAGCTTTTTCAAGCTTAGCGGTGGCATCAGCTTGATTAGCAGCGGCTTCTTGAATATTACCCTTGGCCGCAGCATCCGCCCCTTTTTCAAGCATCGCTTCGGCAGCTCTTATGTCAGCCTTTAAGTTGTCGGGAACCATAGCCTCGGCTTGAATTGCAGCATCTTTTGCCATAGAAGCTGCTTCTTTCGATTTCGCTAAATCCTTGGTTGCTTCAAGTAAAGCTTTTTGATCATTGGCCATTTCTTTAGCACCTTTTTCAGGTGAGCCAGCTAGATCCTCTAAAACTTGTTTTTGAGCTTCAATTGCTTTGTTGATATCGCCTTTATCAAGAGCCTTTGCAGCTTCCATTGCAGCATCCGCAGCTTCTGGATTTTTATCTTTTGTCGCATCGAGAGCTTTAGCGAGGTCGCTTTGCTTTTTGGCCACATTCATTTCCGGTTGGGCTTCGCCATTTCCAAGTTTTTCTTTGGCATCTGCTGTGGCTTTTTCTGCCTCCTTGTTTTTATCAAGAGCTTGCGCAAGTCGCCTAACAGCTTCCCCAATTTCTTCTGGTTTCATTTCCGCTTTTGCGAGGTCAAGAGCTTTTTGTTGCTTGTCGGCTTTAACCATCTCAGCAGCTTCATTGGCGGCATTTTTAAGGTTTTCAGCAGCATCTTTGGCAGATTCAGCGGCTTTAGCTAAGTCTCCTTTTGCCAATGCTTTTTCCGAATCGTTCTGATCTTTCATAGCTTCATCGGTTGAGGCTTTAGCATCACCCGTAGCATTTTTTGCAGCTTTTTCAGTTTCTGCCATCGCTTTTTGTACATCTTTTGCAAGATTTTTAGCAATGTCTTTAGATTTCAAGGCATCCATCGCACCTTCTTGCTGTGCTTTATCAAGTTTATTCGCAACTTCTTTTTGCATTTCAGCTGCTTTTTCTAGACCTTCTGCAGCTTTCTCTCTCTTTGCAATGTCTTCTGCTTTTGACTTCTCGCTGGCAAGATTCTTTTGTGCAGCTTCTTTAGCTTTGGTTAATTCTTCTAAAGCTTCCTTCATTTTAGGTGCGGCATTTTCAAGATTTGCCTTAGGTTCTTGATTCTTAGTAAGCGCATCATCTGCTTTTTCTTCAGCAGCAGCAGCTTTATCTAAAGCAGCTTTCACTTCTTCTGGGGCATTAGGAGTTTCTTTCGTTGTTTCGGTTGCTTTTTCAGATAAATCTTTTTCTTGTTTTGCAATGTTTTCTAATGCTTTGGTATCAGGTTTTGCTTCGGGTTTTGCAAGGTTTTTCGCAACTTCATTTACTTGTTGTTGTTTTTGTTCCATCTTCTCGATTTTGTTTAAAAGATCTTGTGCTTTTGCAACAGGGTCCTTTGATTTATCCATTTGCTTTGCAACTTCCGCATCTAGCTTTTCCAACGCAGCTTCCAAGGCTTTTAAAGCTTTGTCTTGGGAATCGATAGCTTTTTTATCATCAGCCGAGGCTAGAGCTTTGGCTGCATCTTCTAAAGCTTTTTCAGCAACAATTAAATCTGGTTTAGCTGTTTGAAGAGCAGGTTCGGGGGTTTTTACTAGATCCTTTGTAATGTTTGCCATTTCTGCTTCTTTTTTCGCAACTTCCATTTTAGCTTCAGGAGTTTTTGGTGCGTTTTCATCCTTCATCTTTTCGTTGATTTCTTTTTGATCGCGAGCAAGTTTAGCAACTTTGTCTTGAAGTTCTTTAAGGGAAGTGGTTGGGTTCTTGGGTGCACGCCAAGACTCTGCGATTTTTTTCATTACCGAATAATTTTTATCAGTATAGTCGGAGGCTGGTCTAAAATTACGAAGTGAATCTGCAGTGTCACCATATTTACCTAAATGCTCGGTTGCAAGCGAAAGAGTCCCTCTAATATTTTCATTCTTTGCGATTTGCATTCCTTGTTTAAGTCTTTCTTTACGCGGTTCATCTAGTTTTGATTCAAGGTCTGCTGCTTGTGAGAGGATAACAGCAACATCAACATTTAAGTCCCGTTGGCGATCAATCAATTTGGTAACAATGGTAGGAAACATAGATTTGTTTTTGCCAGTTTTATTTTCAAGCATACCGTAAAAAACGAGTAAAGTGGAATTAATGGAAAATTCTTCTTTTGAAGCTTTTGCCATTCTTTCAGCTGCTACTTCCAAAGATCGAATTGCTTGTTGCTTTAATGCAAGTTCGCGAAGTTTTTCTAAGATTTTTTGATGTCGAACATAAGCTAGTTTAGTTTCATCAGTCGAATCACTTTTAACTTTAGCCTTTGCTGCGTTTTCAAGATGTTTAATAACCGCCGTCATATCTTGTTGGCGCAGCGATTTGAGAACCGTTGAGGTTTCGGTAACCAACTTAGCTTCTTCGGTTTCATTAAGTTGGTAATAAGATAAAATATTCAAAAGAGTTTCTAGTCGTTTTGTTGCTTTTTCAGTCAATTCTGCAGTGGATTGCTGCTTCTCAATTTTAAGCTTGTGATTGATAGGGTCCTGAGCAAGTACTGGCAGGGCCATTAAAAAACAAACTATCGAAAATCTGATTGTTTTTAGCATCATTGGACTCGCTTAAGGTGGGAGGAACTATCAAAAGAATAACCTTTTAATAATAAAATGCCAATACAAATTGGCAAAAAGGTTTTATTATTAAGGTTTAGGTAATAAGTTAGGTAAAAACCCTTCGAAAACTTGAGCCTGCTTGTTTTTCAACTGGGTCAATTTTTCAGTTTCTTTTTCTTTTCTTCGCCACCAAGCCAAAAGTTCGTCAATCCCGACCACTTCTTTGGTAAAGATTTCTGATTGTCCTGTTTTTGGGGAGTTGGTATTCATATCAGTTGCTTCGACAAAAAATTCAATTTTGTCACCAATTCTTAGATTTTTCAAAGTACCTATTTTGAATTCAAACCTCCCGCCCGCGGTTCTTCGGTCAGGAATTTTCCAAGGGTCATCTGAAGGTAAAGGGTAAAAATCGATTACCGCGGTACTTGGACTTTTCTCGAAAATGCCGTTATCAAGTAAAAATGCCCCTAAGTTTTTTGATTCTGGTTTGAATTCTTCTAGGGGTAAAGCTTTCCAATCCCCTTTTTCGTTGATTCGATATCGAAAAACTGCTTGCGAAATTCCAAACAAACTTTCTGCCCTGTAGGCTACCCTAAATTGTTTTCCTATTAAAACTGGTAAGCCATCAATCTCATTGTCTTCATCCTTGGCAGTAAGTCTGGGCATTCCTGGAACTTGTTCTTGAAGTAAATTAACAAGAGGTTCTGGCGTTTGTAATACGATGATTTTTCTTTGCCAGTTTGGGTTTGATTCTAAATCATATTGGTTGGTGCAATTAACTTGATACTTTGATTGACCCTGTTTTAAAGTGAATTTAATTTTTGGGTTTTTATTACCTGCACCATTATCACAAAGACTAGTTTCTGGTGGAATTGTAGGATCATTTCCTTTGATTAGAAGAAGAGATTCTTTTAATGGATTTGAACTTTTGAATTCGACAACAACAGTTGCCCCTGCAATGGATTCAATATCACCTTTGGGGAAATCTTGTTCGAAAAGAGAACCATCTGGCCTTTTGCCATACCATTCGGGCATTAAGATTTTGCAAGAAACCATTTCAAGCGTGGGGCGGTTTTTTCGAATAACGGGTATTGGGCCAGCTCGGCCATCGCCTATGCGAACACTAAGTGTGCCATCTTCAATTGAAGAAGTTAGGGTGGTTTTCCATCTTCCTTCCTCATCAATTTCTAAGGGAAGGGTCAAAGGTTTGCCTTCTAAGCTAATCCATTTTACACGACCTTTTGATGGTTTGTAATTCTTAGTAAGCACTAAATCGAAGAAAATAGTTGCTTCTTCGCCTTCAGCAAGAATTATATTTTCAGGTAAATTAATTACTGTATTTCTTGGAATTGAATGATTGAGTAAAATTTGCCTAGCTAATAAAGCTGTGGTTGAAGCACCGGCAAATACTAGAAACCCTAACATAACAAGAACCAAGGGGAAAAATTTTAAGCTAGCTTGCTGTAGCTTTTTTAAGTCAAGTGATTTTTGAAAGTCAAGCTTCGGGCAGCATTCAATAACTTCAGAAGTTAACTCGGCAAGAAGTGTTTCCGATTTGGTATCAAGTCGTGCTTCTGGCTTAGCTAGTTGCAGAACGGTAATTAACCGGTAGTCAAGGATGGGGAAAGTTTTTTCGATTTGAAGAGCGGTTTCGGTTTCAGCAAACTTCTTGACCGCTGGGGTAATAACATAGGCAACAAATGCTAAAACAAAAGCCGTTCCCCAAGAAATGGTAAGTAGAAAGCGAATGGGTAGTGGCGTTTCTTCTTCAATGTCCCAAACCCAATCAACTAAGCAGCAAATAGCTAAGATGGGTAGAACTAAAACAAGTGATTTTGCAAACCCCGAGAAGGTATCAATACATTGGCTCAAGAACCAGACTTTTTTAATCTGGTTTCGAATAGGTTCCAAAGAATTATAAATGCGTGAATCAATCATAATTAGCTCAGGTTATTCCACCTTCTAAAAAACCATTCTAGGCTAAGTCCAATTGTCAGAATGATAAAAAGGAGAGGATTTAGTCTAGGAATTTCAGAATTAAATGTGACTTGGAAATATTTAGTTGTTATTTCTGGAAGGATTTTATCGGCATTGTTTTCAAGAACAAATTTGCCATTACTAAGCCTTGCAGCTTCGGTAAGTTGTGATTCAGCAAGCCCACCTTTTTCATTATCTTGTGGTGGAAAAACCCGCCATTCAACCCGCGATTCTTGTTCTCCTTGGATAACCAAAGAAAATTTCCCAACTTTGTCGTGAGGAAGGTTTAAAAGAAATTCTCCAGCTTTATCTGGGATTTTTTTCAGTTCAATCTCTCTAGATTTGATTTTTGGTTCGGTATTTTCAGGTGCGTCAAGCCATTCAATTTTTGCAGAGATCGAATCTTTTTTCTCAGGGAGAAAATTCTTATCAAGGGCTCGTACTGAAATTTGTCCGGAAGAATTTAGAAAAGGGTCTGGCCTGTCTATTGAAATACGAATCTGTTTGATAGCACCAACCCTAGGCCCTGCAGCCCAATAAACCCATTGACTCCAGAACCTACCATAAACAGCATCGCCGTCGTTATAGCGCCAGCGCCAAGCTTCATCAAACCCAAACCAACCTACTTGGCCTCTGCCGTAGGGTTGGGTAGCAATCAAAGGCAAGGGACCTGTTGGTGTTTTATTGGTTGGATGAACAAGTAGAGGTGTGGCCCCCGGTTTAAGCTTACTTACTGGCGCGTGCCAAAAAATTCCGGGTAAGTCTTTCCAGATTCGAAAGTTGGCATCTGGTGTATCTGCTAGGCGCATTGCTTCTTGGGTTAAACCATCTCTAGTTAAAAGTGGATTAAAAGCGTTAGTTCTTTTCTCATTAAGGGAAATTGTTTCATAGGTGCCTGGTTCAATCGGTAAAAGATTGCCAAGGGGCGAATCATTCCAGCCTTGGTTGTTGTATCTCTTTCCTGCAAGGATAAGAACCCCACCGCCTTCCTCACAAAATTGTCTGATTCTTTCAGTGCCATCTGCCCCGAGTTTATCTAAAGGAATATCGCCAAGAATAATTACATCATAGGCAAAAAGATCTTTTCGTGTTGAAGGGATTTCTTGAAGGAAAGGATCCTTAGATGTTAAATCAGAGTCCCCTTCAAGAATTACAAATTTAGGATCAAGAGCTTTACGAGGTTTGCCCTCGCCCCCAGAAGATGCAGTTTCTCTGGTTAAGTTCATAAGCAGAAACCGTAAATCCCATCGGGGAGCTTTATCAATAACGAGAACTTTAATTTTGCGGTCAATAATTTTTAATGATTTAGAAAGGGAATCCTCTCCTGAAGCATTAGGGATTCCGATGAGTTTTGCAAAAACTTTAACTTCGGAATTTTCTTTGGTTAATCCAGAAAAAGGTGGACGAAACATAAGAGCATGTCGTATATCTTCTCCAGGTTTTGCTGGAATCGTATCCTTAGCAACTTCCACGCCATCTAAAGTAAGCTTTAATTCAACTTTGGCGCCTGGATTATTTTCAACATCAAATTTTGAAAGTTTCCAACGAATGGGAACCCCCAATAATTCTCCTGCTTGAATTATTTCGGGTAGAACAAAGTCCCGAAGTTCAATGCTCGCAGGTTGGCCAAGTCCCAACCCGATGAAGAATATAGGTATGTTCTTTTCGCCTGCAATTTTAGAAATTTCGTTAAGATTTGCATTATTTCCCGTGTCTCTTCCATCTGTAAAAATCACAAGAGAAGCAGGGGGTTCCGTTGTTGTTGCAATAATTTTTTCAATCGATTCTGAAAGTAAGGTGCGCTGTTGGTTGCCAGTCCATTCTTCCAAGAAGGTAGATTCAATTGATTTTTCAGAAGTGCGTTTTAAATCGTTACCAAGAAGGTATTTCTTGAGCGGTCCTTTAGATTCAAGAGTTTTTAAAAAACCATTCGGATTATCTTTAAGAATGGCCTTTGCTAATTCAAGCCTTGAAGGGTATTTGACTCCATCAATAAAAGATTCGGTTGGGTTTGTGCTAGGTTCTAACGAAGGAAACTTTCCTACAAGAGCCTCTGCTCTTTCAATATCTTCGGTAAGAATTCTGGTGTCTCGAGATTGCATACTTAACGAATCATCGAGGATTAAAATGTTTGGGGATTGTCGGGATCCATTTAACTTGAGATTACAAGACAAAGGTTGGAAGAAAAGCATAGAGAAAGCGAAAATAGCTGCGGATCTAGATAAAAGTGCATAAATTTGAATTCTATTGGGCAGTTTAATTTGTTCTGCCCGATAAAGGCGGAACGAAAAAGTCAAAAACAATGCACTAGCAATTAATGCAATTATAATTAATGAATAAACGGGCATTGGTTCCAAAGAAACAAAGGTTGCTCCGCTTGGAGCATCAATTCCCAGGATATAGCTTAGAATCTGATTCATTACTCATCCTATAAGGGTTGACCACACCACCAGGCAAAAAACATTTCAAAGGCAAAGAACCCAAACAGAAGGTACAAAAGAAAGTTCGTGATTTCTCCCGTGTTTACACCGCTGTTTAATTCTCCAGTGTTCTCTTGATGGAAAACAGGTTTGCCTAAAATTTCATCAATTTCATTGCTTTGAAGCGGATTAAGTTCTTCCCCTTCTTCGTTGGAAGATTGAACTGCAACGAGATTGGTGTTGAAATTTATCTTTGTGCTAGCAGGGTTTAGAGGTTCGAGTTTCCAAATGCCAGACTCGGGAACTGTGAAGGCACCACGGAACAGAATCTCATCGACTGATTTTTCCATTGTTGCAGGAAAATTAATATTTGAAGGAGAAACCCATTTATATTTTTCCCCTTCAATAATGTCTTTGCTTTGTAATCGAAGTGATAATTCTTTTGAAATTGACGGGTTTTTTGAATCATTTGAAGTTTCAATTATTCGAGATAATAAAGTTTGTACAAAAGGAACAAAACTTGGCCTTAGCGGCAGATCCGTATAAGTAAGATCTGGAACCCAAGGCAACAAAGTTAGAAACCCGGAACGAATCATTCGCATTTCTATCAAAGGCTGCCCATCGAGGAAATAACCAAGAAGTGCGCTTTGTTGCAGGCGGCTAGAATCAAATACTACGCGTTTACGGAATTCAGATTGACTAATAAGGTTTAAAGGTGCTGTTCGAAACCGAGAAAACCAACCGCCCTGTGGCAGATTTTCAGTTGCAATGGTGCTGCTGATATTATTGATTTCTGGGTTGCAGGGTGGAAGAAATTTTCCTGCAAGTTTTGGTTCTGTTTCCATTGTTTTTGCGTAGTTACTACCCGCAAAATAAACCAAAGGATTCCCCTTCGATACCCAAGACTCTAGTTTTTCTAAGAAACCTTCTGGAATTGATTCGGGCCCACTTAGATTCGGGTCCACCATAAAAACAACATCTGAATCATCAAGATAATCTAAAGAAGCAGATTTCCCAGATGTTTGCTTAACTTCAATTCCAGAATTAGATGAGTCAGAAGCGCCCGACCTAAGAGCATGGTAAAGAAAAAAACCATTGTCCCTATTAGGGTCGATCTCAGATTTTGCACCAACAATAAGAACTTGAAGTTTTTTACGAGCCTGTACCAGTTTTTCTTTCTGGTTGTCTTTTACAAAACGATCATTACCCACGATCGCTTTAATGTTTTGATACCCTTCGATTGGAAGTAAAAGTTCAACGGTGGCCTGTCTTTCATCTCCGGCTTCTAGTTTTTCAATAGTGGTTGATTCTGCTGACTCGAAATCTCCACCGGCCCCAAGGGTGGCTTTGACGCCAAGAACAGGCTTGAAACCCCGGTTGCGGAAAGTCATAGTCCAAGTCTGCCTTTGGTTAGCAAGGACGATTCCCGATGCGGGTTGAAAATCAACAAGTTGGATATTGATATCAACATCAGAGCCCTGCCGAATCATATGAAGTGAAATCGAGTTAGGGAGGTTTTGCGTAAGAGAGATAAATGAACCAGCTTCTTTTTGCCAACCTGATTTTTGCATATCAGAGAAGAAGAAAATTTTTCTTTGGCTAAAGGAAGAAGATTTTAAGATGTCAATTGCATTAGCAAATCCTTGATAAAAATCACTGCTTCTATCTGTTTGTTTGATTTGTAAAAATGCTGCTAACAAAGCATCAGTTTCGTTAATATTGTTGTAAGCCAATTCCACAGATTGATCGGTAAGGCTGATAATTCTAGCTTTTGATCCTTTAGGCAAATTACTAAGAAGTTGTTTAGCAGAATTAATTGCCATCTCTAATCTTGTGAATTGTCCTTCTACGGTTGACATACTTTGGGAATTATCAATTAACAAAATCGCATCGATGGGGCCACTACCAAACAGAGTGCTAGAGGAAGGCCTAGCAAGTGCCAAGGCGGCTAAGATAAGGATAGTCATCCGAATAAGTAAAAGAATTAAATCACGAAGGCGGATTTTTTTACTGGTTTCCTTTAGGCTTTTTCGCAGAAATTCCATGGCTGCCCAACGCACTACCGTTGGCTTGCTTTTTCTCAATAAATGCAAAGCTACAGGAATTCCTGCAGTTAAAGCACCAAAAAGCATCCAAGGAACCAGAAAATGCATAATCAACCTTTAGTTAAATCTTTGCAACTCGTTTTTTTTGTAACCGGAATGCTAACATCTTTAAAAATTCATCATCTGGTGGTCTGTCCGACCTTGCCAAAAAGTGGGTTATTTGAAGCCTTGTGCAAGCAACATCAATTTCATCAAGCCAATTTTGAATTTCTTTTCTATAAGAAGTCCGAAGTAGTTGTGGTCTTGTTACCAAAGAACCACTACTTTCAAGATCTTCAAATAAAATTTGCCCTTCCATCGGGAAATCGATTTCATCACTATGTAAAATATGCATCAATAGAAGATCATGGCCTCGAGCTCGAATTTCGTACATTTCTTTAAGTAGGCCAGGCAAAGGCTCAAGAAAATCACTAATAACAATAACCATTCCTTTGCGAATTTGTCTTTCAGATATCTCTCGCATCGCTATCGACATTAATGGGGGAGTGTTTTCTTGTTCTCGTTCGGGGCCTGGAAGTAGTTTTGTAATTTGACTTAGTAAAGTTTCCATCCTATTTGACTTGGTGCTTGGTAGGAAAGAAAGAATGCGTTCAGGGTGTGAAGGGGCATCTATGGTTTTTAGCCCCACCGCATCGCCTTGACTTGCTGCGACTTGGCAAAGGACTGCAGCCATCAGTTGAGCCATTTCGTGCTTGGTTTTTCCAGCTTTTCCATAGCTCATTGAGCCAGAAAGATCTAACAATACATAGGCAGTGTAGTTGGTTTCTTGCTCGTATTGTTTGATGATGTAGCGTTCAGTGCGGGCATAACCGCGCCAGTCGATGTGCCTAACATCATCGCCTGGGACATATTCCCGATGCTGGGCAAACTCAACGGAAAATCCTCGAGTTGGGCTTTTTTGATCCCCTACTCTTAAACCTTCTACCAAGGTAAGCGCTCTTAAGCCAAGTTGTTTGGCCTGGTAAAGAAGCTTTCCATGATCAGACTCTGAAGCATTGTTCATACTAGATTAACTATTTAAGGGTAATTTTAGCTTAGAACGAACTTCTTCAAGTATTTTTTTTGTTAAGTCATCAGGAGCAATACCATCAGCACGGGCGGTGAACGATGGTAATAAGCGGTGTCTAAGAACAGGGAATGCAACTGTTTCGATGTCTTCAATTGTGACATGAGGTCTGCCATGTAATGCAGCGCGTGCCCTGCCTGCCAAAACTAAACTGATACTAGCTCTGGGGCCCGCACCCCATTGAATCCATTTTGATGCAAATGATGCTGCTTCCTCAGTGTTTGGTCGAGTAGCACGGATAATTTTTCTTGCATATTCTATAGCGGTATCAGAAACAAGTATTTGTTTTGTTATTTTTTGTAATTGCTCGATCTCAGTGCCATCAAGTACGGTATCAATATTTTCAGGCTCAAGCGCACTTCGACGCATAATTTGATCTTCTTCCGCATCCGTTGGATAGCCCACCTGAATTAAAAAGAGAAAACGATCAAGCTGTGCTTCAGGAAGCGGATAAGTTCCTTCCTGTTCAATTGGATTTTGAGTGGCAAGGACAAAAAAAGGAGAAGGTAAATTATGATCAGTTCCGCCAACGGTGACTTTTCTTTCTTGCATTGCTTCAAGCAAAGCTGCTTGGGTTTTTGGAGGGGTACGATTAATTTCATCTGCAAGAACTAGGTTGGAAAAGATAGGACCTTGTAAAAATTTGAAGGCTCTTTGTCTGGTTACAGGGTCATCTTGAATGACTTCCGTACCAGTAATATCGGAAGGCATTAGGTCGGGAGTAAATTGAATTCGTTTAAAGCCTAAGTGCAATGCACGGGCAAGGGTAGAAACCATTAAGGTTTTCGCCAAGCCAGGAACACCCACAAGTAAGGCGTGACCTTTTGCAAGAATTGCTAATAAAAGTTGTTCAATCACGGCATCTTGACCAACAACTATTTTAGCAATTTCCTTTCGTAATTTCGAACATTTAGCACCAAAGCGCTCTAAGGCTGCAAAATCAACTTGGTTGTTCTGGTTCATTTCGTGGTCTCTTGATGAATTACCATATTTTTGAAGGTAGGAATTCAGTAAGATAAGAAACCTATTTTGAAAGTAAAGAAAAATATTAGATAAAAATGAATTTAGAATAAGTTCTTACATTAGATTTTAATGTTTATGAATCTTATAACGAATATTTTGTTTTTCACAACTTTAGATTTTATTTTGATTCAGTCTGTTTAAAACATTATAGAAGATGAATAGTTGCTTTGTTTTTAAGAATACATTCCTAACAAATGCCTCAAAGCACTTTCAAGGTCTGGATATAAAAACTTATATTTGTTTTCCAGTAACTTTGAAGGGGAAACTCTGGTACTGCTTAGCAATAAATCTTCAGCTTTCTGCCCCATAAATAACTTTAATAAAAAAGTCGGAACTGGTAATAGGCTTTTTCTTTGAAAGATGAGCTCTAAGTTTTTTATAAATTCTCTGTTGGTAACGGGGTTTGGCGCAACAAAATTTACCGGCCCATGAATGTGATCATTACCTAGGCAAAAGCGTATTGCACTTAGCACATCATCCATACTGATCCAACTCATATAAGCTTCTGCAGATTTTCCTGAAAATTCGCCCAAATACATTTTAAATGGGAAAAGAAGTTCTTTAAGGGCACCTCCAGAAGGGCTTAGGATGATCCCAAAGCGCATATTTACTGTGCGAATTCCAGCATTTCTAGCTATCTCGGTCGCCTTTTCCCATGCTTCCGCAACCTCAGTTAAAAAGCCTACTCCATTGGTTGAGTTCTCATTTAAAATTTCATTTCCTCGATTACCATAAATTCCAATTCCGGAAGCACAGAGAAAAACTTTAGGCGGGCTTTTAAGGTTGGCCAAAACATTGCTTAAAGAAGTTGTGCTATTAACTCGACTATTACGAATTTGATTTTTTTTTGCTTCACTCCATCTACCCTCGGCAATACTTTCCCCACCCAAATGAATTATCGCATCTGCATTTTCTAAAATTGCAGGGTTGGGGTCCCCCTCTTCTGGGTTCCAATAATTGAAACCTTGCTTTATTTCTTTTTTTCTACTTATTTTGGTTACTTCTATACCCGTGGAATTTAAATAAGCGCAAAGATTAACCCCGACAAATCCTGTCGAACCAATCACTACTATTTTTCTTATTTGGTTTTGTCTCATTGCATCTGCATCTTCAAGATCGGTTTTTAAAATCGTATGGCGATAGCGAAACATTCGTTGGAGTTTTTTTTGAATAAATTGCCCCCCGAAGAGTTTACCCAAAAATCCTAAGGGCAATTTGTATTCAATGTGATCTGTAAGTTTTGAAGAAATGGAATTAACGGGGGTTATGATGTGCGAATGTTCCCAAGAAGCGAAAGGGCCAGATAACTGCCTGTCGGTAAAGGATACGCCCTCTTTATAATCGATGTGTTCAGCAATCCACTTTTTCCAGATGGGCCAAATCTTGACAGCTATTACTGTGCGAGCACCTTTTTCAATGCCTTTACTTCGTTCGAGAATCTGAACTTCATCCCAAGGGGGAGAAAGCCTTTGGAATGCACATTCTTTTTTATGCCAGTCAAAAACTTCGTGGGCCGGGGAAGGGAACACTGAGCTAAATTCAAAGGTTTCATTCATTTTTTAAATACCGTTTAAAGTAAAGAATGGTCTAGGGTTTTGTCTTTTTGGGAAATTGACTTTGCAAAAGATTCTTGGCTTTAGTTTTTTCATCGAGATACTTATTTTCGCTAATAAAGTTGGTTAGTTCGGTTGTATCGGAAGTATGGTCATAAAGTTCAGCCCAATCGGTTTCTCCAGTTTTCCAGTTTCGCCATTCGGTGTAACGGATTTTATCGGTTCTAATACTGTACCCCATATGCGTTGGCATTTTTGAGGGTTCACGATCATAATAGGCTGGCCTTGGGTGTTGGGTAAATGCAATGTTGTTATTTTTGTAATTAGGGTTATTTAATAATGGGACTAAGCTAGTTCCTTCAACCTTTGTTGGCAGTTTAAATTTGCATATTTCTGTAAGCGTTGGGTACAAATCTAAGCATTCAACAATTGCAGTAGTTTTAGTGCCTGGGTAAGGTATTTCTGGTTTATAAATAATGAGTGGAACCTTTGCATCAAATTCAAAGCAAGATGTTTTACCCCATAAACTATGCTCACCTAAGTGATAGCCATGGTCACCTAAAAACACAATAATTGTATTTTTAAAAAGGTCGTGGGTTTTAATGGCATCAAGGATTTTACCTATTTGGGCATCGAGGTAACTGATGTTAGCGAAATAACCGTGCCTAATTTCTTTGATATTTTCGGGTGTAAAAGTGATTTGCTGGGGTGGAATTCCAAGTATTTCTCGATTATCATGAAAGGCAATATCTGGCGCATTTAACGGTTTTGCAGAATTAAGAACTGGAATTTGATGACGCTGGTAGAGGTCCCAATATTTCTTAGGTGCATTAAAAGGTGCGTGAGGTTTCCAAAATCCCACTGCAAGAAAAAATGGTTTTTCTTTTATTTGTTCTAAAATGTTAACAGCTTCTTCCGCAACTCGCCCATCGAAATATGCATTGTCTGGAACATCTCTGCACTCGCATTTTGCAGTTTTTGCGTGGTCGATAGGAAGTGTGCCATTGACCTTGGGCAAATCATCCAGATGTGCAGCGTAGTGAAGAAATTCTGGAGAACTCCAAGAAGAAGGGTCACCTTTGATTTCGGTATGCCAGTTATGGAAAATTTTGCCTACGCACCTCGATTCATAGCCATTCTCTTTAAAAAGTTGTGGCAGTGTTTTTACATTAGGGTTTAGCTCTCGAAAATGAGTGCTGTTATTCCATTGTTTTAGGGTATCGGGCCTGAAGCCCGTAAGCATTGAAGACCGGGAGGGGTTGCACAAGGGTTGTTGGCAATAAGCCCGATCAAATTGCCTGCTTATGGAGGCAAGTTTTGTTAAATTAGGGGTTATTGTTTTGGCCCCATACGATGCAAGTTCGGTACGCAAATCATCTGCCATTATGAAAATGATATTCGGTTTTGTTTCAGTTTTCTGTGGTAATAATCCAAGGTAAAGACTTGGAAAAATAGCAAGAACTAATGGTGCTAAGTTCATATAGGATCCTTTAAGAAAGCGTAGAATACATCTCCTGGCATTACGATTAAAGGTTTTGAGAATTTGACCCAGCCTTCTGAATCGGTTTTGCCTTGCTCAATAATGTCGGTTTCTAATTCGCTAAGTATAGGCTTTTTGCAAATCACGATGTTGCAAAGAGGTTTTGCCTCAGGAAGATGAATTTTTTCAATCTTCCTTTGTTCTGAAAATGCAAACCGATAAAAGGGCTCGTGATAAAGTTTCACTTGGTATCCATTCACAATTATTTTGAAAATTAAGATTACATTAATTTATAACACAGATTTTCATAAAGAATTCATCTTTGAAAAAAATCTGTATTCGATTGTTAGTAAATTTTTTTCATTTCGTCTGAACTTATAGATTGCCTGATTTTTACTTTCAACTTCAGGTCATCCAAATTTTTTAAATAGCTTAGTGCTATGGCGGCCTTAGACTTTTTCTACCTAATTAGTTTTTGGAAGGATGATTCAATGCCTTTTAATAAAAGAAATGTTTTTCAGTTTCGTAATGTTTATAAATCTAAACGCAGGTTTTTTCCTGCGATTGAACCTCTAGAAGAAAGGTTAGAATGTGCTATTCGCGTTTGGGATGGAAGTGAAATTCCAAACTAATTATCAATGGTGCTAATGCTGGTGGTGGTCCACAAGTAAGTATTTATGATCCATTTGCGAAAACTGAAGTGAATTTTTATGCATTTGATTCAGTTTTTCGTTGCAGGGTTTAAATTGCTGGGGTGATATTACAGGTGATGGGACCGTAGATATTTTGACTGCCCCGTTTTCTGATTCACTTTCTGAAATTCGTGTGTTTGAGCATTTTACTAAGCTTATTGATGATTTCTTTGCATTTCCAACTGGTTTTGTTGGAGGAGCATTTGTTGGATAAATTTCCCTCATCCTTTGTTGATTCTCTTGATTCTCTGATTTAATTCCCTGATGATAATCTTTGTGTCCATCAGTTATTAAAGGAAATTGATTATGAGAATATTTTTTGCTTTGTTTTTATGCTTATTAGTTCCTTCCTTCTTAATCGCTGAGGAATGGCCTCAATGGATGGGGCCTACCAGAAATGGTATTTGGAATGAGCAGGGTATTCTTCGGGAGTTTCCTAAAGAGGGGCTTAAAATCCTTTGGAAAGGGAAAGTTGCTGGGGGATTCTCTGGCCCTGCTGTTTCTGGAAACAAAGTATTCATTTCCGACTTTATCGTAACTTCAGGCGATAGTACTAACGATTTTAATAAACGCGATGCACGCTTGGGTACCGAAAGACTTCTATGCTTTGACGCTTTAAATGGTACCCTTTTATGGAAGTACGAATACCCTGTGGCTTATAAAATTTCTTATGCTTCGGGCCCAAGGGTTACGCCTTCTGTTGTTGATGGGAAAGTTTACGGATTGGGAGCGGAAGGGAATTTCTACTGCCTAGATGTGCAGACCGGGAAGCCTGTTTGGACCAAGGATTTTAAAAAAGATTTCAACGCTCCTACCCCTCTTTGGGGCTTTTGTGGTCATCCCCTTATTGTCGGTAAAATCGTTTATTGTTTAATCGGCGGTGAAGGTAGTGTTGTAGTTGCATTTGATAAAGATAATGGAAAAGAACTATGGCGTGCTATTTCTGCTTCTGAATCGGGGTACTGCCCACCTTCTATCATTCAGGCGGGGGGAACTAATCAGCTACTTATTTGGGATGCTGATAAAATTAATAGCTTAGAGCCTTCTACTGGAAAACTTTTTTGGTCTCTACCTCTTAAACCTAATTATGGAATGGCGGTTTGTGCTCCTATTAAAGATGGAGATTTTCTCTTTGCGGGGGGCATTGGCAGTATTGGAGCTGGCATCTTACTCGCAAAAGCTAAACCCGCTGCCTCTATCGCTTGGCAGGGAAACCGTAACAACGCCCTTTACCCTTGTAATAGTACACCGTTGGTTGAAAACGGTATCGTTTATGGCACGGATTGTCATCAAGGTTGGCTAGGCGCTTTTCGTATTAATTCTGGCGAAAGACTTTGGCAAGATTTTAAACCTACTACTGGCAAACGCAATACGCATGGCACTGCATTTCTCGTTAAAAATCACGGTTTTTATTACCTTGCTAATGAAATGGGTGAACTTATTTGTGCTCGTTTGAATGAGAAAAACTATGAAGAATTGAGCAGGACTAAACTTCTTAGCCCTACTAATTCTGCATTTAATCGTGATGTCTTATGGTCTTTTCCAGCTTTTGCTAATAAGTGCATTTTCTGGCGTAATGATCAAGAAATTATTTGCGCATCACTTGCTCAGTAAAATCATAATGTCTGATTTCTCTTTTGTTTTTTACCATACTAAAAGCCTTTATTGAAATGCTATTGTTTGAAGTATATCAATGAGTTTGATTAATTAATTTCCCTTTAAGATTGTTGGATATGAACAACTTTCGTTATGAAAATTTATCAGATGGGGTAAAATCTGTAGAAAAGCAATTTGAAGAATTCAACCCTGATTTGTTTTTTAATGTTGCACCATATCCCTTAGGAATTAACACTCAAAAAGTTGCTATTATTGGGGCTGGTATTTCTGGGCTAATCTGTGCTCGCACGCTTCATAATCTTGGCTTTAGTGTCACTGTTTTTGATAAAAGTAGGGCACCCGGAGGACGAATTTCTACTAGAAAAATTGATCCTAATTTAGCCTTCGATCACGGTGCCCAATACTTTACTGCGCGCCATCCCCTTTTCTCTAGGTTTGTTAACGATTGGCAAAACCTAAACATTGTTGCCCCTTGGGGTGGGCGGATTATAAAACTTCAAGATTTTATTGCTACTGATACCCAGTTACAGCAGCGATTTGTAGGCGTCCCAAAAATGTCTTCTTTGGCTTCTTATCTTAGTCAAGGATTAAACATTCATCTTGATACTAAAATTATGCAAGTTTGTCGGAAAAACAGTGGATGGGAACTTACTGACGAGAAGGCGAACTTTTTTCAACCCTTCAACTTTTTAGTCAATACTTTGCCCGGACCTCAATCAGCAGAATTGCTTTCTAAATTCCCTATTGGGTTGAACATATCTCAAGCTTTAATGGCTCCCTGTTGGGCGGTGTTAGTGGCCTTTGAAACCCCTTATGAAGTTCCTTGGGATGGTGCGTTTATTCATAATTCGCCTTTGTCTTGGGTTTCACGAGATAGTTCCAAACCGGGGCGAAATACCCAATATGATTCGTGGGTATTGCACGGAAATCCTGATTGGTCTAACCTTCATCTTGAAGATAATCCACAAATTGTTGCCACCAACCTTTGCAAGGCATTTTCTGAAGCTACTCGAATAGATTTGCCAAAAGTTTATTTTCGTACTTCACATCGCTGGCGTTATAGCATGGGCCATCTTCCACAATTACATAATTGTTTTATTGATCCCAAAATAGGATTATTAGCTTGTGGGGATTGGCTTAATGGTGGCAGGATTGAAGGTGCTTTTTTATCGGGCGCCTACGCCGCTCAGGCTATCTTTCAATTAGTAAAAAATCTTATTTAAGTTTTTTGAATAATTATTGAAATCTATCTTCTATTTTTTCGTTTCTAAATCAAAGTTGTAACGAGGATTTGTACCTTCGTTAACCTCGGCGTTTAGTCCACTTGTAACCCCGCTCCGGTATTTGTTGGGTATAAGAGATTTACTAACATCCTTAGGAGGTGGAGGATTTTTTCCTACAAGTGGAATCTCATCTGAGGAACGCAGCATTCCTGCAGGAGATATTGAAATTTTATAGGTCCCCGTTGCCAAACCCACACCTTTATGAGATGCAAGTTTATAACTTCCATCCGCAAGGATTGGCCCTGTTAGGGCTATTCCTTTAACAGTATTTTCAAAAACAATAGTTCCTTCGGTTAGTGGTACGCCGTCTAAGGTAACCATTCCCGATGCGGTGCCCCGAGATTCTTCTTGACCGCAACCGGTAAGAATCAGAATAAAAGAAAGAATAGTTGAAGTAATAAGGCGAGACATCAGTAACTCCGAGCAAGATATTAATAATCGGTTGAGATTTTTCCATCATTAATGTTTGATAAATTATAGAGGGTCTGTAAGGAAAGAGAATCGGTAAGGAACCTTACTCCACCATCAAGGAAAACAGCATTAATACCACTGGAATGAGACGACTGCAAAGGTCGGTTTTGCCCATAAAAAACTTCACTGACACCACGATTTTCCCAAGTTTTATCATTGATGCGGTATCGAACACTAGTAAGGTTCCAATGTCGATTTTCTGCTGCAGGGCCAGGGCCCATCGAAAAGCTATGGCCAAAATCACTCCTACAATCTAATTTCGCTTTGTTCACATCTATGCAAAAGTCTGACTGTTCTGCAACAACTATCGTTGAAGAGGTTCCATCCGTTACATCCGTAAACTTTTTGCGTTCGTGGGAACAAAGAGCACCGCCCTTTGAGATTTTTCCCTTGCCATAATGTGCATAGGATTCGCTATCGCGATCAAGCATTGAAGGGTGATCAACCGCTCCTGAAATTCCAGTGTAGGTCGGTGACATAATTCCTCGGCCCGGAGTTGAACCAACTAAAACAAACTTCGGTAAGGAAGAGGAAGGGCATAACAAAGAAGGAATTATTTTACTGCTTAAAACTGCGCCATTCGCCACATTCGTACCAGTATAAACTAACCCGGTGTTTCCATTAGTTGTACCTAGTAAATCAAGTTGCTTGTAAAGGTTGTCTTGCTCTAGGTAGGGTAGCAAGAGAATCCAGAAGGAGTGCCCATAACCACCTGCAGGGGACTGGACCCCCACCATAAGGTAAAGCCCCGTTGGTGTCATGACTGTTGTGAATTGCTAATCCGATTTGCTTTAAGTCGTTCTGGCATTGCATTCGCGCTGCGGCTTCGCGAACTTTTTGGATTGCTGGAAGTAATAAACCTATGAGAATTGCGATAATTGCTATTACAACAAGTAATTCAATAAGGGTGAAACCTAATTTAATGAGGGATTTTCGTGATCCTATAGTAGTCTTTCAAGAAGTATAAAATATAATTAAATTTACCTTTAAAAAATAGGGTTGTCAATAAATAAATCGAAGCAAATATTTAGGAAGAATGGAAGTTTTTGAAAAGCTTGATTTCATAATTCTTAGGAGTTACGCAGTTGGAATTAAATCGCCCCTATTCGGGTGAGAATTGGGAAAGAAAGGATGATCAGAAAAAGATGAAAACTGCCCAAACAACCAAATTATGGGATTGTCGATAAACCCTTTGCAACTTGATCCCAAATATTTTTTTTAATTTTAGAAATGCTATAACCCTAAGCAGGCAAGTTAGCTGCGACCAATGTATTTATTGATATTGGGGGCTTTTGGAAGAATATTTACGAAATTTTATTTGTATGTCACTTTTATTACTATGAATATTGTTGAGGATAATTTTTATATGAAATTTATAGTGTATAAAATCCCTCGTCTTCATTTATTTGCCGTTTAGATTTAGACTTTGCGGAGCAGTTTACTTTACAATTTATGCATTATTTCAAGCTTTCCTTCGGAGGCTTTTATGATTCTTTCTTTCCTCAGATTCTTTAAAACCTCACAAAATAGAAAAGCACGTAGATCTTCTATTTCTCCAAAACTTGAACTCCTTTACCTTGAGGAAAGAATCACTCCCGCTGTAAACTCTGGCCTTATCAGCCAGCTACCCGAAAATAATCTGGTTATCATCACATCAGACTTGCTTTCTAAGGTTCCTCAGCAGGAATTGGCTAACGCCACCATTGTCACTATAAATTTAAATCAAGATATTGTTAGTCAAATTACTAAGGAACTTGCTAATCGAACTGGGTTGGAAAGTATTCGCATTATCACTCACGGGGAAGATGGGCAAATTGTTTTTGGCTCTCAAATCATCAATCAGGGTGTTTTAAATTCAAGGAACATAGAAATTTCTTCTTGGGCTTCTTCCTTAGCCCCAGACGCTGATATTCTTATCTATGGTTGTAATGTTGCAAATTCTGATTCAGGGAAGGCTTTTGCGCTTTCCCTTTCTCAACTTACCGGAGCAGATGTTGCAGCTAGTTCTAATATTACTGGCTCGGGTGGCGACACCACCTTAGAATTTGCAACCGGTCCAATCGAGCATCGCCTTCAAGCTTCAGACTCTATTTGGAATCAGTCTGGTTTGCAACTGCCACAAAGTGGTGATTTTACTTACACCAGTGATGGCACCTCGGTAACCATCACTGCTTATACGGGGCTTGGGGGCGCAGTTAATATCCCCGGTTTGATAATCGGTCTCCCTGTCACCGTCATAGATTTTAGTTCGTTTCAAAATAAAACTAGCCTAACCAGCGTTACCATTCCTAATTCCGTCATCACCATAGGATATAGTGCGTTTCAAGGTTGCACCAACCTGACCAGCGTTACCATTGGTAATTCTGTCGTCACCATAGGGTATAGTGCGTTTCAAAATTGCACTAGCCTGACCAGCGTTAACATTCCTAATTCTGTCGTCACCTTAGGATATTATGCGTTTTATAATTGCTCTGGCCTGACCAGCGTTAACATTGGTGGCGGCATCACCACCATTGGATATAATGCGTTTGATCTATGTAGTAGCCTGACCAGCGTTACTTTTTCGGGTAATGCACCTACTACTGTAGGAGCTAATGCATTTTCTAATACCGCTTCTGGTTGCACTATTTATTATAATGCAGGTACCACCGGTTGGACTAATCCTTTTGCTGGCTTACCAACCGCAACTATTCAACCCGCGCTTAACCCCACTTTCGGTTCAACTACCTCTACCGCTACTGGATTTACTGTTCAAATAAGCAATTATGACTCTGCATTCACCTACTCTGGCACTGCTACCGCCAGTGGTACTGTAGGTATTTCAAACACTGGGCTTGTTACCGTAACGGGTGTAGCTATTGGAACTTCTTCTACCGCTACTATCACCACCACTCGTAATGGT
>JBDNHI010000009.1:0-6231 GCA_041694635.1 Gemmataceae bacterium | reverse complement strand
CAAGGGAAAGAAGGCCGTGGTGCTGGTGTTCGTCTACGGCGACAACGGACCCGTCTGCCACGGGCAACTCGCGCAGTTGCGAGACAAGATCGCCGAGTTCGAGAAGCGGAATGTCCAACTCCTCGCCATCGACCCGCACGAATCGCACCGCGTCCGACACATGCTCCGGGATGTGGGGACCAAGCCGAACGAAGTCCTGTACCCGATCCTCGCCGACCCGGCGAACGCGGTGAGTGCCACCTATGGCGTGGCGTTCCAGATGGGGATACACACCGAATGGTCGAACCGCCTGGCGATGTTCCTGATCGACAAAGCCGGCGTGATCCGGTACGAGAAGCGGGGGACGGCGTTCGGCGACCGCCCGAAGCCAACCGACATCCTGAGCGAGATCGATAAACTCGCGGGCGGCAAATGACGAGGAAACCGTGATGGTAAAAAGGTTCAGATCGTTGGTCGGAATCGCGGCGATCCTCGTCGCCGGGGTGGCCCTCGTCCGCACCACGACCGGGGCGGAAGGCGAATTGACGAGGGAATCACCACCATTCGGCCAACGCGCTGTGGTGGCGATCTTCAATCGCGGTGGTTGTGGGAACTGTCACATTATTCCCGGTGCGCCCGGTGCTGACGGTGAAGTTGGCCCTAACCTCACGATGCTTGGCAAGGTCGCCGGCACCCGCAAGCCCAAGACGACCGCGAAGGAGTACATCCGCGAGTCGATCCTCGACCCGGATGCCTTTGTCGCTCCTGGCGGCTTCGAGAAAGGCGTGATGCCGAGGAAATTCGGCAAGACGCTCTCCGACGATGATCTGAATGCGCTAGTGGACTACCTCGCCTCGCTCGGAGTCGATGCCCCGAAGGTTAACAGCACGGAACGACCAACACTCTCCCGAACCCGACCCGCTGAAGCCATCGTCAAGCCGTTCGCACCGAACCAACTGAAGGTTACGGACGAGCAAATCGCACTCGGAAAGGCACTCTTCTTCGACCGCCGTTTGTCGGCCAGCAACGCTCTTAGTTGTGCCTCCTGCCACCAGCCCGACAAGGCGTTCACCGATGGCTTGCCGGTCAGTATCGGCTACCCCGGCACCGCGTTGTTCCGCAACACGCCGACGCTACTCAATGTTGCGCATGTCAAGTCCGTGTACTGGGACGGTCGCATGTCTGGTGCAGGCCTCGCCAGCGTAATCCGAGATCACCTGACTGAGCCTTTCTTCATGGCTTCGGACGGGCGGTTGCTCATCGAGCGGATGAAACAAGTTCCCGAGTATGTCGAACTCTTCAAGGTCGCCTACAGCGTAGAACCAGACTTCGGGACGATACTGAAGGCGGTAGCTGCTTATGTCGGCTCGCTCAACTCGCCACTGGCACCGTTCGACCGCTTCCAGATTGGCGATGAGAAAGCACTCTCAGCGGATGCGCTTGCTGGAAAGAAGCTGTTCGAAGGTCATGCGGGCTGCGCAAAGTGTCATCCGACTCCGCTGTTCACAGACCACCAATTCCACGACTTGGGACTTAGAACAAATCCAAAACTGCTGGACGACCCCGAACGGCACATCACCTTCCGGCGGTTCTTCCGGGGGCTGGGAACGCCGAACTACCGGAACCTCACCGGAGACGCCGGGCGATATGTAGTTCAGTTCAAGGCCGCCGACCGGGGCAAGTTCCGCACGCCGAGCCTGCGGGAGGTCGGGCGCACCGCACCCTACATGCACGATGGGCGGTTCACTACGCTGGAGGAAATCATCGACTTCTACGACCGGGGCGGCGAGAAGGACCAAAGAGCCGGGTTGAAGCCCCTGAACCTGACCGCCACTGCGAAGCAACAGTTGGCAGCTTTTCTGCAATCGCTCTCGTCTGAACCCTTCAAGGTGTTCGTGCCAGAGCCGCCCGACTATGTGTTAATGCCACTGGGCCAAGACGAACCGATGCCGACCTTTGATAAGGGCGACCCCATCATCGCCCGACAGCCCCGCCCGATCACCCCGTTGCCCACTGCGCCCGCCCCGAAGGACAACCCAACGACGAAGGAAAAAGTTGAACTTGGTCGCCTACTCTTCTTCGATCCGCGGATGTCGGCGGACGGAGCGACCAGTTGCAACACCTGCCACCCGGCCCACACCGGGTACACCGCTCGCACTGCGATCTCGATGGGCGGCACCGGCACCAGCCACTGGCGCAACTCCAGCACCCTCTACAATGTCGCCTACTTCCAGAAGTTCAACTGGGATGGGGCTAGGAGCAGCATCGAGGAGCAAAACGAAGGGGCATGGACAGGTGCCGTCGCCGGGAACATCGATGAATCGTTGGCCGAGGAACGGCTCGCCCAGATGCCGGATTATCGGGACAAGTTCAAGGCCGTATTCGGAGAAGAGTACCCAACCTGGGCAAATATGCTGCGAGCCGTCGCTGCGTACCAGCGGACCCTCAACAGCAAGAATGTCCCATTCGACGCATTCCTGAAAGGTGACGGCCAAGCCATCGGCGACGCAGCGAAGCGTGGTTTCAAGCTGTTCACCGGGAAGGCGAACTGCATCCAGTGCCATGATGGGGCGTTGCTCTCCGACGACCGCTACCACAACCTCGGCGTGCCGCCCAGCCCGGACTTTCTCAACAGCCCCAACAAGCAGATCACCTTTCGCTTCGAGCAGGCCTCCAACGGAGTGCAGCGAAAATTGTACGAGTCGGCCCGCGATGACCTCGGGCTTTACTATGTCACCAAACGGGCCGGCGACACCGGCAAGTTCCGCACGGCCAGCCTGCGAGAACTCAAGTATACTGCCCCATACATGCACAATGGCCTGTTCAAGACGCTACCGGAAGTCATCGACTTCTACGACAGAGGCGGCGGCAAGCACCCGAACAAAAGTACCCTGATGAAACCGTTACAATTAGCGAAGGCCGAGAAGGCCGACCTTCTCGCCTTCCTCGAAAGTCTGTCGGGCGATCCGTTGGCCGACAAGCCGCCGCCGCTGCCGCCCTATGGAGAATACCGCCTGAAAGGAAACAAGTGACATGACAGAGGAACGCATCCCACTCGCCGATATGAAACTTCGTTGTGAAAACTCCTGCGGCGGGTTCGTACTTGATCGCCGTGACTTTCTGTTCGCCGCTGGTGCGTCACTGGTCGCACTGACTATCCCGGGCATCGGCATCGCACAGGGAAAGCGGGCCAACTATCCGAAGAAGAAAGTCGCTGCGTTGAGTAAGCTGAAGGTTGGTGAGACTGTGGTGTTCCGCTACCCCTGGGACCAGGCCAATTGCAACATGACGCTGATAAAACTTGGCCAGGAAGCTGCAGGCGGCATCGGCCCTCAGAAGGATGTGGTCGCGTTCAGCTCACTATGCCCCCATATGGGATGGGAAATACCGTCGAAGCAGTTTTTCGCCGACCCCGGAATTGCAGGGCCATGTCCGGGTCATTGGACCACATTCGATCTGACACGACATGGCATGGTTGTCAGCGGCCATGCCACACAGGGGTTGCCGCAAGTCGTCCTCGAACTCGGCGACGACGACATCTTCGCCGTAGGAATACTCGGCCTTGTCTTCGGTTTTCACGACAACAGGGCTGAGCCAAAGGCTTGAGAGCAAGAAAACTATGGAACTGCCAATCTACGAACGAAAAGACCGTGTGCCTCTTCCCCCGAAAGGTGGGAAGGTACAAACCACAGGCTGCGCTTACTGCGCAGTTGGGTGCGGCTACAAGGTCTTCACTTGGCCAGTCGGAACAGAAGGAGGGCCGGCGGCGAAGGACAACGCCTTCGGAGCCGATTTCCCCACTGGATTCGAGGGCGTCTGGGTCAGCCCGAACCAACACACCATCGTTATGGTCGGTGGTAAGCCGCACAACTGCATCGTTATTCCCGACTACGAAGCCACCGTCGTCAACCCGGGCGGCAACCACTCCATCCGAGGCGGCACGCTCGCGCTCAAGTGCTACACAGCCACGGGACCAACCAAAGATCGGCTTCAATTTCCGCAACTGCGAATCGGCGGCAAGCTGGTCCGTGTTAGTTGGGAAAAGGCCATCCAAGTAATGGCGGCGGTCAGTAAGCATGTCCTAGCGAAGTATGGCGAAGCCGCTTGGGGGATGAAAACTTACTCTTACGAGTTCTTCGAGAACACCTATGCCATCAGCAAGTTGGCATTCGAGTCAATCAAAACGCCAGCCTTCGCCGTTCACGACAAGCCGTCGATGTCGAACGACACTGCGGGCATCGACGACGCAGGCATCATCACCTTTAGCGCGGCCTACGAAGACTTCAAGGCTGCCGATGTGTTGTTCATTTCCGGTACCGACCCTTACGAGTCGAAGACCGTCGTCTTCACCGAATGGATGATGCGGTCGAAGGCGAAGATGATCTTCGTGGTTCCCCGTCGCACGATGGGCGTGGCCTACGCTGAAGCGAACGGCGGGTTGTTTCTCCAGATCGTCCCCGGCACCGATGCGCTCTTGCATATGGCCCTCAGCCGGGTGATCCTTGAAAACGGTTGGGAAGACCAGGAGTTCATCCAGCGGTGGGTAGCAAACGCCTGGGAAATCGACAGCGGTTTTGGACGCGGGTCACGCAATACGCCGTGGCAGTGGCGCACCACATGGGGCGACATCGGTGCCGTCGATTTCGCCGGGTACAAGAAATGGCTGCTGGCCTACGAGCCTGCCTCGCTCGACTTCGCGGCCAAGGAAACCGGTATTCCCAAAGATAAGATCCTCGAGGCTGCAAAATTGCTTTCCGGCGGCGCTGCGAAAGTGCGGTCCAAAGCCACTTTCCTTTTCGAGAAAGGCAATTACTGGAGCAACAATTACCTAAACACTGCGAGCATGGCTTCTCTGGCCTTGCTCTGCGGATCAGGCAATCGACCGGGTCGCATGGTCAGCCGACTCGGGGGGCATCAGCGGGGCTGGATCGGTGCGGCCCCATACCCTCGCGAGAAATCGCCGGAACGCCTCCCCGGTCGCCGCAAGGTCGAACTCGACCTCGACCGCTGGGTCGAAAAAGGCGAGGTGCGGTTCCTGTGGGTGATCGGGACGACTTGGACGGGCGCGATGACCGCCAGCCAAGAGTTGGCTCGCACTGTACGAAAGCTGACAGTCGAAAGCAAACACCAGCCGACCAGTTACAACCAAGACGAAATCATCGCAGCGCTTATCAATCGGGTGGACGACGGCGGCATGGTTCTGGTCGATTCGGATATTTATCCAGTCAACCCGCTGAACACCGAGTTGGCCGATATCGTGTTGCCCGCCGCTGCGTGGGGCGAACACGACGGGGCGAGGTGTAATGGCGAGCGGCGATTGCGTTTGTACTCAAAATTCTACGACGCCCCTGGTGAGGCCAAGCCAGATTGGTGGGCGGTTGCCAAGTTCGCCAAGGCGCTGGGCTTCAGCGGCTACGATTGGGCCGACGATAACGCTGTGTTCGAGGAAGCAGCTCGGTTTAGCCGTGGCGATGTGCTGGATTACTACCCTCTCGTTTGGAAGGCCGCAAAGGATGGCCAAAAAGGTCACGAGGCACTACGAGCCCTTGGAACAACAGGCATTCAATGCCCCGTGCGATACGAGCAAGGTAAACTCGCCGGCACCGCAAGGCTGCACGACAGCACGCTTCAACTCTCTGACCCGGAAGGTCCGACGACCCACGTTAAATGGCTAACGGCGTTCAATTCGCACTCCGGTAAGGCTCTACTTATCAAGAGCCCTTGGGAACTATTCGCCGACTTTTACAGTCGGATCAAACCAGATCCAAAGAAGGGTGAGTTGTGGCTGACTTGCGGGCGCATCAACGAGTTCTGGCAGTCCGGGTTCGACGATCTGCGTAAGCCGTACATGGCGGCACGATGGCCGGGTAACTTCGTGGAAATCCACCCGAACGATGCGAAGGCGTACAAAATCGAGAGTGGCGATGTAGTGCGGTTGACCAACGACGATGTACTGATCCAGATGGGCGGTTTCAACCGCATCGAAGCCGAGGAAATAAAATTCGCTTGGCTGGAGAAAAATGGCCACATCCGCATCGGGAGAGGCGAGATCGAAGCCATTGCGATGGTCACAACCGCTGTTCCGCCGGGTGTGCTGTTCACTTACTTTCTGTTCCCGCCCAACCCATTCAATGCACTATCCCACCGTGTCGCAGACCCGATCACGAACAACTACCGCTACAAGCTCGCCAAGGCGAAGCTGACCCGCGTGGGCGAATCCCCGTACAAGACCGACCGCCGCTTCATGACCTT
>JBDNHI010000008.1:0-18485 GCA_041694635.1 Gemmataceae bacterium | reverse complement strand
CTCCAAGCACTCGCTAGCAAACTCAATACAACTCCAAGGAAATGTCTTGGCTTTAGAACGCCTGCTGAGGTATTTTGTAAACATCTTCAACCGTTGCACTTCAAGTGTGAATTCGCCTTCCCGCCTTCGCGGGAATGACGGAAAGAAGAAGAAAGCCCTGAAAGGTCGGCTTGAAGTTCAATTACTAATCAAGTTACTGTCGCTCTCATTGCCCGGGGTCGGAAGGGCTGACCCCGGGCGTTCACTGAAAGGATGTACGCCTTATGAATCGCACATGGATGCTCGTCGCATTGGCCGCCTTGCTGTCCGTGACAGCCAGCGGCCAGCCGAAACCCGCCGAAAACCCGCCAGAGCCTAACGCCTTTCGGCAGTTGCTGGAGAAGAAGGGCTATGTTGCTGTCCCGCTGACCCAAGGTGAGGCAGACGAACGCTTCACGGTCGAATGTAAGATCGGGACCGAAGCGTGTCGATTTCTCCTCGACACGGGTGCCGATAGGACTATACTCGACACCGCTTTGGTGAAGAAGCTCGGATTAAAACACGGAGATGCGGTCGAAAAAGTCGGCATCGGGGGGGTGGAAAAAGGCTTTGAAGTTACGCTCCGAGGAATGTCGATCGGCACCTTCGATACGCGTGCGGTCTCTGGCCCATTTACCCTCATGGCAAGCGATTTGAGTGACCTGAATGCCGTCCAGGACCGGCGCAAGCTGAGGCGGATCGACGGGCTTCTCGGACATAAGCTTCTGAGATCCAACTCCGCAGTGATCGATTACCCCGCACGCACCCTCTACCTCTGCACGCCGCTCAACAGACTGTGGCCCGAGATCGAAGGCCGGTGGGTTGCATCTGAAGGGCAGGAGGATGGCCGCGTGCGGCAAATCGATCCCGCGGCCCCGCCCCGACTGGAGTTTAAGGATCGCACCTTCCGACTGACCGACGGGAATAAGCAGTATCTGTTCGGGATTCACACCCTACCAGTCAAAAACGGTCACGCGATGGTTTTCTTCCACCCTGAGAAGGATTTGGCCAAGGAATTAGTTTACAAGGCGATCGGCCTGCTGAAGGTGGCTGATGGCCGGCTCACGGTCTGCCTGTGCCTTGACAATGCAACGGCCGTCAAAGGGATGCCCGAGGACTTCAAGGCCCCGGCCGACAGCGGTCGCCTTCTGTTAGAGTTCCGACGCGAGAAGTGACTTCGGCAAATGATTCGTTCCGGCTGGGAACAGCTCACTGCCGCCACGGTTTGGTATACTCATGTCGGAGAATCGGCCGCCCCCTGTCGGGGGATGGGCGAGCCAGTTCGGGGAATGGCTGAGTCATCCCCGAAATCCGCGACTCATTCCCCGGCATCCGCAGTCCCGCGTTAACGGCAGCGGTTCGCTTCTTCCCCTGGTAGAGTTCTCACGAGGATCCTAACGATGAAGATAACGAGAATGTCCGCATGGTTAGTGGTCGTCGCCCTCTCGCTGCTGATCGGCACGGTCGTCAGTTCGTACTTCGCCGTGCGCGAGTACCACGCCGCGCTGGCCGCCAACACGAACCCCGAACTCGAACGCAAACAGCGTGAACGAGCCGATGCGAAGGAGCAAGAGGCACGCCGGGAGCTGTATGCCGTCCGAATGACGCTCGCTCGGCTCTATTGGGAGAGTACGCAGGTCGGATTCGTGCTCGATTCTTTGGAAAAGACCCGACCGCAGCCGGGCGAGGCGGACTTTCGCGGCTTTGAATGGCATTACTGGAACCGCCTGGCCCATTCCTATCAGTGGAATCTTAAAGGGCACACCGGCAGGGTCTGGAGCGTGGCGTTTAGCGCGGACGGAAAACGGCTGGCGTCGGCAAGCGAGGATGGGGCGGTGAAGGTGTGGGACGCTCGGCCGCTGACACCTGAGCCTAAGTAAAACGCAGGTTGGGTGGCACGATCCCAAGCTCCAGCGGAATGGCGTGCCAATCCGAATGCAGCATGTGTTTCCCGGTGAATCTAGCATTTCTGCACCTAGCCCTAGCCCCTAGCAGAATGTCCGTCGCCATAGAGGCCAAACTCAGGGCGGTTGGCAAAAACTCCAGATGCGTCAACTCGGGCAGGGTCGTGCGCAGAATGGGCACCCCAAAAGCTGACTACCAGCGGCGAAGTTCGTCGGGCGATCCTTCGGGAAACACTTAAAGGTACATTGTCTTGGCCATCCGGCAGGCGACAGAGTTTTCTAGGTCCAGCGATCAGGTCATTCAAAAACTGGTGTTAGCCTGAATTTGCAAAAGTCCAGTAAATGATTCTTTTGTAATCGAGAAATCCTTTTGATTTATCTGGCAGTCCAGCCGCCATCTACGGTGATCAGGCTGCCTGTAGTATAACTGGAAGCTTTGCTGGCGAGGTAAATAGCAGCACCTTGTATTTCTTGCATTTCTCCCCAGCGTTCAAGTGCCACCGCCCCAATGATAAATTTCTTGGTGTTTTCATCGTCCTTAATCGGAATGTTCATGTCGGTGAGAAAAGGCCCAGGGCAGATCGCATTTACGGTAATGTTGAAGGGTGCAAGCTCCAGAGCTAAGGCACGAGTCATCTGTACCACAGCGCCTTTGCTGGAGGCGTAAGGGGTCCGGTTTGCTAAGCCAACAACTCCCAAGGTGCTTGCAAGATTAATGATTCGACCTTGCTTTTGTTTTTTCATTTGAGGAACTACTGCTTTGCTTGGAATCCAGGTTCCATCCACATTGGTTTGCATAACTTTTTTAAAATCGTCGTAGGAAAGTTCGTCGATTGGGCCTCGGATATTGATGCCAGCGTTGTTGATTAAGATGTCGATTGCACCGAATTCTTTGAGGGTAAGTGCGATTACATTTTGGATTTCGTCTTCAGAAGCGACATTAGCGCTGAAAGCCAAGGTTTGCGTTTTATACTCTGCTTTAATCTTTTCCGCTGCTGCTAATCCTTCAGTTTTGTTTCGGCTGATGATTACCACATTGGCACCTGCTGATGCTAGGCCTTCTGCCATCGCTAACCCCAAGCCTTTGGAACCCCCTGTGATGATTGCAGTTTTGTTTGAAAGATCAAACAACTTGATACCTGGCAGCATAATGGTTTCTCCGTTAGTTTGTTTGAGAAAAATAAATGGCTAGATTGTAAGGGTAACGAACCAGTGCTTAACAGGCAAACACATATAAGATTTATCAACCCTGTTTTTTATCTTGATCCTGATTTATTTCTACACCAAGAATAGTTAGATCATCGGCTGGCCTACCAGGCTTGCACCAAGTTTTAACATCTTCCAGCACTTTCTTGAAGGATAATGCCAAGGTAAGGGAAAGAGTTTTAAAGAGTGTTTCTTTTAACTTTTCTTTTCCAAAAGAAACTTTGTCGCAGTCGGAAGCTTCGACTATGCCATCGGAATAAAGTACCATTCTATCCCCATTCTGAAGCTGTAATTTTTCTTCAAGATAAATGGAGTCATCAAAGAAGCCGATAGGGATGGCTGGTTTATCAAGGATACAAGGGACACCATTTTTAGGAAGATAAACCATACCGGGGTGGCCCGCAAGGCAGTAGCAAAGTTCCAAAGTATCAAGGTGAAGCACGCAATAGGCGATGGTAAAGAAGTTGCCACCCATATTGTCCATAGTGAATCGTTGGTTGAGTGATTGCAAGATTTTCTGTGGATTTTCGAGGAGTTTATTGCCCAATTCACCTTGTAGACCTGTGATATGGCGAGAGACGGTAACGGATAAAAGTGCGGCAGGCGCACCATGCCCGCTAACATCGAGAACAAAAAAGCCAACCTTCTTGGAACCGATAGGGAAAACATGGAGCATATCGCCAGCTAGTTTTTCGTGCGGTTCAAACACCCAAGCGAAATTTACACCTGGGAAGGCTGGTAGGTCTTCGGGTAATTGGGCTTGCTGGATCGAGGCAGCGGCTTCGAGGTCGCGGTTAAACCTATTGTTGGCTCTTTCAAGTTTCTCGTTTTTGTCGCCAAGGTTTTGTTTAAGTTCCTCAATTTCTCGATAAGAATTATTTAATATAAGATGGGTTTTAATGCGGGCAAATGCAACGGGGAAATCGATCGGCTTTGTAATGTAGTCGTTTGCCCCGGCTTCTAAAGATGCAATGATATCTTTGGCTTCGCCTCGTGCAGTCATCATAATAATTGGTAATTCTAGAGGAGAGAAATCTTGCCTTGCTTTTTTTAACACCTCAATTCCATTAAATTTAGGCATCTTGGAATCAAGTAATATGAGGTTGAATTTATTGGAAGGGATTAGTTCTAGGGCCTTAGTTCCATTTTCAGCGGATACAACTTGAATACCTTTTTCCATTAAAGATTTTACGAGTGTTTCACGATTCCACGCATTATCATCAACCACAAGAATTATCGCACTTGATAGATTTTCTGATGACTTTACAGCGATAGAAGTGGTGTCACTTGACGGGATGTTCATTTCTTTCGATTTCTTTTCCATAATTAAAATATCTTGGTTTTAAACTAACATATTTTAAATTGCTCTCCTAGTAGGATGCTTTAAAAATATTCTAAGCAATTTCTTTATAGATTGGCAAATAGCTGATGCAAAGAAGGAAGACTTAAGGTAGAATAAAGTTGGTAGAAATTATTTGTTTTCTTGGAGAATGCTATGCGTACTAGATTAGGTTTGTGGTTTGTTTCGTTTGTGGTGGTTCTTTTTTCGTTTCAATTGCCTTTAATGGCTTGGGAAAATGAAACCTATACGCAGTCTATTGAAGTTATGGCTTCAAACGGAAAGCCAGGAATTGCACCTTCCGAACCTATCAATAAAAAGTTGCCAAATGAATTTGCGACCGGCCCTACGCCTCTTTGGATCTGGGGGCAAAAAAATGATAAAAATTACACTTTGTCTAAACAATTTGTTTTTTCAGGCGGCAAAGCTAAAGCAAAGTTCTCTTGTGATAACGATGTTCGTTTAAAAATTAATGGTAAAGATGCTGGGAAAAATTCGGAATGGCAAGTTTCCACTCCGTCTGATGTCTCTAAGCTCCTTGTTGATGGTGATAATTTAATTGAAGCTATGGTGGTTAACGAAGGTGGTATTGCTGGTTTTGTATTTAAGCTAAATATCACTTCTCCCGAAGGTAAGCTTTCTCACATTATTTCTGATGAATCTTGGAAAGCTGTTGAAAGTGGAGCAAACGGCAAAGTTTCTACTACTAAAAAAACTGGTAAGTTAGGCGATCAGCCTTGGGGGAATGTTTTCTCCGGTGAGGCAACCGCTTCTGTTTCTTCTTCCGAATTTAAGGTTCCCGAAGGTTTTCAAGTCGAAAGACTATTTACTGTTCCTAAAGATAAACTAGGCTCTTGGGTTTGCCTTGCTGTTGATCCTAAGGGGCGTATTATTGCTTCTGATCAAGGAGACAAAGGGCTTTATCGAATCACGGTTCCCGCACCTGGAACCAAAGGCGATGTTAAAGTTGAACGCCTAGATGTTAAAATTAGTTCCGCACAAGGTTTACTTTTTGCTTTTGATAGTCTTTATGTTTGTGTCAATGGTGGTAAGGGCAGCGGCCTTTATCGCCTGCGTGATACCAAAAATACTGATCAATTTGATGAAGTTGTTAAGCTTAAGGAGTTGAGGGGTGGGGGTGAACACGGTCCTCACGCGTTAAGGCTTTCCCCTGATGGTAAGTCGATTCTTGTGGCGTGTGGCAATCATACTTTGCCTCCTGAAAAATTTCAGGCAAGTAGGCTTCCTTCCAATTGGGGAGAAGACCATTTGTTGCCTAGGCAATGGGATGCCAACGGTCACGCTCGGGGAATTTTAGCCCCTGGTGGCTATGTTGCCAAAACTGATCCCGAAGGTAAAACTTGGGAAATTATGACTAGTGGCTATCGCAATCAATATGACTTCGCACTCAATGGGGATGGCGAAATGTTTGTTTACGACGCTGATATGGAATGGGATATGGGTATGCCTTGGTACCGACCTACTCGGGTTAATCACGCTTCAAGTGGGAGTGAACTTGGGTGGAGAAGTGGTACTGGAAAATGGCCTGCCCATTATGTCGATAGTCTTCCCGCAATGGTAGATATTGGCCCCGGTTCTCCTGTAGGTGTGGAGTTCGGTTACGGTACCAAGTTCCCCGCAAAGTATCAGAAAGCCTTGTACATCTGCGATTGGACCTTCGGCACAATGTACGCTATCCACAATTCTCCTTCGGGCAGTTCTTACTCTGCAACAAAGGAAGAATTTGTTTCCCGAACACCTCTTCCCCTCACCGATGTAGTTGTGGGTAAAGATGGTGCTTTGTATTTTTCTGTGGGGGGTCGTGGTGCCCAGTCGGAACTTTATCGAGTTACTTATGTTGGCAAAGATTCTACTGAAACAGTCGATTTTCGTGACTCCGAGGGCATCAAAGAACGCGAAGTTCGAAAGAAATTAGAAGCTTTGCATAACCCCGCTAAAATCTCGGATGATCAACTTCAGTTTGTCTGGGAAAACTTGGGCAACGAAGATCGCTTCATCCGTTATGCTGCTCGTATTGCTCTTGAGCATCAGAGCCCTGCGACTTGGCAACAAAAAGTCTTTGATGAAAAGTCTACCGAAAAACTCATCCAAAGTGCGGTTGCTCTTGCAAGGCAAGGCGATAAAACATTGCAACCCAAGCTTCTTGCTGCCCTTGATAATATCCAGTTCTCTTCCCTTACTGAAATTCAGAAACTTGAAATCATCAGAACTTATCAACTTGTTTTCATCCGCATGGGTGAACCTTCTAAAGAAGTTGCAGCCGCTTTGGCTTCTAAGTTCGATTCTTTCTTTCCCTCAAGCGATGATAGATTGAACCGCGATCTCGGCGATCTTCTGGTCTATTTAAAATCTAACACCATTGCTGATAAAATTACCAAGCTACTTATGCAACCATCGAAGCCTGTTGATGGCAAAGAACTAGAAGAATTGCTATTAAGGAATCGTGGTTATGGTGGTGGCATTGCTAAAATGTACTCTAACTTTCCTGATTTGCAGAAGAATTACTATTTGTATTCCTTACGAAACCTCAAGGAAAAATGGACCCTCGACACGCATAAACTTTATTTCACTGCTCTTACAGAAGCACGCACTCGCAGCGGTGGAAACAGCTACCAAGGCTTTTTAACCAACATCGAAAAAGAAGCTTTTGATAATGCAACTGATATTCAACGCCTTACCATTGAAGCTCTTGGTTTAAAAAAACCTTATAAGGCACCTCCTCTTCCAAAATCGATTGGGCCAGGCAAGGATTATAAACTTGCCGAGTTAGTGCAACTTTCTGAAGGTAAACTTGTCAAACGCGATTTCAAAAACGGACAGAAAATGTATGCTGCTTCCCGATGCGTCGTTTGTCATAGGTATAACGGCGACGGTGGGGCTACTGGGCCCGACCTTAGTCAAGTCGCAGGCCGTTTCAGCTTAAAAGACCTTTGCGAATCTATTGTCGAACCTAATAAGATTATTTCTGACCAGTATAAGGCTTCCATTATTGAAACCAAAAGTGGCAAGTTTATTACCGGAAAGGTAGTTAGTGAAACGACTGACCAAATCACCATTGTCACCGACCCTGAAGATGCTTCCAAAATTCAAGAAGTTAAAAAGAAGGATATTGAAGCAGTTAAGGTTTCTTCTGTTTCCTTAATGCCCGCAGACCTTCTCAAAACACTGAATGAAAATGAAGTACTAGACCTTTTGGCATTCTTGCTTTCTAGGGGTGATCCTTCTAGCCCAATGTTTAAAAGGTAACAGATTTGCTCCTTTGTTTTTTAGTTGAAGCCTTAGATTCCTTATGGATTTAAGGATTCTTTTATTTTCCATAGTTGAAAGTTATCGTCTAAATAAAGCAATTCAAATTGCTTAAAATCTAGTTCTATTTTGGAAGGTGTGATGAGATGGCTTATTTTGTTTTCCTTTAATTCTTCAAGAATCGAAGTTGCGTTATTCCCTGCTATTTTAAGATTCCAATTGTCTGCTTGTAATAATCTTTTATGCCAAATGAGTACATCTTCATCGCGGTATGGAATAGATTTAAAATCAATAAAAAGAGGCGCTTGGGTTGATAATCGAAACCTTTGCATATCGATAGGCACAATTCGAATGTCAGTTTTTTTCTTAGCTAATGGTTTAAAGTCGCTGGAAAGACTCCCCTTTGTGGTTGATGCAAGATTTGGTATTTTAACAGGTAATAAATACTGATCGCTTTTTTTACTGTGGTCTTTAATGAAGCTTAAAATTCCGTTTTCATTTTCATTAACAAAGAAGCCTTGATTGAAGATTGGAATTGCAATCCCAAGCCCAGCTAGAATAAATAATATCACTAGCGAAGGTGTGAAGATTTTAATTTTAGTTGAAGTTAGCGTGTAAAAAGAAACAATTTGCGAAAGTATCAGAATGGTTGCAAAGGGAACAAGAACCGAACTGATGCGCCAAGGGAATAATAATGCAAGAGAATTGTTTTTAGTTGCAACTTGTAAAAGTGTTAGAACGGTGCCAAGTAAAAAAGGCACCAAAACAATGATGACTTCTCTCTTTTTTCTTAAAAGATAAATCGAAAAAACTATCCAAATTATTTGTAAAAGCGCAACCCAATCACACCAGAGGTCGGGTAAGCAATGGTGTGGGAGTCGGAAATAAACTAAGAATTCCTGTGCTTCCTTAAATCCTTCAAATGAAGTAGGCTGAAAATTTTGCCCTGCGTAAATTACTGATGGCGTTACCAATAACAATGCAAATAAGCCTACTGTTATTGTTTTTTTAACTTTACCCTCGAACAAAAAGTAAATTTGAAATCCAAGTATTATGAATGCACCACCTAGCAAATAGGTGCTGTGAAGAATTCCCGCAAGGCAGATGAAAAAGGTTGCGACAAAATGTTGTTGTTTTAAAAAAAGGCATAGTCCAAGTAGTAGGAATACACCAAAATTGGAAGGCTGAAACATCGCCCCTAAAATGTATTGGCCTGCAACACCTGCTTGAAAAAACCAAGGGTAATCGTTGCCAAGAACACGGTAGGAAAGCCATCGGATCGCAGCAGAATGAATGAGAAAAAACAAAGCGGTGAAGATGGCGTACTGTTCAAGACTTCTTTGTTTCGATTTGTCAATCGAGTGGAATACGAACCAAGCGCAACTTAAATAAACGCATTGCAGTAACGCATAGTAAAGATGAAAAAGATTTTGATGACTATATCGCATTGTTATGCAAACTAGATTGCTAAATAAAGGAGTTGGATCTTTGGTGTTAGCCAACCAATCTTCATTAAGGATTCCAAGGTCGGCTTTGGCAAACCCGTGCAAGAAATACTGGTTTTGATTCGAATAAAATAGGGGTGCCTGAGAATATGCTAAGCAGAACAAAGCCATACAAATAAGGAAAAAAGCCCAGAGTTTTAAACTGTTGGTTTGAGGATGCTTATCTGCAGTTAGGGTCATACAAATTTACTTGCTTAGGGTAATTCCTGAATAGAAATATTGCGATAATAAACCTGGGCTTTTGAGTTGCCATGAATTTGCAACCCAATAAAGCCAGTGGTTTCGATGGATTTATCTGATTCGGTGTAATCGCAGGTAAGGTTGTCATTTAAGAAAAGTTTAATTTTATTGCCATCGCAATGAATTTTGTAGGAGTTCCAGTCGCCCACTTTTTCAATTTCTTTGACAAGTTTTGGGTCAGATTGGACTAAGAACTTTTTTCGTCGTGATTCATCATAAAGACTGCCCGAGATAGGATTACCTTTAAGATAAGCGCCGATGTCGGCTTGAAATCCGAACATTTCGTTGGGTGGGTTGGGAATGCGTTTGCTACGAAATTGTACGCCTGCATTTGGGTCGCCTGCTTTACATACAAGTTTGTAATCAAGTTTGAGAATAAAATTCTTGTAACTTACTTTGGTGGTAAGAAATTCGTTGATGGGGTTCCCCTCGAAGGAACCCCCAGTGATAACGCCATCTTGGATACGCCAAACTTTCTCGTTGCCTTCCCAACCGGTGAGGGTTTTTCCATCAAAAAGAATTAGTGTTTTGGTTGATTCAAATGCGCTTGCAATTTGAATTAATAAAAGCAAAGTTAGGCTAAGAGAAAAAATCTTCATTGTTAAAAGTCCTTTAAAATATAAAAACTGCATACAGATACCTTAACTTGAATGTTATTTTGGTCAAACATAATCCGGTCATTCTGGTAGAACTCAAAAATCGGTAAGAAAAAACTTAAAATAAATGATTGCAACTAGGAAGAACCTTACCTTGAATGCTATATTACTATGCATTGTATTTGCGATTATTCCTGCCTAAGGTTTTGGTGCTTTATATGAAACAACCTTCAAAATTGCTTATTTCTTGTGAAGGCCCTTCTCGAGGGCATCATCAAGTAGGAAGGCGTGAGTTGTTGCGTTTGGGGCTGGGTGGTTTTACCAGTTTGAGTTTGCCTGGGTTGTTTAACCTTCGTAATGCTGGGGCTCAGGAAATTAATCGTGAGAATACTGCAATTATTCTTGTTTGGCTGCGAGGCGGGGCCAGCCACCTTGATACTTTTGATCCCAAGCCTGATGCGCCTTCGGAATTTCGCAGCCCATTTAAAACAATCAATACAACTATTCCTGGGGTTCAACTGACCGAGTTGTTGCCCAGTTTAGCCAGCATTGCTGATAAATTTACCCTACTTCGTTCCATCGCTCATTCTGGTGGTGGCCATCCCGCGGGTTCCTTGCAGATGCTTTCGGGTGATCCGGATGCGCAAGATAAGCCGGGGCCAAAGTATCCTGACTGGATGTCCATTGTGAACTTCCTCCGATCTGCCGAACTTAAAGGCATACCTAATTATGTTGCGGTGAACCCTGTTGATCGTTACGACAGTTTTACGATAGCGGGTTCCACTTATCTAGGTTCGGGTTATGATGCATTCAAAATTTTAGGTGATCCAAGTGCGCCTAATTTTTTCATCCCAAATATCGGGTTAAAAGATGATCAGCAGCGATCTCGACTTTCTGAAAGAATAACCTTGCGTAAATCTCTTGATACGATTCAAAATGCGGTGGATACTTCAACCAGCAGGGTTGCAATGGATCAATTCGAACGAAAAGCCCTTGATATGTTTTTGAGTCCTAAAGCGCAAATAGCTTTTGACCTTTCTCGTGAGCCTCAAAAAGTCCGCAATCGCTATGGAATGAATGCTTGGGGGCAACAATGCTTAATGGCACGAAGGTTAGTTGAATCTGGCGTTGAAATTGTAACCACAGAATTTGACGGACCGCTTTGTGGTAGGGTTGGTAACTGGGATGATCACGCTGTAAATCATAATGTTTTCGAGGCATTAAAATATCGTGCTCCTTTTTTTGACCAAGCCGTTTCTGCTCTTATCGAAGATGTTTATGCTCGTGGGATGGACAAAAATGTGTTGGTTGCTGTAGGTGGGGAATTTGGCAGAACTCCACGAATTTCCAATGTCGCAAGTAGTGGCGGTGGAATCGCTAGTGCTGCAGCAGGGGTGGTTCAGCCAGGTCGTGATCATTGGCCCAGGGCCGGTTCCTTCTTGTTTGCGGGGGGCGGGATAAAGACTGGGCAAATTATTGGCGCAACTGATAAAAAAGGAGAAGACCCTATTTCTCGAAAAGTCTCGCCCGAAGATTTTATTGCAACTCTATACCAACACCTGGGTATCGATTATAAAAATATCACATTAAAAGATTTTAGCGGCAGACCCACACCGATTATTCGAAGTGGAGAAGCTATTTCTGAATTATCTCGGTCCTAGATTTTATCACACTAATCTTTTTTAAGTTTACTTGTTCGACTAGGAGAAATATTGTGAGCCTCAGATTTTCTTTGGTCATAGTTATTCTCTTCCCTTTTCTTTTAAATGCTCAGGAAGATGCAGAAAAAGTATTTAAGGCAGGTGCCGCTGTTGTTGATATTTCTCCTACTTCTTTCCCTGTAATTGTAAATGGAAACTTTCTTGAAGCTTTGGCTAAATCGAAAATCGATGATCTTCGGGCTAGGGCCCTTGTTCTTGATGATGGTAAAAATCAAATTGCCTTGGTAGTTGTTGATAGTTGTATGATGCCTTCTGATTTTCTAGATGAAGTTAAAAAGATGGCACAAGAAGCGACCGGAATTCCTGCAAATAAAATAATGATTAGTGCTACCCATACACATACCGCACCTTCGGTAATGGGGATTCTTGGCGCTCGGGCAGATGAGGGGTATAAATCGTTTCTTGGCCCTCAGATTGTTCGGGTGATTTCGCTCGCAAAGAAAAATATGGTTCCAGCAAAAGTTGGTTACAAAGCATTTTCTGATGATGAGCATACTTTCTGTAGAAGATGGATTTACCGCCCAGATAAAATGTTGATAGATCCATTCGGAGATAAATCGGTTCGGGCTAATATGCATCCCGGTCATAAAAACCCAAATGCAATAGGGCCTTCTGGCCCTGTTGATACTGCGATTACTTTGCTTGCTTTGCAAACCGTTGAAGGGTTTCCCCTTGCAGTCTTTGCAAATTATTCGATGCATTACTATGGGAGTGCGCCTGTCTCCGCTGATTACTATGGGCATTTTTGCGATTCCCTTGATAAAAAAATTAATTCTCAATCTCCTAACGCAAAAAATATTTCTTTTATGTCTCAAGGGACTAGTGGCGATCTTATGTGGATGGATTATGGCGAACCTACCCCAAAGAGAGATATTGTTGCCTATGCTTCTGCAATTGCTGACCGATGTTATAAAGCATTAGAAACTATTTCTTATAAGAAATGGGTTCTCCTCGATATGGTTGAAACAACCTCTCTTTTTGATAGACGCCTTCCTGATACCAAGAGGGAGGTATGGGCTAAAAAACTGATTTCCGAAATGAAATCGCCATTGCCTAAAAATCGAGATGAAGTCTACGCAAAAGAACAAATGTACCTGCTTGAAAAGCCAAAAGCTCAGATTAAACTTCAAGCAATACGAATTGGAAATTTAGGAATTACAGCTATCCCCAACGAAGTTTTTGGTCTTACTGGAATCAAGATAAAAGAGCAAAGCCCTTTTGAAATCACAATGAATATCGAGTTGGCAAACGGTGCGGAGGGTTATATTCCGCCACCAGAGCAGCATGCTTTAGGCGGGTATACGACATGGCCTGCTAGAAGTGCAGCACTTGAAGTCCAAGCGGAACCTAAGATTGTTGAATCTCTGTTGAAATCGCTAGAGCAACTTGCAAAAGCTAAAAGGAAAGTGAGTAATTTATCAGATTGCGATTACTCAAAAATCATTGGGCGATCCTCTCCGATTGCTTATTGGCGATTTGAAGACTTTGAAGGTGATACTTGTGTTGACTCTTCGGGCAAGAAAAATCATGGGCATTACGAAGAGGGTAAAGCTTTTTATCTTCTAGGGCCTAATTCTGATTCGTTTGGCAAAGGTCAAGTAAACCGTGCTGTTCATTTTGCAGGTGGTAAAATGAGTGCTCTTATTAATGGGGTTTCCGATAGTTATACCGCTGAAGCTTGGATATGGAACGGTTTGCCTGCCAATGCTCGGACTACTGCTGGCGTAATTTTCTCCCGTGGAAATAATAGCGATAAGAAATTCGCTGGTGAACTTCTTAGTATTGGTGGTACTTCTGCAAACCCTGGCAAGCTTATTTTCACTCCTGTAAATTCTTCTAATCTTTCTTTTGTGGGGAAAACAATTGTTCCCTTAAAAGAATGGGTTCACATTGCTTTGGTTCGCAATAAGAAGCAAGTGATTGTATATCTAAATGGGAATAAGGAAATTGAAGCTGAAACGGATGAAACCCAAAATTATTCTAGTTTCTATATTGCAGGAAGTTCTGACAACTTAAGTAATTTTGAAGGTAAAGTAGATGAAGTTGCAGTTTATTCTAGGGCCCTTGGTCCCAAAGAAATTGGCCTTCGTGCTTCGATGAACCTCAAACCATGATTGTCTTATTAAGGATTTACAAATGAGAATTTTTAGCTTGCTCCTTTTGTTAGTTGTTATTCCAGCAAATTCTTGGGGACAAACAACTCGCGAACAAAAAGTGAGGGATGACAAACAGAAAAATGAAATCAGCGGTTTTTGGCACTATAACAATTTTCCTAAAGGTATTGAAGAAGCCAAACTAACTAACAAACCGATTATGGTTGTTTTACGCTGTGTTCCTTGTGAAGAATGTGTAAAACTCGATGATGAATTAGTCGAAAAAGATTCTGTCATCAAACCTCTTTTAGAAAAATTTGTCCGTGTTAGAATCGTTGGTACAAATGGTCTTGATCTTTCCTTGTTTCAATTTGATTATGATCAATCCTTTGCCATTTTGTTTTTTAATTCGGATGGAACCATTTATGGGAGATATGGTACAAGGTCGCACCGAACTGAGTGGGTGGATGATGTTTCGATCAAAGGATTAGGATCAGCAATGCAAGCTGTTTTAAAATTGCACGAAGGTTTTCCTGCAAATCGAAATGTTTTTAAAAACAAGAAGGGTAGTCCTTTTGCGTTTTCCACTCCCGAACAATTTCCTCTTTTGAAAACCAAGTACACTTCTCAATTAGATTACGATGGCAAAGTTGTGCAAAGTTGTATTCATTGCCATCAGATTGGAGATGCGATTAAGCAAAACAGTCGCACTGGTGATTCTAAAATTTCGGAAGAGTTGCTTTTTCCTTACCCGCACCCTAAGGCGCTTGGGTTTGTTTTTGATCCTTCTTCATCTTCTGTTTTATTAGAAGTAAAAGCTAAATCGATTGCAGAAATTTCTGGATTTAAATCGGGCGATGAAATTGTATCTTTTAATAATCAACCAATTATTTCTATAGCTGATGTGCAGTGGGTTCTTAATTCAATTCCAGCTAAAGGTGGAGAACTTTCTGCTGTTGTTTTGCGAAATGGTGAAAATGTATTTTTAAAACTTAGCCTTTCTGAAGCTTGGAGAAGGCTGGATGATATTTCTTGGCGTTCTTCCTCTTGGGGAATTCGAAGGATGGTTTTAGGCGGAATGGTACTTGAAAATGTTTCTCCCGATGATCTTAAACCTTTTGGTAATTCAAAAATGGCTTTAAGGGTCAAGCATGTTGGGCAGTTTGGCCCTCACGCAGCGGCTCACAAGGCTGGGGTTACTAAAGGAGATATACTGGTTGAATTTGATGGTAAGTCCGACTTAGAGCGGGAAGCTGATGTTTTTTATTATGCCTTGTCTAATAAAAAAATAGGCGATAGCGTCTCTTTGAAACTGCAAAGGAATGGGAAAATATTAGAAGTTAAAATCCCTATTCAAGAATAACAGAAAGCATATGTTTACTTCATCTCTTTGATCCAGTCATGCACTATTTTAACTGCTTGTTCATCCACAACCAGCGAACTAATGTGTGGCATCCGGCCCAAGGTCGTGATTTTCATACGCTCGAGTAATATCGACTTCTCTGGATGGCCCGGCACAAGTAACTTGCCCCCATTAATGTTGAAGTTACCATGCGCAGGCGCAACATTTAGAATGCCTGTTTCTTTAAGAGGCAGACCAACCACGAGTTTGAACTCTGCGTTGCCTCCGCCCCACTTGATATGGCAATGGCTGCAATTGGAATGCAGATAGGCACGGGCACGGTCCTCCAGCGATTCCTTTTCATTTTTGTAATCAATAAGCTTGGGCAAATCGTTGGAAGGCTTAGGTAAGGCTTTTGAAAACATTCCGATGTGATTAAGCGTATCTAGTTGGTTTGCGATAACCCCGTTGTAGTTATGATCTCGGTTCATTTGCAGGGTGCTGACGCCTAGTGCAAATTTTGCTGCATTCGTATGGCAAAGGGTACACTCTGCCCGGCTGGGGAAGCGATAAACCTGCTCGACCATCTTGTCGCCTACCTTGATACTTAGTTTCTTGTTAAGGCCTTTATCGTCAAGAAGTTCTGCATCGGTTTGTTCATCGTTCCAGACATAAGTGTAACCACGCCAGTATTGATCGCCATATTCCTGATTTCCTGGGAATTGCTGGAAGTGCAAGATGCGGGTCTCGAGTCGTTTTCGAGAATTGGGATTGCCTCGTTCCATGTCCATGGAAAAAGTTTTGACGAGAACGGTCCCATCGGGGAATTTCCACCCTGGAGGTGCGCCAGGGGACGGCTGCGGATAGGTGACTTCGTCGAAGCCGATCTGACCAGTTCCGGGAATGGCTATGAATCTTTCCTTCTCTGCATGGTCGCCCCAAAGAGCCGAATTTACAGAGTAGGGTATGACGCCATTTGCCACCTTGTTGTCCTTGGTGGAAGCGAAGATACCTGTTTGGCTGAGCAACCTAGGGAAGTTCTTTGTTGTATCGACTGTTTTCTCGGCTTTGACGAGTTGATGAATTGCGCCACCAGTGTAATCGAGAAAAAAAACTTCGCCATCGGCATCTTCTGCGAAGCTGACGATACGGTAAGTGGTGCGAGCGATTTCATGGTGTTCAAGGGCCGCCAAGGAGGGGTAGCTTGGGTTAACAAGTTTACCTTCGGGTGTTTTCTCAGCGGTCTTCCGTAAAACGGGCAGAAAAGTCCAAACCCTGCCGGTGTCGAAGTCGCCATAAATGTAGTGCCCTTCAAACTCCTTGAGGCGCTTGCCGTGATAAACAAACCCTCCCGTGATGGAACGGAAGTCGGTGTGAGAGTGTTCGACAATGGGTGAAACAATGGGAGTTGGGCCTTTCTTTCGATCGGGTCGAAAATCGTGGGTTCCTTCCTTGACGGACCAGCCGAAGTTATTGCCTGATTGAATCCAGTAGATCATTTCCCAAAGGTCTTGTCCAATTTCGCCGCCGATGAGCTTGCCATCTTTGCGGTCGAAGCTAAAGCGCCAGAGTTGCCTTAGACCATAGGCGAAAACTTCGGGGCGGGCCCCATCTACTTTAATAAAGGGATTGTCCTTGGGAATGCCGTACGGTTTATCTGCTTGTGGGTTATCGACATCAATGCGTAAAAGTTTGGCAAAATAGCTGGAGAGATCTTGGCCGATATCTAACTGATCTGCAATACCTGAACCATCGCCTGTAGCGATGTAAAGCATTCCATCTGGGCCGAATTTTAAACATCCACCGTTATGGCCACCGTTAGGCCATTCGAAAATTATTTTTTCTGAGGAAAGATCAGCTACGGGAGTTTCTCCTTTGATTGTGAAGCGGGAAACCCGCGTTCCTTTAGGCAGGCCTTCTTTCGAATCGTCTGGAATCCAAGTTATGAAGAGATAGCCATTATCTTTGAATTTGGGATGAAAGGTAAGTGCGTAAATCGTTTGCTTCTTGCCAGCATTGTTTTTAAGTTCAAGCACAAGGTCGGCTTTGTCGGTTGCTTTGTTATTCACGAAGGAAAAAATCTTGCCCATGCGTTCTGCAACATAGAGCCTGTTGGTTCCTGGTGCATAAGTCATATCGAGGGGTTCATCGAACTTGGACAACTTTGGAAAGGCCGGTTCGGTACGATAAGGAGGAGGTGGTTCGGGGGAACCCACGACTTTCGAATCGTTCCAAGGAATGCGTTTTTCAAGACCAGATGCTTTCCGAACCGGTCCTCTAGTTTGGTCAGCGCTGCTTGAAAAGGGGATAAAGCACAAGCCAAAGACAAACAAGCAAAGGGTAAAGCGATGCATCGAAGGTGCCTCTCTTGAAAAACAGGGCAGGGAGAATGTTTCTATATGACTTCGTCTAGAGGAAAAATGCAAGGAATTTATTCTTGTTGTGCTAATAGTAACGATAATTCCAATTCGGTTACTTTCACTAGTTGTTTGACTGTTTTGGCGGATCTTTCCTCGAATCTTAAAGTAGGTTAATACTGGACTTTTGCAAATTCAGGCCAACCCCAGTTTTGTATGACCTGATCGCTAGACCTAGAAAACTCTGTCACCTGCCGGATGATGCACCAACAATCCTAACACCTCCGGAGTGTAGTTGGTTTCGCCGCCTTTCTTTTTTACTTTGGGTATGTAATTTCCTTACCATCTTGGAATTGTATAACCTCGGTAATAACCCCACTCATATCAAAATATCGCCAAGTACCTTCTTGACTCCCATCTTTAAACTGACCTTCAGTTGCAATATTGCCGTTTGACCAGAATTCGACATAAGCTCCATTAATAACTCCATGGTTGTAAGAAACTTCCAGAACCTTCTGGCCATTGTCGTTGACTCCAGAATATGGTCCATCGGGAACTGCACTTAACCTATCGAGCGCACCAAGCCTTGGACGGATTTGTCCCGACTCATCAAGTATTTCACATATGTTAAGGATGCGCTCATCAGGCATTTTTATGTTGCTGCTTTCGGATTGGCACGCCATTCCGCTGGAGCTTGGGATCGTGCCACCCAACCTGCGTTTTACTTAGGCTCAGGTGTCAGCGGCCGGGCGTCCCATACCTTCACCGTCTTATCACTGCTTGCCGACGCCAGCCGTTTCCCATCCGGGCTAAACGCCACGCTATTGACCCAGCCGGTGTGCCCTTTCAGCGTGAGCGTCTCCTGACCGCTCATCGCATCCCACACCTTCACCGTCT
>JBDNHI010000007.1:0-6850 GCA_041694635.1 Gemmataceae bacterium | reverse complement strand
GGCTATATCGGGCGAAATAGTGATCCTAGGCCAGGAATGAAAGTCCTTTGGAGGGGTTGGTTTGCTTTTCACCTGCTCGTTCAGGGTGCAAGCCTCTTCTGTCCAAACAAACCCTCCGGATAATTGTGGGTAAGAGTGAGGACTGCGCTCGGTGGGAACGCTCGCAGTGTAATTAAATAAAATGATAAGGAAGATAATCAAAGCCCACCGACTGCGCTCGGTGGGAACGCTTGCCGTGTAATTAAACAAATAAATATAAAAGAGAAAAGAGACCCCAGCGCCGCTGTTATCAGTCAAGAGGTCGCTGGGCTTTATTGCTCTCATTGCTAAGCTTTAATATAATTTGATACAACAATTTCTATTTAAAAGGTGCCTGCCCCTTTTTCATTTCTGTCCGCTTTATTATTTCTCCCCTTTTTCAATTCTGAAGAGACCCCAGAACGCAGTCGCTGGGCTTTATTGCTCTCTTTACTAAGCTAAAATATGTTGTGATATCAATAATTTCTATTTAAAAAGTGCGAGTCCCCTTTTTCATTTCGCAATGTAATTAAACAAAATGATAAGGAAGATTATCAAAGCTCACCGACTGCGCTCGGTGGGAACGCTTGCCGTGTAATTAAATAAAATGATAAGGAAGATTATCAAAGCCCACCGACTGCGCTCGGTGGGAACGCTTGCCGTGTAATTAAACAAATAAATATAAAAGAGACCCCAGCGCCGCTGTTATCAGTCAAGAGGTCGCTGGGCTTTATTGCTCTCATTGCTAAGCTTTAATAAGCTGAGATATCAACAATTTCTATTTAAAAGGTGCCTGTCCCCTTTTTCATTTCTGTCCCCTTTATTATTTCTCCCCTTTTTCAATTCTGAAGAGACCCCAGCGCCGCTGTTATCAGTCAAGAGGTCGCTGGGCTTTATTGCTCTCTTTACTAAGCTAAAATATGTTGTGATATCAATATATTTCTATTTAAAAAGTGCGAGTCCCCTTTTTCATTTTTCAGAAGAATAAATCAGCAGATGAGATTATCAAAAAGACCCCAGCCTTGTTATCAATCAAGAAGTCGCTGGGCTTTATTGCTCTCATTGCTAAGCTTTAATATAATTTGATACAACAATTTCTATTGAAAAGGTGCCTGTCCCCTTTATTATGTCCCCTTTATTATTTCCGCTGGCGGTGTTGCGATGCAGAACCTGTAACATAAATAAATGAACAGTGGTGACCGGATCGAGGAGTCGTTGACGCCAGGAATGGCCGACTCTGCGACAAATGGTTCGAATGGAATCGGGTGTTAGCAAATGTGCAACATCTGACTTGATTCGGGCTATAGCTTCGGTGATAGTAAGTGCCATCCTTGGCCTCCTAAGGGAACGGTGTTGAGAACAACACCAGTGTGACGGAAGGTCAAGGTTTTCTGAAACCCCAAATTAGCTGCGAAGCAACCCTAAAGCTCATTAAGCTTTAGGCCTTAACTTCATGGCATTCGTGCCTGTCCCCTTTATTATTTCTGATATCAACACTTACTATTTAAAAGGTGCCTGTCCCCTTTATTATTTCTGTCCCCTTTATTATTTCAAAAGAGGCCCCAGCGCTACTGTTATCAATCAAGAGGTCGCTGGGCTTTATTGTTCTTTTTTTATATTGCGAGTTTTCAGAAGAAGAAGGAGCCATAAAGTGATGTTTAAGAAGAGAAAAAAGATAGGTACAAAAAAAAACAACCTCCCGTAAAGGAGGTTGTTTTAAAAACCCGGCAATGACCTACTCTCGCCCTTGACGGACTACCATCGGCTTTGGATGCTTAACGGCCGTGTTCGGAATGGGAACGGGTGTGGCCATCCAAATATGGTCACCGGGAAGATCGTGACAAATAGGCAGCGGTAAGAAGCGGAAACATTTGGAGAACCTGAAGAGAAAAAAGGATCAATGCGTCCAAACAATCGACTATTAGTACTGGTCAGCTAAGACTATTGCTAGTCTTACACACCCAGCCTATCAACCTGGTGGTCTTCCAGGAGTCTTCGTTCAAAGAACATGGATACCTAATCTTGCAGAGGGTTTCACGCTTATATGCCTTCAGCGTTTATCCGAGCCGTACGTGGCTACCCTGCAATGCCACTAGCGTGACAACAGGAACACCATAGGTACGTCCTTCCCAATCCTCTCGTACTAGGGAAAAAACTGCTCAAGTATCCTACGCCCACAACAGATAGGGACCGACCTGTCTCACGACGGTCTAAACCCAGCTCACGTACCGCTTTCATTGGCGAACAGCCAAACCCTTGGGAGCTTCTCCACCCCCAGGATGCGATGAGCCGACATCGAGGTGCCAAACCTCCTCGCCGCTATGAACGCTCAGAGGAGATAAGCCTGTTATCCCCGGAGTACCTTTTATCTGTTGAGCGACGGCCTTTCCATCCAGCACCGCCGGATCACTAAGTCCTGCTTTCGCACCTGCTCGTCTGATTGGACTCGCAGTCAAGCACCCTTCTACCTTTACGCTCGTTGCCCGATTGCCGACCGGGCTGAGGGTACCTTTGAACTCCTCCGTTACTCTTTGGGAGGAGACCGCCCCAGTCAAACTGCCCACTTAGCACTGTCCGCCGCCCAGATTCATGGGTCGGGGTTAGAATTCAAAAACAGCAAGGGTGGTGTTTCATTTGTTGGCTCCGCTGGCGCCTGAACGCCAGAATCAAAGCCTCCCACCTACGCTACGCATGCTGGTTCTAAACTCAATACTAAGCTGCAGTAAAGGTTCACGGGGTCTTTCCGTCTAATTGCGGGTATGTTGCATCTTCACAACAACTACAGTTTCACCGAGTCGCTCGTGGAGACAGTGGTCCAGTCGTTACGCCATTCATGCAGGTCGGAACTTACCCGACAAGGAACTTCGCTACCTTAGGACCGTCATAGTTACGGCCGCCGTTTATCGGAGCTTCGGTTGCGAGCTTCACCTTACGGCTAACCCTCTTCCTTAACTTGCCGACACCGGGCAGGCGTCAGTCTCTATACATCATCTTACGATTTCGCAGAGACCTGTGTTTTTAGTAAACAGTCGCTAGACCCCTTTCACTGCGGCCCTCCCTGAGGAGGGCACCCCTTCTCCCGAAGTTACGGGGTTATGTTGCCGAGTTCCTTCACGAGCGTTCTCTCGAGCGCCTTAGAATATTCATCTCACCTACCTGTGTCGGTTTTAGTACGGGCGTTTTGTTTCGTCCGCGCTGAGGTTTTTCTTGTCTGTCAATTTTAAGACTTCGGGATCGTAAACGCCCTCGCCCTTTCGGGACGGCCTAATCTAACAGGCCGATCTTATCCTTGCCAGCGTCGCTCAGTTTGTCACCAAAATCGGTGCAGGAATATTAACCTGCTGTCCATCGACTACGCCTTTCGGCCTCATCTTAGGGTCCGACTAACCCTGGGCGGATTTACCTTCCCCAGGAAACCTTAGGTTTTCGGCGAACAGGATTCTCACCTGTTTTATCGTTACTCGTTCCGGCATGATCACTAGCACTTCGTCCAGGGCTCGTTGTCCGTACCCCTTCACCCTATTGTGCTACGCTCTCCTACCGCAGCTTACGCTGCCCGCCGCTTCGGTATCATACTTGAGTCCCGTTCATTATCGGCGCAGGACTCCTCGACCAGTAAGCTATTACGCACTTTTTAAATGGTGGCTGCTTCTAAGCCAACATCCTGGCTGTCACAGGAATCCAACTTCCTTTCGCACTTAGCATGATTTAGGGACCTTAGCGGGCGGTCTGGGTTGTTCCCCTCTCGACGACGAAGCTTATCCCTCGCCGTCTAGCTGCCGTGATAAGGTACATTGGTATTCGGAGTTTGGTTGCGAGGGATAGCCTGGTAGGCCTCCCAGCGCATTCAGTCGCTCTACCCCCAATGTCATCTGTCACGACGTTAACCCTAAAGTTATTTCGGAGAGAACGAGCTATCTCCACGTTTGATGATACTTTCAATCCTCCACACAGGTCATCCCCTAGTTTTTCAACACTAGTGAGTTCGGACCTCCATGAGGTGTTACCCTCACTTCATCCTGCCCATGCGTAGATCACGTGGTTTCGCGTCTACCGCCACCAACTCATGCGCCCTATTCAGACTCGCTTTCGCTTCGGCTCCGCCGCAGAACGGCTTAACCTGGCTGATGACGGTAAGTCGCCGGATCATTATGCAAAAGGCACGCCGTCACCCGGGCTTGCGCCACTGGGCTCCGACCGCTTGTAGGCATGTGGTTTCAGGTTCACTATCCTACCCTTATCGGGTTTCTTCTCATCTTTCGCTCGCGCTACTTGTTCGCTATCGGTCACCAAAGAGTATTTAGCCTTGCGGGATGGTCCCCGCAGATTCAGACCGGATTCCACGTGGCCGGCCCTACTCAGGTGCCAAACAAACTGTCTCTACTTTTTACCTACGGGGCTTTCACCCACTATGGCGCGACATTCCAGACGCTTTGGTTAAGTATACTCAGTCGTAAGTTTGGTCCTACAACCCCAACTAGAGATTCCAATTGGTTTAGGCTGTTCCGCTTTCGCTCGCCGCTACTGACGGAATCGATTTTTCTTTCTTTTCCTTCGGGTACTGAGATGTTTCAGTTCTCCGAGTTTGCCACATATACCTATGTATTCAGTATATGTTCATTCGGGTACCCTGGTATCAATGCTCGTTTGACAGCTCCACCAGGTTTATCGCAGTCTTCCACGCCCTTCATCGTCTTTTGGTGCCAAGACATCCCCCACATGCCCTTAGTAATTTGGACGCATCGATCCGATCTTCTCCACTTCATGTTTCCACGAATTGAAAAAAACAAGAATCGACTTCCATATTACGATTAATACTTCCCGCTAAGAAAATATTAATCAATATTGTAACGATCCTTAAGTTCTCTCTATTCTAAAGGCTCTCGCAAAGTTCACTTTTTCAACAACTCGACTAGATTACTCTAGTATATTGTTTGATCTTGCGATGCAACTTCTTACCGCTGCCTAATTGTCAAAGACCGTGTAGTTTCCAGAAGAAACTCTGTGTGCTTACCAAGCAAATAATTAATATTTACTTAGTACACACAATGTTTTTTAGGGCAAGAGAAGTGTATGACAAGGTGCGGGAAAAGATTTTTTTCGAATGGGTTCGAAAAAGCTCTATATTTCCAGCATTTAATCATCTTTTTATTTTTCCCAAGATCTTCTCAATACACCCAACACTTAGCAAATCTACCACAGAATAGCTTGCTTTATGCCTCCAATTAGGTTTTTCCTTCCAAGTTCCTGGCACATTCTGCGGATTCTTTGTAAACCAAAAATCTTCTAAATTCGCAAGTACTGTACCTGCTTGACTTTGCATCATTTCTCTGTAAAGGCAAGCCAACACCTCTGCTATTTGTTCTTGCTCCAGTTTTGCCTCAAAACTGTGCCCGGTTTGCAAACTTATCGCCTCCAATACCCTAACAAACAAAGCTTCTCGAACACTTTTCTCAGCTTTAGCCTCCTCCTTGGTAAGCAACCCCATTTCGACTCGGTCATCAATATCTGTGCCTGTCCAAAAAGCTGCAAACGGTGGTAGATCGTGCGTATTTAAACTAGCAATTGCCCCTTCCGGTGCTTTATTTAAAACACAACCTTCAACCGGGTTCATTTCAAACTGCCCAACAAACAAACGGTGCCAACCGTGCTTTTTCATTGCGGGCCTAACGGCTGGGGGCACGGTGCCTAGATCTTCCCCCGCAATTAAAGTCTTGTTGCGATAGGATTCGAGATTATAAATGGCATACATTGCATCAGAATTGTAACGAACATAAGCGCCGTTTTTAGCGCCTAATCCCTTTGGAACCCAATAAAGCCTGTGAATACCCATCACATGATCAACCCTAAGCATAGAACAATGCTTCATATGGCGCTTTAAACAAGACCGCAGGTAAACAAGTTTGTCATCTAAAAGCTTATCGGGCCTAATAGGAGGAAAGCCCCAATCTTGCCCAAGGGTAAAAAAGCTATCAGGAGGAGCTCCACCAGAAGCCCCCAAAGCAAAAATTTCTCGGTGACGATAAACATCATAGCTATCCGCATTTACGCCAAGAGGTAAATCAAGGTAAAGCCCCTTGGCGCCCAAGTCTAAAGATTTAGTAGCAACACTATTAATCTGCTCTTCAGCCCACCACTGAGAAAGTAAGAAATAATGTGTAGCCAACGGATTAACCAAAGCGTCGTTAAGTTTGCCTAGATGCAATTCGATAGGCCAACTATGCCAGGAAGCTTTGTATTTTTCGACAGTGGCGCGAAAAAGTGCGTAGTCAGAAACCTCGGGTCTATGAACAAGATAGGCATCAAAAGCAGCTTTTCTTTCCGGAGTTGCACATTGCAAAAAGGCATTAACACACCATTCCAAAACCGATCTTTTGAGCCTCATAACATTAGGGTAATCAACAAGATCTAGGTCTCGCAAAGCCTGAGCCTGAGCTTGGAACTCGGTTGAATTGAAGAGAAGTTGTGCCTGCGGGGAATAAGAGAATTCGGGAATGCGTTGAATATCGAGGTAGAATTCGTTCCAAAAAAGCCTACTAGCAGGCGAATAAGGACTAGGTTCGCAAGGTTCATCAAGGAAAGCAGCAAGTAAGGGTAAGGTGCCGACGACTTTGCCACCTTGTTTTGCAGTCCATTCGATAAGTTGTTCGAGGTCAGTGAAGTCACCAGCGCCAAGATTTCGCTCTGATTTAGCAGCATAAAGAGGAAGAAAGACACCCCAGTTTTTTTGACTGGGATCTAATTCAGAGCCAAAGGCTTTAAGTGGGGCTGCCAGTAGTGTTGATTCCAAATTCAGTGTTGATTCCAAATTCAGTGTTGATTCCAAATTCAG
>JBDNHI010000006.1:0-60151 GCA_041694635.1 Gemmataceae bacterium | reverse complement strand
TAAAGAATATTATGCCAAAAACAAAATCCCGAGTGATTAACCTCGAGGTTCGTATTTATTCCGCGTCCGTTCATTCCTCGCCGAGTTCTTTTTGAACGCTGCTGACCAAGATGCATTTAGCCGCAACGCGGCGGCAAGTTGTAGCCATGGGCGCTAGCCTATGGTATCGAGATGGTATCTTGCGTTTGAGCCCCGACGAGACGACACGGCGGGCATTCATTTCGCCCCGTTTGGGACTGAATCGCAGGGGGCTTGTCGCTGTCAGGACGCTGACCACGGGCTAACGCCCATGGCTACAGCATTTCGTTCCGTCGGGACTGAATCGCAGAGGCGAATGATGCGGCTCGCCTCGGCAGGCTCAGCGACCACTTCGGCAGCTAACATGACCCGGAAGAAGAGCTTTTACCAAGTGGTTGTATCATTTGGAGTTTAGCAATTAAACCTTCCAAGCTCCCAAAATATTTTTAGTAACTAGGCCAGAAGAATCAAAAGCTTGTTCTGCAGATTTACTTTCGCCATTTTCATCAGGGATAAACCCTTTAAGAAACTCGGGAAGCTTTGCAGCTTGTGGCCCAAATGCTAAGTATTCCATCAGGCTAGTTTGAAGCAAGGGCCCGTTCTCCGGGTCGGAGCCACTCCAGAAGTCGCCCACCGCCCAAGTTTTTTTGGAAAGAGTCAGAATCTTTCGCTTGTTATTCTGGACCGTGTTATTGGCATTACCAAGAAAGCGCCAATAAACAGCCCTGCCAAAGCCATCTGTAACCCAATCAGGCAGAGGGGTTTTGTACACTGGAAGCGGAAGAAATATCCCTTTTCTTACCTCTCTAGTATTTTAACTGGGCGAAGTGCCATTACAAAAAATTCAACTGGCTTCGTAACGGAAGCCGTGTTCGGTTGCTGAAATTGCTTGGTCAGCTCGCAGCGAAGATGCATCGGTCAAGGGTGCCGTAGATCACGGGCATCTGCATAAGAACACCTTTGTTGTTGGATAGCGAAAGTTAGACCGGCAGGCAAGAACCTATGATTTCAATTTCCGCCCGATTCATCGCTTGGTTCAGCCTTCCGATCTAGCGTGTCTACGACAGCGAGGAACGATTGCGGATACACGATGGCGATCCCCCGAAACCCTTTTGACGAGAAATATAGCGGAGTGGTGGATGAAGATTGGGAAACTTGCTCGCAAGTCCTTAATGCAATTAGCGTCAAGGAATTAATGGCCAAGCAGTGGTAAATAAAACCATCTATCAATTTAGAAAGTGGAGTTAGGGAAACGTCAGGATCTGGTATGTTATAACGCAGCCCCAAAGCCCAGCAAACAAGCCAAAGCTAATTAAAAAGGTGCCTGCCCGCCTAACGCTTCCGGCTTTGAAAGACGATTCTGGGCAAACCGTCGCAAAGGCAAAACCGTCACTAACGCTTCCGGCTCTGAAAGACGCTTCCGGGCAAACCATCTAACGGCAAATCAGGCGCAGATAAAATCCAGATTACGCTGAAAGGTTTAATCCCTGCTTTTCAAGTTCTGATCGACCCCCGAAGATATGAAAGAAATCCGACCCCTTGCAGCCTTGGAACCTTATGAGGCGCAATAATACTTTTGAATTTGCCGAAACCTTGCCCGTGCGGGCATCCTAGCTTCGTATTTTCTCCGAAAAGGCGAGTTATTTCATTTAGCCGTTAAAAAACATTTCAATTGGACGGTACAAAAGGTTACAATTGGCCGATATGAATAAACCCGTTTTTCATCCCCGTTTCGCACGCCCCCTCTTGAACGAGGCGTTGCAAGATACGCCCGCAGTGCTGATTCACGGCCCTCGCCAATGCGGCAAAACCACGCTAGCCCGCTCCGTGGGGGATGCGGCTGGCTATTCCTATATCAGTTTTGACGATGATGTGTTGTGTGCATCGATTCAAGCCGACCCAATAGGCTTTGTGGCCGATTTGCCAGATAAGGTCGTCTTGGATGAAGTGCAGCGGGTTCCTGAATTGTTTACCGCGCTGAAAGTTGCGATAGATCGTGACCGACGACCGGGACGGTTCATTCTGACCGGTTCTGCCAATGTGCTTTTGCTGCCACGGTTGGCGGACTCGCTGGCAGGGCGGCTGGAGATTTTGCGTCTGCACCCGCTGGCACAGTCTGAGCTTGCAGCAAAGCAGTCTAATTTTCTGGATGCCTTGTTTGGCGATGGCTTCAAGGCGAATCATCAGGCACGATTGGGCAGGGATCTCGCCGACCGGATTGCAGCAGGTGGCTATCCTGCTGCGTTTGCCCGACCGTCCCCCCATCGCCGTGCCAATTGGTATCGTGACTATATCGAAACATTGGTGCAGCACGATGTTCGGGACATGGCCCGAATCAGCTCGCTGGAAGTGCTGCCTCGTTTGCTTGCAATGGCAGCCGGACAAACTGCGAGGTTGCTAAATGTGGCAGGTCTGGCCTCGCCTTTTCAATTAAGTCGCCCGACAATCCGCGATTATGTGACTTTGCTGGCCCGAGTGTTTTTGCTGGAAGAGTTGCCACCTTGGCACAACAATCGTTTGAGCAGGCTTATCAAAACACCTAAGCTGCACCTAGGGGATACAGGGCTCGCCTGCTCTTTGCTGGGTGTGGATGCCGCCGCCTTATGGACGGATCGTACCTTGCTGGGGCACTTTCTGGAAACTTTCATTTTTCAGGAACTGCGTCGCCAGGCGAGTTGGCGTAGTGACCCCATCATATTTCATCACTTCCGGGACAAAGATGGTGTGGAGGTGGACATCGTACTGGAAGGCAGCGGCCAGTTTGTGGCGGGGGTGGAGGTGAAAGCTGCGGCTACGGTCACGGCAAAGGATTTTCGTGGGTTGCGAAAATTGAAGGAAATCGCAGGAAAGCGCTTTACCAGTGGGGTTGTTCTATACGATGGCGAAGTTTCAACACCATTCGGAGATGGGTTGTTTGCGGTGCCCATACGCAATTTGTGGGAGGGTCTTGCATGATTTTTTTCATCACCGAACCTATCTGGCTGCCTTTTGCGCTTAAGCCAAACGCACGACCGCAGCTTTCCATCTTTGCCTTGGGGTTCCCAAAGCTTTTAGCAAAAAGAACTTGTCATGCCGAAATTCATCCCCAGTATCAACATTAACAACATCCCCAACACGGGAGAGCGCGAAGTCGCACTTGCCCTAAAAGAGCAATTGGATGATTCCTGCACCGTGCTTCATAGCGTGCCTTGGCTTAACTACGTTGGCGAGCAAAAGAAATTCCTCGCACAGGGCGAAATGGATTTTATTATCATCGACCCCGCAAGAGGCTTAATCCTTTTGGAAGTAAAAGGCTATTCGGTTTGCTTCGATCCCAATACCCGTAATTGGTACTACGAAAACAAAACCTCAAGAACTCTAGCGAAAGATCCCTTCCAACAAGCTGCAAATAATCTGGGTGTGATTTGCAAAAAAATTAAAAATCGTTTTCAAGGAAAGATCCCCTTTCCTTTTGGATTTTGCGTTGCCTTTCTCAGGAGCGAAATCCAAGGTGGCATGCCAGCAGGCGCTCAAACCCAAGATGCCGTCTAGAAAACCATAGGCTTGCGCCCATGGCTACAACTTGCCGCCGCGTTGCGGCTAACTCTAACCTTTTAGCTTTTTTTGTACCGAGTAGCGGAAGAAAATTGCTATCGAATTTAAACCTAGCAATAAGGTGATGAGTATTGCACTTGCAAGGGCTGCATTGTAGTGAAAACCTGGGTCGGGGTCGTCCGACCAAGAATAAATCTGCATAGGCAAAGCGGTAAATCTACTGAAAATCGTTGGTGTGAAATTTACATACAGTGCTGCGCCAAATAGAACTAAGGGTGCTGCTTCTCCCATCGCTCTGGATAATGCCAAGATCATTCCGGTTAATATGCCAGGTAACGATGAGGGTAAAACAATTTTCCAGATGGTTTGCCAACGAGATGCACCAAGTGCAAAGGATGCGTGGCGAAGAGAAATGGGCACGCTTCTGATTGCTTCTTGGGTTGATACGATAATGACGGGAAGGACTAAAAGTGCGAGGGTTAAACCACCCCCAAGAGTATTGCGGGCTGCTATGGTTGAACTTTCCATATGCTTAAATATTAGTTCAACAAAAACATACGCCCCAAGAATCGCATACATAATTGAAGGCACGCCTGCAAGGTTGTTGATGTTGAGTTGTAATATCGTGCCAACCCAACTTTGAGAACGATATTCTTCCAGATAAATTGCGGTGGCCACTCCTAAGGGAATGGCGGCCAAAATGGTAATTGCACCCAAAAGCATACTGCTTAGTAATGCCGCTTGTATTCCTGCATCTTGGGGTTGGCTACTAGGCCCTGCGCTTATGAAATGCCATAACATACTTACCATGGAGGTGTTTGTTCGACTGTCGTTTTTAAAGTTGGCATCAATTTCTGCTTTGGTCTTTAATCGGTCTTCAATCTTTTTTGCAATCACTTTGTCGTAACGAGCAGAAAGTGTTAAAGCGTTTGCAGGGTCTTGGGTGACTCGCAAAGCCTTTTCTTTAGTAAGCGTTTCAATTTCATTATTTGTTTCGGAATCGAAATCTTTAACCCTTCGTTCAATTTCAATATTATATTTGGCAATGCGTTCGGGCATCATCCCAAACCAAGCGTTCACATCTAAACCAAGTCGGAGGAAGAAAAGTAGAAGCAGTGCTAATCCTAGGAAGGTACAGGAAAATGCAAGCCAAGCAAATGCAAGGTCTGCAAATTTGCGGCCTGTAGAAAGCCCATGTCCGTGATTAGATTTCCCACTACGCCTCATTATTGATAAACCTGCCTATATTTGTTGAGAATCCATTGAGCTAACATATTCATAAAAAGGGTGACAACAAAAAGGACAGCAGCCACTGCAAATAAACTGTTGAATAAAGTTGTGCCGTGTTGTACATCCCCTTGTGCAATACGGGCGATAAATCCAGTCATAGTGGCAAGGCCTTCGCGTGGGTCAAGAGTAAGCTTTGGCTGGCCACCACAGGCCAAAGTAACCGCCATCGTTTCTCCGATAGCCCGAGAAATAGCAAGTAGAAATGATGCCAATATTCCAGATAATGCTGCAGGTACTACAACTTTGGTTGAAGTTTCAAATTTCGTTGCACCTAATGCATACGACGCTTCTCTTAAAGAACCCGGAACCATTCGCATTGCATCTTCGCTTAAGGATGCCACCATAGGTAAAATCATAATTGCAACCACAATGCCACCAGATAATTGGTTTGTAACTGGATCTAAGCCGGGAATAAATGTCGCTAGTAAAGGGGTAATCGCAAAAACTGCAAAATAACCATAAACCACTGTAGGAATGCCAGCGAGAAGCTCTAAAGCCGGTTTAAGAAACATTTTAACGGTCTGGTTAGCATATTCGCTAAGATAAATTGCAGAAATCAGCCCGATGGGAAGTGCAAGTAAAGCAGCAATAAAGGCAACCATAACGGTACCCGCAAGAAGAGGTAAGATACTATATTTAGCCCCTTCAAACCCTGCAGTCCACTCGGTGCCTGTAAAAAAGTATTGGAAAGAAACATCGGGGTCGCTAAAGAATTGGTAACTTCCAGCAAAAACGATCCAAGCAATGGCAACGGTAATGCCAACGGATAAGAAGGCAGATAAAAAAAGTGCCCACTCAATAAGCCATTCAGAAAATCTGAAAGAGGGAGCAGGTGGCAATTTCTTTGCGGGGGGAAGCTCCGATAATACTTCCGAAGCTTTCATATCCTTTTTGCCTTATGGGTTAAATTTCTAAAGCCAGATCAAACACTAATTGTAATACCCGTTACAACGAATAGTAATCTTAAAAAAGTTTATTGGCCTAGTTCTTTGATTGCTTTTTCAAGCTTATCGGATTCATCCGCTTGCATTAATGCATCCAATTTGATGTATTTAGCCTGAGAAACAAGATCATTTCTGCGTAAATAAAACTTCATAAAGTCCTGTACTTCGGGGCGTTTGAGCGAAGATTTTTTAACATAAATATAAAGTGGGCGTGATAAGGGCTTGTAGGTTTTATCCATTACAGTCTTTTCATTTGGGCTAACAAAATTATCGCCCTCCTTTGCGGAAACAGAAACAATCCCAAGTTTTTCTTTGTTCTCTTCATAATACGCCAAACCAAAATACCCCAAAGCATATTTATCTTTAATTACACCGTTCACGGTAACATTATCATCTTCGGTAGGCTGGTAAGAAGTTCTGCTTTGTCCAGATTTGCCATTGATGACTTCGGTGAAGAAATCGAATGTACCCGAATCAGTACCTGCGCCAAAAAGTTTGATTTTTTCTTTGGGCCAAGTAGGGTCAACATCGCTCCAGTTTTCAACTTTTGAATCTTTATCCCACATAGATTTAAGTTGGGCAACAGTCATATTTTTTGCCCAAGTGTTATCTTTGTTGATAACAATAGAGAGGCCGTCCCACGCAATTTGCAACTCGTAATATTCGACTCCATTTTTGGTGCAATTAGCTTTCTCTTCAGCTTTGATCGGTCTAGAAGCATTGCTAATATCAATTTCCCCCGCAGCAAATTTCTTGAACCCACCACCTGTTCCCGAACGGCCTACCGAGATTTTTACATTTGGGTTGCTCTTTGAGTATTCGCTTGCAACCGCTTGAGAAATGAGCAAAACAGTACTAGATCCATCAGATTTGATCTCACCAGTCATACCCGCCTTTTTACTGTTTTTATCGGACGCTGTTTTATCAGGTGTAGAAGGTGTGGCATTTTTATCATTTTTGCCAGATCCATTACCGCCACCGCACCCAATTAAAATCGCACAAAAGATAGAAGCAAAAGCAAAACGAGTTGTGATAAACATAATCTTTGTCCTTAAATTAAAAATGATATTCTATGTATAGTTAATTCAATTTCTTAGCCGAGGGCAAGTTAAGGTTTGATGAATTTTGTTATTTATGGCACTATTTGTTCTGGAAAGCTTATAAAAAACTATGGAATTAAGGTTAAGCTTGGGTTACTTCGTCTAAAATATATTTTATAATGGCTTTGATACATTTTATAGTTGCAATAAGGCGAAGTCTAAGTTGTTTATAAAGCCTGTAGGTGTTACTTAGCTCGTTTTCTTATTTGATAATAATTCTTATGTTCCAAAAAATATTTATTTCATTTACTGCGATCTTTCTTGTCACCTTGCTTTTTTTGGGGTTCTATCTTTCCCAAACCGAACTTGAAAACCTTTTGGTAATTAAAATTATATTGGTAATAGGTTTTATAGGAATTGGACTTATTGGCTTCGAAAGTAGCCGAATCTCTAAGCAAATTTCCTTGCCCCTTGAAGAACTATCTATGGGTATTCAGCGGGTTGGATTAGGTGATGGCAACCAGCGTATTCTTTCCGATGATGCAGGCACAATCGGTAACCTGATGCGTTGTTTTAATCGTATGAATGAAAGACTTGAAGAAAAAGTAAGTAAACTTGAAGAAGATCGCCAACAATTGCGCACAATTCTGAGCGGTATGGTAGAGGGTGTTGTTGCCCTAGATGCAAACCAGAAGGTGTTATTTGTAAACGACCGGGCCCTTTACCTACTGGAATTACAGGCACATTCTCTCGAAGGGAAGCGATTCTGGGAAATAGTTAGAAATCGTGAAATGATGGATCTTGTGGAAGAAGCTCTCAAGTATCCAGAACCCCAGCGTAAAGAATTAACAATGCCTAGTGCGGGTAATCGAAGCTTGACCCTGCACGCTGCTAGGTTGCCAGGTAATCCAACGCGTGGTGCTGTTTTAGTGCTTCACGATACAAGCGAAATTAGAAGGTTAGAAAGGCTAAGGCAGGAGTTTGTTGCCAATGTTTCTCACGAACTGAAAACCCCCCTAGCAGTAATTAAGGTCTGTGCTGAAACTTTGTTGGATGGCGCAATAGACGATATCGAAAACCGGCTGCGTTTCCTCGAACAAATTCTCGAACAATCCGAACGACTAAATAACTTGATTATGGATTTACTTAGCCTAGCAAGAATTGAAGCAGAAACCGAATTATTTGAAATGTCACGCGTCCCCGTTCAGGAAGTGGTACAACAATGCGCCGTTCGACAGCGTGATCGTGCAGCCCAAAAATCAATCACCATTAACGCATTTCCCCTCGATAATCGAAGCAATGCAGCATTAGAAATCGAATGCCTTGTCGATGAAGATGCCTTTGTGCAAATTCTGGACAACTTAGTTGATAATGCAGTTAAATATACCCCAAATAAAGGAATAATTGATTTGAAATGGGGTATCGAAAATAACTTCGTAATCATTCAAGTTTGTGATAATGGAACGGGTATACCAGAAGCCGACTTGCCCAGAATTTTTGAGCGATTCTATCGCGTGGATAAGGCTCGTTCCCGCGAAGTCGGGGGCACAGGGCTCGGGCTTTCTATCGTCAAGCATTTGGTTCAAGCAATGAAAGGCTCGATCACCGCAAATTCGCAATTAGGGAAGGGTACTACTTTTACGGTTCGCCTCCCTAGGGCCGCAGAATAAGCTTCAACCCTTACTTCGTAGGAAATAAAATCTTTCGAGTGTATAGGGTGGTTCCAACTAAGGCATATAAAATGCTGCGGTCTTCCCCTGCAAAAGCAATAGTTCCTGCAAAATTTGGAAAATCAGGCTGCAGAAAAACACCACATAATCTACCAGTCGGATCAAAAGCTTGAACCCCAAGAGAGGTTGCTGCATAGATCCGATTTACTTTATCAACTGCCAACCCAGGAACCGAACCTTTAGTTCCAAGTGTGGGCTTTTGTGGAGCTACATATCGATCCTTGGCACTAAGTTCACCATTTTGTTCAATGCGAAAGGTGTAGACCGATTTTCCATCTGCGCTTCCCGCAAAAAGTGTGGTTTCATCATTCGTAGTAGTCAAAGAGATGACTGCATCGTCGGAGAAAACTTTACTCTTAATGCCTGATTTTTGAATGAAATAAATTGCTTTTTCATCTGGTACAGCACCGTAACAATTCCCGCTCTTTAAACCAGTAAGGGCAACGCAATCAATACCTGAAACAATAACTTCTGCTTTAGTGGAACCTTTAGGGGCATACATAAGCTTATTTTCAGAGGAACTAGCAAGAAAAAGTCCCCCAAGAAAATCAGAAGCAATTGCTTTTGAGGGTGCCTCATTAACCACGGTAGAAAGCTTGCCAGTAGAATCAAGTTTAAGAATCGATTTAGCACTAGGACTGGCTAAAAATAAAGCTCCATTAGAATCAGAAGCCAAAGCAGAAAAAGTTCCTCCAAGATCAGTACCCGTACTTTTTTTCCAGCTTTCATTGAAAACAAGAATCTGCGTTAGAGGTATATCTTGAGCAAGTCCAAGCTTTGCCAAGAGGAGTATAAAAATAATAACCAAGATTTTTTTCATAAAAGTTTCCTTGATTGAAGAAGTTGATTATTCGCGCCAAAGCCAGCGTATAGAATCGGGAAGAATAACTCCACCGTGCTTCCCATTATGGCCACCATCACCTTCCACATAAATGAAATCATACTTGGCAAATTTAAGTGCAGATGCCATCGAGCGATTTGCTAATGGCCAATTCCCGTGAAGGTTATCTAGATCGTTACTACCATCTTGCAGAAAGACTCGAATGTTTTTCTTTTCAGTTTTACGGATCATACCTGGGTAGACATCGCCCCCTCGAATGTTGGTAAAGCTACCAACATGGCTTAAAACTTTACCAAAGAGGTCGGGTCGTTCCCACGCAACGGTGAAGGCACAAATACCGCCACTGCTGATGCCACAAATAGCCCGGCCTGCGGGATCCTTTCGAATGTTAAATTTCTTTTCGATTTCGGGGAGGATTTCTTTTTCCAGAAAAGTTGCGTACTGGTTGGAAGGTGTATCGTATTCAAAGCTGCGGTTCGGTCGTCCTTTTTCTTTGGGTGAAGCCGCTGGAACCGTACCCGGATTTAGAAAAATACCGATGGTGATAGGCATTTCCTTTTTGTGAATTAGGTTATCGAAAACAACTGGAACTCGGAACTGGCCTTTATCGTTTGCATAACTGCTACCATCTTGGAAAATCATAATTGCGGTAGGAGTTTTAGAATCATATTGAGCGGGAACATAGATTGACATTTCTCGGGTGGTTCCAGGAAAAACATTACTTTTCCACTCAGATTTCTCGATTTTACCTTTAGGAGAATTGGGGTTAGGTTGTGAGTCAGGGCCGAGGATATAATCGTCAGCTGCTGCTATAAAGTTGGTAAAAAGCGATAAAAAGCAAAACCAAGCAAGTAAGCGCATCATTTTAAGGCTCCTAAGAAAAAAGAATACAAGGCCATAGAGTAATTGGAGTTAGAGTTGGGAGCAATAAAAAAGTAAAAGGAATCAAAACAGAACCATAACATCATCATTTCTACTTCATTTCTACATATTTGTTTCTTAGGATATCTTTTCATTCATTGGCGTTTGTGATTCTTATGAAATAACAAGGTGGCAGGTTTTACGATGGCAACAACTTCTTACGCTGCAATTCTCACTGAGAGAAATTTAAATGGGCGTGAACTTACTCCTCAGCAAAGTACCCCTCCCAAGTATCAGATTAAAAACTTAAACTTCTGGTACGGCACAAATCAGGCCCTCTTTAATATTGATCTTGCCATACCTGATCGCTCTGTCACTGCCCTGATCGGCCCTTCCGGTTGTGGAAAATCTACTTTCCTTCGTTGCCTTAACCGAATGAACGACCTCGTTGATAACACCAAACATTCTGGAGATATTCTCCTCGATAACGAAGATATTCACCGTAGGTCGCTTAATCTGGTCGACCTCCGAAGAAGAGTAGGTATGGTATTTCAGAAATCGAATCCTTTCCCTAAATCGATTTTCGAGAATGTGGTGTATGGCCCGAGGGTAGCAGGGCTTAAAAATACAGCAATGCTTCAGGAAATTTGTGAGCGCTGCCTTAAAAATGCGGCCCTTTGGGATGAAGTTAAAGATAGACTTAATCAGTCTGCCCTTAATCTTTCCGGTGGGCAGGCCCAAAGACTATGCATTGCCAGAGCCTTAGCAACCGACCCCGAAGTTATCCTTCTTGATGAACCTGCTAGTGCTCTTGACCCCGCCTCAACTGCCCGTATTGAAGACCTCGTTTTTGAACTCAAACGAGATTATACAATTGTTATTGTGACTCATAATATGCAGCAGGCTGCTCGAGTTTCTGATCAAACAGCATTTTTCTTTCAAGGTAAACTGGTGGAAGTAGGGCCTACCGATCACCTCTATACGCGCCCTCAAATCAAACAAACCGAAGATTACATAACCGGTAGGTTTGGCTAAAATTTAATTAAGGACTTAGTCAATGTCAAAACATTTGGAACGCGACTTAGATGATCTACAGAAAAACATTTTAGGCTTAGCCGGGCTGGTAGAGCTTGCTCTTTCTCTTGCGATTACTGCACTTAAAGACCGTAACCCAGAAATCGCTCGAGATGTCATTGCAGGGGATGCACGCATTGACAAAGAAGAAAATCAAATCAATGAGGAATGTCTTAAAATTTTGGCCCTCCATCAACCTGTGGCTAGTGATCTTCGTCGTTGTACCGCTGCGATGATGATCATTACCGACCTCGAGCGTATGGGTGACCTAGCAGAAGAAATTGCAGAGCGTGCCATTGAACTTTGCAGTCCCCCTTTCTTCCCCATTCCGGAAAGTTTGCAAAGAATGGCTGATATGACAACCATTATGGTCAGGCAAAGCCTAGATGCCTTTGTTAATCTTGATGTCAAACAGGCCCTTATGGTTGTAAGAATGGACGATGAAGTCGATCGCTATAACTATGATATTATTCAAGAAATTATAAAATTAATGGGCGATTCATCACTCAATATCCGACACGGTTTATCAATGTTTTCAGCGGTAAGGCATATCGAACGCATCGCCGATCACGCTACTAACATTGCAGAAGATGTTGTTTACCTTGTGGAAGGTGAAATCGTAAGGCACCGAGTTCGCGAAATGGAGAATCAATAATGATCACCGAGGCAACTATGAAGAATGAAAAGAAACTAAAACCTGAAGATACTAAAACAGGTTTTAAAGTCAAAAATGGCTTGAAAATTCTTATTGTTGAAGATGAAAAACCTTTGGTAGATGCTTTGGTCTATAACCTAGACCGAGAAGGTTATGAAGTAATCATAGCCCACGATGGTCAAGATGGTTTGCGAAAAGCTCAGACAGTTCCTGACCTTATTCTGCTTGATATTATGCTTCCAAATGTTAATGGTATCGAAGTCTTACGAGAGCTTCGGGGTAATGAAAAAACGAAGAGCATTCCAGTGATTGTTGTCTCTGCAAAATCTGAAGAAACCGACCAAGTGGTTGGATTTTCGATGGGTGCGGATGATTATGTGACTAAGCCATTTAGTATAAAAGTTCTTTTGCAGCGCATCAAAGCTCTTCAGCGCCGTGTAGATGTTCCTACTGAAGAAACTAAACTGGAATCAATCCATCATCATCAGGTTAAAGTAGATTTAGTAAGGCACCGTGCTTTTGTCAATGATGAAGAATTGGATTTGACCCCAACGGAGTTCCGCCTATTGGAATGCTTGTTGCGAAACCCAGGGAGGGCGTTTTCGCGCCAACACCTTATGGATAGCGCTATTGGCGATGGTGCTTTAGTTCTAGAAAGAACCATTGATGTGCATATTAAAACATTGCGCAAGAAACTTGGTTCAATGGATATGATTGAAACGGTGCGTGGATTAGGGTACCGGTTTAAAGAATAGTAGTGCTTAAATGATTTTGTGCTGATAATAGGACAGAAATTGTAGCCGTATTAGTGCTGCGATTTCTAGCCAAAATTTTCAAGGCAATCGTTCGCTTTGTAGTTCACTAAATCTGCACCAATCTGACACTAATTATTCATCCTTAATTCATTCTCATTCGTGTATATATAATATTATCTAAATTGTGAGGAAGGCCTTATGCAAATATGCTTCGATGCCTTGATAATTTCCGATATTCATTTAGGAAGTGAAAACTGCCAAGCAAAGGACTTGGTTCTTTTTTTAGAACAGATCCGATGTGGAGTTTTACAAACTTCGAGGCTAATCCTGAACGGCGATGTATTTGATTCCTTTGACTTTCGCAGATTAAAAAAAAATCATTGGAAAGTCCTTTCTCTGATAAGAAGACTTTCAGACCATATTGAGATCACTTGGGTGCACGGAAACCACGACGGTTCGCTAGAATTTATTTCGCATCTATTGGGTGTAAATGTAGAAGATCGTGTTTCATTTGAAAGTGGTGGTAAAAAAATTCTTGTCCTGCACGGCCATATTTTCGATGACTTTATCGAAAAACACCCTTGGCTTACTTGGTTCGCAGATTGTTTTTATTCTATGCTGCAGAAAATCGATTCTTCCCATTCTTTTGCAAAATTCGCCAAAACAGGTAGTAAAACTTTTCTCCGTTGCGCTGAAAAAATCGAACAGGGTGCTATTAAACTCGCTCGAAAACTGCATTGTAATTCCGTCTGCTGTGGACATACTCACCACGCCGTGGAAAAAAAAGAAGCTGATATCTCTTATTATAACAGCGGTTGTTGGACCGAAACCAAACCTACTTACTTATCAGTTATTAATTGCGAAATCACTATTAATACTTACTGCCCTGATTACTCGAATGTAATTCAAGAACCTCTTCTTTTGCCTTCTAACCCATCTTAAAGCGCATTCTTTTTTGTTTGCTACAATAAAAATTATGATTCTCACGAGTTTGAATAGGAAACAGAATGGCAAACCTTTTTGATGATGATTCACTTGACTCTAAAGCTTTTCTTTTTACTAAGGTGCGTTCACATTTCGATACCCTTTCCATTCAGGTTGATAAAACTGTAAACGACCATCGTGATGTGATAGGCCATTTTTCAAAAGCGATTGTTTCTAATTATATTCCTGGGTCAAGGTTACCAATCATTGCGGTTTGTACGGGGAATTCGCGAAGAAGTATGCTTGCTGCAATTATGGGAAATATTGCAGCAGCTTACCTGGGATTTTTGGAACTAAGATTTTTTTCAGGGGGTACAGCCCCTTCCGCTTTTAATCCAAGAACGATCGAATGTCTGAAAGTGATAGGAGTCGAAATCGTTGATACTGGGGATAAAGGTGCATCTAGTTTTAATACTCCATCGAATGATAATACTGTTGAGAATTTAAAATACACGGTGCGTTGGGGGAAGTTACCCCGACTTGGTGTAAACCTTTTTGAAAGCATCGAATTTTCAAAGGTTTATAATGATGCTGTAAACCCAAAAAAAGATTTTGTCGCTTTGATGGTTTGTAATGAAGCTGAAGCGAGTTGCCCGAATGTCAACGGTGCGGTAAGTAAAATCTCGATGCCTTTTCACGATCCCAAGGAATTTGATGATACCGAATTTGAAGCTTTAAAATATAACCAAAGGCGCGATGAAATAGGAGGAGTTATGCTTGCTTCTTTAAGCTATGCTAAAAAGTTGCTTTTACGGAATCAGTGCTAATCAAAATTTTAATTTAAGATTGAATCTTGTTACAGATTGAATCCCAAAGGTGCAGCCTTGCTTGTAATGAATTCCTAGCACTTTGTAACGCTTCTTCTTCTTTGGCCTTATCGCCTTTGCAAGCATTATCCAGCATAGCAATTGCCAAAGGGCCGTGACTATCGCCATCGAGTTCGATATGCCTATTCAGGTAATAACGCAGGATCGAATAGCTAAAATGATACTGGTCAGAAGTTTTTTCCAGAATCTTCAGAAATAATCCTGGAAGCAGGTCTTCTCTGCCTAAAGTGAATGAAGCAACAACGGAGTGAAGTGGCCCATTTTTTGCTAAATTAATAGTTTCACTTACAAAGGGTATAACCCCATCTGGTGCCCCAGACTTCTGCAAAGCATCGCTAAAATTAACCCCTTGACTTAACAGCACTAAAAAATTCTCAATCAATTTTGTGTCAGCGTTAATTTCTCTCATAGCTTTGAGGTAAAGTTCAAAATGACTGAGATAACCTCCAACGCCATCTTCGTCACTTTCTTCCCCTAAAACGATTTCGTTAATCAATCTGCGGGTTATAGGGTCGGGACTAGGGAGCCAAGGAATACTGGTGCAGGTAAGTTTATTTTGCAAAGATTTTAAGAGTGATTGAAAGTCCCAGACAGCCCATACATGGTGCTGCATAAAAATGCGGATAGCTTTAGGTGAATCAAGCAATTGATAAAGTTTATGGTTTACTAATTGTTGTCTAAGTGATTCTAACTGCAAATCATTATGCCATTTCATTCTATGTCTCACCTAAATAAATAAATCTGTCTAACTTATCAATAATGGTAAAGAAGAAGTGATTTCAAGGCTTGGTTGGTAATTTAATACGCAAGTAGCCAAATAAGTCTGCAATATCCTGATCAGAAAGGGTATCAAGAATATTTTCTGGCATAATGGATTTAGGTGAACTTGCCATAGTTTCGATTTTATCTTTCGCAAGAACCAGCTTTTGATTCTTGGCATCGATCAAAGTAATAGAACTGGTATTTTCTTCAGCGAGAAGGCCTGTAAGAGTTCGCCCATCTTTGGTTTCAACAACCTGAGCGACAAATTCTGGTCGGATATGAGCGCTGGGGTCTACAATATGAGTGATGAGCGGAAGCAGGGTTTGGCGGTCCGCGGTAGTCAAATCTGGGCCCATTTTATTACCTTGACCAAAAAGCATATGGCAATTTGCACATTGCTTCTGAAAGTGCAATTTCCCTTTTTCCTCATCTGGCTTGTTACGATTTATCACTAGTTGAATGTAACTAATTCGGGCTAATTTTTCCCCCGGGCTAGGAGGGGAGACTTTGCCCCAATGCTTGGTAAGCAGCGTAACTAATTTATCATCTTTATGTGAAGCCATTGCTCTAGCAAGGTCGATGGTGATATCAGTCTTGGGAATTTTGCCCGAATCAACAGCCTGAAGCAGAAGTAAAGCAAAGTTTTGCCTTTGAGAAAGAATTGCAAGAGCTTTTGTTTTTAAGCTGTTTGGCAGGGATGAATAAATTTCAAGAAGTTGGATAGCCACAGCATTATCAGCGCTGGACTGCAGTGCATTTAGAGAAGCAAGGCGGATAGCATCAGGGGATTTAGGTTCCAAAGATTGAAGGAAAATAGAAGTAATGGAAGGGTCAGCAAGCTGGCCTAAAAGGTCAAATGCAAAAACTCTTTCTGCAGGTGGTAGAGAATTATTGTTGGCGTTTTCCTTGAGTTCATTAAAAGCATTCGAGTCTCCTAAACGGAATGCCAAGCGTAAGAGTTCTTTACTTTTAGGGTTTTTGGTACGAAGTTGGGATAGGGTTTTTACAATAGGACTAGGAACGATGGCGAGTCTTCTTCCTTCCAAAGCTTTTTCAATACCCGCAAAAATTTTGGCTTGCTCTTCGGTGCCAGGGGCAAGTGATAACATTAGGGCACAAGCATTCCAATCCGCTTCGGTACCTTGACTAACCCAACGGCGTGCGATGCGTTCTAAGATGTTTTGTCGAACCATAGTTTTCTGCCAAAAAGTTGGTTCTTTAAACCATTCAAGAATTTGTGCCCGCCCTAGAACTGCTTGATCTTCAACTGCCCACCAAAGAAGCATAGGTATATAAAGATCTTGAATATACTGATCTTGGTTGTATAGAGATTTGGTTAGCTTTAAGGAATCTTCGGGTTGTAATCTGCGTGCAGAGCAAGCTAACTGCGAAGCAACGGTTGGGTTGGTTTCATTTTTCCCCATTTCAATCAGCTTTAATGCAATATTGGAAGGTAAATTGCGTTTGTCTGCCAAGAGGCGAACTGCCCATTCTCTGATTGCAGGTGTGGAATGATCTAAGCAATCGAGCAGGAAATTTTCATCCGCATCTCGGGCCCCAGCGAGTGCCCAAAGGGCTTCCAAAGATATAGGTTCATCCTTGGAAGGGCTTAGTACTAGCTTTTTAAGGCTAGTGATAACGGAGGGGTCTTTTCTTTCAGCAAGAATCCTTCGGGCTTCTCTGGTGTACCAGACATTTTTATGATGGAGTAGGTTTACAAGTTCGGAGCTAGATTTTTTGGAAAGGTCAAAAGTGGAGATTTCCTTGAAATCTTTGGGAACCACTTTGTAAATGCGGCCGTTAGTCCTATCCCAATTATCTACCGGGTCGAGATGGGCAGCTCTTTTATCATGCCAATCTGCAATATAAACAGCACCTTCGGGGCCTTGAAAACAGTCGACGGGCCTGAACCAAGGGTCGTTAGAAATAAGAAAGTCGCCTTCAAATTCTCCCGTGAAGGTGGAACCTTTGGGCTCGAATTTATGGAAGTAAACGGTGTTGGAAAGAAGATTTCCCGCAATGTAACGATTGCGATAAGAAGGCGGATAGAGGTCGGCTTGGTAGACAATACCGCCATTAGTTACATGGCCACCTTTAAAGTTTTTAAAAGGGATGTGATCGAAATAGCCATAAGAATGAGGGTTATGAAGAGGGCCGTGCTTAGAAAACCCTTTAACATAATAGGCGCCTTGAACTTGATGAAGGCTGGTGTAATTACCGTAATTGGTACCCGCAATGATTTGACCATTTTTATCAAAGTCGAGCCCCCAAGTGTTGCCACCACCTTCAGAGAAAAGTTCAAATTCCTTGGTGATGGGGTGGTATCGCCAAATACCCTGCTGAAATTCGATGCCTCTAATTTTAGCAGTGACGGTACTGCCTTGGGCGCCATACAACCAACCATCGGGCCCCCATTGCAGAGAGTTGGCTGTGGCGTGTGAGTCTTCCATACCGAACCCCGAGAGAAGAACTTCGGGGTCGCTATCTGGAATGTCATCGTGATTTTTATCGGGGTAATAAAGTAAGTAAGGTGGCTGTACCACAAATAAACCATTATGGCCATAAACCATACCGGAGGCGAGGTTTAACCCCGTGATAAAGTCTTTAGATTTTTGAAACAAGCCATTGGCATCTCGGTCATAAAGGATGGTGATTTTGTCGATGCCTTTGGGGCCTTTTGGTGGCGGTTCGGGTACACGATCCCAGATGGTGCGAAGGTATTGATCTTGTTTGATTGCCTTCAAACCTGCAGGATTAGGATATTGAAGATACTGTAATACCCATAATCTTCCCTTCTCGTCAAAGAACATACTTAATGGCTGACGAATCATTGGCTCGCTTGCAACCAACCTGACTTCCAAGCCTGGGGGAAGTTGCATTTTTTCTATGGCTTTACTTGGGGATAATCCTTGAGCTGGTGCAAGCGTAGAAAGGATCAAAAAAGTAATAAAGGCGTTTAGGTATTGTCTCATAGTTTATTCGACTTTTAGGTTTAATGGTTTTAAGCTTCTGCGTTCCATAAGCCGCTCTTCCAGCAGCGGCCTTGAACCGGTGCTAAAATCTTCTTCACTTCATCAAGGAGTATAGGATCCGGGCTGACTTCTAGCCCCTTTAAGTTTATTTCTAGTTCCTGCAACTTCGACATTCCAACAAAAGTTGTCGCAACTTGCTGCTGTTGCAAAACCCATTGCATTGCAAGCAGAGAAAGATCGTGCCCCTTAGATTTGCAATGTAAGGCAGCTCTCATTGCGGTGGCTTTCACTTCTTCGGGGGCGGGGTGCCAAGCAGGTGGGTTCAAGGTTAGTAACCCCATTGCTAGTGGGCTAGCATTCATAATGCCAATCCCTCGCTGTTCTGCTAAGGGGACAAGTTGGGTAAGCATAGATTGGTCAAGCAGGGTGCAATGGCAGTAACTAATGCATACATCAAGTGCACAAGTTTCAAGAGCTTTTTTTAGGCAACCTAAGGGGTAACCTGTCATCCCAATAAAGCGGCATTTACCCTGTTGTTTTAGTTTTAGTAGTGCTTCATAAGTTTCGCTAAACACCATATCTAAGTCGGCTTCAAACTCAATGTCGTGTGCTTGAAAGATATCAACATAATCGGTTTGCAATCTCTGGAGTGATTCTTCCATACTTTTAATAATGAAGCTGGCTTTGAAGTTGAAGTCGGTCTGGGTGATGCGACCACACTTGGTTGCAAGAATAACTTTATCTCGAACGCCCTTAAGAGCCCGGCCTAAAACTTCTTCGCCTAGTTTGATGCCGTAGTACGGACTGGTATCAAATAGGTTGATACCTTGGCCGATTGCTTGGTGAACGGTATTTGTAGCTTCGGTTTCGTTAAAGGGTCCATAGATACCCCCAAGTGGAGCGGCCCCAAAGCCAATCGCGGAAACCTTCAGCCCTGTTTTGCCCAGAAGTCGATACTGCATCGTCATAAACTTTTCTCAAATGTTTTATATTATGTGTAATGGTGCTAATCCTATTAGAATCGATAAAACATTGATATGCCATAGGATGCAAAGAAACTTTAGATTTTCCTAATATGGATTTTAGAGGAAGTAAGCCTGTGATACTTTTAATTCTTTTCTTACCCGTTGCGATTTACCTGATTTGGGTGGGCGGAATTAGTAGGCAAAGTCGGCCTGTAATTGTGAATGGTTCTTGGGATTTCGTTGCCCTTGTTTTCGCAGCTTCTGGCTTAATTCTTGTAGGTATTCCCGCTGTTATTACTTCTTTAAATGATACTTGGCGCAGATATTGGCTTACCGGGGAAGGGGTTATCCCACTTGCTTCCCTCGAGGGTTCTCGTTGGTTTTGGATTTCCATTTGGTTCTTTTATTTTGTTATGGTGGTTATACTAGTCTCCATCTTTATTTATCGCAGGCGTTGTTTTACTTGTTTTTATAACATCGATTCCAATGATTTTAACCAAGCTATTAATGATGCAATTGCAGATTCTAGGTGCGACATTCGTAAATTTGGTAACTTCTACCTTCTAAATGATGAAACTGTAGCGAGTAAGGAAACTATGGAAGTAGAAGTCTTCCCCTTATTAAGGAACGGTTCCATTTTTTTTAATCAACCAGAGGGGCTGGTTTCTAGGCAAATTAATGATTCGGTTTCTAATTCGGTACAACAAATGTTCACCAAAGACCACTGGGGTGGATTAATTCTTATCTTTTTAGGCTTTTTTATTCTCTTTGTTACCGTGATTGGGCAGATAGCTACAGCAATTCTTTTGCACTAATTCTCTTTGGTAAGTTGATATTAATTCGACTTGGTGGGCTTTAATATCTGTGCTGTTGGCACAATAAGATTGGTGTTTACGCTTTTCCAAATTCCTGCACTGACCATACTTTCGGGTAGTGGGGAATTATCACCGGGTGGAATCAAAAGATTGGGCCCTTGATTCAATAAGCCTAATTTTTCAGATGGAAAAGGCACCGGATTTGGTGTTAATGGCGGCGGCGGTGGTAATAATGGCACTTCCTTTGAACCAGTATTTTTCATCGGGCTTGTTCCGGGTACTGGCATTGGCTCGGGTAATGGCGGTAGAGCATCTTTTGTTGGATCGACCGTGGGTTTAGGTAGAGGATTGCTATTCGTATTTGGTTCCGGTTTTGGTGCGGGCAAAGGTGGTAAAGGTTCTTTCATCGGGTTTGGTAATGGAATATTATTGGGCATTGGTGCGGGCAAAGGTGGCAAAGGTTCTTTCATCGGGGTTGGTAATGGAATATTGTTGGTACTTTTTGCTGGTGCAGGAATTAAACCTGGCATAGGAATAAGCATATTAGAAGTTGGCGGTGCAACCTGTGTTTCGATAGCCGGTGTTTTTCGAAGGTAAGCGGGCGGCATTTTTAAAACGAAGTCTTTTTCAGCTTCAAATAAGCGGCCATCATCTAACTTGAATTGTACTTGGACTCGAAGTTTGTCGGAATTTGGCCATAATTTCCACTGCATCGAAAGAGCGTAACCTGTGGTTAGTAGGCCGTTTCTCCAAGATTTACTTAGTTCATCTGATGAAATCTGCCAAGTTGAAAGAGGCGTTTTAAGGCCCTCGGTTGAAATTTCTATCACTTGAATTAACACATTGGCTGGAACTTTTACTGTATGGCCTTCAGCATCTTTAGGTTCAATAATAACTTGAAGAGCTTCTTCGCCTGGCTGGCCATCGAGGTCAACCCCGCCTGTTTGTCTGCCAAGGGTAATAGTTTTGAGGGGATAAACTTTCGCCATTGGGTCGTAAGGTGTACCTAGGGGAACCTCACCTCGAGAGGCCCTTAATTCCATTTCCATCGCTTTATTATATGTTTTAGAGCGTGACAGCTCGGTGCGTAGATAATCGATATCGTTATCACGGTGGCGAAGTTCAGATTCGAGCTTATAGTTGGGCGATTTACACCCAGATGATAGGGAGCAAAAAGCAAAGGGTAAGCAGAATATCAGAAAGCAGCGTTTCATTCTCACTTTTCCGGGGGCCGGGGCCTACCCAGAAAAGTAATCCAAAGGTTATTAGGCTTTGGTGACCTCGCTGGGTTTCATTCGGTCTAGCACATGGTCGATGAGCCCGTAATCCTTAGCTTCTTGGGCGGTCATAAAGTTGTCGCGGTCCGTATCGCGTTCAACTTTTTCAAGAGGTTGCCCACTTAGCATTTGGAGCAGCTCATTCATCTTATTCTTAGTCCGAATCAGGTGTCGGGTTCGGATTTCAATATCCGTTGCAGGGCCTCTTGCCCCACCTAGTACCTGATGAATCATCACTTCTGCGTGAGGTAAGGCGTTACGCTTACCTTTCGTACCACCTGCTAGCAGGGTTGCGCCCATACTTGCAGCAATACCAATACAGTAGGTAGCAACATCGCAGGTGATGTAACGCATCGTGTCGTAAATACCCATCCCTGCGGTTACCGAACCGCCCGGTGAGTTAATGTAAAGATGAATATCAGCTTTTGGGTTATCGAACTGCAAGAATAATAATTGAGCAACTACAAGGTTTGCGCTATGGTCATCGATTTCCCCTTGAAGGAAAATAATACGATCCTTGAGCAAACGGCTGTAGATGTCAAATACCTGCGGGTCGCGACCACTGCTATCCACTACATAAGGTACCAAGGGCATAGGGTTAGTTCCTCAGGAACAGCCCGGCTCGTAGATGAGTTATCGGCAACCGGGTTGGGGTAAAATGAATAAATCTGGCAAGGAAGGTGACTCATCCACCTTTCTGGCTTCCTATTTTTCCGTCTTTAACTCTGTACTACGAACCAGCACTTCGTCCACTAAGCCAAAAGCCTTAGCTTCTGGTGCATCAAAGTAGTGATTTCTTTCGGTTTCGGCTTCAATTTCAGCCATTGTCCTGCCAGTATGCTTGGCAAGTAATACATTTAAGCGCTTTTTCTCTTTTAATATTTCTAACATCTCGATTTCAACATCTGAGGCTTGACCACCAATTCCCTGGCTCCAAGGTTGATGAATCATCACTTTAGAATGTGGCAAGCAATAGCGTTTCCCTTTGGTACCCGCTGCAAGCAAGATAGCGGCACCACTAGCAGCAACACCCATACAATAAGTTGCAATTGGGCATTCCAAAAATTGCATCGTATCGTAGATAGCAAAGGTCGAAGAGACCGAACCACCTGGTGAGTTAATATAGAAAGAAATTTCTAGTTGCTTGTTTTCGTTTTGCAAATAAAGCATCTGCTGGATGACCATATTGGCGGTAACATCGGTGATCACAGGTTCGTAAACATTACTACCCGAACAACCAAAGAAAATAATTCGGTTATCGAGAAGGATGTCGCCTGTGCCGTAATTACGCTGCCTGCTGTAATCGCGAGTGCGCTGATTCATTGGGCCAAAAGAATTGAACGGGTCGAAACCTAATGGTTGCATTAAAGACTCCTACTTATTAACAAATAAACTAATCTTTGGAAGCACCCATATCCTCAGGTGCTGCATCTGCCTCTGTTGTTTCCATTGAGAGCGTATCATGATTTTCAAGGGGCTTTTCGGTATATTCTGCCGAGTTTAGAACCAAGTCTAGTGATTTTCTTTCAATCACTTCTACTGCAAGGGCCTCAATGAGATCTTCTTTTTCAAGCCTTGCCCTAACCTTACGAGGTGATTCATCATTCTGCTGGGCGATTCTTTCAATTTCTCCTTGAATATCATCATCACTGACTTCAAGTTTTTCTTCCTCAGCGATTTTTTGAAGAACAAAATGTTCTTTCAAAGCTAAAGCGGTGCTTTGAAGTACATCTTGTTGTAACACGCGAACTCGCGCATTGATTTCGTTATCATTCATACCGCTAGATTGCATTTCCATTACTTTGCGAGACAAGGTGCGTTTAGCTTGTCTGCGTAAGAGGTCTTGGGGCAGATCCCAATTAGTAGAGCCTGCAATGAGTTCAAGAACTTGAGTTCGAGCAGCTTGCCTTTGTTGGTATTCTAACCTTCGTTTTAAAACAACTTCAGCAAGTTCGCTGAATTGGCCTTCATTTTTGCAGCCAAAGGCTCCAAGAATTTCAGGGCTTAATTCAGGCAATTTTAAATGCTTTATTACTTTAATGGTAACCGTTGCCTTAACAGTTTTTCCTGCAAGTGCTTCGTTGGTAACTACGCTTGAAAGTTTGATGTTAACATCGCGAGTTTCATTTGGCTTAGCGCCACCTACTTCGGTGATAAAGTTTTCAGCAACTCCATCGCGGAAAGCAAGTTGCTTATTGACCCGTATTTCGAGGTCTTTAATTTCGCCAATTTTGACAGCGCCATCATTTATAATCGCATCGATGGTGATGTAATCGCCTTCTACAACGGTAGGGTTATCTTTGTCGATTTTTTCGCCCAAAGGTTCCATCATCGTTTTGGTTTGATTTTCGATTTCTTCTTTAGTGAAGGTGTGTGTGTATCGGGTAAGTTTTAAACCCTTGTAAGCTGGTAGGTCAAATTGTGGGCGAACTTCGACTTCAAATTCGTAAACCATCGGGCCATTCAAAGGAATAATTACTGAACTTGGATCTAGGTTTGGTGGACTTAACGGAGCAATATCGTGATCTTCTGCTAATTGTTCTAAGCTGGCAAGCAGGACTTCATTTTTAACCTGATCGCCTACTTCTTTTTGAAAGCGGCGTTCGACAATTTTGCGTGGAGCTTTCCCCGGCCTGAATCCAGCTACGCTAGATTCTAGCACCATCGATTTGAATTGATCATCCATTCGAGATTGAATGTCTTCTCTGCTTACAGCAACTTTAATATGTTTTTTGCAGGGGCCAATATCTTTAATTTCAACTTCTTGAGTTAATTTCTTAGGGGCCGTAGGCAAATCTAGGTCGTGATTGCAATTTGCATCAAGAACATGTTCTTCGGACTTTTTGACTTCTAATTCGGTTTTGGTCTCGGTCATAGCAATCTTTTTCCAACAATAATTAGAGGGATCTTTGTCCTACCAGTTTAGCTATAGACACGACTCCAAAGTTTTTATTTTGTCGTGCCAGTTAAAATATCCGCAAACCCCTCGTCTACGGCGATTTTCTGGAAATAATCGTGCCGAAAAAATTTTATTTTTAGGCGGTTTCCTAGTGTAAAATTTTTTCGGCAACCAAAGCGGGTGATGGGACTTGAACCCACGACAGCCACGTTGGCAACGTGGCGCTCTACCACTGAGCTACACCCGCAAGCTTGCCTAAAAGGCAACGGCAATTTTCTTTATAAGCACTATTTACAAGGTTTCAAGGTATTTAGGTAGTTCTATTTACCAAAATTGCCTTCGAGAAACGGCTTAATCAGTCGGTAATAAATTTCTTTTACTGATTCAGAAGAAATTAATCCATCTGTACTTAGGCGATTTTCTTCAAAAACTAGAGCCAATCCCACGAAAACTGGCTTATAACCTTCTAATTCGGGCAGATTTCTTGGGTTTACCTTTTGCAACCCCTCTAATTCCACTACAATTTCAGCAATCATTTTTAAATATAACAACGGGTCAAGCAAAAGCAGGAGTGATGATTTTTGAGGTAAGTCCTTTCTTGCTATGGGGTAATGGCTTATATTTTCTAGGATTTCAGAGGGGTTTGGTTTTTTGGTCAAGTTGTTTTTTGCGGTCTCCCAACTTTTTCCTGTAAGCAACAGCACTTCTTTTGCAGAACAACCTATCCAAATGTTCACTGACAGGCCAAGTGCTTTTTTTAATAATAATTTTTGAAACTTAACTAAATAATTTGTCTCCTTTGAAATAGAAATGGCTTCCATCATCTTTTCCAAGTCCCAATCTAGTGTCACTTTGTCAAATTCTACCCCAGATTCCTTCTGGTCATTTTTCTTGATGGTGGGGTTTTGTTTTAAAATTCCCCCTTCTAACTTCTCCCCTTTTCCCATGCCTAAAAGTAATTCAATAAAAGCTTTTTTAGTTTCTTGGGGGTTCTCAGATTCAATCTTCTGAATACCAGAAAGCGGGAAGGATAGGGCATCAAAACGAAGCCTAGGTTTAGTGGTTAAAAATTTTTCCAACCTTTTGTTTAGCGCTTTGTCTTTATCTTCTGGCACTAAGCCAAAAAAGCTTCTTTCCAAATCTGCCATTACTAAAGAATGAGTTTCTCTGGCGATATAAATGGTTTTTCCCGCAGGAAGTTTGGTAAACCCATCGAAAGTCTCGGTTTTACAATCTTTAAAAAGAAGTGCAGTTTTAGTGCCACTTTTTAATTCGGTTTCGCTGTGAAATATAAATCCCGTTGGCCTGATATCCATCGAAAAAACTAATCCCCTTGAATCTTCCAAGCTCTGAATAAGCAGATTCATAGAACTGCGAATCATTGCCGAGGCACCCGGGTTGATTGGGTGCACCACTTTATTAAAGTTATCAAACTCGGTTTGAATTTTTTTTTTGAAATGTTCGACTGTTTTAGAATAGTCTTTGTTGATTGCGCTGAGGTTTATAAAAGATGAAATATCAGGATCCAAGAAACTTTTAATCTGAGACTTGCTCATAGTGACTGTGATAGGAACAAATTTTTTAGCAATAAGATTGGCAATATCTCGGTCGGGCGTGATTAAGACCTGAGTTGGTCTTCGAATAAAAAAAAGTGTTGTGCCATCTTCCATTGTTACCACTTCAGCATTTTTTTCCTGTTTGATGTTTTTTATTTCAGCGGTGCTAAGAATGGCATCCCGAAAGTCATTAAAATTTTTAATCTTAATCGCTACGAGTATTTTATTGGGGATCCAGTTTTGATTGGGAAGTGGCAGTTCCATACTGGCGATAAAATGTGGTCCCTGAGGAGCTAACCCTGCAAGTTTTCTAGTTCCAATGAAACCTAAAAAATCCCGAGCTATTTCAATTTCATTTCTTGATTTTACTTCAGGTAACGCAGTTTTAAGAAAAGCATTCAACCTCTCCATTGTACTTTCAACACCCCTTATTTGAAACACCATAGGGGCATTTGCTGGAATCGCATCTAGGTCTTGTTGCGGTACCTGTTGAAGTACTTCCTTTGTGGCATCAGGCGGTGCGGAAATCAAAACCAAAGGAAATATCAATAATAAAACATAAGAAACAATCGCTCGCTTGTTCATAAATTCACTCCTAGTTTAACCGTGAAATTTATCAAACTGAAAATAGTTCTAATAATTAAAGTTAAGCAAATTTAAAAAAGTAAATGAAGAACTGCTTTCATTGTTTTCTACAAATAAGCTTTAGGAATTGATCGGTGGGTTTTTGTCTTCAAGCGCATCCATACGAAACTTACCCCAAGTCATCGGCCTTGCTAAGGGTTCTATATGCAGCATCACCTCACCATTCTGAAAAACCCTTACGGTTCCCGATGATTGGCTTACTGTAACTGCAATCGCCTTGGTGCTTTTGCTGATAGCAGCAGCAGCGGCGTGCCGCGTTCCTAGTCCCATACTTAATGTAAACCCAGAAAACGATGCTTCAATTCTTCTACAAGCAGCAACCGCAACTCCATCTCTGCGGATGATGATCGCACCTTCCAATTTTGCAATATCTTTGATTTGCTCACGAACGGAAGGATTTCGAACATCCCGTTCTTCATCGCTGTAGCCACGAAAAGGATTAAAATTCATTGCACAAGAAAGGTTCATCACCTTGCGGGTATCTCCAACGACAAACATAGTACCAATAGGGTGGCCTTCTCTACCTTCGCGGCCAATTTCTGTGGCAAGGTCTACCACTGCCCTAAGCGTTTCTAACGGAACTTGAGTATCCAACCTACGGAGGTCTTGAGCGCTAAGTTTTTCGAGATGTTCGCCCAAGTGGATAAGGCTTAGGGTATCAATCATATCGGGTTTTTCTTCGCCCACCTCAATACCATTATAAAGCACCACCACATCTGCACCCTGTCGCAGTTTTTCTGATCTTACCGCTTCGAGGAGTGCAAGGCTCATTCGTTCTTGAATGGGTGTGGGGCCAGATTCTATTTCAATCAGAGTAAGGTCTGGGTGATCTTTAATTCGCACCACATCATCTTCGTGCCTTGCAGCAATAAGAACCCGAGTTCCTGAAAGTTCTGCTAAAACTATATCCCAGTCCATATGGCCATCTGCAAGAATTAAAATTGCATCTGCAGGAATCTTTTTAACCAATTCCTTGGCAGCTCTTAACAGCTTGATAGTTTCTGGTGCAAACGCCATACAATCACATAGCCCATAATAGAAATATTGTTAGAAGATATGCAATGATAATTCCAGCGTTAATATTTGACAAGCCAATAGAGTTTTAATTTAAGAAATAAAAAACCGAGTCTAATCAAAACCGTAGCAAACAGAATTTAGGTTTATTCCACCCGGTATTTAAGTAGGTAAGAAAACTGGTTCTTCTCGTTGGATTTTTCTACTGCAATTAGGAGTGAGCCAACAGGTGGTTTCACAAGGCTGGTGAAAATCGCACCTTGTCTGGGTATGTACAGAATGGGCTTTTCATTCACCAGAACAACGACTTTGGAAATATCAGCAGATTCAATTGAAACCTTAAAAACTTGGCCTGCTTTAAGTTTGACATTTAAAGGCGCATCGATAACTTTAATTTTCGTGCCTGCAACTTCAAAGAGTTCGGGAAAGCCTGCAAAAGAAGGGTTTTTAGCTGCCTTGGAAAGGTTAGCAGCAGTGAATCCAAGCTTGAAAAATCCCGGTCTTAATAACGGTTGCTTGTCAAATTCCTCTTTAGTAATGGTTTGCTCGATCAATTGCCATTTGGAATCTTCCGGGAAATGGGTAAACCGAATTTGTTCGGGTGGTATCATAAAAAACTGAGGGTCAAAGTTCTTGACGAATGCTTTTTTATCAACACTCCCACTGCCCCAGGTAGAATCCACAAATTCCCACTTGCCATCGAGCTTGATTGCATTCCAAGCGTGAGACTCGATGGAAGGTACACCTTTATCATCCTTGGAGCCACTTCGTGCGATGCCAACAACTTTAACGGTTTCGAGGCCAGCTTCTGAGCATAATTTAAGGAACAGCCTAGAGTAGCCTTCGCAAACACAAACTCTACTTTTGAAAACTGATTCTGCAGAGTTCTCGCCTGGCATTTTAGTTAATAAGGCTTCGACATTATAGGAAATGCGGTCGGTAACCCAGCGATAAATACACCAAGCTTTTTCTTTGTCTCCTTTAGCTTTTGAGGTAAGAAAAGCAGCCAAGGTTGCAAAATCTTTCTCATCACTTGGCTTTGCAGAAAGAGCATATTTTTCTAAGGCGATTGTTCTTAAAGTTTTGGGAAATTCTGCTTGGGCAGTTCCCAAAACTAAAACTACTAAGGCAGGTAGAAAAAATCCGATGATTCTTGGTTCTAGTTTGATTCGCTTAAGCATTGCATAAAACTCGGGAGGAAAAGGGTTGCCTAATACTATCGTAACTTTTCTATGCTTTAACCATTATGAACAAATTGCAAGTACAAGGTGTAATTATTTTTAAAGTAAATTTGACATTTAATTTAATATAAGTGAAAATAGATAAATCTGCTGGAGTTTTTATGTCTTACGATCTTAATGTAAAAAACCGTTCTTATCAATCTGCCCATCAAAGAATGAGCAGGCGGGGTCTATTGCAGATGGGTGGTATGTCGCTGCTTGCAGGCGCAGGGTTTGGCTCCTTAGGTTTGGCGGCCTCAAAAAATAGTAAAGCAAAGTCGGTTATTTTGGTCAATCTTTTTGGCGGCCCCAGCCATATCGACACCTTCGATTTAAAACCTAACGCCCCTGCTGAAATACGAGGCGAGTTTAAACCCATTGCTTCTAGTATCCCTGGGTTTCAAGTTTGCGAACACCTTCCTCTATTAGCCAACAGGCTGAATAAAACATGCCTCATCCGTACCGTTTCGCACGGGTACAATAGCCATAATCCCTATTCAGTACTGACGGGTTATACGGGTGGTTCAGACCGCGAGAATTATTTTGCCAAGCCAAGCGATCATCCGAGTATGGCAGCGGTATGCCAACAGTTAGGAATGGGAAATTCGGGAACGCCTTTTCATGTGATGATGCCGGCATTCCCTGGGTTTAGCCAAGGTCTTCGCAGAGCAGGGCCTTACGGTGGTTATTTGGGAAAACAGTACGACCCCCTTATAACTATGTGCGATCCTGTGTACGCCCGTAAGGGTTCTTTTTACGACCCTGTGGTGCCGGTTGGTGATCCTATATTAGAAGCCTTTGGGCAAACGCCCGGCCTTACCATCGAGCGACTTGAAAATCGCAAAAAATTGCAAAGAAAGATGGATGAATTCGCTCGCCTAGTTGGCGATCCTGCTAAATCTGCCTCGCTAGGCAAACAGCAAAAACAAGCGTATGAACTTCTTACCTCTTCTAAAGTTCGCACCGCACTTGACCTACATCAAGAGCCAGAACACCTTCGCGAAAGGTATGGCAAAAACCTTTACGGCTCAAGCCTGCTCGCTTCTCGCCGACTTGTAGAAGCTGGTGTCACTTTTGTTACTGTTAATTGGGAATGCGGTGCAGAATCGCATGGCGGACATTGGGATATGCACAACAATAACTTTGGTATGTTGAAATTTAATTTGCCTATACTTGATATGATGGTATCGGCACTTATGGATGACTTAGAAGCCCGTGGTTTGTGGGATTCGACCTTGGTAATAGTAACCGGTGAAATGGGCCGTACTCCTAAAATTAATGGCGCTGCTGGTCGGGATCATTGGCCACAATGCGGTTTTTGTTTGCTCTTTGGTGCTGGTATGAAAAAAGGTTTTGTGCACGGCACAAGTGATAAGCAGGCGGCTTATCCTGTCGATCACCCCGTTTCCCCTGGCGATTTATGTGCCACGGTTTATCAGCTTTTAGGAATCAATTCAGAATCGGTTGTTCAAGATCATCTGGGCAGACCCACTGCAATTTCTCACGGTGGTAGACCGATTCAAGCCATTCTAAGTTAACTTGGACTTTTGCAAACTTGAGTTTGCCCTTGGCAAAATAAGCAAGTGGGTTCAAATCAGTTGGCAGATGTGGAAGGGTTCCAAATCGGCAACGTCATCCAATCGATGAAGGCGCTCTCCGTGCGTTTCGAGTAGTGCAACAAGCGCACCTTCGCCGTGATTTGGTCGAGCAACTTCAGCTCGGCTGAACACGACTTCTGTGGCGAATCCATTTGATTTTACCTTGCAATTGCGCCGATTCTCGGTTAAAATACTTAAGCGTAAAGAGAGACAGAATCTTATCCGTTCAGGCGATATGATATTCCTGATTAGATAGAATCGAATCCGGATTATCAAGAATGAAAAGCCGAGTTAGATGGTTTTAATTCCATCCAATCATTGTTGGGCATAAGGTGACGAGATGCGCTAAAATAAATATTTTGGAGGATTGAAATTATGTCAAATGTTCAATTGATTGAAGATCAAATTCAGCGTCTTGACGACCAGTCATTCACTGCGCTCCGCATCTGGTTTATCGAATATGAGCAAACGCGCTGGGATCGCCAGATTGCATCCGACTCAGAAGCTGGTAAGCTCGATTTTCTGATTGATGAGGCACTTGCCGAACATCGTGCCGGGCAAACAAAACCTCTGTGAAGCATTCAACGACCAGCCGATTCTGGACATGCTACAATGCACTTCCTAAAGATGTCCGAGTACTCGCAGACAAAAATTATAAGCTGCTTAAGACTAACCCACGATACCCCTCTCTACATTTCAAAAAAGTAGGTAAGGTCTGGTCTGCACGAGTTGGTATTCATCACCGTGCTATTGCAATTGAAGTTGAAGGTGGTTTTCTATGGGTATGGATTGGGATGCATTCAGAGTATGACAAGCTCATTGCCTAACCCTGTGTTCAAGCGGGCCGCGACCACGGGCCAGGAGTCGCTCACGCTGAAAGGACGCACCAGCGTGGTCAGAAGCGTTTCGTTTAGCCCGGACGGGAAACGGCTGGCATCCGCAAGCGACGATCAGACGGTGAAGGTCTGGGATGCCCGGCCGCTGACTCCTGAGCCTAAGTAAAAAGCAGGTTGGTTGGCACGATCCCAAGCTCCAGCGGATTGGTGTGCCAATCCGAAAGCAGCAGGTGTTTCCCTGTGAATCTAGCATTTCTGCACCTATCCCCTGGCAGAATGTCCATCGCCATAGCGACCAAGTTCAGGGCAACTGGCAAAATCTCCAGTTGCGCCAACTCGGGCAGTTCGAGAGCATGATTGGGCACCCCAAAAGCTGACCACCAGCGGCGAAGCTTTGTCGGGCGATCCTTCGGGAAACACTTAAGGGTACATTGTCTTGGGCATCCGGCAGGCGACAGAGTTTTCCAGATCCAGCGATCTGGGTATACAAAACTGGGGTTGTCCTGAATTTGCAAAAGTCCGGTTAGTTTAGTTCATTCCAGGCTTTCATTTATTTCGAATGAAATCTTCAGCATCTCAGGTTGTGATGCTGAAGATTTAAAGCTATAATATATTTTGTTATTTCTGTTCCCCCGGAGAGATTGTAGGAATGCAGTTGGAATTGAGGCCGCCGGTTCAAGACCTGATATTTCAGGTATATGGTAGGCATTTACATCCCGAATTATTTGAGATTCTTGCGACTAAAACTGTCGAGCGAGAGAATTATAAACTCCGTGTTGATATCACATCTACGGGTCATTTGATTACTTTCGACCATCCAGAATTAACTTTGACTGAAGTTGCTGCTGCTTCTACCCAGATGCTGCCCGAAAATAAAAGGCTGCTGGGTTATAAGCTAAGGCAGGGCCTTTCCAAGCAATTGCCTGGCGTTAATAGAATCCATTATGAAATGTCCTTTAATGTTGAAACCCTAGCACCAGATATTTTTCTTAAAATGCACCACGAAATTTTGAATGATGGCCGTAAGCGCGGCTTGATTCATCATTTTAAAAACCGTCATCGTTTTGCATTACCCGCCTTGGGTTTTATCACCGCTGATGCTCGCATCGGTTGTATTGTCACCAATACTTTTCACACCTTCCCTGCCGAGTTTACCATTGTTAAAACGCAATCTCTTTTCGAGCGTAGGTAATTCTATACTTGCGCTTGCTAAAATAATTCTCACAATAACAATCTGTACCTTTATTTCTTCCTTCTAAGATTTCTGGGGAGTCTTCCCGTGAGTCGTGATGAATGTGTCAAACAAGTTTTAGAAACTGGCATTGTTGCCATCGTTCGTTCTCCCGATAGCCAGCAACTTGTAGAGGTGGCTCGGGCCCTTGTAGATGGCGGGGTTACTGTGATTGAAATCACGATGACGGTTCCCCACGCCCTAGATGTAATCAAGCAGGTGCGTGCAGCACTAGGCGATAGAATAATGCTGGGTGCTGGAACTATTCTTGATACCGAAACTGGGCGCAGTGCAATCCTTGCAGGTGCGGAATACCTGGTATCGCCTGTGCTCAATCTTGATTTGATCAAGATGTGCAGGCGGTACGATAAAGCAATCATGCCTGGAGTATTTTCCCCTACGGAAATAATGACAGCTTGGGAAGCAGGCGCAGATATTTGCAAAGTGTTTCCCGCAGAGGTGCTAGGCCCGCTGTTTTTTAAGGCGGTGCGGGGCCCTCTTCCTCAGGTTCGAATGATGCCCACCGGGGGTGTTGACCTTAACACCGCACAAAAATTCCTCGAGGCTGGCGCTTGCTGCTTAGGCATTGGCAGTCAGTTGGTTGAACCCAAGGCAGTTGCTGATAAAAACTTTGACCGCATTCGTGAGCTTGCTTCTAAATATGTTGAAATTGTAAAAAACTTCCGCAACTCTATTCATAAAGGAAAGTAGCTATGGCTTTTGATGTGATTACTTTTGGTGAAGCGATGATCCGACTTTCTCCCCCCAACTTCCGTAGGTTGGAACAGGCTAAATCCCTTGACCTTCAAGTGGGTGGAGCCGAGCTTAATACGGCAGTTGCAGTATCTCGCCTTGGGCGTAGCGCTTCTTGGGTTTCTCGGTTGCCTGAAAATCCCCTAGGAAGGCTGATTGCCAATCACGCAAGAGAAGCGGGCGTTGATACCACAAATGTTCTCTATTCAAAAGAAGATAGGCTGGGTCTTTATTTCTTAGAGTTTGGCGCAGCACCTCGGGCAAGCAGTGTGGTTTACGATCGCAAGGGTTCTGCAATTGCAGCCATCGAGCCTGGTATGGTTCCTTGGGCCAAGGTTTTTGCAGGGGCTAAATGGTTTCATGTCACTGGTATTACCCCCGCCCTTAGCCCAACAAGTGCAGCAGCGACTAAGGAAGCTATGGTTGCGGCTAGGGCAGCAGGCTTAAAAACCAGTATGGATCTTAATTATAGGGTCAAGCTTTGGACTACCGCTGAGGCGGGGAAATGTCTTTCCGATTTGATGCAGCATACTAATGTGCTTATCACTACCGAAGAAGATGTGGAAAAAGTATTTGGCATCACCGGTTCCAACTACGAAGAAGTCGCTGCCAAGGTTGCAGATAAATTCAAGCTTGATATTGTTGCAATCACACTAAGAGAGAACCCATTGGTTTGGCGCAACACCTGGTCTGGGATGGCATATCAAAATGGCAAGGCGTTTAAAACCCGCACTTATGAAGTGGAAATCGTCGATCGTTTGGGTGCAGGTGATTCTTTCGCTGCTGGGCTTATTCATGGCCTGATCGATGGCGATATGCAAAAAGCACTCGACTGGGGCGTTGCTACAAGCGCAATCAAGCATTCGATCCCAGGTGACTTTGCTTGGGTTCGTCCTGAAGAAGTGGAAAGCCTTCTCAAGGGTGGGGGCCTTCGAATCAGTCGCTAATAATAAACTGATAACCGAATAGGGGTCGCTTTGCGTTATCTAAGTGTGGAAGAATCCCGTAATGTTGATTGGCTTGCTAAAAGTCAGGGGCATATGTCTGGCATCATCCTTATGGAGAATGCGGGGCGGGGTATTGCAGAGGCTTTAATAGCATTAAAACCATCTGGAAAGGTGATTATTTGTTGTGGTGGAGGTAATAATGGAGGAGATGGATTTGTCATTGCCCGGCATTTAAACGCTGCCCATATCGATGTTCAGGTTTTACTTTTTACAGACCCCAGAAAAATTATGGGAGATGCTAACCTTAATTATGCAATTGTTGCTCATTCTGATATCCCGTTCGAAGTTCTTATTCCCTTTGATGACTTTAAATTAAAAACTTATTTAGACCAGTCTGATTGGATTATCGATGCCTTGGTTGGAACCGGGCAGAAGGGGGCTTTAAGAATGCCTTTCGATGCAGTCGTAAGGCAAATTAATAATGCTGGTAAAAAAGTCCTTGCAGTTGACTTACCATCTGGCTTGGACGCCGATACTGGAATTGCCAATGATCCTACGGTTAAGGCTAAAATAACTGCAACAATGGTAGCACCTAAAACCGGTTTCCAAAATCCTGAAGCTCATCCTTTTCTTGGTAAACTCGAAGTGATTGACATTGGCTTACCTCTTTGGCTTAAGCCTTAAACGATGCTTCACCTTCATTTTCGTTGACCCTTTATTCATTTTAGCTTAAACTCATTTTTTCTCGTCTTAATGGATAATGAGACTGAATTATGTTGCGTATTCTTGGGTCGCCAAAAAGTCTTTGCGATGGATCTACCCGCAGGGAATTGCTGCTTGCAGGCGGTTTGAGTTTACTTGGTGCCTCAACTGGAAATGCAATTCCTGCCCCTGTGGTCAATTCAAATTTAGGTAAGTCCTTTGGCTCCGCTAAAAATGTGATTGTACTTTATCTCTTTGGCGGCCCCAGTCAGCTTGAAACTTTTGATATGAAGCCCGATGCCCCAGTTGAAATTCGTGGTACATTTAAACCTATTCCTACTTCCCTTCATGGCCTTAATATTAATGAGCATTTGCCTAAAGTTGCTAAAATAATGGATCGCACCACGGTTGTGCGTTCCCTTACCCATCCTTGGAATTTTCACGGTATGCAATGGGCAACCACTGGCTTGCCACAAGGCTCTATTCCAGTTGAAGAAACTCAGAAACATGCCCAGCATTGGCCTTACCTTGGTTCGGTTGTCTCTTACTTAGAACAGAAAAAGTTTGGGGCAAAATCCCTGGGTAACATCCCTAATAATGTGATTCTTCCCTGGCTTCTTTCTTCTCGAAGGCCAGCGGCCTCTTATGCACGGCCTCACGGGGCTTATCTTGGGCACCGCTACGATCCCGTCTGGACTAACTTTCGAGGCACCGCTTCCCGTAGTATGGTTCGTATGTCTAATGGCCCTGCTGAAAATATCGCAGACCCTTATTTAGGTATTACCCCCGAGAGCCGTTTCGAATTCTTTGGCGATTCTGATATCGGTTCTGATCTTACACTTGATCGGCTAAGTACACGCAAGGGCCTGCTCGAGCAATTGGATCTTGCCAATTCAAAATTTGATAAAAGCAATGAAGGTCAAAGACATAATCTCCAAAGACAGTTAGCATTTAATCTTGTAGGATCTTTAAAGGTGCGAAATGCGCTTGACCTTGCACGCGAACCTGCATCTTTAAGGGAATCGTATGGCATGACCTTGTTTGGACAGGGCGCGTTGCAAGCTCGGCGTCTGGTTGAGGCAGGGTGTAATTTTGTTACTGTTGTATGGGATGAGGTTGGCCAACTGAATGCAGGTTGGGATACCCATGTTGATCATAAAAATCGTTTAAAGAATGATTTGCTGCCCGGTTTCGATGCAGCGTTTTCTGCGCTTATTTTAGACCTTGAGCAGCGCGGTTTGCTCGATAGCACTTTGGTTTGGGTTGCTAGTGAAATGGGCCGTACTCCTAAATTGGAAAATAATGGCGATGGCAGGGGTCATTGGGGTAGGGCGTATTCTAATATTTTAGCAGGTGCAGGCGTTAAAAGAGGAAACATTATTGGGCGTACTGATCGACTTGCCGCAGAGGTGACCGACCGACCTCTTTCCGCTAAGGATATTCTTGCCACCATTTATCATTTAATTGGAGTTAATGCGGAAACCACTATGGTTGATAAGTTGGATAGGCAACAAAACTTATTACCTTACGGGGAATTGGTCCGCGAGATTCTTTCCTGATAAATTTATTTCTATTAACTTTGCAATGTTAAGGCATATGCAGTTATCTGCCTTGAAAACCAAAACCCACCGACTTCAAATCGATAGCAGTGGCGGTAGGGATTTTTCTTTCCGTTATTCCTGCGAAGGTGGGAAACCAGAGAAATAGTCAGCTAAGAATGGACCCCCGCATTCGCGAGGGTGACAAAGGTGCCTCTTCTACCCCAACAATAAAGCCCACCGACTTCAAATCGATAGCAGTGTCGGTAGGGATTTTTTACCGTGTCGGTGTGAATTGAAGATATAAAAGTGACCTCAGGGGATGCAACTTTTAGACTTTTGAACTTTGAATCTGCTGTTTTAATTGCAGTTTCTATTAAAAAAGTGCCAGTCCCCTTTTTCAGTTCGGCGCTTGAAGCTTGACCCAAAGTGAGAAACAAAATTACAAAAAGAAGATTTATAAAACAAACTTTTTTCAAATGTTTAAAAGTGCATTGCATCATCAATCCCTCGGGTTTAATAAAAACCTTCGTTAAACCTGCCCTCTATTTTATTAGTCGTTTCATAATTGAAATACTTGCCAATATTTTTGGATTAAATCTTACCCCTGGCTTTGCGAGTTCTGAAGCTGGGGGTCAAGAAGTTTTTTTGAAAGGGGGTCGGTGGCTCCTCAGGAGCTACCGCTATCCCCTAGACTAGAATCAGTTAGACTAGAATCAGTTAGACTAGAATAGGTTAGACTAATTGGGAGGGTGCTCAGGTGCCACCTGAGGAGCCACCTGAGGAGGCTCGTGCGTGGCAATAAGATTGGGGTGAGGAGGCACCTGAGGAGGCTCGTGCGTGGCAATAAGATTGGGGTGAGGAGGCACCTGAGGAGGCTCGTGCGTGGCAATGAGATTGGGGTGAGGAGGCACCTGAGCAGGCTTCTCAGGTGGCTATGGTGAATTTGAGCGTAAAGCACCTTGTTGCAGTTTTTTTGATCTGTCTTCAGAAGATTCGATTCATAAAAAGAAGATAATAAAGGCACCCTAACTTTGATCTAAATCGCACAAATAAATCATCCCAACTTTGAACAAAAAGGCACAAATAATTTTCCTAACTTTTTGAAGATCAAGCCCTTGGCCCCTAATTGATAACAATGGCGCTGGGTGTTAGTTGTGGAAATCTCTATTTAAAATCGGCAGACCCAGCGAACGCAGTCGCTGGGCTTATAATAAAAAAGTCGCAGGGTTTATTATAAAAGATGGTTAGGCTTTGGGATTGCTCGTTAGGGCATTTGTTTATGTGCGTAATCAAATAAAACGATAAGGAAGATAAACCAACCCCAACGACTGCGTTCGGTGCGTATTTGTGGGTAATTAAGCCGAAGGATAATTAAAAAGAAGATTAACCAAGCAGAACACCAACTGCAATTAAAAGGACACAACAAAGCCCACCAACTGCATAAGTCCTTAATGTATGAAGATTACTTTTCTTTGATTCGATTATTGTCATCACTGGCTTTCAAATTCTTTTTCATTTAGTATTCCTAGAGTAAAAAACATTAAATGATTCTGTTGCAACGGTATTCGAATGGAGTTCTTATATTTCATCTTTTAATTTAAATCAAACAGAGCATCTTCCCGAAGAAAAACCTGGTAAAAATGGAATGTTTGGTTTAGTTGCGATGATTGTTTTAGTAGGTATGGGCGAACATATGGCAGAGCGCTTTTTACCGCTCTATCTCCAAGAACTTGCTCAAGCTTCCACCGCAATTTTTGCAATTGGTTTATTGGCAGGGATGGATGATCTGCTTTCTGCGCTTTATTCTTTTCCCGGGGGATACCTTAGCGATCGAATGGGAACCAAGCGAGCTCTGCTTTTTTTTAATCTTCTTTCGATGGCAGGTTACCTGTGTGTGATTTTTATTCCATCTTGGTGGGCGGTTTTAGTGGGTGCTGTTTTTTTCATTTCTTGGTCTGCTATTTCTCTCCCTGCTACTATGGAACTTCTTGCTAGGATTGTTCCTAAAAACAAACGCACCTTAGGGGTTTCTATGCTTGCCCTTATTAGGCGTGTGCCTAAAATGCTTGGTCCGGTTGCAGGCGGAATTTGTATTGCCTATTGGGGTATTGAACTTGGGGTTCGCATTGCCTTTATTATCGCTTTGACTTTAGCTTTCATTGCTGCAATTTTACAACAAGTAATGATTCCTGAAGACAAAGTTAAAAATACTTTTCAGGCTAATCCACTAAAGCTATGGCAAGAAATGCCCCTTAGCCTTCGTAACCTGCTTTTGTCAGATATTCTAATCCGGTTTTGTGAAAGGATTCCTGATGCTTTTGTTGTCATCTGGGCAACTCGGTATATGCTCGAACCCGTATCCGAAATTTCTTTCGGGTTTCTTTCTGCATTAGAAAATATTACTGCTGTTTTAGTTTATTTACCTGTTGCGTATCTAGCGGATCGGTTTGGTAAAAAGCTTTTTGTATTGATAACTTTTATTTTCTTTACATCTTTTCCTATTGCGTTAATGTACTCGCAATCGTTTGATTTTTTATGGCTTGTTTTTGTTTTGCGGGGGTTAAAAGAATTTGGCGAACCCACTCGGAAGGCGTTGATTATGGATCTTGCACCCGATGGGCGAAAGGCTGCAATGTTTGGTTTGTATTATCTGATACGAGATATTCCCGTAGCATTTGCTGCGTTTGGTGGGGCATTACTTTGGTATGTTGCACCAGAATTAAATTTAATTGTTGCGTTTGGTTTCGGCGTATTAGGAACCTGTTGGTTCGCTCTGTTTGGTAAAGATTTACAGTTAAACTCACCTATAAACTAAACCATACCGCCTTAAAATAGTTGAAGTTTAATTTTCCTTACAACTTTGATTTATGAACGGAGAGATTTTTCCTGTGAAGCCTACAAATGCTGATATCGCTTTACTTACCGAAAGCCGTTATTGCGCTGAGGTAGCTACACCCTCTGATTGGTATTTGGCAAATATTTTAACTGATGATCGCTTGTTGCAAGATGCGTTAAGAGGTAGGGGGTTAAGTTCGGTGCGAGTCGATTGGGCGGATTCAAGTTTGGATTGGGCTTCGTATAAGTGTGTGGTGTTTCGGACTACTTGGGATTATTTCGATCGTTTCAATGAATTTTCTAATTGGCTTAAGCTTGTCAATAAAAAGACAAAACTTTGCAATCCGGAATCCATCATCCATTGGAATATGGATAAACATTATCTTAGTAATCTTTTTGAAAAAGGGATTCCAGTTGTTGAAAGTAGCTTTGTTGAAAAAGCAACAAGGCTAGATTTAAGAGAACTTATAAAAAGTACCGATTGGAATAAAGGGGTTATCAAGCCTTGTGTTTCAGGGGCTGCAAGGCATACATACCGAGTTGATATTTCGAATGCTCAAGCACTTAATCTTGTTCTTGAAAAATTAATTGAAAAGGAATCGTTTGTTTTTCAGCCTTTTCAAGAAAGTGTTTTAGAGAAGGGGGAAGATACTCTGATGGTTTTTAATGGGAAGTATTCTCACGCTATCAGAAAATTACCCAAACCCGGGGACTTTCGAGTTCAAGATGATCACGGGGGAACCGTGCATTATTATCAACCTACTTTTGCCCAAATAGAATTGGCAGAAAGAGCGATCGCAGTTTGCGACCCTAAGCCTGCTTATGGCAGAGTTGATTTGGTAACTGATAATTGTGGAAAGTTGGCGGTGATGGAGTTGGAGTTGATCGAACCAGAGCTTTGGTTAAGGATGCATCCACCATCAGCACAATATTTTGCAGAGGCAATTGTAAAGTTACTGTAGGGGCTGGTTCGATTTTATTCTTTTGAGATTTTGTTAAAGTTGATTGATGCCTTACTTTAATTGGTAGGCTATAGTATTCTAATTAGCTACATTTATAAAACCTGCCTACGAATTTGAGGCTTCTAATGACTAATTCAAATCATTTTCACCCACATTCTTTTGGATTTTTGAATTCTCGGGAGAGGGATGGTTTGGTTTTTTCAAATCGCAGGAATTTTATTAAGGCGGGGTTGGCAGGTATCGGCGGTTTGACTTTGCCTAGGTTGTTGGAGCATCGGGCAGAAGCTGCTAAGGCGGGCAAGTCGCTCCAAGGGAAAAAATCTGTGATTCTTTTATGGATGGCTGGTGGCCCTAGCCAGATTGATACTTGGGATCCGAAGCCAGACAGGCCTTTACAAAACCGTGGCCCTTTTGGAACCATTCCAACCTCAGTTCCTGGGGTTCGTTTCTGTGAGCATATTCCTAAGCAAGCTGCTTTGATGGAAAAACTTACGATTATCAGATCGGTGGATGCCCAGGGTAGTAACCACGAGCCCAATACCGTTTTTCAGACCGCCAATCGGGAAGCAGAACCCCGCACCAATCCGATTGCCAAGCATTACCCTGCTATTGGTTCTATTATTGCGAAGCACCACGGTTCTAATCACCCAGCGATGCCCGCATACATCAGTTTTTCGAAGGCACGGGGGCATATTGCCTATGCTGGTTATCTGGGTAGGCAATATGATCCGTTTCCGGGTGGTAGGGCAACCAAGCTTCCTATTTACGATTTAGTGGGGAAGGATTCGGGCGAGGTTAGCCAAGGTGATTTGTTTAAGCTACCTTTGGAAGTTAACTTAGATCGTATTGGAGATCGCACAAGGTTATTAAAGAAGTTTGATGCATTGCGAAAAGAGATGGATAACACAGGTAACTTCGATGCGATGGATAAATTTGGACAACAAGCGATTGAAATAGTAGCAGGTTCTAAAGCCCGTTTCGCTTTTGATTTATCAAAAGAGCCTGAAAGCACTCGCGAAAAGTATGGTAAGCACCTTTGGTGCCAGCAAGCTTTATTAGCTCGCAGGCTGGTGGAGGCTGGGGTTAGTTTTGTTACTTTAGATCTGAGTTATCACACTGCCTCGGGTACTTGGGATACGCACGGCGATAATATTCCTCCCTATGGAGGGATTAGTAAAGGGTTGAAGCCTTTGTTGCCTTTGTTCGATCATTTGTTTTCCACCCTTATTCTTGATCTGGAACAGCGAGATCTGCTTGACGATGTCTTGGTTATTGCGATGGGAGAATTTGGCAGAACGCCATTGATGGGAACTCAAGGAAGTACGGATGGGCGCAATCATTGGCCTAAAATTATGTCGATGGCTTTGGCGGGTGGCGGGTTAAAACACGGCCAAGTGATTGGCGCTTCTGAAGCTGATGGCGGTACGATTAAGGAAAGGCCTATCTTGCCTGGCGATCTTGCTGCTACCATTTATCAGCATATGCAGGTCCCTTTAGATACGACTTACCTAGATCATTCGGGGAGGCCGCGTTTTATCTTAGATCACGGACAACCCATACGCGAACTGTTTTAATTACCTCTATTAATGCAGTTTATGCTTGAAGATAGTACCTATTTTATCACAATAATTAAGTACTTTCCTTCAAGGGTTTTGACTTATGACTTTGCAGGCTTTTCCAAAAGTGAATGATTCGCCTAAACAATGGGCCCCCCGTATGTGGCAGGGGTGTACCTTTAGTTCGTGGATTCGGATGCTTGCTAAAAATTATTTTCTAATGCATCCTAGCAAGCTTTATATCGGTTGTAATATCACTGCTGTTAGTACGATTCATATGGGCTTAAGGCTTTTGCAACAGGGTTTGTATGGCAGTATCCCCGAGAACACACCTTTAAAGCATCCCCCGGTCTTTATTATTGGTCATTGGCGCACCGGAACCACTCTGCTGCATGAATTATTAATTTTGGATCCGAGGCATGCTTATCCGACAACTTATCAGTGTTTAGAGCCCAATCACTTTTTGCTTACAGAGCAGTTCTTTAAGAAGTATTGTAATTTTCTGTTGCCTAGTAAAAGGCCGATGGACAATATGGAACAGGGTTGGGATAGACCCGCGGAAGATGAATTTGCTTTGTGTATGATGGGTCAACCATCTCCCTATTTGGATGTTGCGTTTCCCAATAATGGCCCCATAGACCAAGATGCTTTTGAGATACAAAGTTTGCCTAGAAGCAGGCAGGATAGTTGGAAGCGGGATTTTAAAAGGTTTCTATCTGAGTTGACTTATAATGATAATCGTAGGTTGGTGTTAAAATCGCCCACGCATACTGCACGCATTCCCACTTTGCTGGAGTTGTTTCCTGAGGCGCGTTTTATTCATATTGTGCGTGACCCGTACACGGTTTTTCCCTCCACGGTCAATTTGTGGAAATCTCTTTACGATACGCACGGAATGCAGATTCCTAATTACAAGGGGATTGAATCTAAGGTTTTCAGAGAATTTGACACCCTTTATTCCTGTGTTCATCGTGATAAAGCATTGGTCCGCCCTAATCGGTTTTTTGAAATTCGCTATGAAGATTTGGTGAAAGATACCTTCGGAAATGTCGAGAAAATATATCAACAATTAGAACTTGGCGACTTTTCGCTGGCGGCGCCTTTTGTCACCCGCTATCTTGATAATCGTAAGGATTACAAAACCAACAAGTACAATCCCCTTAACCCAGATGTACTTGCAGAGATTAATCAGCGCTGGGGAAATGTGATTGATCGGTATGGATACCCTAGGCGGGTGGCAGGCGAATAAGTTTAATTTTCTATTTCTTTAAGGAGTTTTATAATGGCACGCAGCGTAACTTTCAAAAATGATCCCAAGACTTTAATTGGACAAGAAATCAAAGCCGGTGATAAAGCCCCGGATTTCCAATGCCTTGTTGGGCTTGATATCCATTCCCTTCATAACACACCCACAACTCCACGCTTGTTTAGCGTGGTTCCTTCCTTGGATACTGGTGTTTGTAGTATGCAAACCAAAAAGTTTGAGGAGCAACTTGCAGTGGTCAAAGATAAAGTTGCAGCTTACACCGTTAGTCTTGACCTTCCTTTTGCTCAGAAGCGTTTCTGTTCTTCTGAAGGCCTTTCCATTATGCAAACCCTTTCTGATTGTCATAACCATTCTTTTGGTAAGAACTATGGGGTTTTGTTGGAAGGTTTGCCTTTGCCTTTATTAACTAGGGCTGTTTTTGTGGTCGATGCGGCAGGAAAAGTTGTTTATTCGGAGTATGTTTCCGAAGTGACTAACCATCCAGATTATGAAGCAGCAATTGCTGCCCTTCATAAATGTTTATAAAGCTATACATTTATAGGGTTTAAGTAAGAAGCACACAAGCAATTGGGTGCTTCTTTCGTTTTAATATAGGGTTTAATTGGGGTAAAAGGCGTTGGGGCAGGGTAATCGGGATGATTATTCCTTAAAATCCTATTATGCCTAATACGGATTTTACTTTTTTGCTCATTCTATAATCATTTCTGTTGCACCGGTTTTTATCTGCATTAACTTGATTGAATCGGAAAAAGTCCTTCAAATTTGTTGTGATTTATTCTGATTTTACGTAATGGGCAAACAGTTGCGCCCCTAGAATAAGCTGGCTTTAGTGTTTTTCGGAGATTTTCTTATGGTTTTCCTTCGATCTAAAATTTTCTTTTCCTCGGTTGCTATGCTGGCGCTTGCGAATAGCCCCGCATTTGCTGCTTGGAACAATATTTATCAGGTTAGTTGCAATAATACCGCTAAGCCTAATACCTCTACTTCTAATTATCAGCCTGCGCCTGTAACTTATCAGCCTATGGCAACCCCAACCCCTTGTAACCTACCGGGGTGCACTCAGCAGATTTGCCAACAGCAAAATTGTTCTACCCGCTATGTGCAAAAATTTTACTACGAGCCTGTTACTTCTTACGAATCTTCTTCCTATTACGAACCGGTTACTTCCTACAAAACCAGTTATTACTACGAGCCCGTTACTTCATATAAAACTAGTTATTACTATGACCCGTCTGCTTGTGGTTATCAGCAGATGGCTACACCGGTAACCAGTTATCAGATGAAGGCGCAAAGTTGCCCAGTTACTTCTTATATGCTTAGAACTGCTTTAAAGCCTGTAACTAGCTATAAGCATTCTTATTATTACGAACCCCAAACCACTTGCTGTAATACGACTTTAGGTAGCCCAGTTATGGTTCAGCCTAACCCTTCTTTGGCTCCAACCATTGCGCCTGGGGTAAATGAACAAAGGGCGATTCCTTCGCCAGCGCCCGCGGTGGCGGCTCCAGGAGTTGGTGAATCAAGAGAACTAGCACCTAATCCAACGAATAGTTCTAGGTCTTCTGTGCTTCCTAGTAAAGTGGTGACACCTATTGCACCTGCTAATAATAACTCGATACCTCCTATTCCTTCGGTTAGGCTTGACCGAATTGTTTCTATGAAGGCGAGCACTAATTTAGAAGGCACTGTTGTTACGGTTAATCAAACTCCTGCTAATAATGCGCAATTATTTTTGGTTCACGAAACCATTCGAGGGTTGAAGGTTCAAGTGAATACCGATGCCACTGGTCGATTTTCGAGTAATTTAGAAGCGGGCAATTGGCTGGTTTACTTGGCAGGGGCAGATGGCCGCCCTGTTTTTCAACGCCAAGTAGAAGTAAAAGCTTCTGAAATTCAAACCATGAAACTGGTATGCCGTTAATAACTTTCTATTGATTTGAATAAAGGCGCAGGGGCAAAAGTTCTGGCGCTTGTTCTTTTATACCCTACTTTGCCTGACTTAACACTTCTTTTGTTAAACTGTATTGTTTATTACTATTTTGTCAGTTTTTCCATTTTATTCCGTAAATCCTAATGGTCTTGATAAGCAATTCATCTCAGTTGTTTTGAATCTTCTAGACGATAGAAGATTTGTGATTGGCACAAGGATGTGTTGTCACCGCTGGGAATAAAAGCTCTCCATTTATAATTCCAGCCGTTGGATTAGTTTTTATTTGTTGGCAAAATCTAACTTTGGTTTTTGCCTGGCTCAATTTTATAGTTTAGCGAAAGGAATTTGCTATGTGGTCCTCATTATTTATCGGTGGTTTGTTGGCAACCGCTCAGGCCCCTCTTGAAAAAGTTGCAATGCCTGTTGCTCCTATCTCTTTAGTCCAAGCTCCTGGTGCGAAAGAAGCTCCAATGGCTAATGGACAGCCCAAAGAGGAAGAAAAGAAAGAAGAAGAAGATCCTGCTCAAAAGTTTATGCTTATGAAGCTTCTTGAAGGAAAACCTTCTGGCGAGTTCCTAGATAAATCTGGGATTACCATTAAAGGTTACCTCGATGGTGGTTATACCGCTTCTACTGCACAATCAAATAGTGTCAAAGGTAACTTACCAATGGCGATGAACTATCAAGCCAACCAGTTCTTGCTTCAACAGCACGGTTTGATTATTGAAAAAGCAGTTGATACGAAATCCAAGGAAATGACTTGGGGCTTTAGAACCGATGGTATTCTTCCCGGTAGCGATTATCGCTTTACCGTGAGTAATAACTTGCTGGATGGCCAAACTAGGGCCAACGGTGGACTTCCCAATACCTACGGCGTTGATGCCCCACAGTTCTATGTTGAAACCTACAACCCTAACTTCGCTGGTGGCTTAGATATTAAGGTTGGCAAATTCTATACCATTATTTTTAATGAAAGTATTGACCCCACCCAGAATAAACTGGTGAGTCGTGCTTTAACATTTATGAATAACCCCTTCACCCATACCGGTATTTTAACCGCGACCAAATTGGATGATCGCTGGACATTTACGAACGGTATTACTGGCGGTGCAGATGTGTTCTTTGGGCCTGCTGCCAAAGCTGCATACCTAGGTGGCTTGAAGTGGGAATCTGAAGACGCTGGAACTAACTTCCAGATTAATACTCAGATTACTCAACCTAGTTTCAACTCTTATTTACAAACCGCCAATAACTTTGATGTGTTTGAATTTCAGTTCAACCACAAAATCAATGATAAATGGTCTTTCACCTCGGACAACATGTTTTCGTTCATCAACAATGTGAATACCACTGGCGTTGCTTTTGAGAGAGATGGGGTTACAACCCGCGACATTAATGGTTGGGCTAACTGGTACGGCTTTGTAAACTACCTTACCTACAATGTAACGGATAAACTTTCCACCACCAGCCGTGTTGAGTTCTTCACCGATACAGAAGGGTTTAAGACTGGCTACCAAGGCCTTTACACCACCCTTACCCAAGGCGCTACCTACAAGATGTATGATGAACAACTTTGGTTACGCCCTGAGTTTCGCTATGACAACAACTCGGTTTCCAAAGCTTATACAAACAGCAGTGGCGCCGCAACTAATGGGTTGTTCACCTTCGCAATCGATGTAATTATGAGATATTAACATCGGCGGCTAAGATGGAGTTAAAAAAAGAAAGAGGCTCTGGGAAACCAGAGCCTCTTCTCTTTTTTTTATAGCCTTTCAAGGGTTATTTCAAATTCTTCTGAATGTAATCCATAACTTCTTGAGGATGAGCAGTGGGGCTTACCGTTGTGTAAATTTTCTTGACCACGCCTTGCTTATCGATGACATAGGTGTACCTAGAAGCCATACCTGATTTGCTAAGGGCGCCAAAGGCAGCGGTGACTTTCTTTTCGGGATCCGCAAGCAGTGGGATTTCGAGTTTTTCTTTATCTACGAATTTCTGTTGTAGTTCTAAGGTATCGGTGCTGATACCAAAAACGACGGTATCAAGAGCTGCGAATTTTTCAGCAAGACCGCTGAATCCGCAGGTTTCCTTAGTTCAGCCACCCGTCATAGCTTTAGGGTAGAAGAAAAGAACCACATTTTTTTTACCTTTGAAATCACCAAGATTCACTTTGGAATCTTTACCCTTGGAAGCGGCGTTCAACACAACTTCGGGGGCTGGTTTGCCTTCTTCGGCTTTATCAGCAGCATACGACATCATCGTTACTCCTAAAATTCCTGCGAGTGCATAGAACAATTTTCTCATCAATATCTCCTATTATTAAAACAAAGGTAGGAACCACAGGTTCTAGTTTCCTAAAAAAAACAGGTGTAAGCAAGTGAGGAATTAGAAAAATAAAAAAGCCAATTGTAACTTAAACATAGTTACAATTGGCCTTCTTAAGAAAAACTAGAAAAGTAATAGGTTTTACTTTTCGCCACCAACTGCTTTTAACGCATCACCCACTTCTTTAATGAGTGGCATAATAGTTTTGGTAAGGTCTTCCGTTTGATTACTACCTTGAAGGATAAGTTTAGGGTTGGCTCTTTTTCGCATTTCTGCAAAGGCGACAGGGATTTCCGCCTGGATTTTTTTCTCGATGATTTCAGTGGTCAGTTTTTCCCTGACCGCATCAAGGTTAACCGTGGTATCAGCTGGAATGCGCTTATCACATTTGACAATCACAAGGCCTTCTGGGGTGCCAATCACTGGGCTGACTTCACCTGCTTGTAAAGCAAAAGCAGCTTTTTCGAGTTCTTCATTGCCTGTGGTGTTTCGTGCAATGGGACGAATTTTACCTGCAGTTGCAGCAAGGGAAGAGCTTTTCTGATTCTTTGCAGCTTTATGAAACTCATCTTCGGAGTCTCTAAGTTTTGGGTAATCGGTAAGGACGGCTCTTTCAAAACCTTTTTCATACATAACAATTCTACATTCGACTTTTTCGCCATAGTAGGCATCAAAGGCGTGTTTAATATCATCCTCGGTGACTTTAACTTTAGAGCGGACCAGTTTTCCCAGCATTAATTTTGGGCGAATTACATCTTCTTTCCATTCATAAAGGTTCTTGCGATAATTTTTAAGTACTTTATCGACAAAGGTCTTGCGGTCGACATTTAGCCCTTTGAGGTCTTCTGCCAAGGCGTTTTCTACTTCGGCTGCCGTCACTTCAATTCCTGCTTTACGGCATTCGCTATCGATAATTTTTTTATTGCATAATAGATCAAGTCTTTCTGCACCATACCGAGTGATTAAATATTCCCCTAACTCTTCTCTCGTGATTGGTGTGTTTTCAAAAACATAAGCAACCACCCTGCTAGAGTAATCAGAACCTGTGGATGGAATGCTGGTTGTCTGCAATGATTTAGGCAAAGAAGCGGGGGTAGTAACCTGCTTTGGTTCTTTATTAGTTGGTGGTGTTTGCGCTTCCACCAAGGGTTGGGGAACTGTTCTTAAAACGAGGAAAGCAGTAAGGGCGACAAAAAAAGTAAGGGCACCTAAGCCTATTCTCTGTTGCCATTGATTTTGAACAGATAAACTTCTCAAATTTTTATCCGAGTTGTTCTCAACTGTATTGCTATTCTTTTCATCACCTTGTGTTTGCTCAATCATAAATCCTGCCTCCGTGCAATGGTCTTATCTTGGAAGTGTCCATTCTCCCAGAAACTCATTTATAACTTTTATCTGGAATTAAAGGCAATACCTACTCTCGGGCTTTCTTTGTAATGGTGCGAAGGTGGTAGGTTAAGCCTTGTTTATTAAGGGTTGTTAAAGCTTGGGATATGATGATTAGGATTTCTAGTCATTTTCTTACTTACCTTGTTTAGCTTTTCGGGTTAAAGTACCAAGGATTCGTATTTTACAACTAATTGAGGGGTATTAAGAATGACAGTAGCAGGAAAAAAATCAGCTAATAAGGTAAAGGCTCCTAAAGTTAAGCAAACTAAATTGCTGATTGATAACAAATGGGTTGACCCTGTTGATGGTGGAAGTTTTGAAACTTTTAACCCCGCTACAGGCGAAGTCATCGCACGAGTTGCAGAAGGAAAGGCCAAAGATGTAGACAAGGCGGTGAGGGCAGCACGCAAGGCATTAGAATCGGGCCCGTGGTCTAGGATGGATGCAGCAGACCGAGGCAAGCTTATGTTCAAGCTTGCAGACCTTATTGAAAACGAAGCAGAAGAACTTGCAATTCTTGAATCATACAACTGCGGTAAAACAATAAATGATTCTCGAGGCGATTTAGCAGGCACCATTAACTCTTTGCGTTATTATGCGGGCTGGGCCGATAAAATCGAAGGCCGGACCGTTCCGGTTCGCGGGAAATTTCTTTCCTATACTCTGCGTCAACCTGTGGGCGTCATTGGTCAAATCATCCCTTGGAACTTCCCCTTAATGATGTTGGCGTGGAAATGGGGGCCAGCACTTGCCTGTGGCAATACCATCGTGTTGAAGCCTGCAGAGCAAACTCCGCTTACTGCACTTCGCGTTGCAGAGCTTGCGATTCAAGCAGGTTTCCCCGCAGGCGTTATTAACATCATCAATGGGTTTGGTGAAACCGCTGGCGATGCTTTGGTGGTACACCCGGGCGTTGACAAGATCGCCTTCACAGGCCATGTTGAAACCGCCAAGATCATTCAAAAGAAAGCGGCGGATACTTTAAAGCGCACCACTTTTGAACTCGGTGGGAAAAGCCCTAATGTGGTGTTTGCAGATTGCGATATGGATCAGGCAGTGGAAGGGGCATTCCACGCAATTTACTTTCATTGTGGGCAGTGTTGTACCGCGGGAAGCAGATTGTTTGTCGAACAAAAGATTCAGAAGGAATTTGTTGAAAGGCTTGCAGCGAAAGCTAAACAACGCAGGGTAGGCGACCCGCTAGATGAATCGACGCAACAAGGGCCACAGGTTTCAAAAGAACAGCTTGATAAAATCTTGCATTATATCGATCTGGGGCAGAAGGAAGGCGCCAAGCTTGTTACCGGAGGTGCTCGCAAGGGAGCCAAGGGTTACTTTGTCGAACCCACCATCTTTGATAATGTGAAGGATGAGATGTCGATTGCTAAGGATGAGATTTTTGGCCCCGTGGTTAGCGTACTTCCCTTTAAAGATATGAACGAAGTTATTGCAAGGGCGAACAGTACCTTCTACGGCTTAGCAGCAGGGATCTGGACCAAGAATATCGATAAAGCACATAACTATGCTGCTGCGGTCAAAGCAGGAACCGTTTGGGTAAATTGTTACCATATTGTGGATACGACAACTCCGTTTGGTGGTTTTAAGCAATCGGGCCAAGGTCGTGAAAACGGTGAGGCTGCGCTTGATCATTACACCGAAATCAAAACGGTAACGGTGAGCCTAAGCTAATTGGCTTTTAAGCTTGTTGAAAAAAGAGCCGAGGTTGCATTGTTGCAACCTCGGCTTTTACTTTATCCCTTTCTAAAACTGTAGCCAAATGGTGATGATGCACCTCCAAGGGTAGAGCATGGTTTTTTTGTTTTCAAGAATTATGCTTGAAATGCCGCTTGTTTCACTTGATATTTTGTTAGTGTTTATCATAATTTTACGGTTATTGTTATAAATAGAAGGTTAAATCTCTTGTGCCTTTTATTTTAGATGAAGGGGTTAACTTATGAGGTTGCTTGAGTATATTAAAAATTCTGTTACTCGGAAAAGTTACGCCCTTACTGGTTTTTCTCTGATGATTGTAAAATACGCAATCGATCTTTGGGTTGCAAATTTCATTTTTAATAAGCCGTGGTCTCCAAAAACATACCTTATTTGGCCTGATGATCAAACAATTAATATTCTTGGTCTAGCCCCCGCAGATAGAGAATTTGCCCTTTTTATGTTAGCAATCGCTGTTCCTTTTATCATCATAGGGACAACGATGACTTACCGGAGGCTTTTATCTGCAGGACTACCCGGGTGGTTACTGGTGTTTTTTTTTGTTCCGTTAATCAACTTGGGGCTAATTGCTATTCTCTGCTTGGCCCCCGAAAAAAACTTGCTTGCTATCCCTCACAATGATTCGTTGGATCCACCGCCATTAATTATCAAAGTAAATCCCGTGGGTTGGAAGGTGATATTTAAAGCAACGATTTTATCTGCTTTATTCACCATCATAACTTCTGTTGCCCTTGTATTTCTTTCAACTAATTTTCTCGGCAACTATGGGTTTACACTTTTTCTTGGAGTCCCTTTCGCACACGGTTTTTTCTCTGTACTTATCTTTGGTTGGAAAAATCCACAGCCTTTCTCAAGTTGTATGAGTGTTGGTTTTTACTCCAGTCTGCTTGCCTTTCTTGCCGTGTTTGCTGTAGGGATTGAAGGGGCTATTTGCCTTATTATGTTCTTGCCTTTGGGTTTTTTGCTTTCAACCATTGGCTCGGTTTTTGGCTACTTAGTTCAAGCAAGGCCCTGGTTACAAAGCGCCTACCCACTTATATTACTTCTGCACTTGCCCGGTTTACCCTTACTCATGGGAATGGAATGTCTGCTTCAAGAAACCCCACCCTTAAGGGAAGTTATTAGCATTGTCGAAATTAATGCCCCTCCAGAAATAGTTTGGAATCAAGTGATTGCTTTTCCTGAAATTCCACAGGGCAATCGAAGTTGGGTCTTCCTTACAGGCGTGGCTTATCCTATTCGTGCTGAAATTGAAGGCAGTGGGGTTGGTGCAGTAAGAAATTGTATTTTTTCGACCGGCCCTTTTGTCGAACCTATCACCTGCTGGGATATGCCTCACAAGCTTTCGTTTGATGTGATTAGTCAACCTTGCCCCATGCAGGAGTGGAGCCCTTACAATATTCACCCGCCACATCTAGATCATCATTTGATTAGCAAGAAAGGCGAATTCAGACTGATTCGCTTAGAGGGCAATCGTACTCGCTTAGAAGGCAGTACTTGGTACAGCAACAACATGTGGCCTAATGGTTACTGGGGGCTTTGGTCTGATACGATCATTCATACGATTCATTTAAGGGTGCTAGAACATATCAAAGAGCAGTCAGAACTTTAGGGAGTAATTTTTTTTGTAAGGACGAGCGAATTTCTACCACTTTTATCATATTTTTCTTTGCGTAAAACTGGTAGAGAGTCTGGGGTACCCGGTTGGAACCCACCTTTTTGTTGGAAAAAATGCGTCGCTTGGGTTGAAAGGCAGATTAAATCTTGCATTCCTGCGGCTTTCGCCTGAGATTCGCCATACTGCATTAGCTTCGTTCCTATGCCTTGGTTTTCATAGCGTGGGTCAACACAAAGGCAAGCAAGTTCGGCTTTCTTTTCGGCAGGGAATAAGTGAATCGCTGCACACCCCGCGGGGTTTTTGTCTACTTCAAAGACAAAGAAATCATCAATTTGTTTTTCGATTTCTGCCCGAGTGCGCATTATTAACTCATCATTCGCAACCGAACCCCTAATTAAAGAATGAATTGCTCGAGCATCTTTTTTCAAAGCCTTACGAATTGCGACATATTCGTTTGCGTGAATCAGGGTTCCTATTCCTTCGTTTGAAAAAACCTCTGCAAGTAGGCCCTCCTCGACTTGGCCATCGATGAGATGAACACGAGGAACGCCACCGCGGATGGCTTTAATAGCCTGTTCGATTTTAGAAACCATAGGTGGTGAAATTTCATCGCGCTGCTTGCGCAGAATTAATTCTGCATCATCAACCGAGATTTGCCTAACAAACAACTCTTTTGTTTCGTTCTTCTTTGACTTTTGCATAATCAGGCCAGGCCGGGTTGTTAGATAAATCAGTTTTACCGCCTGCAATGCCTTCGCCACTTCAAACGCAACAACATCTGAATTTAATCGGAAGCTATGACCTTCTCCATCACACCCTATTGGGGGAACCACAGGCACTATATCTTGCTTTAAAAGCGAATTTAACAATGCTGCATCGATTCGTTCCACCTGACCTGTGTGCTGTTGGTCAATTCCTTGAAGAATCCCTGCGGGATGGGCCACGATTGAATTGCTGACCGCAGCTTTTAAATCGTTTGTAGAAAGCCCTTCTAAAAGCTCGTGTGAAACTCGACTCGATGCCAGCAAAGATAAATCAAGGGTGCTTGCATCGGTAATACCCGAACCATCGAGGTTTGATGGAACTTTGCCCATTGTTTCTGCAAGCTTAAGAATTTGATGAGCTGCCCCGTGTACCAGCACCACATTAATGCTGAGGCTACGAAGGAGGGCGATATCGAGAAGAATGTTCTTAAAATTTTCGCTTTCTACGACGATGCCATCAAGGGCAATAACAAAAATACGGTCGCGGAACCGTGGTACATAACGCAGAATGTCTCGAAGTTTGGTAAGCTGATGGATCATTTAAAATTTCCGTTATATGGTATCCGGTTGTTGCACCGCCAAGGATTCCTTCCTAGAATAATGATATATAAATGTACCCAAGAGGGCTTTCTGGGCAAAGCCCGTTTTTTTCAAGGAGAAGGAATGGTTGAAAAAGTTGTCATTGTAGGGTCTGGACCTGCAGGCTGGGCCGCTGCTATTTATTGTGCTAGGGCAAACCTTGAACCTCTTGTTTTTGAAGGTGCGATTACCGAGGATAACCGCATTAAAGGCACTCTTCCTTTGGGCCAACTTGCCCTAACTACTGAAGTTGAAAACTTCCCAGGCTTCCCAGCTGCTAGCTTTCATCAATTTTTGGAATCTGCTTTGCCCGAACAACGCAGGCCTTACTGGGTTCAGGATAAGGTCAAGCAGCCAGGCCACGCCATCACCGGCCCCGAACTTATGGATTTAATGAGGCAACAAGCGGTTAACTTTGGTACCCGTATTATTACCGATGATATTGTCGATATCGACCTTTCTAAACGCCCTTTTGTTATTAAATCGCTGGAAGGCAATACCATTGAAGCAATGTCGGTGATTATCTCGACAGGCGCTCGGGCTAACTATCTGGGCCTTCCTAGTGAAGATAATTTCAAAAATAGGGGCGTTTCTGCCTGTGCAGTATGCGATGGCGCCTTACCTAGGTTTAGAAATAAGCCGATTGTGGTGGTAGGCGGTGGCGACTCTGCCGCTGAGGAAGCCTCTTACCTTAGCAAATTCGCCAGCGTTGTTTATTTGGTTCACCGAAGAGATAAGCTTCGAGCAAGCAAAATTATGCAAGATAGGACCCTTGCCAACCCTAAAATCAAGCCTTGCTGGAATAGTGCTGTTGAGGAAGTGCTTGGGAATGATAAAGATGGCGTTACAGGCGTTAAATTAAAGAATTTAATTACCGGTAAAACCGAAGATTTAGCTGCTGCTGGTATGTTCGTTGCTATCGGGCATACGCCAAATACTGACTTTTTGAATGGGCAACTCACTCTTGACGACAAAAAGTACATTGTTTGGAAAACTGCCCACCGAACGATGACAAGTGTGGAGGGGGTTTTTGCATCCGGCGATGTCGCAGATAGCTACTATAGGCAGGCAGTTACTGCAGCGGGCAGTGGCTGTATGTCTGCGTTAGATGCTGAAAGATGGCTAGCTGAACACGAAGAACTTTAGTTTTCTGGTTGACCTTTAGGCCTTAGATAACTATTTATATTAGTAGGAAGACCTCGTAGCTCAGTTGGTAGAGCAACAGACTTTTAATCCGTAGGTCCTGGGTTCGAGCCCCAGCGAGGTCATCTTTTAAGAAGCAAGCAGTTTTATACTGCTTGCTTTTTTAATTCCCATTATGGTTTGCCAAAGATTCGCCCCGCCCTTAGTAGTTTTCGTAAATTTTTGACTGCAGAGCGTTAATAAGAGGCATCGAAGTTAAAAGCCCCACAATACCCGATAATTTTCCACCAGCGGCCTTTTGGGCCTGTAGACTTGAAAATCACCAAACCAGTGAATGAAGTAATAGCAATGGTTTGATGATACTGAGATTTAATACCTGCCAAAGGGAATTAAAAAAGAGTTGAGGTTTTAGCTTTAGATTAAAATATAAAGTAAAATCAAACAACTCTTGCATCGTGGTTTAAAGTGAACTTTTAAATGCTGAAATACTGATTGATTAACTTACAAAAACACTATTTGGGAAACCGGATGAATTGCCGGTGAAGAAAGAATCTAGCAGTGTGGCGTCATAAGCAAAGATTTTGACATTTGGGTTTTGACCAATATTGTTCCCCGCCCCAGTGATGATGTTTTGTTTTCCTGTGCCAAAATAATCTGCAGCACCAACGCTAACAGGCCCATTATAACCTTGTTGATAAGGTGAAAAGGATCCGAGCATTTGGAAGTTTTGTCCATCAAAGAGATTTACTTTAGAGGTTCCGCCTTGGCCAGTACCTGTGATGATTTCCGCGTGTTGATCGCCATTTAGATCGCCCGCAGCAACAAAGATACCGCCTGCAAAACTGGAGTCATATGCAAAAAAGGTATAGAGGAGAGAGAAGCTCCAGCCGGAATAAACATTCACCTGTGGGCCGCCACCAATTCCCGCACCAGTAATAATTTCCTTAATGCCATCACCATTAAGGTCGCCTGTAGCAACAGAAACTCCCCCAAGAAAAGTGGGAGAGTAAGCAAAGAAGCTGGCCTTGGGCGTAGGAGAATTGTGGGCCAGTGAAATTCCGTCCCAGATAATAACATGGGGGCCGCCGGTTGCCCCAGCACCTGTGATCAAATCTGGAACCCCATCACCAGTGACATCGCCAGTAGCAACAAAAACGCCACCTGAAAAAGAGGTGTTGTAGGCAAAGAAATCGAGAAGGATGTTTCCGTTGGCGCCACTGAAAATAGAAACGCGAGGTCCGCCACCAGCGCCAGCGGCAGCGACAATGTCATTGACGCCATCACCATTAAAATCGGAGTTAGAGGAAACTCTGATTTCTCCATAAAAACCTTGAAAAGCAGTAATCTTTGTGGGTGTTGGATTGATCGAGGAAAAGAATTCGAAACCAGAACCGGTAGGGGTAGATATGGTTCCCACCGTAATGAATTGTGGGTTGGGCCTAGTCAGGGTGATATCGTTGCCATCGCCACCATCGTATTTGAGAAGGTAGCTTGTGCCTTGGATTGTGATGATTTGGTTGTTTGAAATCCCCTTGAAGGTTCCTGAAATAGGATCGGTACCATCGTTACTGACCAATATCAATTCTGAACCAGCAGGAAGAATAAAAGTTCCGGAAAGATTAAGAGATGCATTGCCAAGGGTGACAGTACCAAGGGATTTGATTTGATCGTACCCTGTACCAGGCATGGTGCCCCGTATGGTTATGTTAAGCGAAGACAGACCAGAAAGAGATAAGGCGTTGGATTGCAAGAGAGAAGGGCTGACCGAACCACTTATTGCTTCCAACTTTCCAATGGTTGCGCTGCCAGAAAGTGTACCACCATCAACGATAAAATCGCTAGTTTGGTTAGCGTTTAAAATGAGGGAGCCGCCAAGGACGAAAGTTTTTCCATTATAAGTGTTCGCACTTAGGAAAGTGGTGGAACCGGTGCCTGAGCGAATGAAATTTCCGCTTCCTGATATGGTTCCAGAATAATTTTCCAAGGTAGATCCAGAAATCGTGATACTTCCCGACCCCAGATAGATATTGGAATTTCCAGAAATGGCAGCAACAGTTTCCGTGTAGTTATTTAAATCCCAGGAGGCACCATTTAGATTGATCGAGCTATTGTCATGGATGATTTCATTTGCCGATGAAACAAAATTGCCTCCCTCAAAAGTGATGGTTCCAGTACCTGCATGAAGGCTAACAACTTGGATGGTGTTGGTTTGCGCTTTGAGAAAGATATTACCGTTGCCTGTGCTTGTCGCATTTAAGCCTGCAGTATTAAGAATTAAAATGGGTTGGCTGACAGAACCTATGGTGGCTCCGGTCAAATTTAACGCTGCGGAATTTTCAATGCTGCCCAAAGATGATGATGAAAGAGAACCTAGGGCGGTAATGGAAATTATTCCATCTGTTTTTACGGTGCCCAATTGCAGAGCGTTGGCATCTGCTACTTGTACTGCGAACGAATTAGAATTAGTGATGGAAACTATCCCTGTGAAATCATTTGAGCCGTTCAATAAAGCCAAGGTTCCGGCGCCTGCATTTAAAGTTACTGCCCCGGCGCTAGCTTGCTGGATGATTGGGCCGGTTTGCGAAATACCAACCGCAGAAATGTTTAAAGTTCCAGAGCCCACATTGGATGATGCGATAGTGATTGAGTTGGAATCTTTGATGGAAACATTGTTTGCCCCCGTGTTTTTAAGTGCAACTGCGCCAACAAAATTATTGCTTCCAGATTCCAGAATGATGCTAGTACCTGCATTAAATGAGGATATGCCATTCACGCTAAGGGATGAACCCGATTGTTGAGAAATTGCACCCGTTACAATAATGTTAAGCATTCCAGATGCGATGATTGATGGTAGATTCAAATTGCCTGCCTGCCCAATGATGATGTCGCCGGTGGTACTGGAAACACTTGCAAGAGTTGGAGTCTGGGTGTTGATTGAAATTCCGCTAGAAGCGGCTAGCGTCAGGTTGTTTGCAACAACCAGTCCGGTTCCGCTGATGCTTTCGGAAGAATGAAGTGATGCAAAACCAGTAGTTTCGATCTTTGAGGTATTCCCAAGATAAATGCCATTAGTAGAGAAAGAGATTTGCCCTCCGGTGCTAGCCGTGGTAACCAAAGTGGTTTGATCCATCCCGATGCCGTAACTGGTGGTGCCAGTGGTTTTGTTTCCTGAAATAGTAATACCACCTGAACCCGCTTGGACTAGGTTAGAAACGCCGATAAGAACGCCGTGGTTGTAGTTGCCACCACTATTCAAACCACCGTTGCCACTGATGGAAAGTGTGCTGGTGCCTGAAGATTTAATCGAGGAAGAGTCGGCAAGAAAAACACCTAGGTTGAAGCCAATGGTGGATAAACTACTACCGCCACCGGTGCCTGATACAGAAACATTGCCATTGATGCCGGAAGAAATGCTGGCAGAAGAGCTAACTTTTACCCCATAATTATAGTTTCCAGCGCCTGAGCCCCCACCAGTGCCAGTAACAGAGACAGCTCCTCCCGAGGAGGAAATTTTTGCAGAGGTAGAGGAAATCAAAACCCCATAGTTGTTGCTGCCTGTGTCGCTGAGGCTACCTTGGCCTGAAACGCTAACCGTGCCAGATCCGCCAGCAAGAATAGCAGCGCCGTTTGCAACAAGGATGCCATGGTTATAGCCATCAGCGCCCGATCCCCCACCAGTGCCAGTTACGGTAACGGAACCGCCCGAAGAGGTAATAAGGGAGCCAACTCCATCAACTCTAAGGCCCATGTTTCCCCCGCCTGAAACTTTTGCGCTGCCGATTCCAGTTATGCTTACTGCCCCAGTGCCACCCGCAGAGACAACAGCGCCCGAGGTAACAACTAAGCCGAAGTTTCCAGCGCTGGCCCCGGTGCCACCACCGTTGCCCAACAAGGTGACATTGCCCCCTGAGGAATTAATTTCGGTGCCCGTGCCCTCGAGCCATAGACCGAAATTGTAATCGCCCGATGCGAATTTGCTACCGGTGCCTGTGATAGAGAGGGCACCAAAAGTTGCCCCATCATTCCCTGCGAAGATTTTTGCCCCAGCATCAATTGCAACACCATGAAGATTATTTGTGATTCCGGATCCTGTGCCATCAATAAAGATATTGCCACCTAGGGTGCTGATTTTTGCGTTGATACTGGTGATAATAATGCCTGCATCATTTTTTAAAGAAGACCCGGTGTTTTTAAGAACAATATCACCTGTGGTGCTTGTTAATTTTGCAGAAATCTGGAGCGATTGCGATGTTTCGATGCTAATTCCGGATGTTGCTGAAGAAATCTCTTGGTTGATTTCAATTGACTCCACTCCGTGGCTGGCCAATCCCCCAGAAAGATTAAAACCAGAAGAGCCCGTAAATTTTGCAGATTGAGCAGAACCACCACCACTATCTTGAACAACGATTTGGTTAACATCCTTGATGTCGAATGAAAGTTGCGACCCATTTGCATCACCCGAAATATCAATGGTTGTACCGTTGTTGGTAACGATTACAGATTCGCTGGTGGAATCTGTATTAGTGAAATCTAAAGTAAGCACCCCAGAGGCAAAAGTAATATTTGCAGGTGTCGTGCGATCTTCAAGAAATTCGATTTTAGGCAAAGTTTTAGAATAAAAGGCCTTGCGAGGATTTTTAATGGTCTTAGAATTCGAAGCGGTAAACCATTGAGATAGAAAATGAAACATAGTAAATCCCCAGCGCCTAGCCATAAATTTTAAACGAAACCTTTTGCGTGCCTTTGGAATGGCACACATCAGTATCTATCGGCAAAAAGGTGAGATGATTTGATTAAAAAGGCGAAAGATTCGTTGCATTTAGCAAAAAAGGCAAAATAGGAACAATCGGCATTTTCGGAAATCTCCCCCTAGTCTTCCTGCTCGGTGAATTTGAAGGTTGCTTCTCTAAATTACCTATATCCGTTGTGAGTTTACTGCCTTTGCCATTTTTGGTTACGAATGCTGTTCTAAGAATTCGGGGATGGGTCAGTTGGTTGTGCCTAATCTGAAAGCAGCGTATGGCGATAAAAACCTTAACGAGATATAGTACCGTGTTTTGAAAAGTCGAAACGAAAGGGGTTTTGGTTGGTTGTTCTTTGCCTCTTGTAGCAGTAGGTTTAGCTTTACTTCCGCTTAAAAGCATAGAAGAATGCGGTTTCAGAAGGGCATTATGTTGGGCAACAACGATTGTTTGGGTAAAATGGGCAATTTTATTGTTGCAAATTAGAATTTGAAGTCTACATTTGGCATGGGGTTTAGTTTTTGATCCATTTATATTCTAAATGAGGATCTTTTTTGTGTTGAAATTAGAAGTTCTGGAAACTCGAAATGTGCTAGCAGGTTCCATTTTTGCGACTGGTGCGGGGTTTGGTTCTGCCCACTTGTGCAAATATTTGATTCAGGAACTCAGCAAGCAATAACTTCTTTTTTAGCATTTGATAGTGCGTTTACGGGTGGCGTTCGGGTTACCCTCGCAGACATCAATGGTGATGGGACAAATGATTATTTGGTTGGTGCAGGGCCGGGGGGCGGGCCTAATGTGAAAATTTTTAGTGCACCGATCTTTCCCTTTTGGCAAATTTCTTTGCTTTTTCACCTGCTTTTACAGGTGGGGTTTCTCTCTCTACTGTGGATAAAATCGGGTGTAGTTTAAATTAATTTATTCTTCATCTTCATTAAGGACAAGTTCGCCATCTTTGTTTACCACCCATTCTTCCTCGTTAATTCTAACAATATGGCCGGTGGAACAATCAAGTTCCAGCTTT
>JBDNHI010000005.1:0-6976 GCA_041694635.1 Gemmataceae bacterium | reverse complement strand
GACTCCGCCCTCAAGGAATTGGCTGGCTTCAAGGCTCTGCAGGAACTCAACATTAGCGGGACATTCGTAACCGATGAAGGGGTCGAGGCCCTTCAAAAAACATTGCCGCTCCTAAAAGTGGTCCGCAACAAATGAACCCGGTTCCCTCACGAATGGCACAGTGGACTGGACCGTGACCTTTTCGGTCAGCGTCACCGGCACGGATGCGGCCGGCAAAGCGTTTGCGCATACGATTCGGCCCCCAGTGTCTCGGTAGGGTTTTGCGATACAGACATCGCCGGCCCGATTCCGCGTTAACGGCAGCGGTTTGCTTCGTCCCCTGGTAGAGTTCTCACGAGGATCCTAACGATGAAGATAACGAGAATGTCCGCATGGTTAGTGGTCGCTGCTGCTGGGCTTTGGTTGCCGGTCGCTGCGCCGGTTTTCGCCCAGAATGCCCCAGAATGCCCCGCCGTCTTCAAAGGGGTGCGAGCCAGTGAGATTACGCTTTCGCCGTGCGGCGAGTTTCTTGCGGCGGCGGGCTACCAGGATGAGACCGATGAGGCCATCGCCCTTCTGATTGTGTGGAACCTAAAGACCAAGAAGGAGGTGTTTCGCCATCGCGATCCCGAAGGTGGTTTCGAAACCGTGGCGTTCAGGCCGGACAGCAAACTTCTCGCCGCTGCGGGTGTTGGGTCCCTTAAGACTGCCAAGGTTTGGGAGTTTCCATCCGGCAAGGAAATCGCCCGGTTGCAAAGTGATGAGATTGTCGACTGTCTACGGTTTTCCCCGGACGGCAAGTTTCTCGCCATGACTACGCGTGTTCCGGAACCCGAGGACGACGCTCGTGGGCAACGCGCCGCCATTGTATTTTTCGACACGGAAAAATTTAAGAAGACCGTGACGCTGCGCGCTTATGAAAAGACGATTAGTAAACTGGCCTTTTCGCACGATGGCAAGGATGTAATAGCCGGGGACGCGGGCGGGGTATTGCATTGTTGGTCATGGAGGTTCCGCAACGAGGGAGATTTTCCAACATTTAGAGAGCGCATTGCAAGGCTACTGTCTGTCAATGTTGCCACGGAAAGCAATGCCAGCAGGTGGGAATCTATGCTGCGGGCTGTCGCTTTTGGCAACGCCAGCAACCTATGCGCTTCCGGAGGGGGCAGAGGCCAAATCCAGGTCATTACCGATTTGACGGACCCCGACAAGATGGCCAAGGTCCACAAGCTCTTGCCTGCGCTGACGGGAAACGAGGATGCGTTTATTCTCTCTCTAGCGTTTAGCCCCGACGACAAATGGTTGTTCGCTAGTGGCTGCGAGTTGCCGCCGGGAAAAAAGTTTGGCGTGGTCGGTACCCTTCAGGTTTGGAATGTTGCGGAAAAAAAACTGCATGTCGATCTGCTCAAAGATGTCAAGTACCTCGTCCTCAGCATGGCGATCTCACGCGATGGTCGAACGCTGGTGGCAGGTTGCAACGATGCGACCGTAAGAGTTTGGGCATTGCCCAAGGAATTTCACGCATCTGCGCCCAAGGGGCAGCAATAACCAGGGCCGGAAATTGGAAAGAAAAAGCTGCCGTGGCACGAATGTCATGAGGTTAAGCTACAATTCTCTATATTTTCAGGCGGTTGCAACCGTTTCCATGTTTCCGATCTGCACGCCACCGTTTTACAATTGATGGGCTTTGACTACAGGCATTTGAAATATTTTTATAATGGACTTGATCAAAAGCTTACCGGTACTCTAGACCGGAAAATTATCACTAAAGCCTTGGCTTAAACGAGTTACAGGAAGAATCAGTTGCGTTGAGCGAGAAGTCTCGAAAAATGTCCAGAATTAGCTTGAATTGTTCTTTCCCAGATTTATAATCCTTCGAGATAACTGTTAGATGTCATCCAACAGCAAAATCCGCTTCGGAGGCCGCCCGTGCCTACTAGAATGGTCCATACCCGTTCTCTGCAAACTGCCTTTCACGAGGCACGGAGGGACCACCAAGCGCGCCGGTTTGCGGCTGCGATTGCGGGATATCGAGCGTTCATTAAGCTTGATCCCACCCATGCCCAGTCGTGGCATGGTCTGGGTATTGCATGTTTGCAAATCAACGAAAATGGCCCCGCAATAGATGCCCTTCAACATGCAGTTTCTCTCGACGGGACTAATGCGGTCTTCCACAACAATCTTGGCGTAGCGCTGCTCGCAGGTGGAATACTTGACAAGGCGAATAACGCCTTCGCCCACGCAGTCCGTCTTGATAACGATTATGCCGATGCACTAGCCAATCTGGGAATGGTTCACAAGGAACAACGAAGAACGGCAGAAGCCATTCAGTTCTATCGGGAAGCGCTGCGCAGTCAACCAAAGCACATCAACGCGTTATTCAACCTTGCGAATCTTCTTTATGAAGAAGGGGAATTAGAACAGGCTAGCGCCCTTTATCGAGATGCACTCCATGCGGGTGGTCCGCGCAGCGATATTCTTAATAATCACGGGCGTGTCCTGTTGGATCTGAGCCAAGTGAACGAGGCCATCGACGCTTTTGAGCAAGCGCTTATTGCAGACCCTGGCAACGGTGAAGCCGCTTTCAACGCAGCAAAGGCGTACGCAAAAAAAGAAAACTGGCAGCAGGCCGAGCGATTTTTCACGACCGCATCTTGCCTTCGTCGGAACAAGTCCTTGTGGCGCTATCAGCGTCTCGGCCTTTGCCCGACGGTATTCCAGAGTATTGCGGAACTCGATGATTACCGTGCAGAGCTGAATCGACATCTGGATGACGCAATTCAGGTTGGGATACAAGTGGATCTTGATGAGTTGGCGTTCGACGGGTTCGTTCCGTCTTTCAACCTTGCTCATCATGGGCGCAGCAATCGCCATCTGCTTGAGAAATTCGCTTGTTTGTACAGTCCGCACATTTCGAAGCGTAATCCTCTGCCCTTTTCGCAGGGGGCGAAACGAGTCGGATTTGTGGTAACATCCCCGCATGTCGGAAGCTTCTTGCGTACTCAAGGCGGAATCGTTGAAAGACTCGATCCCGCTCGCTTCCGCATATTCCTGTTTTGCGACGATGCAGGAATCAAGAAAATGCGTGCGGCAATCTGCCGCAATGACATTCATTGGATCCCCTTCTCGCGACGATTCGGTGACGCTGTAGCGACCATCGCTGCGGCCAAGTGCGATGTGCTTTATTTCCACAAAGTTAGTGCCGATCCTCTGGGTTATCTGCTGCCGTTCGCCCGTTTGGCGCCCGTTCAGTGCACAAGTTGGGCCACGCACTTTACAAGCGGCGTAGGCGAAGTCGATTACTACCTATCCTCCAACCTCGTCGAGTCGGCTGACGCAGCCAAGGAATACACTGAACAGCTAGTCCGGTTCAAAACCTTTCCAGCTTACGAGAAGAAACCTCCCCGCGTCCCCCCGGCCGCTCGCTCCGATTTTGGATTGCCCACACAGGGTGCACTCTACCTCTGCCCGCAGCGGCTGGCGAAGTTTCATCCGGCACAGGATGAGCTCTTTCGCCAGATTCTTGAAGAGGATGAGGCGGGGACGATCGTGATCCTATCGGCAGATGGGTCTCCCGCGCTGGACCATCTGCTAACACGCTTCCAACGGACGCTCGGTGCAGGCGCCAAGAGGATACGAATTCTGCCGTCCCAGAGCGCCGTCGGGCTTGCGCAGTTGATGTCGGTCTGTGACGCATTGCTCGACATTCGACATTACAGCGTGAGCCTCATGGCCAAGGATGCGTTTGCTGCGCAGCTTCCAATCGTCACTTATCCTGGGGATCTCAAGGTAGAGCGGTACACCCTCGGCTTTTACCGGAAGATGGGCATTGAAGACCTGATCGCCACATCGGCCGAGGGCTATGTCCGCCTGGCGATTCGCCTTGGAAACGAGCCAGATTTTCGTCGTGAAATGAAGAATCGCATTGCGCTTGCCAGCGATCTTCTGTTCGATGACCGTCAAACGATTCGGGAGTTCGAAGATTTTGTAGACACTGTTACACTTGCTTAGGGAATAATGTCTGTCGAGTCTGTTCCTTGCACAGCGACTAACACCCAGCGAATGGAGGGCACTATGCTTAGCTTCTCAAAACTGTGGAAGGCGTTGATGGGTGATCGGTCCCAAGGCACCCATGTTACTGGTCGCAAGAAACCCAACTTCACGCGCCTGCTCGTCGAGGTGCTCGAGGATCGGATTGTGCCCTCCACGGTCACGGTTGCCAACATACAGGATGGGTCCGAGTCCGGAACCAACGGCATATTCCGCGTAAGCCGAGGCGACAGCGCTTGCAATCTCGTGGTGTATTACACTTTTGATGCCGACAGTTCGACCGCTACCAGCACGGTTGATTTTTCGGCATTCGCCGATAGCGTGACAATCTTGGCTGGCAATACATCTGCGGATATTAATGTCGTCATCATCGACGATTCCGCAGTTGAGGACTCGGAGACAGTCAAGATCAACCTCACCGGAGGTTCTTGCTGTTGTTCTTGCTGTGGCTGTTGCTGTGGAGGCGGCAGCTATACGATCGGTTCGCCGAGCACCGCAACGCTTACCATTGCCGATGACGACACCCCCAACATGGCGCCGAGTTTCGCGGGCGGCAACATCACGGTCAGCGAAGACAGCGGTGCGTACTCCGGTACTTGGGCGACCTCCATCTCAGCCGGACCGCCGAATGAGTCGGGACAAACGCTGACCTTCATCGTCCAGAGCAACAGCAACCCGAACCTGTTCAGTGCAGCGCCGGGCATTGCCGCCGATGGCACGCTCACATTCACGCCTGCGGACGACGCTTTCGGCAGCGCCACGGTCACGATCGTTCTGCAGGACGACGGCGGCACGGCCTATGGCGGCGTGGACACCAGTCTGCCATACACCTTCACGCTTACCATCACCTCCGTCAACGATGTGCCCAACTTCAGCGCTGGTGGCGACATCACGGTCAGCGAAGACAGCGGCGCTTACGCCGGTGCCTGGGCCAGCGCCATTTCCACCGGCCCGGCCAACGAGGGACAGACGCCTTCGTTCACCGTCTCCAACGATAATGGCAGCCTGTTCTCCGCAGCGCCGAGCATCGCCGCCAATGGCACACTCACCTTCACCACCGCCGCCGACGCTTTCGGCAGCGCCACAGTTACGGTCAGCCTGAGCGACGGTATCGATGCCACCATCCCGGTCACCTTCACGCTCACCATCACCTCCGTCAAAGCGACGCCAACGATCACATGGAGCAACCCCGCCGACATCTTCTACGGCTCGGCCTTAAACAGCACGCAGCTCAACGCCACGGCCAATGTGGCTGGGATGTTCGTCTACGCCCCGGCTTTGGGAACAATCTTCGAAGCGGGTACGCAGACCTTGTTGGCGACTTTTACGCCGGCCAACACCAACGATTACGAAACCGTCACGAAGACCGTTTCGATCAACATCAACAAGGCCCCCTTGACGGTCACCGCCGACAACCAGAGCAAGACCTACGGCGATGCCAACCCGACGCTGACCGCCACCATCACCGGCTTCGTCAACGGCGAGAACGGCACCGTTCTCAGCGGAACTGCTGGTCTCAGCACTACGGCGGACAACACCAGCGTTGTCGGCACCTACACGATCATGTCCGCCATCGGCACCCTGGCCGCGAGTAATTACAACTTCAGCTTCACCGACGGCACCCTCACCGTGAACAAGGCCACCTTGGCCGTCACCGCCGACAACCAGACCAAGACCTACGGATCCACATTGACATTTGTCGGGAACGAGTTCACCGCAACCGGTCTTGTGGGCCTGGACTCTATCGCTAGTGTGACTTTTACAAGCAGCGGTGCAGTGGCGACGGCGACCGTGGCGGGTTCCCCGTTTGCAATCGTGCCCAATAATGCGACCGGTGAAGGGCTCGCCAACTACACCATCAGCTATGTGAACGGGGCGTTGACCGTCAACAAGGCGACCTTGACGGTCACCGCCGACAACCAGAGCAAGACCTACGGTGATGCCAACCCAACGCTGACCGCCACCATCATCGGCTTCGTCAACGGCGAGGACGGCAGCGTCGTCAGCGGGTCCACCGGTCTCAGCACCACGGCGGACAACACCAGCGTTGTCGGCACCTACACGATTACCTCGGCCATCGGCACTCTCGCCGCGAGCAACTACACCTTCAGCTTCACCGACGGCACCCTCACCGTGAACAAGGCCACCTTGGCCGTCACCGCCGATAACGCGAGCAAAGTTTGGGGCGAAAACGATCCGGCCTCCTTTAGCGCAACCTACACCGGATTGGTGAACGGCGATTCGGCCGCATCATTCACGGGTGCGCTCTCCCGCATCAACGGCGAGGATGCCGGCACCTACCCAATCAATCAGGGGACCCTCGTGGCCACCGGGAACTACACCATCGGCATGTTTGTCCCCGGCGTTTTCACCATCACTGCCATCAACGTCACCAACAGTGCGCCGGTCATCAGCAGCGTGATGCTCGACAAGTCCACCCCGACAACGAATGAAACGCTGACGGCCACGGTGGTCGGCTCGGACGCGGACGGGGATGCGATCACCTATCAGTATGCGTGGTATGTCAATAATGTTACGGTCCCGGAAACCAGCGCGACGCTCGATTTGAGTCAGGCCAGTTACGGTAACAAGGGCGATTCGATCTATGTGACAGTGACGCCGAGCGATGCGATCAACAGTGGTGCTGCGTTTTCGTCAGGTACGGTCACGGTAGCGAACAGTGCGCCGGTCATCAGCAGCGTGACGCTCGATAACCTGGACCCGAGAATTGACGATTGCTTAACTGCGCAAGTTCTAGGTGCTTTTGACGCTGACAGCGACCCCGTGACGTTTCAGTACACGTGGGCCGTCAATGGCCAAGTCGTTCAGATCACGAGCAGCGCGGACACGACCGACTGGCTCGACCTGAGCCAACTCAGCAGCGTCTTTTATGAGGACATGATAAGCGTCAGCGTGATGCCCAGCGATCCCACGGACAGCGGTAGCG
>JBDNHI010000004.1:0-32303 GCA_041694635.1 Gemmataceae bacterium | reverse complement strand
ATATCCCGCCAGCGCTATTCTGTTTTGGGATTTCTTCTAATCGACATTGCTTGTTCCCCCCCGAGTTATAGAAAACTCCAAGGCTAACATGCCCCGCAAGAAGGGTTTTTACCTAACGCATATGTAAATGTAGAGTTGACTTTCCTTTTGAATGGGAGCAAACCTTCAGCTTAACCGCTTGATGGTTTTTTTACTTCTATTCTTTCGATGAAAACACAAATCTAAAAAAACAGCTTTTCTCAGACATACACAACAAATGAATGGTAAAATATTAAATTTGGAATATCTAATATACATTGATATGGGATGCGGGCTTGGCGGAAGGCTTACAGCATTGGAAGTTATTTCAAAGCGCATCATAGGAAAATGCTGGCAGGTTGATGAGCAAGGTCAAGAAACAATGTGATTAAGTTGCTTTAGGTCGTTCAGTTTCAAATCAATATTAATTCAAAAACTTAATAGGGGGTTTTATGCTACCAGGGCCAAATCAAATTATTGCTTGTCCTCACTGTCGGGGACTATCGAAAAATAGTACTCTTATGTCAGGTAATACCTTTGGCGCCCGAGTCTGGACTGATGGAAAACAAATTGCACCTATGTTGCCGAAATCTCCTCTCGTCGTGAAGTGTATTCATTGTTCGGACTTTTACTGGTTGGCAGAGGGTAAAGTAGTTGGTACCCAATCTTGGGACGATCAGGAGGTGAACCCAGCGTGGAAAACTCTTGATTGGCCACAAGAACTCACTGAGGAAGAGTTTTATCTTTCCATTGACAAAAGCATGGCGCTGAATTTGATTCAAGAGAGAACTTTGCGGGTGTTGGCGTGGTGGCGAAGGAACGATGATTTCCGTGATATCCCTCCAGAACAAAAAAGTATCATACCTAATACAGAAGCTTGTAAAAAGAATCTTCAAGCCCTTGCTAGGCTCTTGGAAGAAGGCGATGAAAACGATTGTTTAATGAGGGCCGAGGTACATCGCGAGCTTGGCGATTTTATATCTGCAAAACAAATACTTGCCACTATTTCTTCTGCTAAATTTACTGCGGTGGCCTTCCAACTTCGTACGCTGTGCGATAGTGGAGACACTTGTGTCCGAGAATTGCATTTTGATGATTGAATATTATGTGTTACAAATAAGTAAAAATCAAACCTTAAAAGTCTTATTCAAATAAACCTCTTATTTGATACAAGATTTATAAGGTATCCTGATCTAAAACTTTAATGAAAATATAGTCATAGCAATATAAACTTTTTGATACAGCCAAATGGTCGAATTTTTGGAAATATAATTCGCAAAGAATAAAGGATTTAGCAAAATCTGAAGGTATAACAACATCGTTTTATTTAGACTTTTTGATTTTTTATGTAATAGTTAATGTAATATTTAAAACTTATAAGTCTTAACACACCTAAGGACTATTGATAATGCATTGTAAACAGATTGCTTTGAGCCTACTTATTGTTTTAAGTTTTGTTGAACTTTCTACTGCAGAAGAAAGCTCAAAGACAATATTTGAAAAAAGGATTTTGCCAATATTTCAATCTTCAAATCCATCAAGTTGCACAGAATGCCATCTTGCAAATCTAGACCTGAAAAATTACATATTGCCCACATCGGAAAAAACATTTCTTTCATTAAGAGATCAAGGATTGGTGGATGTAGAAGTGCCCGAAAAATCGCGCATCCTTAAATTCATTACTATGAAAGACCCAAATTCCAAGAAAACAAATATGATTCTGGAAAAAGTAAGAACCGAAGAATTTAAAGCTTTCTCAGATTGGATAAAGTTTTGCTGCAAAGATGAAACACTTAAAAAAATGCCAAAGCTTGATAAACAGGAAATAGCAAAACCAGAAAAACCAAATGATATAATCAAACACGCTCGCAAAGATAGGGTGCTAGAATCCTTTGAACAAAATATTTGGGCGATGCGCTTTCGCTGTATGAATTGCCATACCGAGGGTCATCCAGATTCGATGAAACTTCAAAAAGAACACGGCGACCGAGTAACTTGGTTTAAAAGTACCCCAGAACAAACCATGGAATATATCATCGCCAAGACAAAACTCATTGATTTAGATAATCCTGAAAAAAGCTTATTATTGCTTAAGCCATTGAATGAAATAAAGCACGGTGGAGGAAAGAAATTTTTGCAAGGTGACCTTGGTTACCAGGCTTTTCGGAATTGGATTGAAGATTACGCCCGTATCAAAAAAGATAGCTATAAAACCGCATCGGATCTTCCAAAGGAAAACAATTCTTTGAGCAAGTTCAGCACTCAGATTTGGTTTAAGCTTACGAATACTCACCCACAATGGGGAGATAAGCTCCTCCAAATTACTATCTATGCCTGGGATGAAAAAACAAAAACTTTTGAAAAAGAACCAATTGCTAATTCTGACCGTTTAGTTTGGGGTAAAGGAAAACTTTGGCAACACAACCTGACAGTTATGGCTGTCAAAGGTTCTGAAAGAGAAGTAAGCTGGAAAAAAAATGGACCTGTCTTACCTTCAGGGAAATACAAAGTAATTGTTCAAGTAGACACTAAAAATGTTTTAGAAAAAAAATGGGATGCAGTTCTAGATAATCAAACGATTATGGGTTCTGCAATTTTTGAAACTCGCTGGCCGGTAGGATACAACCAGATGACTGCGCTAGATGCGATCAAAATAACTCGCTAAGAAATAGGCCAAAGTAATTACTTGATATTTAGATATAAATTTGCAAGAGTTTACAGAATGAATACAACTACCCACCTCAATCGGCGTAATTTTATAGCAGCAGCGGGAAGCACCGCTTTGGTAAACGAAACCTTGGCAAGCGAAGCCTTATTAGGTGAAGTACAAAAAAAAGAGGGTGGTGATAAAAAAACCATTCGGGTCGGCATTGTATCCGCAAGCATTCGCGGTAAGCCGCAAAAAACTAATGGGCATACTTGGCATTTTGCCCAAGGGTTTCACCCTCAGGTAAATCTTGCTGTTGTTAAAAAACACCTTAGTGCAGGGCCCATAGAATTATTTGAAAAGTACTTTCGGAATCCCGAAATTCACTTTGCTAAACTTCCATTTCAAGGAACAAAAATCTCAGCGGTATACGATGCAGACCCTGTAAGCGCAGCAGCGTTTGCAGAGGGTTTTCCTGGGGTAGAAGTAGCACGCTCACTAGAAGAATTGGTAAAAAATTCCGATGCAATATGGCTAGGGGATGCCTCGGGTTATGGGGATGATCATTTTGAATTACTTGCCCCCGGTTTGCAGGCAGGGCTACCAACCTTTTGCGATAAGCCAATAGGCGAGACAGTAGCGGGAACGAAAAAGATTTTAGATTTTGCCAAGAAAAACAAAGCACCTTTGATGTCCTCCAGTTTATTTAGGCATCAATGGGGAACCGAAGAAGCTCTGCGGATGAAAAAGTCTGGAGAATTCGGGCCGCTGCAATATGTAATTGCAAGCCAAGCTGGGGGTTGGAGTTTACCTAGCTGGCAAGTTTATGGGCAACACCCCGTATGGATGGTGATGACGCTGTGTGGTTCAGGCGTAGACGCAGTGAATATGTATGCCAGAGAGAATACCTGCAGGGCGTTAATAACTTATAAAGATAGAATGCCTGGGGAGGTTTGGTATGGCAGGCCAGATATGTCCAAATTTTATTGCCATACTGCTGCAACTTTCACGAAAAAAACCTATGAGTGGACACCAGCAATAGAAAGCCATTATTGGTTAGGTCATCATTATCAAATTTTTAGAATGGCAGATGTTTTTCTGGAAATGGTAAGAACAGGGATCGAACCGGTTCCCCATCAAGAAATATTAGAGGTAACAGCAATCATTCACGCAGCTGCAAAATCATTAAATGAAAAGAGCAGACTTGTTGAACTTGCAGAAGTAATGGGTTAATCAAATTTGATTAAATTCAAGCAAGGAAGATTTTATAACTTCGCTATGCACACCGGTAAGCCGGCGATCAATTCTATGTCTTGGGATTTTACCCCAAAAACACAATACCTAGAAAACATGCAAAGGAACAAATAAATCAAATTGACCTCAATCGAGAAACATTAACCCACGAAATTTATACCACGAGAAATGAATATGATTTCTTCAAAGATTTTGATAATACACCTTCCATTAAGTTTGAAAATGAAACAACAAACCTAGGCGTGCAATGAAACTTGATGGTTGAGGCTTTTGCAGGGGGATACACTTATTAGAGGAAAGCAAAACTATTCAGGCATCGCACAAGGAAAAGGGAACAGCGGTAGATTTTCATGTTGTAGCATTTGGACCTAACCCTTGGTTGAATACTTCGTGTGAGAATGATTCATGCACGAACTTTTAACGAAAATGGACTAGGTTGTTAAAAACAAACTCAAAAGGCCAAATTTTATAAATAGCATTAATTTTAATTCGTCTGATTAAATATATTTGCCCTTGCGTTTTTCAGGATCAAAAGAGCAATTTCATTTTTAATTGTTTTTTCACTTGAAATAATAAAAAAAGATTCCTTGGCAGTTTCTGCTTTACCAAGGCTTTTAAGATTTTTGTTTTTTAAAATTCCCAAGGTTGCTACATGCGGCAAAGCAAAAAAACCTTTACCTGATTTTCCAAAATCCTCAAAAAGATCAATGTCTGCCAACTCAGCGACTATTTTTGGGGTTAAATTATTTTCATCAAACCAGTTGTCAAGAATTTGTCTTAAGGAAGTCCCTTTCATGGGCATTAAAAAAGGGGCATTTGATAATGAATTGGGAAATCCCGACTTAAATTTTGCTACCAATTGATAAGAACCTATGAAGGTTACCGAACTTTCACCAATCATATGACTGTATGATTTTACTTTGATAAAAGGATTTACTGGAACATCTGAAATCACGATATCCAATTCCCCCAATGCCAGTTTTCCGAGTAATGCATGCGTTTCATCGTCATAGCATTGCAAAAAAATATTCAAACCATCTGCAAATAAAGGATTAATTAAATTAAAAACTAATTCTCTTGGAAGAACATCAGCGATGCCGATCTTAATGGTAGTATTGGATATGCTTTCCCCGAGCTGGATTCTTTTCTTAAGATTGTTACCAAGAGCAAATATTTGGGAGGCAAATTCAAACACCATCTTTCCATCCTCGGAAAGAACAAGGTTTCTTCCATTTCGGTTGAATAATTTAAGACCAATAGATTTTGAGAACTGTTTTAATTGGGCACTTACAGTTGGTTGTGCTAACAGTAATTTTTCACAAGCCTTGGTTATTCCGCCATGCTTGGCAACTTCCCAGAAATAATAAAGGTGTTGGTAGTTTAGATTAATCATAGGTATTTTCTATGGAACATTAAGTAAATATCTAATTGTACTAAAAGTACTAAGATGATAAAACAATCAAAATTAATAAATTTAAGGACTTTATGTGGAATAGCGATTCTCTTATTAAACTGATGAATAGCAGGTTCAAAGACTGCAGAATCATAATTGTTTCTAACCGGGAACCTTATATTCACCGGCACCATAACGGTAAAATTGAATGTATCTCACCGGCAAGCGGAATGGTTACTGCCCTCGATCCAATATTAAAGGCATGCGGGGGAACTTGGATTGCACATGGAAGTGGTGATGCGGATAAATCCTCCGTTGGGCCGGATGATAGCGTCATGGTTCCGGTGGATAATCCAAAATACAAACTTCGCAGGGTATGGCTGACCAAGGAGCAAGAAAAAGGATATTATTACGGAATTTCAAATGAAAGTCTTTGGCCGTTGTGTCACATCACTTTTACCAGACCAAATTTTAACCCTGATCATTGGGATATTTACCAAAAAGTTAATTCGTTGTTTGCAGATGCTGTTATCCAGGAGTTGGATTACAGGCCAACTTTTGTATTTATTCAAGATTATCATTTGGCCCTTTTGCCCAAAATGCTCAAAGATCGAAACCCAAACTTAATTGTAGCCCAATTCTGGCATATTCCATGGCCTAACCGGGAAACATTTAGAGCGTTTCCCTGGAAAGAAAAATTACTGGAAGGCCTTTTGGGAAATGATTTGCTTGGTTTTCATATTCGGCATCATTGCCTTAATTTTTTGGAAACTGTTGACCGTGGAATTGAAGCGAAAGTTGACCAAGAAAAATTTGAAATAACCAGAAATTCTAAAACTACTGTAGTGCGTCCTTTCCCAATAAGCATTGATTTTGAACAACACGAAATAGATGCAAACAGTTCAATTGTTAAAAATTATATTAATAAATTTTTAGAGGACTTTGAATTGAAAGGTCAAGTTTTAGGAATTGGTATCGACAGGATTGATTACACAAAAGGAATTCCTGAAAGGCTTATGGCTATAAATTTTTTTCTTGAAAACCATCCCGAATATGTTGAAGGCTTTACTTTTATTCAAATAGGTGTCCCCAGCAGATCTTATATTGATTTGTACAGAAATCTGGAAGATCAAATTGACGATCTTGTGGAAAAAATTAATTGGAAATGGCAGAAAGGTTCATGGAAACCGCTTATTTTTCTAAAGGGTCATTATAACCAGTTTGAGTTGATGGCTTTTCATCGTTTAAGCCAATTTTGCCTAGTTACTTCTTTACATGATGGACTCAATCTGGTGGCAAAGGAATTTGTTGCCAGTCGGTCTGACAATGATGGGGTTTTGATTTTAAGCCAGTTTACAGGGGCAGCCCGGGAATTGACCTCCGCATTGCTGATTAACCCATTTTCAATCGAGGAAATTTCCGACGCAATATTTAATGCGCTAACTATGTCAGAAAGCGAAAGAAAAAAAAGAATGCTTAAATTAAGAGAGGTTGTTTCCCAAAATAACATCTACCGATGGGCGGGAAAATTTTTCTCGGCATTGCTCAAGTTTGAGGTTCAGGAATTAGAAGACTTGCCATGAAAAAAAATTTACTGAAGAACCTTTGTGAAATTACGGATTATATTCACCCAAGGTCGCACCTGGTATTAGGCCTTGATTTTGACGGTACACTTGTGCCGATTCAGGATATTTCCTCGAGCGTATTCCTTGAAAACAAAATGCGCACATTGCTTGATGTTTTGTCTAAAAAAGAAAATATTACCATAGCCATTATTAGTGGCAGATCACTTGATGATTTGATTGAAAAAGTGGGCTTGGATAATGTTGTGTATGCCGGAAATCATGGATTGAATATCAGAGGCCCAGGGTTAAGAAAAATAGATGTAAAAGCACTTCAAAAACAACCAATTTTAGAAAAAGCTTTCGGCCTATGCAAAAATTTAACGAGAAAATTTCCAGACATTTTTATTGAGGACAAAACTCTAACCTTTGCAATTCATTACAGGAATCTTAACCTAAAAAAAACTCATGAATTACATTCATCTCTTAAGAGCATTGTCTCCGAATTAGGCGATCTTGTGATCAAAACTGGGAAATGCATTTTTGAAATTTATCCTGCTGTAGAAACTAATAAATATACCGCGCTTTCATGGGTCACAAGCCAGATTGGAAATGACACCAACATTGGCAAAATATACCTAGGTGATGATGATACCGACGAAGATGTTTTTCGTTCCCTAAAAGATGGTATTGGTGTTAATGTTGGTCAGAAAGAAAATTCCTGCTCGAATTACTTTTTAAGAGATCCAATCGAGGTTGAAGAGTTTCTGTCGTGGTTGGGCCAGTGTGATTTTGGATTATCGACTATAGTTCAAAAATATTAGCTCTTTTATTTTTAAAACTAACTTAAGGGATTTTCCTCAAAATCTCTCACCTTCTAAGCAGTTTTTTAGTTTTGTATCAAGTAATTTTCAACAATTCACTTATATTGTTTTTATCCCTACTTAAAATGCAATTCATGTTCCCCCAGCAAGCGATATCCCAAAGCAAATAAAGTTCTTGTCGGTTGCAAAAAGTATACAATGAATTCAAACATTTCCTAAACTGTTTGTTCATTGATATGCATGATCCTAAAGTCCAATTCCCTGTTCATAGTGGCAATAAATTGTTCTAAGGCGCATTATCAAAACAATTTCTCCTGCGTGATATAATTGGTCAGATCCCATACTTTGTAAGTTCTTTTCGATATTGGTTGCTTCGGTACCAACTCTCCAAATCTGATTGATGCTTGTTTCGATTAGGTGCAGAGGCATTCCCTAATTTCGATGTTTTTCCTGTTTTCGGACATACTATGGCTTGATAACTTCATGTCGCTTGATTCTCAGCATCGCATACAAACCCACTTCAATTACCTCTTTTTTTGGCTTTGTAAAAGGTGCAAAATCATTAAATGAAAAGAGCAGACTTGTTGAACTTGCAGAAGTAATGGGTTGATAGCATTCGGAATTAGAAATTACCGTGACAATTAAAAACGCCAACAATCGTAATGAGTGTTGGCGTAATAATTAAAATATGCTGTTTCCATTAAGGAAACAGAAAGTTTTAGCGATTCCTAAGATTAGCAAGGAAACCGCTGCCGCTTCGATTGTTAAGCTTATCGCTGATGCGATCGGAAAGCTTAGGGGCATCAGCATCACGGCGAAAACGGCCAAGAACACGCTTTTCTTCAACAACGGTGGTCTTGGTAGCTTCGGGAACAACTTTAGCTGTTGGTGCTGCTTTTTCTTGTGCGAAAGCTGGCACGGTCATAGCTACGAAAGTAAAAGCCAAAACAAAAATCTTCTTCATAATCGCTCCTTGAAAATAAGATCCTTTAATTCCTACTGCTTAATATGATTGATTCCAAAAAAGAATCAGAAAATACGGTACAGAAAGAAACATCAGGGGGAATTAGATCGAAGTTATCATTCGTGAAAACCTCAAAAAACCTACTCCTCCCAACTCAAACAAACATTATCTTAACAAGTAAACTAAGAAATTAAACAATAAAATAATATTTTTTTCCGACCGAGAGCAAATTAGAAATCAAGACGGTTCCACCAAGAAATTCTAGAAGTAACAGCAATCCTCCACGCAGCAGTCAATTCGCTTTAAAAAAAAGCAGACTGGTAAATCAAATTATGGCTTAATGAAGTTTAGCCTTAAGAATTAGTACGGATGAATTAAGCCATCTTGCACTAATTAAGTTTAACCTTGGGGGTGAATTTTTCTTCATTGCCCGAGGAGTCGAATGCTTTAGATTCAATTAAGGCCATTTTAGCTGAGGCATTTTCAAGTAGGATTTCCCAAGTGGCAAATCCGGTTGAAGTTGAAGTTGCTTCTTTGCCATTTACAAGCACATTAGTAACGGAATAATTATCGGAAGCAACTCCCCCTACAAGAAGCTTCGTACCAATTTTCTGAATGCGTGTGATAGCAGAAAAAGGGAGAAAATCGTCGGTAAGTTTAGGGGATTGAGGAAACGAGATAGCAGAAATTTCTTTAACTCGAGACTCATCCCCAGTAAAAAAGCTGACTTGTTTAAAATCAGTTTCGTGATTTTTGTAATCTTCCGTGCGAGTGCTAACGACTAAGGCATTTTTGCCAGGGCCAAACCAATCGTGGACAAAAACATCAACGCCGTGTGGTGAATCTGGTTTTAATCTCGGTCCACCCCCCAAGTTCACAACAGCTCGATTGCCACTATTATCTTTCCAATTAATAACTTTAAGGTTTCGAAAATGAGACTCCGCTTTGCCCGTGGGGTTCTTATCGGAAATTTGAATCAAAGGCATACCGCCTGATCGACAATTATCAAAAGTCAGGCCATCCACACTAAGCAAACCGTATTGAACGCTGTCATCGTCGTGGGCTCGATTAAAAGGTTCGGTGTTAGTATTGCCAATATAAACATTTTGATAAAAGTGATTATCAAAATTAGGGTGATAAACTCCGTAAGAAACTTGGTTAATCGTAAGTTTTTCAACAACAAGAGAAGGAACTTGGGGTCGGAAACCATAGTGAACATCCCAAATTTTCAAATCACGAACAATAAAGGGGTGACTTTTATCGGGGCCAACGCGATTAACTCCTTCGCCCAGATTAACACCATAAAGGCCATGACTACTGTGAACTTCGTTGCCATCGAATTTAATAAAAGGTAAGGTACGGATATCGGTAGATTTTAAAGAGCCATCGGGTTGCTGAATTTTCAAGTCAAGTTTCAAACTGCTGGTTTGAGTAGCTTCAAATCTAAAACCATAGCGGTCGCATTCCGCAGCGACATTATTAGTAAAAGTATTAAGACTGCTAGCCCACCAAAAACCCGCGCCAGCGTTGTCATCAAAACCAAGAACTTGCTTAGGAAGTCTTTTCCCAGCTTTAGCCAAGATTGCAAGGTTGCGATCAAGGATGTTATAAACTTCGGTTCCGTCTTCGAGAAAGAAACCATGGCCAACACTTTGGTACCCGACATTATCATGAACATAAAGGAAATTGGTTCCATGAATAGTCAGCCAGCGGTTATGACTATCCCAAATAGAATTGCCTTGGACATAACTACCCCGCATAGTGTCGCCAACGAGGTGAAAATGAACACTATAGCGGCCAAGGGTATTTTTTTTACCAAGGTGCCTAAACTCGGTGTAGGCAAGAGAACCAGAAGAATCGCGGTGATACATAGTATGGCCCCGCTCGCCGTTAGGATCGGCAGATTCAACAACGACATTTCGACTAAGGTTCGCAACCTCAGCTTTATAATCGCCCTCGCCGGAATGGTTCATTTCTAATGGTAATTCAAAGGAAATCAATTGGTCTTTGATACTGGAAATGATGCGTTCTTCAGAATCGGATTTATCTTTTTGAGTACCGTGAGTTCTGCTACCAGTAATAACAATCCTATCGCCAACTTTCCAACCATTAAGTGAAAAAGCAGCGGTTACATTTTTATCACCTTTGCTTGCGGTAGTACCTAATTTGCCCCAAGTGCGATCAAGCTTAGCGCCGTGGGAATCCCACCTACCGGCACAACAAATGATTGCAGGGCAAGAATCTTTTTTCATACCTTCCTGATAATGCAAGCGAATGACGGCCTTTTTGTTGGCGGGAATAGGGATCGCAGTTGAACCTACCTCAAGGATTGGCAATTTAGCTCCCTTTTCAGGAGTTGCAATATGTGCATCACATTCAAACCCTTCTTCACTGTATTCATCACCTGCTTGAATTCGAATCAGACCGATTTCAAGTTTAGTATCCTTGGTAGGGTCAAAAGTTAATTCCCCAGCGATTTGCATACCACGAATAATTTCGTTTGAGGAAACATCATAAAGAATTCGATGTCCCGACCGAATAAGCACTTTGTCACCGGCCTTGGGGATTTTTTTCGCTTCCCAAGTGGAAGGGTCAGACCATACACCACTTTTCGCAGTTTTAACAACGCCTGCATCAGCAGCAGGGAAAAGAAAAACAATTGCAATGCCAGTAACAAGTAACGATGTCATAGTGGATTCCAAATTTGTTAAATTTTAGGCAGGAGTAATTATCAGTAGCATAGTTATTATGGCATAATAAGTTTAAAGTTGCGAATGAAATTCAAAAGTTAAAAGAGAAATCTGTATGAAATTCTTTACTGTGCCTCTTAGAATGCTTTTTGCGATCATACTTTTCTTAGAAGCGACGACAGCGTTTAGTCAGAGTGATTCAGGGTTGATAAAAGAACTAGCAAGTGAAAGCACCACTATTGCTAAAGGAAAAACACTAGAAGTTATTAAGACTCAAGACTTTGATGAAATTAGAAAGTTGACTAAAACTGCAAATGATAAAAGTAGGTTGGATTGGAATGGGGTATCCAACAAAGACGATTGGGAAAAGTATTCCCGTACTAAGATTTCGCTTTTAAAAAAATCGCTTGGCTCTTTCCCTAAAAATGATACCCCACTTAACCAAAAAGTTTTAAGTTCAATCAAAGGAGATGGCTTCTCCATCGAATGTATTGTTTATGAAAGCAGACCAGAATTTTGGGTAACTGCAAATCTTTATCGGCCTGCAAAAGAATCAAATTCAATGCCTGGCATTATAATCTGCCACGCTCATCACACTTCTAAAGAACATTCAGAATTACAAGAAATGGGAATTATCTGGGCTAGGGCAGGAGGCTTAGTGTTAGTGCTAGATCAATTAGGACATGGCGAGCGAAGGCAGCATTCCTTTATCAATTCAAACTCTTACTCAAAGCCTTTTAGAACAAGCAGGCAGGATTATTATTTCCGTTACGACCTAGGCGTACAGTTACACTTACTTGAAGAAAGCCTGATGGGGTGGATGGTTTGGGACCTTCAAAAAGGGGTTGACTTATTATTGCAACAAACGGGAATAGCGAAAGATAAAATCGTGCTATTAGGTTCTGTTGCAGGAGGAGGAGACCCAGCAGCGGTAGCAGGTGCGCTAGACAGTCGAATTTCGGTAGTTGCGCCTTTTAATTTTGGTGGACCCCAGCCAGAAACCAAAATGCCCTTGCCTGCCGATGCTGAAACCTCCTTTAATTATGCAGGTGGGGGAAGTTGGGAATCAACCCGCAATTTATACCACTCCGCTAAAGAAGGTTTTCTTCCTTGGGTTATTGTTGGGTCGATAGCACCAAGGCATCTTATTTACGGTCACGAATTTTCTTGGGATCGGGAAAACGATCCGGTGTGGAAAAGGTTCGAAAAGATTTATCAGCTTTATGATTCTAAAAACAATTTGGGATTTGCGATTGGTAAAGGCGATTTAAAAGGTTCCCCGCCCGAGGCTTCTCATTGCACCCATATAGGCAGGGTTCATCGTAAGAACATTCACGAGTTACTTGAATCTTGGGTTAAAATCAAAGGGGTTAAAGATGAACCCCAAGAAACTTTTGATTCCATTAAACTTCGATGTCTGACAAGCGATGCATTAAAACAAAATCATCCTGTAAAAATCACAAAATCGCTGGAGAGTATTGCCCAACAGCAAATCGATGCTGCTTTAAAAAAGTATGCGGTTCCGTTTACAACAGAACAAAGAGAAGAATATAAAAAAGAATGGTCAGGAAAATTAGGTCAGACCGAAATAAAAGGGGACCTTCGCACATTAAACAATGAAATAACCACCCATGAGAAATACACTCTAAGCAAAGTAATTTTAAACGATGAAAAAGATAGAGTCCTTCCTTTACTTTTAATCCAACCGATTAATAAAAAAACAGGTCGAGTGGTGGTGATGGTTTCCCAAGGTGGGAAAGGCAGTTTACTCGCAAGTCGGGCCGAAGAAATCGCAAACCTGATTTCTATAGGATATTCGGTTTGCCTACCAGATGTTCGTGGCACAGGGGAATTAAAAACTGGACAAAGTCGAGGGCGAAGTTCTAACTCCACCGGAATTTCTGCCTCCTTAATGATGCACGGCGAAACTAAGTTGGCAGGACAATTACACGACCTTAGGTCGATACTTTCCTGGCTGAGGAAAGAACTTCCACAAAATGATTTTATGCTTTGGGGTGACTCCCCTGTTACCGCGATAAATTCAAATAGTAATTTTAATATTCCCCGCGATGATGAAACCGCATTACCCATTCAACCTGAACCAACCGGTGCATTACTAATGGCATTAGGCGCTCTTTATGAAGGCGATGTAAAAGCTATTTATTTAAGGGGCGGGATTGTGTCGTACAAATCGGTGTTAAAAAATTATTTAGTGCAGATCCCGCACGATACAATTGTTCCGGGGATTTTCAACCTGGGCGATTTCGCATTACTACTAAGTGCATTGGAACCAAAGACGATTTTTCTTGATAAAATGGTGGATGGATTCAATCAAGAAGTTTCTGGAGAGGAGCTAAAAAAGATTTTGCAGGAAGGGGTTAAAGGCATCGCATTGCCAAAAACTCTGAACACAAATCCCAGTGGACTTAATCAATTCCTTTCAAAGGATAGAAAAGATTGAACACTTAAAAAATGCATTTGGGATGGCATTTTGTACACTCTCCTGCATTTTAATGCGGATTAATCGTTTCAAACAGGTTTCACCAAGAATTATAATCTTCCTTAATATTTAGTACTAACCCAAAATTATGGTATTCTACATATGGCCTGCCAATGTTATGCCCTTAGAATTAACACACCAAACCTTGGGTTGATTATGTTCTTGAAGAACTTTACGAATGATCATCAGGAAAAGATTTACTTTGTCAGAAAAAGCAAAACTGATTTAAACAGTTACTTAAAGATTAATTCTGTTTCATTTATTAAAATCATCTCGTTTGTTTTACCAACACTTTTCTACTTCTTATTTTCTAATTCAACTGTAAGTGCGGATATTCAAATTAGCCCCGAGCAAGTAACTCTCTCGGGCCCCGAGTCGACCCAACAACTATTAGTAAAACTTATGGAAGGCAAAAGTAACCTTAAAGATATTACCCTGCAGACCAAGTATGAAATCTCTGGGCCTAAGATTATCAAAGTGGATGAGTTTGGCTTAATCGAACCTATTGCTGAAGGAGAAACAATTATTTCCGCCCTTCACGAAGGAATGAAGACAAGCGTTAAGGTTAAAGTAATCGGGTTAAAGAATCCTTCCCCCGTATCTTTTGAAAATCAAATCATTCCCCTTTTAACCAAGGCAGGATGTAACTCAGGGGGGTGCCACGGTAAAGCAGAAGGGCAAAACGGGTTCAAACTAAGTGTGTTTGGCTTCGACCCTTTTGCAGATTACCAATCATTAATAATGGAAGGAAGGGGGAGGCGAGTATTTGCAGCATCTCCAGAAAGCAGTCTTTTAGTTGCCAAAGCATCGGCGCGAATCCCTCACGGTGGGGGCAAAAAAATCACAGAGGGTACCCTGCCCTACAAGCGATTGGTACGCTGGATTTCTGAAGGAATGCATTTTAAAACCGAAGCTATAAGCCCCGTTATCGCTTTAGAAGTTGAACCAACCCAAAATTTACTCGACCCAAAAACCACTCAGCAACTTCGAGTAACTGCTATTAATTCTCGCGGAGAACGCTATTGCGTTACCTCAGAAGCAGAATACGAATCCAACGCTCCTACGATTGCGGGGGTAGACCGTAAGGGTGCGATTCAAGCCGGAGAATACCCCGGCGAAGCGGCTATTCTTGTTCGCTATATGGGCGAAGTTAATGTTTGCAGAATCACCATTCCTAAAAAAGGTGTTGCTTTTAAACGACCTCTAGAAAACAACTTCATCGACCAACATGTTTGGAACAAACTAGAAAAACTTGGTATTGCCCCTAGTGAACTTTGCAACGATTCTACATTTATGCGTAGAGTTTACCTCGATACAATAGGGACACTTCCTACTGCAGAAGAAGCAAGGAAATTTATCGAAAGTAAAGCAGCCGATAAAAGGGCCAAGCTAATTGATCAGTTGCTAGAAAGGCCCGAATATGCAGATTTCTGGGCGATGCAATGGTCAGATTTATTGCGTGTCGACCGCGATGCGATAACTGCTCAAGGGGCAATCGCAATGACGCGCTGGTTGCGCAGGCAGTTTGCAGAAAACCGACCCTACGATGAAATGGTAAAAGAAATCATTCTTGCAGAGGGTAGCACCGCATCGGAAAGCCCTACCGCATTTTACAAAGCACTTACTACCCCTGAAATTATAAGCCGTTCTGTTAGCCAACTGTTTCTAGGGGTTCGGATTGAATGCGCGCAGTGCCATCATCATCCCTCCGAGAAATGGACTCAGGACGATTATTTTGCCCTAGCAGGATTTTTTACAGGAGTTGCGAAAAAGGTTCTTCCTAATGGAACAGAATCGGTGGTGGGTAAATCAGGAAACGATGTAAAGAACCCCCGAACTAACAAGCTAGTACCAACAAGGGCGCTGGGTGAAAAAGAATCCGATAGCACCGAGGTAACCGATAGGCGAAGTTTATTTGCAAACTGGGTTATCAAACCAGACAATGCGTTTCTTTCGCGAGCAATTGCCAACCGTATTTGGGCCCACTATTTAGGCAAGGGTCTTGTAGAGCCTATTGATGATTTTCGTGTGACTAACCCAGCGAGTAATGAGCCATTACTTGAAGAATTAGCCTTGCACTTAAAAAAGAACAAATACGATTTGAAAGCGTACACGAAGACGATTTTAAATTCTCGAACCTACCAGTTAGGATCAGAAACGACTTTAAATGCAAACGATGAGCAGAACTTTTCGCATACGATAAATCGAGCAATGCCTGCAGAAGTATTACTGGATGCGCTCAGCCAGATTACAGGTGTGCCCGAGAAATTTAATGGTTGGCCAGAAGGAGCCCGAGCAATCCAAGTTTGGGATAACAGAATGCCCTCCTACTTTTTAAAACTGTTTGGCAGACCGGTTCGTGCCAGTGTTTGTGAATGCGAACGAAGTAATGAACCAAGCATTGCTCAGGCATTACACTTGATGAATGCGCCAGAAATTGTAGCAAAGATTCATTCAAGAAAAGGAAAAGTCAGGGCGTTAGCCGAATCTAAAAAGCCTGTTCCTGCAATCATCGATGAACTTTATCTTGCCGTGCTTTGCAGATTACCCACAGCTAGAGAGGTGGAAGTTTTGCAAGAATTGTTTAACGAAGAAGGTACGAATTTACGATCTGGAATCGAAGATGCCCTTTGGGCATTACTGAACACCAAGGAGTTTGTGTTTAACCACTAAGTACTATTTCAAGCAATAAAAAGGCAGCTTGAAAGAAACAGTTTACCAAGGAGAGTTAAAATGATGGAACCACAGAAGTTATGGACTTCGTCGTTTTGCGATGGTATTTCGCGAAGGCACGCTTTAAGAATAGGCGCATCGGGCCTCCTAGGTGGGTTATCTCTGCCTGGCTTATTAAAAATGCATGCCACCGCATCTACTGGACAAGAACCCAAGGCGAAGTCTTGTATATTTCTTTACCTACAAGGCGGGCCTTCCACAATAGATATGTGGGATATGAAACCAGATGCACCTGCGGAAATTCGTGGGCCTTATAAACCCATTCGTACCAATGTTACGGGAACTATGGTGGGCGAACATTGCCATCGCAGTGCTAAAATCGCAGATAAATACACGATTCTTAGGTCGCATAGTCATAACGATAACGGCCATACCACGGGTTCTCATTATGTACTAACGGGTTATAAAGCAAACTTTGCGGATGGCGCTAACTCGCGGATTCCTGTGAATGAACTTTACCCATCCATTGGGTCGATTATTTCGCGTGAGTTAGGAACAAGGGGAAGTGTGCCTCCTTATATTAATATGCCACACCCACTAACAGCAGGCGGACCCGGTTTTTACGGGGCAGAACACGCACCTTTTGTCATCGAATCAGATCCAGTTCAACCCGATTTCGAAGTCAAAGACTTACAGGCCGACGAACGACTGAGCGAATCTCGCTACAAACGCAGACAAAGAGCCCTTAAAGGACTTGAAAAAGATTCAGTACAGTCTGGCAAAGCTGGGACTATGGCCACCTATTATGAAAAAGCTAAAGATTTAATTACTTCCCCTGCCGCACGAAAAGCATTCGATTTAAAAAGTGAACCAGAAAAACTTCGCACTGCCTATGGGCATACATCTTTAGGCCAGTGCTCACTTTTAAGTAGAAGGCTTGTTGAAGCTGGATGTCGGTTTGTGGGCGTTGATCACGGAAGCTGGGATACGCATTTTTCTTGTTTCCCAAGTTTAGAAAAAGATCTGATCCCCCACGCAGATCAGGCATTCAGTACTCTAGTAACCGACTTAAGTGATCGAGGATTGCTGGACAGTACCTTAGTAGTAATGATGGGCGAGATGGGCCGAACCCCAAGGATCAATGCCCAAGCAGGTCGAGACCATTGGTCACAGGCCCAAAGCGTTTTGTTTGCCGGTGGAGGGATTAAGCCAGGCATGGTGATTGGCGCAACCGATAAACAAGCCTCCTCACCAACAACAGAACCCTTCGGAGTTGAAGACATTTTGCGAACTGTATTTCATCTGATGGGGATTGATTCCACAAAGATTTATCGGACTCCACTTGGTAGGCCTGTGCCTATTGTTAATGGTGGAAAGTTAATCAAAGAGTTATTTTAAACAATGTTTAAGTTGATAACCTTATGCTAATATCCAACAGATTGTTACGAAGAATATCAATTGCATTAATAGCAATCATCTATTTATGGCCTTTAGAAGCCCAAGGGCAATTGGTTTCATTGGGCGTTGGTTATGCATTGCCTGCTGGTGCGAAGGTAGGCAGTAAAATAGAAGTGAAGTTAGGGGGCCAAGACTGGACCCCAGATACCGAATTTCTTGTCGATGATGCACGAATAAAGTTAGAGTTAATAACGCCCCCAGGCCCCGTGCTTATGCACGAACCACCCTACTGGTTCGATATTAAAAGTTTCAACAGTGACCCCGCTCTACCCCGCGAAGCAACCCTTCGATTTACAATTCCAGCAGATATGCCCAAAGGGCCAATTCGCTGGCGTGTTGCCAACGCTAATGGGGGTGGCAATGGCGGTATATTTATGCTTAGTAATTCAAACGAAGTTATCGAAGACGAAAGCCGTGGAAAAAAGACCCAATTATTATTAGACATCCCGTGTACCGTTTCGGGAAGGCTCAAGCGTATTGAAGAAGTCGACCGCTATCAATTCAAGGCAAAAGTCTCTGGTATGGTATCTCTCGATCTTTTCGCACGAAGGATTGGTTCCGACTTTAATGGTGTGATCGAAATATACGATGATTCTAACAAAAAAATAGCAGAGGCTTTTGATACCGAAGGTACCGACACTTCGCTTTCTTTTTCTATTGAAAAAGATAAATCCTACATCATTGCAATTCGGGATATCGATTATCGAGGCTTTCGCTCTTTCACTTACAGACTTGCTATCGAAACGGGTGCCAAGATTATTACCACCATTCCGGCTGCTGGAAAAAGAGGGCAAAAACAAGTGCTCGAGTTCATCGGGCTTGGAGTTGCTACGGGAAAAGCTAAGATGCAATCCATTAAAAAAGAAGTCAACTTTCCAGCAGACCCCAAGCTTTCTTCTTTTACCTATCGACTAGAAACCCCCACGGGAATCAGCCAAGAATTTAATTTGTTGTTAAGTGATTTTGAAGAAAAAGCTGTTCCCGCAGGACTGATAACAATCCCTTGTGCAATTACGGGGCGCTTAACCGATTCAAGCAAAGTTGCCAGTTATAGCTTCGTTGCCAAGAAGGGCGAGTTTTGGAATATTGCCTGTGATGGCACAAAGGTTGGCTCTTCTCTTGATCTCATCTTTACAATTTTAGGCCCCGACAACAAGCTTATTGCAGCTATGGATGATGTATCACCTAGCACGGATCCTGCCTTTATTTTTTTAGTACCCAACGATGGCGAATACAAGGTTCAGGTTAGAGATGTCTCAGGGAAAAGAAAAAATCTCGATTCGGTTTACAGACTAACCATTGATCGGGCTAAAAGTGGTTTTAAACTTCGTACCTTAGCTGCTGCAAATGTTCCATTAGGAGGAACACTTCCCTTTGCAATTACGATCACACGCGAAGGTAGTTTTAAAGAACCAGTTGGCTTGGTTTTTTCTAATCTACCCGAAGGAGTGACCGTTCCCGCAAGCCTTATAATTCCAGCGAATGCCACCTCTTTAAATGTGATCTTAACTTGTGCTAAAGATGCCCCAACCACGGCTCGATTCATTAAAGTAACGGGAACTGCTAAAGTTGCGGACCAAAATATAATGGCGCTTGCATTCGCCCCCTTAAAAGGTAACCTTGCCGCAGGCGATCAGAACCTCTCTCTTACTTCTAGTATTTTGGTTACAACTACTCTAAAACCGCCATTCAAAGTTAAACCTGTGGTAGCGGATGGCGGGATTCGAGTTCATCGAGGCGCTACCTATCTACCGGAAATAATCATCGAACGCAATGAAGGTTTCAAGGGAGAAATCACTTTGGATATGGCCGGTACGCAACAGAGACATAGGCAAGGGATTCGAGGCCCTACTATGATTGTGGGGCCCGATGTCAAAAAAGTTTCCTATCCCGTTTTTCTTCCCGAATGGCTGGAAACAGCCCGTACTTCCAGAATCGGCTTGGTTGCAATTGCTAAAATCCCAGACCCCAAAGGAAAAATCCGATATGTTCAAGCCGCAATGGAAGGCCAAGTCACGATGTCGATTGAAGGTGCGATGCTTAAGTTATCCCATCCTTCGGAAGAAATCGTTGCAGAGGCAGGAAGTCCGATTGCACTTAATTTAAAGGTAGCGAAGTCGAATAAAATTAAAGAAGCAATTACCTTGGAACTAATCCTTCCTAATGAAATAAAAGGGCTGATAAATTTTGCCCCGCTTGTTTTACCTAGTGATAAAGAAACCTTAAAAGTAATAGCAACTAGCAAAGCTGACAAGCAACTGGAAGGGACTTGGATTTTGACAGCTCGCATAGCAACTAAGTATGAAGGCCACCCTGTAGTTTCGGAATGTGAAATTGAGGTTGAATTTCTACCGGCCTCTTTAAAACAAGCAAAATAAAAGATCAAGCTTTTGCATCTTATCAACGCTACTATCCATAAACTATTACTAGAAATAGTCTTACGACAAAATAATTGCTAGAAACTATTTTGGCAATTTTAAGATTTTCATTTCTCTTTTACCGTTTCTTGACCTAGGTTTAATAAGTGGATAAGCGGAAAACTCCTTTGGACTGTTTAAAGGTTTGTTCTATGCGACAGAATTTAAAAAATTCTAGGTTAAGACTTGGAGCCGTCGCTGTTGAGATGGCTGTTTGTGCACCCTTTCTTTTTTTAATGGTTGTTGGTTTACTAGAACTCTCTCGGATGACCCAGGTTCAGCAAATCTTAACTAATGCTGCCCGTGAAGGTGCAAGACTTGCAGCCCAAGGGTTGATTATTAACTCCACAGGATCAAGCACGCAAATATTTGTAAATTCAGGAACCCCTTCCGTCCAATCTATGGTTAAAGATACGATTGCAAGGGCCGGGTTAACCAATACGAATGTGATTGTAAATTTCCAGACACTGACAGGAACCCCTGTAACGGAACCTTATCTAGCAACCAAAGGGCAACAATTTTTAATTACCGTTACCATTCCCTATGCCGATGTGAACACGATCAATTTTAATTTGTTTAGCCCTAGCTCTCTGACCTCAAAGGCAACTATGGTTTCTCTAGTAGATGATCCTTTTACCATCAACACTTCGCTTCCAACAAACTAGAGGTTTCGATGTTAGCGAATTTGAAAAAATATAAAATGAGTAAAGCTAGAACGGGCGCTGCGATGGTCGAAATGGCTTTTGTTCTAGTCATTTTCCTGATGCTGTTTATGGGGATTATCGAATATGGAAGGTATTATTATTTGGTTCAGATGGCGAACAACGCGGTTAGGGAAGGCGCACGATATTCTGTCGTTCACACAGGGGATGGCACAACAGTCACTCAGGTGACCGATTTAGTTACCACCAAAATGAACGGTACAAATAATATGTTATCGGGGTTTACGGTAACCTTGCAAAATGTAAACACTTCCACAGGTGCGGTTATAACAGGAACAAATTGGAACGATGCCCAGTTTGGATCGGCAATAATGGTAAGGGTTTCGGGTACCTACACCCCTTTAACTCCCGGATTACTTTTTCTGACTTCATCGATTGCATTTTCGGCAACGACAATTATGAATAGCGAAGGAAACTAGAGGTACTTTGCAATGATCATTAAACCATTTACTTCATCAAAACAAGCGAACCTAACTCGAATTGGATCCATCATTCCCTTGCTTGCAGTAAGTATGATGGTTTTAATAGGGATGACCGCGTTAGCTATAGATATAGGGGTAGTAGCCCAAACACAAACGCAAATACAATCCTCTGCGGATGCCTCTGCCCTTTCAGGTGCGCGTTATTTAAATGGCGACACCACAATCGATAACAATAAAGCAGGAGTTCCAGCAGTTGCACTTAGTACCATCCAACAATCGCAAGTGATGGGAAAAACCATCCAAGCAAGTGAATTCAGTTCACAGGTTGGGTACTACAACTACGATTCGAGTCTAGGGAAGTTTCAAGCGATTTTCACGGGTTCTAAACCTGCAAACGAAAATTGGAGCGCTGTAAAAACTAATGTGAACTTTACTCAAGCCAGTTTCTTCGCCAAGATTTTTAACTTCTCTGCTTTCTCTGCAAGCGCTACTTCTACAGCAGTACACCGGCCCAGAGATATCTCCATTATTCTAGATTTTTCTGGTTCAATGCGCTTTAATAGTATTCCCGCTTATCCTACCAGCAGTTCTACAATTACTGGTTCGATGAACCCAGATCAACGCATCCCTCGGTTTGGCCCTTGGTCTGCAATCACCTCATCTATGCAGCGCACAACCCAATATAATGATAGCGCACCTAACAACCACACAATGGCAACTTCGGATGGCCCTCCCATTGTTCAAGATTTTTACTGTAAACAAACTGATGGTTCTTACATCAACGCATTTCATCGACCTCTTTCCACTTATAACTGGCGCACCTCTTCCGACAACTTTGCTTGCCCGGCACCCAACAACTTCGATTTACAGACCGACACCCCAGTCCAATTTACTGGCTCGACTTCCGGAATGGGGGGCGACCGCTGGCCAAAAACTAATGGCTATAACCTTGGGGCAGTACCTAATAACACGGGCACCCCCTGGGCTTCAACCGTGCAGCAATATGTTTTTAACAATACTACGGTTCAATCCAACACCCATAACAAAAATGCTGCTTTTGAAACTGCAGGTTACCCTAGTTTTCAGGGTTTTACCATTGGGCCTGCCTACTACGGAAAAACTTTCTATACCTGGCCACCTGACCCTAGGCCGGCTAACGATTGGCGCCTCAAATTCTTCTTTTACGGCTCCGATAGCGTTACTCCCTGCGATGATAATTCACTGCTTTTCAACACTAGCACTTTTAGGTTTCGTACTGCTAGTACAACAACTTACAGAATAAATTACACTGCTGTAATAAATTGGATCAATTCTGGACCCAAAGTTTTTCCCGATAATCTTCGGGCTGGAAGAGTTCTTTATTACAGTGCAATTCCAACCACAATCCCCTCTTCGGGCGGAACCTTAGATCAAAGATTCTGGCGCGCCTTCATCGACTATGCCATCGGTGCGGGTAATCAGACCGCGGTTCTTTATGGACAAAATACAACCGCCTATGGCACTAACAAAATAACTGCTAAATCTAGCCTTAATACCAATGCTGCTAACCGACCTTATATGCATTACAACGATAACCCCATTCACCCTAGGCTGAATTTCTGGTTTGGGCCACTCTCCATGTTATCGTTTTTATCGGATTATCGGATTGGTAGAAATTGGCTCCCAGGCACGGCTCGTGAATCTGCAACTTGGCAACTTAAGGCAGGGATTCAATCCGCCCTTACCGATATCCAAAAAAATCATCCCAATGATCAGGCTGCACTTATTTATTTCTCTTCATTAAACAATTATAATGTGGCACGCGTTTCTATGGGAAAAGATTTTACAAGAATGAAAAACGCTCTTTTCTACCCTTATTCCTTACTTGATTCACTTAGTGACCCTAATGCAGAAATTCGTCCCTATGGCAATAATTTTAACACATCCTACCTTGGCACCGTTTCTGCCAGTAGCATCGCCAACGGGCAATGGGATAATAGATCCTCTGGAGAAATACCAAACGCAGACGGTGGGACCGATCCTGAAATGGCTTTTATGGTTGCCTATAACGAGTTTAGTAGTGCCCCTGGCTTCAATGGTAGAAAAGGGGCAACTAAAATGATCATTTTTGAAACCGATGGACAGCCTACTAGTTCTTCAGTAGGAACCTTCGAATCTGGCGGTCAATACCTCTCCAAATTTACTGGTATTTCTGATAATAATAGTTCGGGTGCGGATGCCACCGATGCGCTTAACACCCTACAGTATGTTTGTAACCTTACTACTGCCAATCCAAGTGGTTATTCCACAATAAAGAATCCCGCTACGGTTCATAGTATTGCATTTGGTCAATTATTTGAGACAAATTCAACCAGCACAGGAACCGCAGCAGCTATGGACTTTCTCGTAAAATGCCAAATTAAAGGTATGACCTCCCCTTCAAGTGCAACAACGCTAGATAGTGGAAAAATCATCATTGGTAACTACAACGAACGAATTGAAAAAATCCGAAGTGCCTTTGAGCGAGTATTGCAAAGTGGTATACAAATCACCTTGATTGAATAATTGAAACCTAGGTAACTGATGAAGTTGGCATCATCAAAGTTTATTTTGAAAGCTGCTATTTTTTATGATGGATTGTGCTTTAAAATTTGAAAATGTCAGCAAGACTTTTAATGCTGGAAAAAGCAATGAGATTAGGGCTATTGCAAATGTCAGTATTGCTATTCCAGTTGGTGCTACTATTGGAATTGTTGGCCCAAACCGTGCTGGAAAATCTACCTTCCTCAAACTTGCACTTGGATTATTGAAACCAGATCAAGGCTCTGTTTATCGCCTCGATTCTCAGGCCGCCAACCGTTCTACCCTCAAACAAACTGGGGCTGTCCTTGAATTGCCTTTCTTTCCTTCCCATCTTTCACCTAGGCATATTCTTTCTATTCTTGGCTCACTTTCTGGAATATCTCAGGAACAACTACCTAACCTCATTTCAACAGCCTTAAACAAAGTTGGACTTGAAGACCGAGCTAAACAAAGCGTTGGCGAATTTTCGCGCGGTATGACTCAGCGACTTTTAATCGCACAAGCTATTTTAGCTTCTCCTTCTTTATTAGTACTCGATGAACCTTTTGAGGGACTCGATTTCGATGCCTTGCATAAAGTCCGAAACTTGTTAGCTGATTATCGAAATCAGGGGAAGACAATTGTAATCGTGTCACACGATTTAACTGAAATAGAAAATCTTTGCAGCCATATTGCTTTATTCAATAACGGAAAAGTTCTTCGCTATGATTCTACGGATCTTTGGCGCGGTGTAAGCAACCAGCCATTTCTAGAACAAGCTATCATGCGGGCTTGCTTGCAATTAAATCCATCGGGTTTTACATTATGACAAGTGCACAACTCATTCAAATCATTAAAAGCCTTACCGGCGAATCTCTGCGTCAAGCTTTTGCTTCGTGGCTTTTCCCTTTACTTCTTATTTATTGCGGATTAATCATCACTCTTGCTGGAACGATCAGGTTTACAAACATTCCTCTTGCATCAGATTATGAAAGTGCAGAGCGTGCGCCTTTGGAAGAAGCAAAGCGTTTAGGTACCGAAGAGTTAAAAAAAACAGGCGTCCCCTTGATACAGGGTGAAATACAAATCTTATTTGGATCAATTAAAATCCCTTGGGTTAAGTTCCGAGAAAATGCAGTTAACTACTTTGAAACATTGTTGGTGTTTTTCACATCAGATGCGGCGGGGATTATTTTCACTCTAATCTGGACTGCAGGATTCATTCCAGAATTTCTACAAGGCTTTTGGTGGAATATGTTGCGAATTCGCCCTATTTCACTTACCCTCCTTCTTATTACTAAAACAATTGCAATCTTTTTAGTTGTATTAACTTATGCTACAATTCTCATTAGCGGAACTTGGGTCGCACTTGGATTTGCTACGGGTGTGTGGGAAGGCAATTTCCTTTGGGCTATTCCTATTTTATTATTACAGTTTGTTTGCTTCTTTCCTGTTTCAATATTTCTTGGGACTTGGACAAGAAGCACAACAGTTGCGATTTTTGGATCAATAGCATTTTGGTTCATTTGCTGGCTGGTAAATCACGCAAGAATGAACTTGTTTTTAAGCGATGCTTCAAATTCAACCTCAGATTTATCATCTTGGTTCATTCACTTTTCTTATTGGATACTACCTAAACCCATTGATTTCAGCATTTTTCTAAGCGATTTAATGGGTACTATGAAAGAATTCCCTCCCCCACAATCTTGGTCGAATGCTTACGAATTAGGGAAAGTTATTCCTAAATTAAGTATTGTTAGTTCGTTAATTTCAAGTGCAGTGGTGTTTTGGATTGCTTGCATCGAGCTTAATAACCCAAGCAAAGAATGAAGCTGCTTTACTAAGCTAACAATTCTTTAACGGGATTGCCCCAAGGGCAAAGAGCCTGTGGGCGATTGAGTCGATCAATTATTTCTAGCTCATTGGAGATGCCTAAGCATTGATAAATGGTGGAGATGATATCTGCAGGAGTAAGGGGATTAAGGCTAGGATGCGCGCCAATCTTATCACTTGCGCCAAAAGTAAAGCCTTTTTTAAACCCACCCCCCGCCAACATTAAGGAATAACAAAAGTTCCAATGGTCTCGGCCTTCATTAGCATTAACCTTAGGGGTTCTGCCAAAGTCGCCTAAGATTGCGACCAAAGTGCGATCAAGCATACCACGGGCCTGCAAGTCATCAATGAGAGTAGAAGCAGCCATATCAAATTGAGGAAGGAGTTCATTTTTAAGTTTTTTGAAGTTATTGCCGTGCGTATCCCAAGTAGCGTTTGCATCGGGTGCCCAAGAAATACAAGCAAGTCGAGTGCCCGCTTCGATAAGCCTGCGAGCAAGAAGAACACTTTGGCCATAAATATTTCTGCCATAAGCTTCACGAATCTTGTCAGACTCTTGTTCAATTTTAAAAGCTTTTTTAGTTTTTTCAGAAGAAAGAAGATCGAAAGCCTTGGCTTGATAGGTATCTAGGTCATTCAGGAGATTAGAATTAGCTTTTCCAAGGGCATTAATGAGATTACGCCTATTACTCATTCTTAATCCATCTACATCTTGGGAATAAGAAAGTTCAGGCATACCAAAATCATTAGAGTTAGGGTCACGAAGAACAAACATAGGGTCAAGGGATTTGCCTAAGATACCGCCAAAGAATCCTGGTTGGGGCGGTCCACCTGCGCCTTCCTTGGTAATAAATGGCATCGAAACAAAAGGGACAGAAGCTCCGGGGGTTGGCCTAAATCGTGTAAGAACCGAGCCAATAGCTGGTAAATCGGTTGGTTTTGTACCACCGCCCATTTCACCTCGGTCGTGTCCTGTAAGCGAAGTATAAACAGCGGCAGCGTGCGAATTATTGACCGTATGATGCATCGATCGCACCAAAGTTCCTAGATGCATAACTTTAGCAAGACCGGGCAAATGCTCACTTAACATTAACCCAGGAACAGAAGTCGCTGTAGGTTTGAATTCGCCTCGAATTTCTGCAGGGGCATCGGGTTTCATGTCCCACATATCAAGGTGGCTAGAACCGCCATTCAAAAAGATCACAATACAAGAATCAGCCTTGGGATTTGATCCAACTCCCTCACGATTTTTACCAGCTTTTAATAGCGTAGGAAGGTTTAGGCCAGCAAGCCCTGCTGCTCCATATTGCAATATCTGCCTTCGATTTAGATTCATTCCCATCGGCATGTTGCTAACCAGTAGAATAAAATGTTATAAGGATTATGGTCCATGCTTCAACTTAATGCAAGGATAAGATCTTCTAGCTTTAGATTAATAAAGAAGATTAAACCCTCTAACGAGAAAAATAATGCATCATCATAGGCGAGATGCTTTCACCCTGATCGAATTATTAGTCGTTATTGCAATCATTGCAATACTGATAGGGTTTCTACTTCCTGCACTGCAAAAAGTGAGAACGGCAGCCGATAAAATATCTTGCACCAACAACCTAAAACAATTGGGACTTGCATTCCAAAACTATTATTCAACCGAAGATAGTTTACCACCCGGATCGGTCACGATGCCACAACCTCAAGCTTGGCCGATGTTTCTGTTACCTTATATTGAACAGGAAGCGCTTGCTAAAATCTTGCCTAGAACCACGGCGTGGGATGACCCAACGGTTCAGCCTTATGTATCTAAAAACCTACCTATATTTGTTTGTAAAAATGCACCACAAGGAAGGGTTAGCAAGTATTTCAATCTAAGTTTTGGGGTCTGCGATTACACCATCATCTACGATATAGATGCCGGGTTAATTGCGCTTGGCTATTTAAACCCGTGGAACGGCGACCCCCTTGGCCCGATTGGTGAAGACCGGCCCTGCAAGTTCTCGCAAATCACAGATGGATTATCTTCAACGATACTTTTGGGGGAAGTTGCAGGAAGGCCACAATTTTGGAATACAGCAGGGTATACTGGAGAAGAAACTGGTCCCGCTGGTTGGGCCGTCCCTAACTGCTTCATTAACTTGGATGGAGCAAAGGAAGATGGATCAGACCAATATGGACCCTGTGCAGTTAATTGCTACAACAAGCACGAACTCTATGGCTTTCACGACCGAGCTGCTGCTATCCTTTTTTGCGATGGCCATATTTCATTAGTCAAGTATGGAATGAGCATCAAAATACTTGCTGCACTTGTCACACGGAACGGGGGAGAGCCCGATTCAGAACAATAAAATTCTAAGTAGTATAGTCGGCATTTAAGCGCACATATTCATAAGTAAGATCACAAGTCTGAAAAGTACATCTTCCATTTCCAAGATTAAACACCAACTTTAAATTTATATGACGATTATTTTTAAGATAGTCAGAAGCAACTTTAGCATCGAAGTTTAGGGGGGTACCCTCTTTGTATAAAAGCATATCACCCACCCAAAGTGAAAGATTTTTTTCTTCGAAATAGACCCCGGCATAACCAGCAGCGGAAACGACTCGACCCCAGTTCGGATCACCCCCAAAAATTGCTGTTTTAACTAACATACTTTCTGCGACTTCTTTGGCAATTTTCCGCGCTTCTCGGTCATCGCGTAACCCTTCTACATCAATCGTGACCAGATGATTTGCTCCTTCAGCATCAGATGCAATTTCCATCGCTAAGGCGCTACAAACTTCCGTTACAGCAACTTTAAAAGTTTCCCATTCTCCACCTAGCATTTTTCCCGCTCCTGATGCCCCGTTCGCAAGAATTATCAAGCTATCATTCGTACTGGCATGGCCATCTACACTAACGCAGTTAAAAGACTTATCTGTTGCATCTCCAAGTAATAATCCAAGTTCACCGCTAGAAGCTTCGGCATCTGTAAATACAAAAGCAAGCATTGTAGCCATATTTGGCCCAATCATTGCTGCCCCCTTTGCAACGCCAGCAATATTAACATCGACGCCATTGACCCTAATTTTTTTTGTCACCACTTTAATTCTGGTATCTGTGGTAAGAATTGCATGGGCAGCATCGCTCAGAGATATTTTTGAATTAGATAAAACTTCTTTGGTTTGTTTAATCCCAGACTCGATTACATCCATCGGAAGGAGTCGACCTATAATTCCGGTAGAGCAAACGAGGATTTCTTTATCATCGCAGCCAAGAATTTCAGCAGTAAGAGAAGCCATTTTGCGAGCATCTTCCAAGCCTTTTTCCCCAGTACAAGCATTGGCATTACCAGAGCAAACAATAATTCCACGAATCGCTTCAGATGGAAGTTTTTCTTTACAAAGTTGCACTGGTGCAGCCTTTACCTTATTGGTCGTAAAAACTCCTGCAGAAGCAGCAGGAACATCAGAAACGAACAACGCCATATCTTTTCTTAAAGGATCAGGGCGAATACCACTATGAATACCACAAAAACGAAACCCTAAAGGCAACAACCAGCTTTCCATTTTCAAAAGCTCCATCTTTTTTAAATTCTTGTTACTTAACGCTTAAGTGAATAAAATACGGCAGCTTTGCCAAGCTTCAAGGCGCTTTCGTAATCATATCCCAAACAATCGGTCGACTTATGCTTTTCTAAGGCACATCCTAGGTCATATTTGCTGTAAAGAACAACCCAGCGATTATTCAATTTAATTCCTTCAAGCAACGGTGCGACATTCTTGAATTCCGTTTCAGGCCGGCCATCCACCCCTTCCCGCCTGCATCGCAGTTCTCGCAATGCTTCGCCATTTAATTGATGGCTAAAAAGCTCATCGGTCAAAGGTACAGGTTGTAATTTCAACTTCTTTTCTTCCCAGAGTTGCTCCATAAAGGCCCGAAAAGATGTATCGAAAGACTTGGAACCACAGCAAGCATCAGCGAAAAGAATACCCCCTGACTCTAAATTAAAACGAAGTTGATTCATTTGTTGTTTTTGAAAATTAAAGGCACTCCTTCCGTGCATATAAAGAAAACGAAAATCTACAATGTTATCAGAGGCTAATGGTAAGGGGATAGTTTCAAGCGAGACATCAAGCCCCGATTTTTGCACCTCTGACATTAAATTACGCATAGCACGAGGGGCAGGTTGCCAATCTCCTTCGTGTTTAATTTGAGCAACGCGAAGAAAACCTCTACGAACCGAAGTCTTTAAATCACCCCGGAAAATCTCCACCTCGGTCAACCTTGGCTTCGGGGCTTCCAACCCGGTTGCATAAGCTAACACATTGGCACCCAGTTGAAACGCAACCTTGCCTCGACCTGTTTTATGCAAGTCTCCCTCCCAATAACCACTTATTGCCTTGGGGCTGTACATCAGGATAGTCTTACAGCCTTGTTGGATTCCCCAAAGAGGAAAATCACCGGGGGGAACGGGAAACTTCCCACTGGCAATCCAAACTGGGTGTGAATCTGGAAGAGGCACCAAGGGGTTATCAGGGAACATTTCCTTGCACATTTCCCTGAAGTCTGCATCAAACTCGGCCCTGCCACAACAAGCTTCCGCAAAAACAAAACCACCATTACTCAAATACTCTTTAATGATTTCTCTTTCCTTGCCTGCAGGGGCTCGAAGATGACCACTAAAAAAAGTGACAGGCGATTGCAATAGGTCTGCAACCAGATCTTTGATTTGATCATCTTGTTCAGCGGCCCTACTGCGGACATCAAAAATCTGCCAAGCCATTGGCTGACCTTTGAACAATTCTTTAGATGCAAAGTTCACTAAGTTCTTACAATCACTTCGCTTATTATTCCAATCATCACCCCGGTTATATGCCAACTTAGTCATAAGAACAGGCGTTCGCCCTTTAGAAAGAAAGAGCAACGAAAAGCTAGTTGCAACCACGGGCCAATGGTCGAATTGCCGGCCTTCGCCATCCCAACGGCCATCCGCCATCTGAATATTTGTGAAGTATTCGCACCCGAGCCTATACCAATCATGGCCGCCGATAAAGCGGTGTCCGGTAAGTCTACCAACTCTTTCGATACCATAAAGGCCATAGAAAGGGTGCTGGAAAGTAGCGCGTGCTCGTTCAGTAGTAAGTTTGGAAGGGAAGTTATTTGCAACCCATCGAAGCGCTTGTGCTACCGGTCTATTTTCTTCATAAACACCACAGAGTTCAGCAGAACCATCTTCCTTTAGTTTTTGTTTTCCTAAATCAAGGTCGGTTCCAGTGATAAGCAGGTTGCAAAGTCCTGCAGTGGTCATAGTCATAGTGGTAAGTCCACCGCGACCACGATAGGTCCAGCCACCGTCATTGACCTGAGTATCGATGAAGAATTTTTTGACCTCTTCAAGAAGTTTTCGGTCGACATCGATGCCGTATAAAAGTGCCTCGTGAAGCCCAAGCAAAGCGTATTGGGTATTGGAATTATCAGCTGCACCCAAAAGAGCTCTTTCTGAGTAACTCCAACCATCTTTAAGCTTTGCAGTTTTAAGCCAATCAACATTTCGCTGAATGCGGTCACGGTCTTGAGGTTGCTTTGCAAGACAAAAAACCATGGTCTGAAGTCCAACGGTGTAGGTTTGACTGGGGGGAATATTCCGTAAATATTCTAAGCCACGCCTCATCATTTCATCTTCGGGTGGAACACCACAATTTAAAAGGGCCAACATCGCAAGTGAAGACCACCCACCCTTCCGGATGTTACTTTCTGCATCAAGTTCCCAATTCCCATTCCCTTTTTCTTTATCACGCAGGTATTGAATGCCTTTATCGATGGAGATCCGCACCTTATCAACCAGTTTTTCAGGCGCCTGATAAGCGTAAGAGTTAGGCAAGGCCGCAATAAAACCAACTACTATTGCAATAACAAACAAAATACGGGCATTCATATAACTGGCTCCCAAACTTTTAATTACTTACCCTATTGTAACTACAGCGAGATGAATAATAAAAGGAAACCTTTGATTAAGGATATGAAAAAGTAGCCATCCTTAAATAGTTCGGCTATACGGATAATGTTCGCTAGGGGGTGCTTTGCCTAAAGTAAAGCTGAGAAAAACACCCTTGGACTCGATCCGGGTAATACCGGCGTGAGAAACCGGCCAATCGAACCCCTTCGCTTCTTGTTCAAGCTTTCCCTACTGATTTTATTTTTATCTTAACGATTTTGGGACTTACGCAGTTGCCGACCTTGAGCGCCGGGGCCGTATTTCGCATTTCCCCTGGATAGGGGTAGGGAAATCCGGTTGATCCCGGACTCCCCTCCCTCCAAACCGTACGGGCGGTTTTCCCGCATACGGCTTTCCAGTCAGTAGTTGCCTGCGACGGATTGATCGAAACGAAAATGGGCTTCGCGCAGACT
>JBDNHI010000003.1:0-3937 GCA_041694635.1 Gemmataceae bacterium | reverse complement strand
CGCCAAGGAATAAGGCACGCCAAGAAGATCCTGCAGAGCGTAATCATACTCGTACTTTGTCAGCCGACGAAATGATGAATGATCCTTGCTGTTGCGACGAACGAGTGAAGCCTTATTCAACTCTTCACTAAGCCAATCAACGATGTTGCCACGATCGGTATTCGCAATTGCATAACCCGGTTCGTCTTTGGGGGGCATTTCCGAGTTGCTTAGCGCATTATACACCTCGCGCCATCGTTCAACATCAGGGCCTGCCAGCAAGTCAGGGTTCAGTTGATCGATACGAAGTCTGCCCTCAGACTTTTTAGGACCATGACAGTTTACGCAGTGCTTATTTAGAATCGGCTTCATGGACTTCTGAAAGTAAGCAAGGTTGGCCTTTGGGATTGCTTCTGGGGCATTTAAAGTTGTCTTCGTCTCTTGCAAGAATCTGGATTTTATGCGCCCTTGTTCTTTGGCCGCTTCCAAAGTGATCGGCGTCACCTGACCATCGGCTGCAAGAATCGTGCCTGCACTTCCGAATATAAGTAAAATGGTGATCTTCAGAATCTTCATAGGTAGGATTTCGTTCTTAACAAGCTTCGGCACGCATTTGTTTGCACTGGCAAACGAATAAGTCTAATAATCAATTCTGTGAGGGAATAACAGCCTAATTTTATTCGCTTCGCACACCCCAGTCAAGTTTAATTCTCCCCCCTTTCGGGAAAGTGTGGGCTAAAGCGATAGGCTGTATGGGCCATCGCAGTTGCAATCGAGGTTCGCCTTAAGCCGGGTCGCTGAGCTTGGTCGTTCGGCTTCAATAAAATACACTTATTCAAAATCGTCAATGCCCACACCACCACTTATTTTCACCGGTGAAGGTGAATGTACTTGGCATCGGGGCAAAAGTATTTGAGTTTGATCAGCGGCATAGCTGGTCCGAAGGCATTTGGATGGATTACTTCTCCGGTGCGTTGGCCAGTGAAACCACAAGGCGTTTGCCCACGGCTTCTGCGTAACGGACTAGGGTTTCCACTGTGGGGTTGGCACGCTGGCCGGTCTCGAGCTTCGAAATCGCTGAACGATCCATCCCCGTGAGTTTGGTCATGTCAGCAAGGCTGAACCCCTTAGCCTTGCGCATGGCCTTCAATTGCAGAAGCAACTCATCCAACTGGTCGAGGGTTGCCATTCGCTCGTGGTGGCGATCGATCAGTTCGGGCAGTTCCTCGGCGACATGCTCTCGAATCGCCTTATACTTGGCGGCTTCTTCCGGGGTGAGCCGTCGGCTGCGGGTGGTACGCTTCATAGTCGTTGCCTCCTCGGCACATCGTAGGCCGTCACGGGGTAAAAAGTGTCTACATCGATTTCTTCGTACACCACCATCAGGTGCCGGCCCGTGCTGGTGTCTCCAAAAGCCACGGGCATTCCAGAAGATCGACTGATGTCTGCATCCATCGCATTCTGGAACACCTCCTCAACCTCTTCCCTCGTGACGCCATGCTCGGCGCAGTGTTGCACATTGCCGTCAGGGTCGTCATCGAGGTCCTAGAAAATCGAGTTGAACAGCATAGACCAACCCTCTTGCACTGTAGCAATATAATACCACAAGATTCGTCTAAGGTCAAGCAGGGCGAAAGAAGGGTGCAGGTTGGCGACATTAGACTTCAATAAAATACAACTATTAATTGAGTTTACGCAGATCAATTCCCGCTCACTAGGGCTTGTGGTGCAATGGTAGTCTCCTGTGATAAACACCGGACACCTGCAATCGCCATTGATAATTTGATCTTTATTCTTGACGGGATTTTTCTCATCGTCATACTATAGCTAATAGATTAATTCTGTAATCATTACGCCCATTTCCATAACTTGTTGTCGCTGGAGAAAGTTTGTGCAGGGCGCAATGTTGACCAAGTTTGCTTACCCGAACGAATAACTGTTCGTTCGGTGGCGGGTGGTACCTTTACTACGAGAGATAAGATGCGATTCTTCCGACCTGTCACCCTTTGCCTCTGGTTCATTCTCGTGCCTGGGCTTGGCTCGGCCGGGCAGCTTGTGACGACGGTTGAAGCCCTGATTGTTGCGGTACGGGACGGGGCCGAAGGAGATAAGATCGAGCTCGCCGCTGGCATTTTTGAACTTGTGGCTCCGTTGGACTTAAAAGCGAAGATGACGCTGATAGGGGCCGGCATGGACAAAACGACCCTCACCCACACTAAGGATCGCAAGCCTGCCACGAAGGCGCTGCCCGACCCAGAGATGACTGCTAAAGGGCTGGACACTGCCGCCTACCTGATCCGCCTGAAGGAGAAAGCCGCTGGCATCACCATCTCGGATCTCACACTTCACGGACCGCAGTTGCACGGCGCGATCTACGGGTGGGAGCCGGTGGACCTGCACCTACACCACCTGCGGATCAAGGAAACAATGTGGTGTGGTCTTCGCACTTTCGCTATGAAGAAGGTGAAGATTCACGACTGCGAGTTCGTCGATGCCGGCGGGCGTTGGGACAAGGGGCAACCCGGATTGAAGGGCGGCATCACCGGCGGCGGCATCTTCGCCATCTGGATGAGCGACAGCGAGATCTGGAACAACCGGTTCATCCGCACCAGAATGGGGCCGGCTGAGGAGTTCTACGGTATCAAGGTGCGCGAAGGGCGGCGTAGCCGCGTCCACCACAACACCATTGAAACGAACTTCAGCATGGAGTTCCCGTTTGAAAACGACCAGGACATGGAGATCGATCACAACATCTGTGCTGGCACTATCTCCATCCCGAAGCACGCCGGCGGGTCGGTTCCCAAAAGCGGAACGACTTTTCACATCCACCACAACTGGTTCAAGGACAGCTATAGCATCGAGTTCGTTCGCAATGGGGTGGAGATCGACCACAACTTGTTCGACTTCGATGTGAAGAAGGACCATGGCAACCTAGTGTCTGGGTTCGGCAGCGCATCTGCGAAGGGGCCTGCGCGTTTCCATAACAACCTCGTGAACAACCCGGGTCGCGGCGTATTTTGGGTCAATGAGGTTTTCGATAACCTAGAAGTGCGGAACAACCACATCATCTCCCGCACCACTGCCACGCCGCGGCAGGAGGGGCTGTTCGGGTTTAACCCCAAGTGCGACTTCAAGACGATCACGATCAAGGACAATGCGATCGAGTGCCAAGGGCTGGCCAGGCCGCTGCTGCGGGCGAAGGAGAGCTACGCCGCGATTGTGGAAAATAACAGCTTCACCAATGTGACCGACGCCGATAAGCTGACGAATGCCAAGGCCGACCGTCTCATCGGGTTGGAGAAGCCGTTGAAGTTCGAGTGCGGGGCCAAGGGCGAGTTCACCATCGATGGCTGGAAAGCTAAGCTCACGGCGAAATAACCTGGTTATGCCGAACCGAACGCTGCATCAGACCCGAACCGCTGGACGATTTTCAGTGCTGTGTAGCCATCTGAACTGCAGTTGCGAATATGAGTTTCTTATTTGAACAGAACTTGTCCAGCCCCCTTGCTGCCTGCGTCCCTCGCAGCACCGTCAATAGCTTCACGGCATGGAGGTGCTGTGGTCATTTGTAATTCACTCTTTTTTATTGACGGGACTTTTCTCATCGTCATACTAAGGTGATAAATTAATTCTGTAATCATTACGCCTATTTCCATAACTTGTTGTTGCTGGAGATAGTTTGTGCAGGGTGCAAATGAATGCCTGTTCGGCCTTTCAGTAGTCTAGATTCCGAGGTGAATTAAGTGAATCAACCAAGGACGAAGTTCTGTTTCGCTTGCGCAGCCCCGATCGACGCACGGGCCGAGATCTGCCCTAAGTGCGGAGTCCGCCAGCCCGACCGTGCAAACGAGTTGAGCAGACCAAGTAAGTTGCGTGAGGGGATTAAGGTTCCTGTCCTCATCTCCGCCATCTCGAACATTGTGGTGGGGCTGATTTGGGCTGCGACTTGCATCGGCCT
>JBDNHI010000002.1:0-52786 GCA_041694635.1 Gemmataceae bacterium | reverse complement strand
TAAATTTTACCTTTAGCTACCCAGCCACTATTTAAATGCTCTGCGGGCCCATCGCTTAATTGCATTTGTTTGCCTGTTTTTCGATCGTATTGTGCAACCTTGCTATTAGAAATAGCATAGGCATACTTCTCATCTGCGGTTGCTGCCTGTACTGCGTGATCCGATGGAATAAAATTTTGTTGTTTGTAGCAGAGGGTTAAAGTAAATGAGGTTTCAAAATGCAGGGCTAAAAATATTCCGAGGCTGATTGTTATTGAGTTCATGATTTTATCTTGCTTAAAGGGTTCTTGTAGGAATCTTGACTATTATTACCTTCGCAGATTATAGTGTAAAGAGAGTAAAGAAATTTAATTCCAAGGGGAGTCAAATGAAGTCGATTGAAAATTTATTGCAAAACAATCGGAATTGGGCCCACGATATTTCTCAGAAAATCCCAATTTCTTTAGTACTCTTTCAAAACAACAAGCGCCTAAGTACCTCTGGATTGGGTGTGCGGATAGCAGAGTTCCTGCCAATGATGTCGTTGGCTTAATGCCGGGCGAATTATTCGTCCATCGGAATGTTGCCAATGTTGTTGTTCATACCGATTTAAATTGCCTTTCTGTTCTGCAGTATGCGGTCGAAGTTCTTAAGGTCGAACATATTATCGTCTGTGGTCATTATGGTTGTGGCGGGGTTATTGCTGCATTAAACGATAAGCGTTTTGGCCTAATCGATAATTGGTTACGCCATGTGAAAGATGTTAAGGAAAGGCACGGGCATCATATTAATAGCCTTCAAACCCAGAAGGAGAAGGAAGATTGCCTTTGTGAACTTAACGCAATCGAGCAAGCTATTAATGTTTGCCAAACCACGATTGTGCAAGATGCTTGGCTACGGGGTCAAGAATGTGTAGTTCATTGTTGTATCTATGGGTTGCAAGATGGGATATTAAAAGATCTAGGGATGAGCATAAGCAATTTAGCTGAAGTAAATCCTAATTATTTGAATGCCTTGGCACTGGAAGGCATAGGGGTAAAAGACTTCACCCGTTTGCCAAACATTGTTCATTAAAATGAATGGTTCATTAAAAAGAAGCTACGATTCTTAAAGCTAATCCAGTTTAATTTCTAAGTTACTATCTGCTTTGGTGATATCGATAATAAGTGGGGTTTTTTCTTTATCGCCGAATTTTTCTAAAATGGCATTCATATCTTTTGGGCGGGAACTTTTTCCCTTGGCGAAACCTTTCTCGATCATTTCTTCCTGCGGGTTTCTGGCCCTGTAAGAAATCCAAATTTTATGCTTTGCAACGACTGCACCATCTTTAGTTTGGTCGTATTTAGCAACAAAACTACCATTTTCATCGGCTTGGGCCCAACTTGGCCTGCCTTTATCTGGGTCAAAATTTAAAAAAACATTCGGGTAGGGTTTGCCTTCTCGTGTCACTTTCCCCGATATCGAAACCACCTTGGCGCCTTCTTGGGCACATCCAACCATAAATACCATGCAAAGCAAAAAGGAAACTGTTGTTAAACATTTCATTTTAATAACCCCTCAACTATAAATAAAAATGGGATGCAATCGGCTTGCTTAATAATCACCAAAAACTTCATCACCTGCTCGGGTGTGCATAGCTTGGTAAGTAGTAAAATTAATGTCGTTGGAAACAAAGCCAACTCTTCCATCTGCCCAAGAAACAGTAACGCCACCAGTGTGGGCACCGGCTGCGGAACGATTATTCCAGAATGTGGCATTTGGCGGTTGGGCCCTCGCTGGTTCAGATGCGCTGACATACCCTTGCGATGGATGATGAACAAAGGCAAAATGATTCGATCCCCTATCTGCATTTAGCCAACTTTGATTTGATGAATGCAACTTTTCCATAATCATAAAGGTATTGCTGGTTCCATCTTTAATTTCAGTTAATTTCAGTTGGCTATTTACCCACCCTAAGCCATTATGCCCAGTTGTATTTCTTTCTGGGCAACAAGAACCCGTACCCGATTGCAACGCATAATCTTTAAATTCATTGATGGGTGCAGTTCGCTTGGCACTAGGGCAGGCAAAAGATTTAGGCATACTTGTAGAGGGAATTAGATTGAGCACATTTCCCGCAGGGCCTCGCTCTGTACCATTTTCAAATATGGTGGTTGCATAGGCAGGTACCGTAAAATTAAATTGCTTATACAAACTTTCTGCTTCAACAAAAGGCAGAATCAATATGGCCCAACTAAAATGACCATAAGGGCAACTACCACAAACCGCGGCATCCCCCCAGGGTGCGACTATGGGCATAGGGCCAAAACTTCCCGCAGGTAAATAACCGTGGGTACTATGGTAACTATGAAACGCTAAGGTGATCTGCTTGATATTATTTTGGCACTGGGCCTTCGCAGCAGCTTCCCTTACCTTTTGAACCGCGGGCAATAATAGCCCGATTAAAATCGCTATGATGGCGATCACCACTAGCAACTCGATTAGGGTAAACCCTGCTCGAATAGAGTAAACCCTTCTTTTGAAAGTTTTCATAACTTAAAGCCCTTTGATTAAGAGAAATGAATGATATTTTAATTTTAAGCTATTTTGATGAATATTCAAATAGTAATATCTTTAGGAGTAATAAAAAACCTTGGTATAAACCTAAGTTTTAAGGCTTTAGCGTAGTGAATTGTTTGGTTTTGCAATAAAAATCGTGCTTTAGATTCCCTTTTGAAACGAAGATTTCCTGTGAAAAAAGCCTTCAATTCTTTTTTTAATCATCGCGCCTGGGTCAGCGGATGCTACCTTTTTGCCTGTACCCGCAGCCCAAAATCATCACCTTTGATACTTAGTAATCACCGATGGAATCAAAACTACTTCGACTGTGCATAGCTCGATAAGTGGCAAAATTAATGCCGTTAGAAACAAAACTTACCCTGCCATCCGCCCAAGAAGCGGTAATGCCACCCGTGTGAGGACCCCCTGCGGAACGATTATTCCAGAAGGTGGAATTTGGCGGCTGAGGCGTCCCCGGTTCAGTTGCACAAACAATCCCCTGCGATGGATGATGCACAAAGGCAAAGTGGTTACTGCCGTGATCGGCATTCAGCCAACTTTGATTCTGTGAATGGTGTTTTTCCATAATCAAGAATGTGTTACTTGCACCATCCTTAATATCTGTCATTTTGACCTTACTGTTGACCCAACCTAAACCATTTTGGCCAGCTGCACTTCTTTCTGCACAACAAGATCCTGTACCCGATTGCACCGCATAATCTTTAAATTCATTGATGGGTGCGGTTCGCTTGGCACTAGGGCAGGAAAAAGATTTTGGCATACTTGTAGAGGGGACTTTATTAAGCACATTTCCCAAGGGGCCACGCTCATTTCCATTTTCATATACGGTGGTTGCATAAGCAGGTACGGTAAAATCAAACTGTTTGAAAAGTGTTTCTGATTCCATAAAGGGGAGGACGGCTACTGCCCAACTAAAATGACCCAATGGACACCCACCACCACAAACCGGATCACCCCAGCCAGCCGGAAAGGATCTATTTCCATTCATAGGGCCAAAACTGCCCGAAGGCAAAAAACCTCGACTATTGTGGTAATTGTGAAACGCTAAGGTGATCTGCTTAATATTATTTTGGCACTGGGCCTTGGAAGCAGCTTCCCTTACCTTTTGCACCGCAGGCATTAGCAACCCAATTAAAATCGCGATGATGGCGATTACCACTAGCAACTCGATTAGGGTAAACCCTGCTCGATTGGAGTAAAATGTTTCTTTACAAGTTTTCATAACTTAAACCCCTTTAGATTAAAGAGAAATGAATAATAATAATATTATAAGTTGTTTTGATGGAGATGCAAAGACTAATATTTTCAGAAGTAAAAAAATGTAGCCATCTCATCATTAAGGTGAATTAAATTTCAATAACCTGGGTTTCATTAATAATTCGTTTTGACTTAAACCCAACTAGCCCAATTTGGCTTGGGCCTATACAATGACCGTTATGAAACTGATTTTTATTAGAAATATTATTCTTTCTCTTTTAGTAGCCTTCACGGGGCTTTCACTGGTTTTGTATGCACTTTCCAAACCGGGGATGTTTGGTTCTGAAACTGCTCGAATGATTTTTACCCAATTTGCTATGTTTCTCTTTATCCTTGGTTTAGTTAGCACCGTAATTACCATAGTTGCTCGCTCTAAACCGAGTTAAATTATGAAGGTTTCTCATTTCCTTAGGTTATTTTGCCGATATTGACTTGCCCTGTTCAAGATTTCAAGTCATACTGATCTACCTTCCTTAAAGTATGGCGTTTACTTTCTTGCCCGCCTTTTATTTATGAGAGTACTTGATATGACCATAAAAAGTTTACCACTTAAAGGCATTCGGGTTGGATCTCGTCGGTGGTTCTTACAAACTGGAATGGGTTCACTTGCTTCTATACCCTTCGCCGGCTTTGCCCCCGCTGCAAGTGTTGGGCCAACAGCAAGTGTTGGGCCAACATCAAGTGTGGGGCAAACATCAAGTGTGGGGCAAACATCAAGTGTGGGGCAAACATCAAGTGTGGGGCAAACAGGCAAGAAAAAATCGGTCGTTTTATTTTGGCTTTCTGGCGGACCAAGTCATATTGATATGTGGGACCCCAAGCCCGATGCCCCTGCTGAAGTACGCGGGCCCTTTAGCACGATTCCTACCTCTATCCCAGGCATTCGTTTTTCTGAACACCTTCCACTTCAAGCTTCCATCGCCCACAAACTTTCTATCCTAAGGTCGGTCGATTGCAAAGCCAGTAACCATACACCCATCACTATGCAAGCTGGGAATAACCTAGCCCGCAGGGTCGATAGCAACCGCGATGGCGATGGCTGGCCTTCTATGGGTTCGATTGCTGCTAAGTTTCATGGCGCTAACCACCCTTCCCTTCCTCCCTTTGTTGCACTTGCTGATTCTTTAAAAGCTGATGTCTGGGGTGCTGAGCATATGGGTGGTGCTTATGAACCCATCCAAGGCTCTACACTTGCTGGCAGACTTACCCTTCCCGATGGCCTTCATATTGAATCTCTTCGTGATCGCGATTCGCTGCGGCAAAATTTTGATAACCTTGAACGAGCTTTTGATAGCAACGGCTCACTCCAAAAAATGGATCTTTCTACCGCTCAAGCTATGGATCTTGTTCTTTCGGGTAAAGCTAAACAAGCATTCGATCTCAACCGCGAATCTGATAAACTTCGCGATACTTATGGCAGAGATAGTTTAGGGGAAAAAGCTATTCTTGCTCGCAGGCTTGTCGAAGCTGGCGTTACCTTTGTTGTTGTTAGTGGTGCTTGGGGATATTTTGATCATCACGGCGATGAAGTTAAATGGGGTGGCATTGTCAAAGGGCTTAAGCCTCTTCTTCCACGGGTTGACAAGGTTTTTCATACTTTCATTCATGATCTTGAATCGCGGGGCTTAGCTGATTCCACGCTTGTCTACATTATGGGTGAGTTTGGCAGAGGGCCTATTATCAACAAAAATGCAGGCCGTGATCATTGGACTAATTGTATGTCGATGCTTGCGTATGGGGGCGATATGCCAAGGGGAACAGTTGTTGGTGCAACGGATTCAAAGGGGTATGGGATTAAGGAAAACCCTATTGCTTCTTCTAACCTTGCTGCGTCTGTTTTTTCTCATCTTGATATTGATTTGCAAACCAACTGGATTGATCCTTCGGGCAGACCTAGGCCGATTATTACGGGTGATGCTCGCACGGTTACACAGCTTAGTTAATCACGGCAGTTTCTTATTTATCTTTTTTGCTGATTTCTTCTTTTAAAAACTCGCATTATAAAAAGAGCTATCAAGCCCAGCGACCTCTTGATTGATAACAGGGGCTCTTTTGTATTTATTTAATTACACGGCTAACATCCGCACCGAGCGGGGTCGGTGGGCTTTATGTGGCGGCGGTGGGCTTTATGTGGCGGCGGTGGGCTTTGGTTATCGAGTGGGGTCGGAAGTAAAAATAATAAATAAGAAGGCTCTGAATTAAAAACCAGATCACCCTTTGCCGAAGGGGTAGAAGTAGCCAGCCTGAGGAAAAGCATTAAAGGTAAGAGGTGGATCGAACCTAACTGGATTTCTTAAACCCCACTCGAAATACTTTTCACCTTTTTTACAATCAACAATTTCTACAGTGCCAACCAAAACGCCACGGGGCAATTTCAGAGGATCCAGAGGGTCTTCATGCCCTGGGAGTTGTACAGGCGTCTTTGCAGCGTAAATATAAATCCTGCCCCGATGCGTAGTGGGCCAAGTGCGATATTCTATTTTCTTATCACCCCGAAGAATGCGCTCTGCATAAGGTTGTCGAATACTAAGGGCTCGAATCTTCTCTTTTTCAGTAGGAAGATCTATATTTATAATTTTTAAAGGTGGGTGATCTGATTTAGATTTTTTAAGATTTTCGCCAAGAAGGCTTGCTAAATCAGCAGCAGTTTTAGGGGAAAGTTCGCGTACGCCTCTAAAAGTTTGTGGGTCGGGTTTTAATTCAGAAGGTGAGCCACGAAACTTAGGAGCATTCCCATCCGCGAATAAAAAATTTAAAAGGACTGTAGCAGAAACTTTTAAATCAAAGCACATAGGCTTTGCATTATGCTCAGATGCAAAAAGGTGATCCTTTGCCCAACCGCGGTGATTTTTACCAAGCAAACCCTTAGCTATTGCTTCTTCAATTGCAATTGGGCCAACTTCTACTTTTAAACAGCCTAAAAGAAAAAGTGTATCGCTAAAGCAAGCGACAACATAAAGGTTGTCGCCTGGTTGCATACCGCGTTGTTTAAATTGATTACCAGTAGCGTATGCAAGAATAGGATTCCCCGATTCTTGCTGCGATTCGAATTCGACACGGGTCCAAAGTTGCAAAAAAGACCTAGGCATAAGCAAAGGAGTTCCAACTACTTTTTAGTTACCTCTAGGAATTGTACGGCATCAGCAATGACAAAGCCATTCGTTCCTTTATTAGAGATCAGAATAATTGCAGGAATATCTTTTTTGAAGGAGAAAGCTCCCAAGGAAACAAACCCAAGTTTAGAAGGTGTGCGTTGGTTAATGGAAAGATCTTTAACACCTTCTGCATGTTCAATGGTGATGGGAACATTGGTAGCGCGGTTAGTAGCAGGGGCAAAATAAAGCCTAACTTCATAAGTGCCCTCTTTTGGAAGAGTGGTTTTAAAGGTGACAGATTTAGTGCCTTGAGCTTCATTACTATCGTGAATATAGCCAGCGCCAACAAAGCCGCCAATGGAAGAACTTTGGCCCCAAGCACCTTTAATAATTGCTTCAGCATCATCCAAAACTATGCCCGTCATTTTTTTAGGATCAAGGGCAGGGGCACTAGGCAATGAATCTTTAGATTCAAGAACTTGCTTATCTGCAAGAAGTTTGAGTTTGAGCTTATCGTAGGGGACATCCTGCACATCAAGGTTAGAGTCGATAGCAATACAAGCAGCGGTAGCAGCAGATTGGCCAAGGATAAAGAAGACGGGTTCCATACGGATGCTGCCATACGCCATATGGGTGCAAGAGATGCAGACGGGAACGAGTAAGTTGGTGGCGTGTTGTTTTTTTGGAATGATGGATTTGTAACTGATTTTGTAAGGGCCACCCGGGCTAACCTGAATATCGCCCTCGTTTTGCACAAACCCTTCTGGGGTAACATAGCGCATGCAGTTGTGAGAGTCCATATTGTAAGAGCCCATACCAATAGATTCAGGGGTGTTGCGAGTTTTTCTACAATCAAGTTCGGTCATCACATATTCGCCAATCATTCGCCTAGCTTCGCGGACATAAATCTGATGAGGCCAGTTGGCGTTATCGGTAAATTCATCTTTAGCGAGGCCCCATTTGCTCATATCGTCACGAATTTTTTTAGGCACTCTAGCGTGGTTAGCAAGCGACCACATAAGGCCCTTCTGATAAGAGTCGTGATCGTTGCTAATTTTGTCTCGTTCTTTGTAGGAAGCCTCAGCGTATTTATAGTTGGCGCCAATAAAGTCAGTGCTGACTGCACAATTATTATTAGTATCGGTCTTGCCATTAGGCATCATCAAAATACTAAGGGGAAGTCGTAGGTCACCCGCTTCGAAATTGCGAAAGAGAAGTTCATAATCCTTCTCGTTGTAGTTTACGGGTTTAGGAAAAGGAGTACGATTTTCAGGGATCAGGCTCATGCACATACGAAAGCAATACGCTTGCATCCGATGGTCTTCGGAACCATCTTTATTATGCGGGCCGGGTTCAATGCCAGGAAGCAAGCCACTTTTAGAATCACCTAGAATGACAAAAGGGCTAACATTAACGGTAAAGCGGTGGTTGTGATTATTCTTAGCTTTTTGAATACCGTTAAGGGTTTCGTTGTATTTATCATTCGCTTCTCTGCCGATATGAAAAGGCACGCCAGCTTTTGCAAACAGATCGCCTTCATAGGTGGCATCAAGAAACATTTTAGCGAAGAAAGTTTCGCCAGATTCTAAACGGATGGATTGAATACGAGTGCCTGTTTTAACAACCCCATCAGGGTGATTGCGATCAATTCGCTTGTTAAGGACAAACTTAATCTTATGTTCTGCAAGCATTTCGTGAAGGATCTTGGTTGCGATCTTAGGTTCGAACGCCCAGATAGCATCTTCATCTTTACGATATCCTTTGTAGGCATCTCGTTTCTCGAGATTCCAGCTTTCAAGGTTATCGTAATGCTTGCGAAGTCGCTGATAGAATTCGCGTGAGATGCCACCAATGACAGTTTTACTACCGGTATCGGTTGCGCCTAGTCCGCCGGTGGTAAGCCCGCCCAAATGGTTAGAAGGCTCGATAATGATAGAAGTTTTTCCCATTTTAGAAGCTTGAATAGCAGCACTGACCCCAGCAGAAGTACCGCCATAAATAACGAGATCGAATGGTTCATCTGCACCAAGTAAAGGGTGAGTAAGAAGAAATGGAACAAGCAGGGAAAGTAGAATATTTCGCACTAGAATACCTCGGTTAGAAAAAATAATATTAGGATGATTTTGCTTTCAACAGGTCGCGGATCTCGACCAGCAGTTCTTCCTGTTTGGTCAAGACAACTGCTGGCTCTTCTTTTTTCACATTCATCATCCAACCTAGAAATTTAACAATAAAAAAGAACATTGCAGAAGCAACGATGAGGAAGTTGATTAGTTCACCCAAGAATAATCCATAAGGGATTTCAACGCCATTGATAACAAAAGTCCAACCTGCATAACCTTTTTCGACCGGAGTGAACAAGCTGACAAAAGGCATGAGAATGTTTTTCACCAAAGCTTCGACCACTTTGCTGAAGGCGCCGCCAATGACCACACCGATAGCCACATTGATGAAGTTTCCTTTGAATGCGAAGTCTCGGAATTCATCCATCAGGGATAAAACTTTGGCACTAGGAACAATAGCAATTACTTTTTGTAGCGGATCCATAAAGCGAACCTTTCAAAAATTACAAAAGAAATTAAGCAATGATATCGTCAATCAAATGGCCATGAACATCAGTAAGCCTGCGATCAATACCGTTATTTCTAACGGAAAGCTTGGTGTGGTCGATTCCAAGCAGATGTAAGATAGTTGCGTGGATATCATAGACCTGGGTAGGATTTTTTCTATCAAGAGGTTTGAAGCCGAATTCATCGCTAGGGCCGTAAGAAACACCGCCCTTGATACCCCCGCCACACATCCAGTTGGTAAAGCAATAAGGATTATGATCACGGCCTTTGCCGCCTTGGGAAGAGGGCATTCTGCCAAATTCGGTTGTCCAAAGAATGATGGTGTCATCAAGAAGGCCACGCTGTTTAAGGTCAAGAATAAGAGCAGCAGAACCCCGAGCCATCCCCATTGCAAGTGGGCCGTGATCGCGTTCGACATCTTCGTGGCTATCCCAATTGCGCCTAGGAAAACCGTTATCACAGCCCGACCAGATTTGCACAAAGCGAACGCCTCGCTCTAGCAATCGCCTAGCAACCAAACATTTACGAGAGAAATAATCGATCTCTTCGATAGCGTTGATTTCCTTATCGAAAGATTGTTTGCCGTGATCAAGCCCATACAAACTAAGAATATGTTTTGGTTCTTTGGAAATGTCCATAGCATCTGGGGCAGCAAGCTGCATTCTTGCAGCAAGTTCGTAACTGCGAATACGGGCATCAAGCCTGCCATCGCCTTGTCTAAGGTTGAGGTGCAATTGGTTAAGTTTGCCAAGAATATCGAAAGAAGCAGCTTCGGAAGAAGGAGAAATAAAGTTACCCTGAGGTGCAGGAAAAAGATCTTCGATGGGATTAGGAGCGCCCGGCTTAAGCATGGTGCCTTGATGTTGGGAAGGCAGAAAAGCACTATCCCAATTCTTGGGCCCATTACTTGCAAAACCGCGGTGATCGGGAAGAACCACAAAGGTGGGCAGGTTCTGATTCAAACTACCAAGGCCATAACTAACCCAACACCCCATACCGGGAAATCCAGGATTTTGAAACCCCGTCGCCTGAAGATAAGTAGACTGGCTATGTATCCCAGTTTTTCCAACGACATTATGAACAAAGGTAATATCATCGACAACGGCACCAAGAGGAGAGACAGTATCGCTAAGCATTTTGCCTGATTTGCCATAGGGTTTAAAATCCCAAATAGGTTTGAGCCAAGGGCCAAGGCCATTCTGAAACGCCTCAACCTTTTCGCCGAAATCGGAGTTCTGCCCGTGTCGCTTGATAAGTTCGGGCTTGTAATCGAAAAGGTCAATATGACTAGCAGCACCTGCCATAAAAAGCTGAACGACGCGCTTAGCTTTAGGAGGGTGATGAGGTAAGCCAGCAAGGCCGCCCGTAGAAGAATTAATGAGCGAGTTAGCAGCCAAGTTATTGTCAAGAAGACTAGAAAGCGCAATGCCGCCTAGTCCCCCGCCCGATTGCCAAAGCATTTCTCGCCTGCTGGGAAGAGGATTTATCGAACGAAAGTTTGGTTGATAGTGCTTCATAAAAGTTAATCAATAAAGGAAAATTCGTTGAGGTTGAAAAGAACTCGAGCTAGGTCAGCGAGAGAAACCTTGCTAACAAAAGCATGAAGGTTTGTAAGTTCAATGGGGGTTGGCTTTCGACCCAAAGCGAGATAAAAAGCTTGCTCAACCTGATCGGGTTTAGGAAACTCTTTTTCGATTCGTTGGGCAAAAGCTTTTGCTTGGACCAGCATAAATCCGTTGTTTAATAGTGCCAAAGCTTGTAAAGCAGAAAGTGTTTCATTGCGTTTATCAACTAATAAAGAAGGATCAGCGCAATCGAGTGTGGTCATAAAGGGTTGCTGCTGGGAACGAACGAGGAAACGATAAACAGCCCTACGAAAGGTTTTCGGATCGTCAGGGTTGTGTAAATGATACTGGTAATGAGGGGAATGCTCTGGTTTTTCAATGATAAAATCTTGAAAGCTCGGGCCATACATACTGGAATCAAGCTTACCCGAAACCTTAAGGACAGAATCACGAATAGCCTCGGCTTCTAACTTCTTGCGGTTCATACGCCAATAATAAATATTATCTGAATCTTTAATATCCATATTAGGGTCGATCGCAGAAGATTGCATATAGGTTGCACTGGTAAGAATGAGGTGATGAAGCCGTTTGATAGATTGCCCGTTATCGCGGAAGTCAGCAGCAAGCCAATCAAGCAGCTCGGGGTGAGAAGGGAGTTTGCCCATTTTTCCGAAGTCGTTAGGAGTATCGACAATGCCTTTGCCGAAATGCCAACGCCAAACACGATTCACAATCGAGCGCCAAACCAAAGGGTTATCGTGATGAGTAATCCAGTTGGCAAGTGCGACTCTGCGAGAACCTTCGGGTTCATTTTCATTGAAGGTAAATCGAGAGGGGGAATGAAGAAGAGAAGAAATAGCACCTGGGGAAACAGGATCAAGAGGTTTTTCGATGTTGCCTCGTTGGAGAATATGCACGGCTCTAGGTTTGCCATTATTAGCCCCGGTGCCAGTAAAGGCCCCCGCACCCGAATGAACCGTTCCAGCATAAACCATCTGAGGTTTGGGTTGCGAGGAGAGTTGCTTATTGAACTCAGCCAACTGGCTCTGCAACCTAGAAAGTTTTTGTCTTTCCGATTCGGGAACAAGCGTAGCATAAAGACTTTTTCTTTTCTCTTGAAGTTCGAGAATTTGTTTAGCACTAGGGCCAAGAGGTTCAAACCAGATACCATCGGTAAGATTATTTTTGGCCCATCGGATTGGCGCCTCGGTAGAATCTAGGGATGAAACAAGGCAATTAAGAGCAAGGTTTTTCCCTTTTGCATCGAGGACTTCAATTTCTGCAACAGCTAAAATATAGTCATTCTGTCGGGGAGCAAGTTTAGTAGCAACTAGGCGAATGTAGCGAGCTTTTTTATTTCCCGCAGGAATAACAACAGGGGTTAATCCAGGGTTAACCTGATCCTTATCCGCATCTGAAAGATTTAAAATGACTGCGTTCTTAAAGCTAGAGTCATCACTTATCTCGACCTTATAGCGCACAGGGAACCCAAACCCCGCACCAATATTATTAAACTCATCATGGCAGGCGTGCAGCACAATCTTATCGATATTCGCTGCATCTTTTAATTCGACACCCACCCACTTGTTAACAGATTGATTATTACTGATGGCACTATGATATCCAAAAGCAGGGTTCTTGCCTTGGGCAGGTTGTTGGAGTTTCTTAATCTGTGCATCCAACTCAGCGAGTTCTTTTTTACCGGGTAAGTTAGCCTCGAGGGTTTGAATTTGTTTCTCAGTTGCATTGATTTGACTTTGCAGTTTGACAAATTGTTCTGCAATTAAGGGATCAGCATGGTAAGGTTTATCCGCCCGATCGAGAGCCGAAAAAACTGCCTGCATACTGTAATAATCTGCCTGAGTGATGGGGTCAAACTTATGGTTATGGCACTGGGCACATTGCACGGTCAGACTTAAAAAAGTATTAGAAGTGTTAGAAATCATATCATCGCGGTCAAGATGGCGAGCAACTCTGCCATCGATTTTACTTTCAGGAACCTCTGCGTGACCAATGAAATCCCAGGGGCCTGAAGCAATAAAACCAAGGGCTTGGATAGCCTCGGGGTTGCCTGGATAAAGAATGTCTCCTGCAATTTGCTCTGCAACAAATCTGCCATACGGCTTATCAGAATTAAGGGAGCGAATCACATAATCGCGGTAGGGCCAGGCATTGAGCCTAAGCTTGTCTTTGTCGTAGCCATGCGTCTCGCCAAAGTGAACTGCATCGAGCCAATGGCGTGCCCAGCGCTCGCCATAATTCGGAGAAGCTAACAATCGATCGACTAACAGTTCATACGCATTAGATCGGGTGTCGTTAAGAAAAGCATCAACATCTTGGGGTTTGGGTGGTAGTCCTAGAATATTGAAATAAAGTCTGCGTATAAGGGTTTGCTTAGAAGCGAGAGGGGAAGGGGCCAACTGTTTTTGCTGTAGTTTCGCCAAAATAAAAGAGTCGATAGGGTTGTTAATCCAAGAAGAATTAGCCAAGGGGGCCGGGTGTTGGGTCAAAGGTTGAAGCGACCACCAAGCAAGGGGATTAGATTTTTCTGAACCATCATCGGGCCACTTGGCACCTTGGTTGATCCAAGTTTTAATCAACTCGATTTCTTTAGAGGAAAGGCGAACACCCTTAGGAGGCATTGCCCTAGCGTTGGGAAGTGCTGCAATATTACGAAATAAAATACTCGCGTTGGCGTTACCTGGGATAATCACCTTTCCCGATTCGCCACCTGCAAGAGCGTGGGTCTTAAGATCGAGCCTTAAGCCATTCTTGCTGCTAGTTTCGCAATGACAAGCAAAGCAATGCTTTTTGAAAATCGGTTGGATGTCTTGAGAGAAATCTACTTTGGCAGGTTCAACACCCAGAGCGGCCACCAAGTAAAGAATTAAAACGGAAGGCATGCCATCCCCATTGGAAAGAAAGATCGTACATAAAAATAATTATACATTCAGCTAAAGGAATTAGCCAGCAAACAGGGATAAATCTGAAGGATAGAAGGCCTTTACAAGAGCGCCCTTGGGTAATTCTCAAAAACATGCTACTCTACGGTAGTGAATCTTTAGAGGAAGGAGTAATTATGAGCCTAAATTTACCATTTCAACAGGTGCTAGAAGCTGCGGATCACTTATCCAAAGACGAACAAAAAAAATTGATCTTAATGTTAAAGCAAAAGTTAGCACAGGATTCTGAAGAGACTATGGCGCAAGACCAAAAGCGCTCGCGGGAGGAATTTGCAGCAGGGCTATGTAAGCCAACCACACCAGAACAATTGACGCGCGAATTATTTGAATGAGAAGGACCCTTTTAAAGTCGCCTGCGTTTATGCGCACTGCTAAGAAGGCTCTTAAAAAATCCCCTGGACTCGATCAAGGCGCTTCAACAAACCTTGGAATCTCTTCAAGAAGATATTTTTCTACCTTCTCTAAAAACCCATAAACTCCAAGGGAAACTTGAAGGCTCTTATGCTTGTAGCCTTGGATATGACATGCGCCTGATTTTTGAAATCGTTCAATATGAAGGAAAAGAAGTCATTTTACTGCAATCGCTGGGAACCCACGAAGAGGTCTATTGAGGCGCAAGGTTCACAAATGCAAAAGTTCTAAAAATCACACAGCGTGGGGATTGGCCAAGTTACTGATGGAACTCAGAATCATAAACTTATCACGCAGGGTTTGAATTTCTTGAGAAGAAAGTTTGTGAAGAGGAGTTCGTACAGGGCCACACTCGACCCCAAGAGCGCCCATAATAGCTTTGCCCCCAGCGATGCCACCGAATTCTTGAATCAATCGAACAAGGGCAACACTTTTTTCTTGGAGTGTTCGAGTTTTTTCGACATCTCCTTTTTCAAAAGCATTAAGCATTTCTAGGTAGATAGGTGCTGCAAAATTGTAGGTGCTGCCAACCGCCCCACGAACCCCCATCGCCATTGCCCCCAATAGCATTTCATCACACCCGAAAAGGACTTCGAAACGGCCACCATCTAAAATCGAACATTCCAGCAGGTCGGAAAGGTCGGAGTGGGAGAATTTCACCCCAACAAGATTGGGGATTTTTTTGCTCGCAAGTCGAAGGAACGGAGCAACGGGCCCCGTAACACCCGTAAATGAAGGAATATGATAATGATAAAAAGGTAGGTCAGGCGCCGCACTTGCAACCTTTGCCTGAAACTCAACCAAATCAGAATGAGAACCAGGTTTAAAAAAACAAGGGGATGCAGATGAAATCGCATCTACTCCCATACTTTTTGCGTGCTTTGCTAGTTCGCGGGAATCTCGCGCACAATTATGACCCACATGCACCATAAATACTAACTTGCCCTTAGCAACTTTAGACCAAGCCTGCGCAAGATTCATTCTTTCATCAATCGTAAGAGATTGACACTCACCCGTAGTGCCCGCAACAAAAACACCTTTAACCCCCATTTTCAAAAGATGTTCTGCTTGGGTTGTTACCATTTCCAGATTGAGATCCCCAGATTCAGTCATAGGGGTATGTGGGGCAGCCATTAGTCCAATAAAAGGAATGTGTCGCATAGTAAAGAAATCCTTGAAGTTAAAAGTTATGGATCTAGTTCACCTTATTGGAAAGAATCAAACAAGAGTAAGGTAAATTTCATAGTAATATGTCGAGTTTTCAGACCCATACATCCGTTATAAAAGGAAGAGCCAAGGTTTTTAGTGGGATTTTGGTAGCTCACCGATTAACTTAAGCTATCAGATAATTTTCTTTAAAGGAGTAATAACTATGGATCGCAGAGAATTTGTTAAAACAACCTTGGCAACAAGTGTAACTCTTGGAACAGGATCTTCCATCTTGGCACAAAATAAAAAACCCGTGCTTAGGCTTGCAGTTAAATACGGGATGATCAAAGCTGGCACTACTCCGCTCGAAAAACTTATCCTTGCAAAAAAACTTGGAATTGAAGGCGTGGAAGTTGATAGCCCCAGCGGCCTCAATAAAGAAGAAGCCAAAAAAGCTGCAGAAGAAACAGGCGTCAAAATCCACGGCGTGATTGATTCCGTCCACTGGCGCGATACCCTTTCTAGCCCCGATGCTACAATTCGTGCGAAAGGACTTAAAGCTCTTCTTAGCGGGCTCGAAGATGCAAAATTCTTTGGCGCTGATACTCTGCTTCTCGTTCCAGGCGTGGTCAATAAAGATGCCACCTACGAACAATGTTACGAACGATCCCAGATCGAAGTGAAGAAAGCGTTGCCCCTTGCAGAAAAGCTAGGTGTAAAGATTTGCATCGAGACGGTATGGAATAACTTCATCACCAAGCCAGAACAATTGGTCCAGTATATCGATGATTTTAAAAGCCCTTTTGTCGCAGCTTATTTTGATTGCTCCAATATGGTCAAATATGGTGTCAGCAGTGCAGATTGGATTCGTAAACTAGGGAAAAGAATGGTCAAGTTCGACTTCAAAGGCTATAGCAATACCAAACAATGGTGCGCCATCGGCGAAGGTGATGAGAACTGGCCTGAGGTACTTAAAGCCCTTGGCGAAATTGGTTACGATGGCTGGGCCACTTCAGAAGTTGGTGGCGGTGGGGAAAAAGAACTTGCAGACATCGTTGCCCGGATGCGCAAAGTTCTCGATCTTCCAAAAGCTTGATTTTCTTTTACTACAATAAATATTAGATTCCTTTTCATTCCTTGAGGTTAATTTATGACGACTGCTAATTCAATACAGACAAAGCTTTACATCGATGGTAAATGGGTTGATGCATTAGATGGAAAAACTTACGCAGTAATCAACCCTGCAACCGAAGAAGTACTTTGGGAAGTTGCCTATGGAGGCAGGGCGGAAACCAAGGTGGCACTTGAAGCCGCTGCGAAAGCAATGCCTGGTTGGCAGAAACTCACATGCTGGGATCGTGCCAAAATCCTTAAGAAAACTGCCGACCTTATGCGCGAACGAGCCGACTCTATCGCTCGGACTATGACCATGGAACAAGGCAAACCAGTCGTCGAAGCCAAAGCAGAAGTGATGCATTCAGCAGATACTTTTGAATGGTTTGCAGAAGAAGGAAAGCGAGCTTATGGCCAAGTAATTCCAAATTCAGTGCCCGGGAAAAGGCATATCACGCTGAAACACCCAGTAGGCGTGGTAGCAGCAATCAGCCCTTGGAATTTCCCCATCACACTTGCAATAAGAAAACTTGCACCCGCACTTGCGGTAGGCTGTACCGTGGTGAGCAGACCCGCAAGCCAAACTCCAAGATCCTTGATTATGATTTTTGAATGTCTGATCGATGCTGGCCTTCCTGCAGGGGTTGCGAATCTAGTGATTGGCCCCGGGCAAGAAATGGCTGATGAATTTATGCAGAATAGAATCTGTCGAAAAATCAGCTTCACGGGGTCAACTGAAGTAGGTAAGCAATTAATTCGAGCCTCCGCAGATCAAGTAAAAAGAATCAGTATGGAACTTGGTGGGCACGCGCCCTTTATTGTTTTCCCCGATGCAGATCCAGAAATAGGAGCAAAACTTGCGGTTGCAGGAAAGTTCCGCAACAACGGGCAAGTCTGTATTTCTCCTAGTCGGTTCTTTGTGCATAAAGATGTGCAAAAGAAATTCACTGAAGCTGCTGTGGAGTTTGCCAAGGCGCTAAAAATGGGCAACGGACTCGATGCAGGCGTGGAAGTCGGGCCTATGTTCGAAAAGAAAGCGATGGCTCATACGCAAGATCTTATTGATGATGCGTGTGGCAAAGGTGCGAAACTCCTTACGGGTGGAAAGAAATCCGACAAATTCGAAAAAGGTTATTTCTTCGAACCTACCGTACTTTCTGGCTTAAAATCCAACAGCAGGATTCTTTCCGAAGAACCCTTTGCCCCCGTTATGCCCATCATCGATTTTAGCAATCTTGATGAAGTCATTGCTGCTGCAAACAATACCCCCTATGGCCTTGCAGCCTATGTATTCACCAACGATTTAACCACAGCGCTAAAGATGGCAGAAGGGTTGGAAGCTGGAATTATTGGCATTAACGACCCAGTTCCTGCAACGCCACAATGCCCATTTGGTGGTATGAAAGAAAGCGGCCTAGGCCGAGAATTAGGCCAGGAAGGGATGGAATCGTACTTGGAAACCAAGTATGTTTCGATCAAACTGCGGGATTAATTTCAAGTAAAAAAACAGAAGGCTTTAAAGGAGCTAACCACTTCTTTGAAGCCTTCTTATTTAAAAACGAATCTTACTTTTTTAGATTCGTGGTTTTCACATCAAGTTCCAAGGCAACGATCAGCATTATTTCCAAAATCTTTTCTCGCATTTCTATTTCTTGATAATCATTATGAATATTAGCAAATGTAATTAATTCAAACTCAAGGCCATTTTCACCAATCTTATAAAAAGAAATCTGAGTTTTATTTTTGATAACCGTTGGAACCAAAATAACTTTATCGAGCATCATTGTTTGCAGTTTTCCGATTTTTTCAACCTCGGTATGAAGATCAATACCAAAAGCTAAACGAATTCGCCGATGCTTGCGCAAACCAAAATTATCAATAATAGCGGTAGCAAGATTTCCATTAGGCATAAGAAGGATAGAATCTTCAGCGGTGCGAAGTTTGGTGGAGCGAAAACCAAATTCTTCTACAATTCCTTCTTTATCGCCCAGAACGATTCTATCGCCAACCCTAAAAGATTTTTCGCTAATGAGAAGGAGAGTCCCAAACAAGTTTTTAAGAGAATCTTGAGCAGCAAGAGAAATAGCGATGCCAATAATACCTAAACCCGCAAGAAACCTGCCTAGAGATTCTGATTCGCCGAAATGACTAATCAACAAACAAATCGCAGAAATCACGATAATAAGCTTTGCAGATTTACTTAAGAAAGGAACTAGCATATCGCCCATACCTTTGTATTTAGTCATAGTTTCGGAAATCTCATAAAGAAGAGCAATCGTATCGATCATTTGCATACCGAAAAAAGCTAATACAAGGGTTATGATTACTTTTTCAACGGTATAAATATAGATGGCATATTTTACAGGTAGGTCAACCCAAGGAAGTAAGTTATAGATAAGTAAAAAAAGCAAAAGTACTTTTAAAGCTCGGAAGTTTCTACGCAATCTTTTTTTAAACTGAACTTCATCAGATTTAGGAAAAAAGTAATGAATCAACTTCTTTACCCCGGAAGAAAGAGAGAAAGATATGATTAAACTTATTAGAATAAGTAAAAAACCAACTACCCATTGATAAAGACAAATGCCGAGAAAAGGTCGATAATATTTTTCGGGAGTATTAAGGCGAATCCAAATACCCGGCTCTGTCCAGAAGTCAGGAGCAAGCCTAATATACTTCAGTTTTTCGTACTCCTTGCGGGTAGGGAAATTCACCACTTCATTAAATATACGCTCGATATTTCGAACCGAACTTGAATCGAACTTCCACTCGATTTTTCCTTTGTCACCTTCACGAGGTGTAAGCGTAATATTTCCAAGTGTGCCCCGGTAAAGTTCATAGGCGATTAATTTAGGATCCGTAGGAATTTCAGGGATATAAATCAAACTGATTCGGTCAAAAATGAATTTTAATTTAAAGGCTAAGACAGGTCCTAAATCAGCTCTAGAAGGAATAGGAATTTCTGCAAGATCCATACAATTAACTGCTTCATCATTTTTAAAACTATTAACTGCGGATAAAAAGTAAAAAATAGAATTGCGTGGATTAGCAAGATTATGAGCGTAATTATATTTTGCCTGCTCTTCGGAACTTAGCCTAACGAACATGCTAGGAACATTGGCAACGGTTTCGGGGCTAAAGCGCCAACATCCATCCTTCTGCCTTACAATTTCTATTTCAAAGCCATTGGAACCTGAGATGACTTGATTTTCGCTACTCCAAGAATCAGAGATGTTATTAGAATCGGGGTTGATTTTACGCAAGATGGCTTCAAGCATAATAGCTTTTTTTGGCCCTAAAACTTTAATATCTTCAGGAGGAATAGAAGAAAGATCAAGAAAAGAATTAAGGCCTTGCATAGCTAAAACATCAAATTCAGATTCCATAATTGCAAGAAAGAAATACCGCAAGGCTTTTCTAGGCGTAGATAACTCTAAGGGAACTAAATCCGGCTTTCCATCCTTCATTAAACTTAATGAAGATGCAAATTTTTCAGGGACTGGGGCGATTGTTTTTCCCATAATTTGGTAAAGAATTGCAATTGGTTTATTTTTAACTTCCTCCCACATTGCATCTACAGATCGAATGGTATCTTTATCAAAGACCCAGATATGTTTTTTACCTGGTTTAGAAATTCGGTTGATAGAAATTCTTCCATCTGCACCTGCCCGCCAAATAAATTTAGGACCGGTTGCATCAAGAGGAATTTCTTGGGAAAAGAGATACCCCTTGCGCTGAATGATGGCGGCAAGTTTCCAAGCGATTAAAGGACCCTGTGAGCTGATTTTTTCAGATGATAATTCAGATAAATCAAGATGATGCATCGCTGTTTGAAAATCATTATTATAGGCGTGCTCCATAAATTCAGTCATCGTATCGGTAGGATTACCAAGGCCGGTTTTATATTGTTCCTGAATTTTTAGCCTAGCTTTTTCCCTGACAGATGAAAGAATCCGCATACTCTTAATCCGAGAAACCGTTTCTTTATCAAACCTCCACAACCCATCTTCACATTTCCTAAGAGAAATATTAAAAGCATCATCTTTATAAACGGTAATCTTGTCTTGATTGGGAACGGTAATCAAGTTGTAAAAAGGAACCGAGATTTCGTCCAGAATTTCTTCAAGTTCCAAAACCAATGTGTTTACTATATCCGGATCAATCGAACCTGGCTCTATCTCTAAACACGCAACTCCATCACTGATTAAACTTGGTATTATCGGATAAGCATCTACAGCAAAACAAAGCGTATGCAGCGTATTTATAGGCGAAGATAATTTTTCTTTTAAAGAAATCTTTTTATACTGCGCTAAAGCTTCTTCATCGACTGGAAAGAAACCTAAAACGCTAGAAGTTAAAAGTAATGTAAAAACGCAATTAGAAATCATTAAACCATTCCTTTGATTAAGCTGACATTTTCTATAGCACCCCAATACTAACAAATGGTTTAAAAAATTAAAATAACACTGTGCCTATTAAAACATTAGAGGTTTCTTCACCTAAAATAAGTTGGTTAATGTTAAGCTTAAAAGCTGTATGTTAATAATTGTGAGAAATAGAAATGAAATACACCCCCTACCTTGATGGATACAGTGTTTTACCTGCGCTTCACAAATTAGAGAATCAACCAATATTTGAAAAGGATGATCAAGCTGATTATTACCTTGCTGAAAAACGATTAGCACAAAGTACTCAAAAAGTTTTTCTTGAACACGATATCAGTCCACAAATTTATCAATCAGTTTGCGATTACATTATTTCGAAAGTGCCCGAATTAAAACCGCCTTTCACTTTCAATTCAATCGCAATGCAGCTTCAAGAAGACTTGGCAATTCACCGAGTTGAAAATAATAAAGATTGGCTAGCTGCTTGCCATATTTCCTTCCCTAGCCGATGGCTACCAGAGGAAAAAATCGGAAAATCTTTTCAACAAATTCATACGCCAGTTCCAGGTATGAATTTAGAAAATGCATTCAAGATGGCACAATCTGTGATCCTGCATGGGCCTTATTACCGGTTTGTCTGGGGCCCCGTTTTTGAAAAACAAATAAACTTTCATCCTAGTCTAATGCGCCTTACCTTCAACCCAAACTCTCCCCTAGTATTTATTAAAGTCGAACGACAACTTGTAATAGGTTTTCCTGAAGTCAATGCGTTTTTGTTTGTTATCAGACAGCATTTAGTCCTGCCTGATGAAATTGATTATCGCGCTTTGTTTAATTCGTGTAAGCAGATGAACGAAGCTCAAAAAATCTATAAAAATGTAAACTTCGAATTGTTAGAATATCTTGAGAAGAAAGCTAAAGAAACTTTATAATTAATGCCAAGACTTAATCTTCTCTAGTAAGATTTTGATGTCATTTTTTCGTTTTTCAAACAAGGTAAATATTCCAAGAATACTGCTTCCCAAAACAATCACCGCTACCCACCAAATCCAAGTTTGACCTTTATCCACAGCGGCATACCAAATCATCATCAGAATATCTAATAGAAGAAATCCCATGCCAAAAAAGAGAAAAACTTTGGTTCGAGTAAGCATCCCTGCTAAAACCCCAACTACCGACCAAAATGCCAAAGCAACAGGCAGCCAAATCGAATAGCCAATACCAAGAATTAATAAATCAGCACAGGATGAAACATAAATTAAAGTAAGCCCAAAGTAGCGTAAAAACTGAGATGTCTTTACGGAAAACTGCTGCCTCATAGACTGTTCTAAAATTAAGAGGAATAAAGCAGGTGGGATTAACCACATTTGCGGATGTTGTAAAAAGGAAAAGCCTTGTCCTTGCCAAAGGGCCCAAAAACCTGCAACTAAACCAAAGCAACTAACTAACCCTAGGTAGATTGAATTGCGTTGCATAGCAACCCAACCCCAAACCATCGCAGTAAGAAACCATAAAAAGGCATGAGTACCAAAATTGAACGGAAGTTTTTGCGCAACTTCAGCAATATGTTTTAAGAAAGTAAATTGCGTGGGGTATGAAATTAAATATTGATGACCCCAGAAAGCTAATAAAGGAACTAAAGGTATAAGTACACCAGTTGCCATTATAGGTTGAGCAATAGCTTGCTTATTTCTACGGTAAAGCAAATCTGAAAATCCTGCGGAGAGAAAAGAAAGGGCAAGAATAATAAGAGACCAATACTGAGCAAGCTTACCGCCAAACCATTCGGGATTACAAAGTCGAGTATGTAAAAATAGACCAATAAGAAAACCAATAACGCCCCAAGTGTATTTCGTATTTTGCCACAAGACTTCACGATCGTTTGGTGCTTTAAGCATAAAAGCAAGTCGAAGACTACCCAGCGCAAAAATAAGGGCAGAAACGAAAGTAAGTTGAAAAGCCCAATCTGTTTGCAAACTTTTTGTGGCTAAAGAATCAAAATGATAAGCTTCAATAATGATGGTTAAAGGAAAGCTAAGGAATGCCAAGATGGGAAGGCGGTCGCGCACCATTTTAGCTGCAAATTCCCATTGGTTTACAAGTTTGCTTTGAAATATTCTTCCAACAATAACTAATGTAAGGAAAGAAACTTGAAGCAAAGCAGCCCGCACAGGCCAACGAGTTTCATCTAAGGGCGAAGGAATAGCCTGTAGGAAAAAGCACCATCCAGCAGCAAGAAGAAAAAGAAATTCTCTGCGAACACTACGAGAGGTACCTAACCCCGCCCAAGCAAGAAACAAAGCAGAAGGGGCAACTAGGATAGTTCCTAGTGAACCGATTAGGCGCTCATCAATGATTTCTGCATTCCAAGCAATCCAGCCTGAAATTAAAAAGATAATACCAGAAAGGGTCCCTTGAGTTCCCGCAAGCCAAGTAGGCCGTGGTAGGTTTAATGGCACTAAAAATAAAGCACAAAGAAAACTGGTAAACAATGCAACTGGAATGCAACTAGCTTGAATCAAATCACTACCTATAAGGTTTCTAGATCGTAACCAAATTGAAATCGCACTAAGCCCTAAAATAAATAATCCCAAATCTCCAAACTTCAACCTTTGTGTTAAATAACCCGTAATTGAAACAACGCTAAGAATAGCAATTGTTGTGTAAGACAAATTTATTTCTAAAGGTAAAAGAGTACCCACTAACGCTGAAAAATAAACACCACCCGCACTTATACTTATCATTACCAAAGCAATTTGCATTGCAGATTCTACCATTTGCACAGCTAAGCGTTTAATTTCTGAAAAAGTAATAAACGAAACCAGAACCCAGAAAAGAGAAATAGTTCCTAACCCCAAACAAGCAAGGTGAACAAGATCAAGAACTTGATGTAATTGGAAAGCCCAGCCTAAGTACATAAAAGCAAGAAAAGAAATAAACAAACTGGTGTAGGCATAGGCAATAAGGTTTCGCCAAGCTGCAATGGTTGCCAACTGAAGCGCAATAAAGGAGATAAGGGAAAAAATAATCCAAGGGCTAAAGGTTTGAATCGTAGCAATTCGGAAAATAACTAAACAAGAAGGGATCATTAAGAAGTTAAGATTAGTAGGCCACTGATTCTGATCTAAGAAAGAAAAAGATTTGTTTAAACAGCGAAGAACTAAGCCCGTACTAGAAATAAGAAGACCAAATAAAATCCAAATAATAACTAGGGTTAAAAGAGCATAAGAAAAAGAAACTGTATGATTAAAATCAACAAGCTTATAAGAATTTAAGCGCTGAAACTCACATAATCCTGCAAATATACCAAAGTTTAAAATCGAACCTGTCCAAATTATATCGGTTGAAAGATTAGCCCGATTCCTATATCCAAGGTTGGCAACCAAACTAAATAATAATGCAAAACCCATTGGCAAACCTGACATTGCAACTAACCAATTGGGAAAAACAAAATCATCTCCAGCGAGAATAAAATTAAAACCCGTAGGCAATAATAATAGAAGTAAAGCCAACCAAGGAAGTAATAGGTGCGATGCTTCCAAATCTGAAACCTGAGATTTCAAAAACCAGCGTTGATTCAAAGGCTTAATATGAACCCATAATGCAGAATAAATAGCACCCGCACAAACTAACCACGAAATCATTACCGCATACCAAAGCTCAAACGATTCAGCTTTGTGATAATGAAAAACAACCAAGACTCCAAACGCACAGGAAAGCCAAAAAGCAATTGCGGAATGTCTATCACTACTACGAAACCAAGCAAGCAGAATCGAAGTAGCGATAAGAAACGCCAGGGCGATTTGCGCATAGTTGGTTAAGCCAAGATACCAAGCAGACCAGAAAATAAGAAATAAAAGATATAAACTAAGGCCTTGAAGAAAGCTAGCAAGTTCACGAAGCGAGCTAAAATCAATTCTAGAAATTCGGTGGGAGAAAAGGTTTCGAATAAGATAAGCCCATACGCATAAAAAGGAGTAAAGTGGGCCAGCAATAACTAAAAACTTGATGCCGCTTAGAGGTTCTTTTCGTTCGAGAAAACAACTAGTGGTAGCAATGACCCCAAGGCCAGCCAGAAAAAGATTGCGCCAATAGAGGGTGCCAAATTCTTGTAATCTAAGAACCAAACAACCACTAAGCACACAAGCAAGCATAGCGATTGCTAAAAAGGAGCCTGCTTCCAGCGTAAAAATATGGGCTTCACTAACGGAATTATTAAGGCGCATAAGCCCAAGAATAATCGCAAGGGATGTAAGGGAACCAACCGATAAAGTTGCCCTCGAGGGATAATCTGCGAACTTAAAATCAACAAAGCGCCTGAGTATAAACCAAACCCAAAGGAAAAGCCCACCTACAAGCGCCATCATCTGAGGCAAAATAACAATGGCCCCTTTATCTAGTTGACTACTTTGATGAAGAAAGCGAATGGTACCTACCCCAGCCCCAGCCATAACAAGCCATTGAATATGGAAAAGGAAGCGCTGATTTTTTTCCGAAAACACCTGAATAAACAAACCGAGAATGAGAAGTGCTAACGGTGCCCAGTATTGAACCAATTGAAATTGGATAGCGCCTGATTCACCAATTAGGGATGCGATATCTTCCGCTAGTTTCCAAGTAAGTACAACTAAAGCAAACCCTGCAATATTCCAGCGTAGGGCGCGCTCTGGTAGGTTGCCTTCTTGTACCCTAATAGTCAGTTTGCCACAGAATGCATTAAGCGAAGTATGAAAGCATAATAAAACAGAACCAAAAACAAACCACGCAGCTAAACTAAGATTCACACCCAGCGGAATGTTAGTACCACCGCAATGATACCCCAACAAAATGAAACCAAACGCAATCAGCAGATGAAATAAAACAAGCTTCGGATAACTAGCCTCATCCCAAAGATAAATAACGCAAGTGGTGAAAAGCAAGGCATACCAAATTAGGATACCCTGACCCATCATTAGGGTAGGCCAATCGTTTACGGGCAATAATCCCCAAGTGTTAATTGAAGCTAAAAAGCAACTAAATAAACCTAAACCTAACAGGGCAGAGCATAATGCAGCTAAAGTCCATTCATCGATAGAACGGCGAGTTTCAAACCATAAATCACGAAAGATTTTAGTTTTCCTTGCCTCAAAACGCAAAATACTCCAGATCAAGGCAAGCGTGGAAACCCAGCACCCAAGCGTTTGCAATACCCAAGGATGATTGATATTTCCACCCTGTTCTAAAAACCAAGGCTGTGACCTTACCCAGAGGAGTGACAAGCATCCGACAGATCCTGCAATTGAAATTTGGAAAACACGAAACCAAGGAATACTCGAAACTAATAAGGCCCTCATCAAGGCTGCAAAAGCAAACCAATCAAGATAAATTGCCAAAGGCAAATCTAATACCTTTGAACTTAAGATTGAATATCCCGATTCAATAACCAAGGCGAAAGGCACTAATATCAGCAAGTAGAATTCTGCAATCTGTGCAGGAACATAAACAGCTTCATCCCAAGCAGAATCAAAGAAGATAAAAAAGCTATTAAGGAGATGGCATAAAAGGGCAAGAGAAACTGCGCCAAGTAAAGCAGCAGAATAAGGCATAGGAAAAAGCAAATGATTTTGAAAAAAAGTGAAAGAAGCTATAGCCCAGAAAAGAAAAGCAGCCTGAGAAAGTTCAACTTTTTTAAATTTCCAAGCAAGTAGAATAGATGCAATTCCAAGCTCTAAACAACCTAGGCTTAATAAGAATGGAAAATCATCCCCTGCTTTTGCAAGAAACAACCACGCAGGTAAAAGCAATACAATTAGGCCAACAGAAAGAAAAGCAAAGGACTGTTTCAGGTAAGGTGATTTATCGGAAGGGGAGAAAATTATCCGAGTAAGTATTGCGTAGACCAAAGCAATAAAGCCCATAACCGAAATGCCGATATTTGCAGAGATTTCTGGGTACATAAAAGAAGCTGCTGCAGAAATAGGTAAGGTTGAAACCGCTAGTGCGGTAAATCGGTTAGGTTGTAATTTATAAAGATAAAAGAGTAAGAAGGCAAAAACTAGTTGGGCTAATGCACCGCCTGCACCAGGCCCTTCTACTTGCCACCACCCCATTGCTAAGCATAGAAATGATGCAAACCAAGTACCGGTTATCCAGCCAGTACAAGCCGCTCGAGTTGTACTATTCAATCGCGCAAAAGTCGTCGCAACAATCCCCACTAATAAAATTGCAAACGCAGAGGGAGCCTCAATCAATATTCTGCAAAGATTTATTGCGGTGTAGATACTTGATGATTGCAAGGTTCCATTTAACAAGTGACTTTGCAAACAAATTGCAATTATTAATTGCAAACAAATTGCTAGGGGAACAAAGAAAGGAACAGCAGTTTTATTTAAAAAGAAAAACAATCCAATTGCCAACCAAAAAGCGTTGACCATTGGAAAAGGGTTAGGCCAAGCAATTAAAGGGGCCAAGGTCATAAGCAAAACCCCAGACCCGTGAATTATGGGGCCAGCCCAAGCAAAGGAATCTTCATCGTTATCTTCGTCAGGAATTCGTAGTGCTAAAAGTGAAACCCCATTTAAAACCAAGGGGATTGCCAAATACGAAAACTTAAATTCTTCAACCGATGCTAAAATAAAACCTTGAGCAACAGAACTACTAAAGAATAATAATAATGCAAATAACAAGGCTTTCGCTGGGGTTTTAGGCCGGGCCAATCGGGCAAGAAATGCTGCAAGCAAGGCACATATTACCGCTGCTATTTGCGAACTAATTTCACCTAACGGTACAAACCAAGATGCAATCAACATCGCCAAACACGAAAGCATAAGGTTTAAAGTTATTATTTGAGAAACCCCTGCGAAGGAAGAATCTTCAAATAAATCTTCATTTGTTTTTTTGAACAAAAATCCTATTCCAACCAACGCAACACCTTGCACCAACCCTGCAAGTAATGGACTTAAATTACCTACACCTAGGTTTCCAAGAACCAAGATAGAAAGTAAGGCCAGTAGCGAGCCGATTACAAGCATACCCCTACTGGTGGATTGCAACTTCCAATGGTGCAGGGTGTACTGCCCTGCAAAAAAAAGTAGGGTTGAAATTCCTGCAAGCATTAAAAAAGGAAAGTAAGGAATTTGCCCTAAACTGTTCCATAAGGTAACAACAAGGGCGATAGAGCCACCCACGATCAGAAGTCCACCTACAAGCTCGCCTAGAAGGATATTTTTATTTTCTAGGAACCCACTAAACAAGGTTGCAAAAGTTTTTGGCGGAAGTGGCGCGGTAATAAGTTGCGGAATTTTTGGAAAAGGTAGAACTTCACTTACTTCAGCACCGGGGGCAAAAGTTTCTTCAACCTCTGGGATTGGCAGCGGTAAAGGCGGAACCGCAAACTCTTTTTCAACTGGAATTTCTAGTTCCAGTTCCATTGGTTTATTTGGTAGAGACAAATCAACAACAGAATTTGCACCTAAAGGTTTCGCAGTTAAAGTCACTAGGCGATTTTGTAACGCAACTATTATTGGCTTTGCTATCTCAACCGATATTTCATTCCGATCGATTAGCTTTTCAATTTGGTTTAAAGCGGTGCGTAAATTCTTTTCTTCGAGTTCTTGGTTAAAAAACTTTGGGGGTTGGGGAAATGGCGCTGAGTTCAAATTTTCTGCAACACCCGTGGTTGAGTTAAAATTAAAGCCACAGTCAACACAACGCAGGGAATCATAATTACGGCGTGTGTTACAAGCAGGGCAAAACTTAGCACTACTTAATGAAGAAAGAAAATGAAAGAGGAGGGTAAAGCCTTTGACAACGATCCAAATAAAACCAACGAAAAAGACGATCAGGACGCATAATCCAAAAATAATCCAAAAATAATCCATGGTGTACCGAGTCAAACCCTGAGGGAAAGGAAAAGTCTGAGGAAAGCGTGAAAACGCTATATTTATTACCCAGACTGCCCATATTAGACAATTTTTGCCTATTTTGAGCAATACCTATCTCCTTGATCTAAGCGGATTTCCATCATTAATGGCAGGTTATAATACCAAGTTAAATAAACCGAAACTCTCTAAGAATTTGAAGGAAAGTGCCGGTTTATGATGCTTTCTTGTTTAAAACGGTAAGATTTGTGCGATAAAATCCCATTTTTAAACCTATTATTGACAATATGGCTGGTATGCATTTCCCGAAAATCGCGGAATCAATCCCTTTATTCTTTCAAAATCACTTCCCAATCAATTTCAGTTTAAGAAATGGCATTTTGAATTCATTATTGTCCTAAAAGTCTGAAACCTTCGGCTTGGGCGATGGCGTTTTAATTTCCCCTCTCTAAATTAAAACAGACCAATTAACTACTTTTAAAAAGATGTAGCTTTTATCAAGCACAACAACTTGATTTAGCCTTGTTTTTAAGGGTTTTATAGGTAGGTAGGTAAATTGAATTCCGATTATTATGCGGTTATGATTAAGGGTCGAAACTAAATATCATCTTGTGGCTTGCGAACCTAGTTTTGAGCCCTATTATGATAATAGGTAATTTGTGTTTGTTTAAAGGCAAAGATTTGTGAAAAATAATAAAATGCCACTCGTTTCTAATAATCCAAGAGTATTGCAACCCGAAGCCATTAAGGGCAAAGGAACTTTTGCGTTTATCAGCCTTGGTTGCCCAAAAAATTTGGTTGACTCTGAACGAATGCTAGGAAAACTCGCACAAGATGGCTACACCCTTACCCCTAATGCGGAAGGTGCTGATCTTGTTATCGTCAACACCTGTGGATTTATCGAACCTGCAAGGAAAGAATCGCTAAGCGTCATTCGAGAAATGCTCGATCTTAAAGAAAAAGGCAAACTGGGTGCGGTCGTGGTAGCGGGTTGCCTAGCGGAGCGTAAAGGCGATGCCCTTCTTGAAGAAATACCAACGGTAGATCATATTCTTGGGGTGCACGCTCGGGAAGAGATTGTTCAGATCATTAATCGCACGCTTTCCAAAAAAGCAGCAGATGAACAGCGCTCGGTTTTTCGCCCAGCCCCAGTCAAAGCTCAGGAAGACACCGGTCGCTTCCGCATCACACCTAGGCATTTTGCCTACCTTAAAATCTCTGAAGGCTGCGATAGGCTTTGTACTTTCTGTGCAATTCCTTCGATGCGAGGTAAGCATATAACAAAACCGATGGAAGAAGTAATTCGCGAAGCCAAGGAACTTGCAGCAGATGGCGTAAGAGAACTTTTAATCGTAGCGCAAGATACAACCTACTACGGATTAGATCTGTATGGTGAAGTAAGGTTTGCAGCGTTACTACGCGAGTTAGAGAAAGTAGACGGCATCGAGTGGATAAGGATTTTATATGCATACCCCATTTTCTTCACGGATGAATTGATTGAAGTGATAGCAAGTTCGAAAAAAATACTGCCTTACCTTGATATGCCCTTGCAACATATCAACGACAGAGTGTTAAAGAGGATGCAAAGAAAAGTTCGCAGAGGCGATATAGAAACTCTCTTACAGAAATTACGAAGTAGCATTCCAAACTTGGCATTTAGGACTACATTTATTGCGGGTTTCCCCGGAGAAACGGATCAAGAATTTCAAGAACTGGTTGACTTTGTTAAAGAAGCAAAGTTTGAAAGATTAGGGGTATTTCCTTATTCCTTAGAGCCAGGCACACCGGCATCGCGGCTTGATGAACAAATTTCTGAAGAAGTAAAGAACAGCCGTAAAGATACATTGATGGCATTACAACAACCGATAGCATTTGAATGGTGCCAATCTCAGTTAGGCAAAGAAATAGAAGCGATTGTGGATGGCCCCGACCCTGAAGTTCCAGGGCAATTCAAGGGAAGAACTTTCGCAGATGCTCCCGAAATCGATTGCCTGATCAGGTTAAAGGGGAAAGGATTACGGTCTGGTGATATTGTGCGAACAAAAATCACGGGTACCGATGGATATGATCTTGCAGGTAGGGTATTATCCATCCGTTAGAATTCGCAAAAAGGTACTGTATCGATGGAACCAAACATCGCTGAAATGCAGCGTGTCAACTCAGGCAGAGCTGTTTTGTTCAACCTACCCAACCAACTAACCGGGTTAAGGTTTCTACTTTCATTCGTACTTTTTTTCTTTATTGCACAAGAGCTTTGGCTTTACTCCCTCCTTGTTTTTATCGTTGCTGCCTTTACCGATTGGCTTGATGGCTACCTTGCTCGCACCCAAAATATGCAAAGTAGCTTAGGAAGAAACTTAGACCCACTGGTAGATAAAGTTCTAATATGTGGGGCATTTATTTTTCTCTTACCCCTAGGAACCGAGCAAGGCTGGCTACCCCCTTGGATGGTAACCATCGTCGTGGCAAGGGAGCTGCTCATCACTGGGTTACGAAATTTCATTGAACAAAAAGGGGTAAGCTTTGGGGCAGATTGGCCCGGAAAAGCCAAGATGATACTTCAATGTGGCGCATTGATTTCGATTTTCATAGCTATGATGAATTTACCTTGGATCTCTGCCAGTTTTGCAGCCTTGGCAAGAAATTTTTTCATCTGGTCTATGCTTGCAGCCACGCTTTATAGCGGCTTGCAATATCTTATTAAAGCCTTTCAAACCATTCTTTCTGAACAGCATTAAATTTAATTTTCAACCGGAGATTCAGTAATGGCAAATCAAAACCAACCCCTAGGTGTTGCAATTGTAGGGTGTGGAATGATTGCTCGATTTCACGCGCGTGCGCTCGCAGAAATTCCCCAGACAAAACTTCTTGCCCTAGTAAGTAGGAATGGAAAAAATGCAGTTGCTATGAATGATGAGCTTAAACTTAGCTGCGATGTCTACCCCGAACTTGCACCCGTTCTTGCAAGAAAAGATATTCACATTGTTATCATCACGACACCATCGGGTGCACACCTCGACCCTTCTGTAATTTGTGCCCGTGCGGGAAAACATATCGTTGTTGAAAAACCCCTTGAAATCTCCGCAGACCGTTGCGACACCATCATTCAAGAATGTGATAAAAACAAAGTTCTTCTCTGCACCATCTTTCCTTCACGGTTTGCAGATGCCAATATTGAATTGAAAAAGGCGGTTGATGCAAAACGATTTGGTAAACTTACCCTAGGCGAAACCACTTGTAAATGGTGGCGCACCCAAGCTTATTACGATGAAGGTGGATGGAAAGGGACCATCGCACTTGATGGCGGTGGCGCACTTATGAACCAAGCCATTCATAATGTCGATCTACTGCTTTGGATGATGGGTAATGTTACCCAAGTCATTGGCTTCACTGCTACTCTTGCACACGAGCGCATAGAGGTTGAAGACACCGCGGTTGCTTGCCTAAAATTTGAAAATGGCGCACTTGGTGTTATTCAAGCAACCACCAGTGTTCACCCCGGATTGCCAAAAACCATTGGAATACACGGCAATAAAGGCACTGCAGTTATTGAACAAGAAGATATTCTTAAATGGGATTTCCTTGAGCCGATTCCACACGATGAAGATGTTAAAAAGCGATTTGCTCAAAAAGTCGGAGCCTCAGGCGGGGCTAGCAATCCAGCTTCCATTTCCCATCAAGGCCATACCAAACAACTTGCAGACTTTGTTAATGCCATTCAAAATGGTGGCAAGCCTTTAGTTGATGGCAAGGAAGGTCGCAAAGCGGTCGAATTGATACAGGCTATTTATGCATCGAATGCATCGGGAAAAGTAATTCACTTGAAATCGTAATTAGTAGTTCAATAAAAAAAGCTCTCCTAGTTTATTCTAGAAGAGCTTTTATTATTACAATTTGATTACTGCATAACTTTAGTAACTTGATAACGGCTTCCTGCTTTCGCAGTTACCACTTGTTTCAATTCATCGAGGCTAAACTTTTCTTTAGAGGAAACTGCAAACCTAACTGTTTCGGTATTTCGGTTTGTAGTAATCGACTCTTTAACCACCCAAGGCACAGTGACAAGTGCGGACCGCACTTTTGTGGGGCAGCTCATTCACGACATTCCTCGAACTTCAACGGTATAACGAGAAAGTGCTGGGTCAGCGGTGTCTTCGCTTTGTACTTCCCCGCATCCCACAAACATCACCATAGGAACAATTGCAACCATTGCGTAACGATTAAACATAAGGGATCCTTTCATTAAATGAGTATTATAATTATTATAACACAACAAATGGACTAAAACCAAATTACTTGCCCCCGGGTGCCACATATTTCTCTAACCAAGAGAAAACTTCTTTGTGCCAGAATTGGCTATTCTTGGGTTTCAAAACCCAATGGCCTTCATCGGGGAAGTTAACAAAACGGGAAGGAACGCCCTGCCTTTGCAATGCGGTGAAAATCTGAGTGCCTTCGCTAATAGGAACGCGGAAATCAAGATCGTTATGAATAATGAGCATAGGCGTTTTAAACTTAGCAAGGTTTTCTGCAAAACGATGTGGCGAAAACTTTTCGTAACTCTCCCTACCTTTACCCCACGGCGGGCCACTATGTTCCCATTCATCAAACCAAATTTCTTCGGTTGTCGTGTACATACTTTCAAAGTTATAAACACCGCAATGGCTAATAAGACATTTAAACCGACCCGTTTTTACCGAGAACCAATTCATCATATAGCCACCAAAAGAAGCACCCGCACTACCAATGCGATCTTTGTCAACATAAGGAAGTTGCTCCACATAGTCAGCAGCTTTCATTAGGTCTTCATAACATTTACCACCCCAATCGCCAGAAATTTCATCCACATACTTTTGCCCAAATCCAGTACTACCTCGGGGATTAGGCATAGCAATGACATAACCTCGTGCAGCCCAAGCTTGGGGGTTCCAACGGAAACTCCAACCATCTTCCCAAGCACCCTGAGGCCCGCCATGAACTAAAAATGCAACAGGCCATTTCTTTTTAGGATCAAACCCGGGTGGTTTTAATATCCACATCTGCATCGGTGTTCCACCCTCACCAGGAATCGTAACGCTTTCAGGTTTAGGAAGTCCGAGTTCGGTCAGGAGTTTATCATTTGCCTTACTAATTTTAATTGGTTTACTAAGTCGAAGATCAGCACTTGCGGCAAAGACTTCGGGGGGATGAGCCATACTAGCATTAAGGAAACAAATTTTCGCACCATCGAGGCTTGCACTAATGCCGGTATTAAACCCGGGGAAATCGTGCTTAATAAGAGCATCATTATTTTCGAGAGGAAGGACTTGATAAAGTCCAACGCGCCCTTGAAAATCTGCAGTAAAGAGAATCTTATCTTTACCTGCCCAAGTAAAATCATTGACTGATAAATCGGTTTTTAAATTTCCTGTGATCGATTTTGGCTTGCCTTTGAAGGTGCCATCGGGGGCAGATTCAACCAGCATAATTTCCCATTTATCTGCTTCAAAGCCTGGGCGTTTCTGCGCTCGATAAGCAAGGTAATTCCCATCTGGGGAATAAACAGGGGCATTATCTGCAGCAAGATTATTAGGAGTTAAATTTTCCCACTTCGCTGAAGTGTTGGTTAGTGAAACCCTGCACAAATCCATATTAGTGCTCCAAGCTTCATCTTTTTCAGGCACCGCACTAAAAACAAGAAACCTCCCATCCGGTGAAAAAGTAAAGTCATCACCCGATGAAAATGTTGAAGAGGTAGGGTAGGCATCTCGGTCACCCGGGGTAATATCTTTCGGTTCTGCAATTTCACCACTAGCATCAGCATCAAAAGGCACAACAAAAAGATGCTGGCGCTTATCTTCCACATAGCTATCCCAATGCCGATAGAAAAGTTTGGTAAATACTTTCGCTTTCACAGGATTATTCTTAACTTCATCTAATTTCTTTTTATTAGCGAAGTTCGATTCTTTAAAAGTTAGCTTAGAAAATTCTGGGTAAATTGCAGAGACAAAAGCTATGTGCTTGCCATTGGGGCTCCAGATTGCACTAGATGCTTCGGTTGCAAGCGAGGTAATTTGTTTCGCTTCGCCACCCTTTACCTCAATGCACCATAATTGCAATTCTCCAGAACGGGTTGATTCAAACAAGATGCGCTTACCATCGGGGCTCCATCGAGGATGGCGATCTTTTTTTTCTGTCGTAGTAAGTTTCTTAGGAGGGTGTTTCCCTGCTACATCTGCTAGCCAAAGGTTTGAAGAAGATTTATTTCCATCAAGGTCTACCTGGGTTACAACATAGGCAACCCACTGACCATCGGGGCTGATTTGTGCATCTGAAAGCTTTAGCAGTTTAAACAAATCTTCAACTTGCATAGGTCGGGCCGCATTTAAAACAGTAGTGGTCATACCAAGAAGGGTGATAGTACCAAGGAGATAGAATAAAAATCGATCCATAAGAAGTTCCTTAAAAATAGTGAAGAATACCGAGTTAATACTAGCAAACCTAAGTGGTTACAGGAACTTATCTTCATAAAACCTGCCAGATTTTTCTTGAAGTCCTCTCCATTAGGGGTTTTAAAGGCGTATATTAGTAGTAGGAGTTTTATTCATCTTAATCCTAAACCGAATGCTTGAAAGTTAAAATATGTCATTAGCAAGTCATTTTTTAATCGCGCGACCTTCTCTGCAAGACCCTAATTTCCTTCAAACGGTTATCTTACTTCTGCAACACGATAGCTCAGGCGCCTTTGGCTTGATTGTCAATCGACCCTTACCACCAAAGGCTTGGTCCTTACCATTTCCGTTATACCTTGGCGGGCCTTGTAAATCGGAAGGCTTAATGATGCTACACGGAAACGAGGAATGGGCGAACGATGGTTCGCAAGCAGAAAGACGGGTAGCACCTGGGATTTTTATAGGCGATGAGGAATGTGTCAAGCAAGCAACAAATTCGTTTGCAGGTGAAAGTGAAGATGCACAAAATTTTCTTATGATGACAGGTTATTCGGGCTGGGCCCCCGGACAATTAGAAAATGAAATAAGCGAAGGTGCTTGGGCAATCTTAAAAGCAACCAGTACAAACTTATTCCAATTAAGTTCTGCTGATAAATGGGCTTCCCTATTACCTTCCATCATTCCTCAACCCAGTAATAACTAATCTTTCTTAGTGATAACTAAGAAAACACTCAACAAGGCTAAGGCTAAGTAACTAAACAAGATCTTTCTTATCAAGACGGCCTTCTTCTTCGAGTTTTCTAAACTTTTTGATGGTTCGGAAAATACCTTCAGCAAGAGGCGTTTTAGGCAAAGGCCCAAGATCTTTCTGCAAATTATCATCAGATAAGTTATAAGCAATTTGAATTTGCCGATCGCCAAAAGTAATAAGCTTAGAAGCTTCAGGTTCAAGTTTTTGAAACACTTGATGAAGGGTAGGCAGGTCAACAACATCGCCACGAAGGTTATAAGATTTCGCACCTTCAAAAGGAGCATCAAGAGAATGGGCAAAAACCCGTGCAACATCAGCAACATATTGCAGGTCTTGAAAACCCCCATAGGAAATATGATAAGCCTTATTTAAAGCCATACATTTCATCGCCTTGGTAGGTTCACTGGTCATACCAACATCACGCCCCACGCCAAACACAGTCCAAGGTCTTAGGCCAATGCTGGTAAGGCCGTGGTCGAGAAAATAAACCTTGGCATTCCCTTCGTTACAGATTTTATAAAAGCCATAGTTCGTAGTAGGAGTAAGTCTAACATCGTCAGAAAGTGGGCCATTGGGGTAATCAGCAGGAGGTCCAAAAACAGCAGCGCTACTAGCATAAACAACGCGTTTAACCAAACTACGACACTGCTTATAAGCTTCAAAAATAGCAAGTGTTCCCATCACATTTACCTGAGCGCCCAATACAGGGTTGGCCCTGCAAGTCGGAACCTGCAAACCAGCTAGGTGAATGATGTGAGTAATGCCGTTGTCGTTGATGGTGCGAATGAGCCGATCTTGATCGGTAACATTGCCCTCGCAAAAGGTTGTTTGCTCAATGATTTCGTTAGTAAGAATAATAGCAAGGCGGTCGGTATCTTTTTTAATGTCGTAAAGGAAAATCGAATTCCCCCTAGCAACTAAATCCTTGACAATCCAAGAACCTAAAAACCCATAGCCTCCGGTGATGAGGACTCTCATAAGCGTAAACCTCGATAAAAATTAGGCAGGAGTTTCTGGAACCACTTCAGTTTCAGGTTGAGCATCTTCGTGAGGAATCTTAGCAATCGAAGCGACTTTATCATCTTCTTTTAAATTCATAACCCGAACGCCCATTGTATTTCGCCCTACCGTTCGAACTTCAGGAACATGAGTACGATTAACCATACCTTGCTCGGTCATAATCATCATATCATCGGTATTGCGTACACTCATAATACCAACAACTTTGCCATTTCGGTCGCCAGTACGAATATCACGAACACCTTTACCACCCCTGCGTTGCTTGCGGTAACGCATACTTGCGGAAGTAGGAGAAGGTTCGCCAGCTTCATCCGAGATTTCATCGGAAGTGACTTCAGAGGCAGTTTCGGGAATGACTTCAGAAGTTTCATCACTGGCTTCATCGCTAGTTTCGTCACTAGTTTCGCCTATAGAATTAGGGCCAAAAGGCGTACGCTTTCCATAACCCTTTTCACAAATGGTAAGTAGAAACCCTTCAGGATCAGCGACAACCATACCAACGACTGCATCTTCAGCACTAATTTTAATACCTCGAACGCCCTTTGAATTTCGCCCAACATCGCGAGCATCGCCCTGACCAAATCGGATAGCCATACCGTTACGGGTAGCCAGAATAATCTCATCGCCTTCACGAACGAGGGCAACTTGAATCAGGGAATCGCCTTCTTCAAGGTTAATGCCAATGATGCCACCTTTTCGTGGGTTGGAATAAAGGCTAAGAGGAGTTTTCTTAACGAGACCATTACGGGTTGCCATAATAAGACTTAAATTCTCTGCATCATCAAAAGATTTAACCGGAATGATACTACTTATTTTTTCATCAGGTTTTAAAGGAAGAACATTAGCAACCGACCGCCCTTGGGAAGTACGATTTGCCTGTGGTAACTGATAAACCATAAGCCAATAAAGCTGACCCATATTGGTAAAGCAGAGGAGATGATCCTTGGTTTCCGCGACAAAGAATTGATCAATAAAGTCATCATCACGGGTATTACCACCACTTACACCACGACCGCCACGATGTTGGGTACGGTAAGTAGAAACAAGAAGTCGCTTGATATAGCCCTGATGGCTTAAAGTGATAGCACAAGATTCATTAACGATAAGATCGAGGTAATTAACATCGTCGATTTGGCCTGTGATTTCGGTCCTACGGGGGTTGGCATACTTAGCTTTAAGTTCGACAAGTTCTTTGCGGACTTCAGAGTTGATGTTTTGCTCATCGGAAATCAAAAGTTCATAGATAACGATTTTGCCCCGAAGATCGTTATATTCTTTAAGGATCTCGTCGCTTTCCAAGGCAGCAAGCTGGCCTAATTGCATACGAACCACAGCTTCTGCTTGAGCTTCTGTCATACGGTATTCAGAAAGCACGCCTAACTCTTTTTGCAAATCAGTGAAGTTTGCATTACCCAAAGCCCGCTCTAAAACCGAAGCAGCAACCGAATGATTTTGCAGCCTGATTTTAGATTCGTTTCTACTGGGGGAAGTTCTGCATATACGAATAATTTCATCAAGGGAAGAAATCGCAATAAGCTGCCCCTCAAGAACATGGGTTCGCTTTTTAGCTTCGCGCAAAAGGAATTGAGTCTTCCTGCGAATCACCTGCATACGGTGCCTAAGGAAACATTCGATCATCGCTTTAATGCTAAGGGTTCTGGGCCGTCCATCGACTAAGGCGAGCAAAATAATGCTGGCAGTTTTTTCGAGAGGCGAAAATTGATAAAGTTGCGCAAGAATCAGGGTCGGATCTGCTCCGCGTTTGATTTCAATCACTAGACGCACAGGCTCGCCTAGTCGGGCACTGCTTTCATCTCGAATGCCTGAAATGCCAGTAATTTTTTCACTACGAACCAGATCCGCAATAGCTTCTGCTAAGCGATTTCTAGTTTGCTGGTAGGGAACTTCACGAATAATAATTTGCGCCTTATTGCCCTCTTCAACGATATCAGCGCGAGCCCGAAGGGTAACTTTACCTCGGCCCGTCATAAAACCCTCGACAATACCCTGTCTGCCACAAATAATCCCACCGGTTGGAAAATCGGGGCCAGGCATCACTTCCATAATTTCTTGAATCGAAACATCAGGGTTATCTAAGATAAGAATCCCTGCATCGCATACTTCACCAAGGTTATGCGGGGGAATATCGGTCGCCATCCCTACTGCAATACCATCCGACCCATTGACGAGAAGATTAGGGAACCTAGAAGGAAGAACGAGTGGTTCACGATATTTGCCATCGTAATTATCGGTAAAGTCGACGGTGTCGCGCTCGAGATCGTCTAGCATTTCTGCAGCAATAGGCGTCATACGCGCTTCGGTATAACGCATAGCAGCAGGGGGAAGGCCAGCAAGGGAGCCAAAGTTTCCTTGAGAATGAATAAGACGATGGCGCATATTCCAATCTTGCGCCAAGCGAACTAAGGTCGGGTAGATAACCGCCTCGCCGTGGGGATGGTAACGCTTCATCGTTTCGCCAACGATACCCGCACATTTACTGGTGGAAGAATTAGGCCCAAGGCCCAAGTCGTTCATAGCTACCAGAATGCGCCTTTGGGAAGGCTTAAGGCCATCGCGTGCATCAGGAAGAGCTCGACTGATAATAACGCTCATAGCGTAAGTCAGGTAGCTATCCTTCATTTCATCTGCAATATTTAAGGGAGTTGCAGCAGGAAGATCTGAATCGAGAACAGAGTCATCAGGAGGCAAAGTATTATCCGGCAAGGCAGCACCTATTTTCCAGCAATTCGAGTACTATCAGGCTAGCTTTCTGCAAATGCAGTACAGTCAAACCTTACCCCTACTATTTTACGAAAAATCAGATGGTTTACCACCATTCTTAGAGCCTTATTTGCTTATCTTTTTTTATCTTTTTTTTTGCTGATTTGTTCTTCTCGTGGTAGCATAGTATTTGTTCCGTTAATGGCTCGGAACTTCTGTTTTTTAGCCAGAAATATTTGATCCCGGAGGTTTCCCGTGCATCGTCTTTTAGGGTTGGTTCTTGCAGTTTCCATCTTCTCTGTCGTTTCTTTAGCCCAAGCTCAAAATGCTAAGGGTACTACTAAGGCCCAAAACACCATGAAACTCCTTGATAAAAAAATCACAGTTGAGTTCAAGGACACACGGCTTGAAGATGTTATTTCTGAAATCAAAGATCAGGTAAAAGGCATTCAAATTCGTATGGACGCCAAGGGTGGTGTTTCCCAAAATCGTAAACTTACCTTCACCGGTAAAGATGTTGCGATTAAAGAAATCCTCGAAGGACTTCTTAAAAAAGAAAACCTTTGCTACGGCATTGTTTCTAACGAAAAAGATGCCTACGATGGTTCCATCTACATTCGAGTAGGAACCGAGTTTGGTACCTTGATCAACAAAAAGTAGTTTTCCTTTAGGATTATCCCGGTTAGGTTCCCCCTTACTGGGATTTTCTTATGCCCTCATTCTCATTTCCTAACCCATCAAAAGCGAACTCTGAAGGCCTCCTTGCAATGGGGGGCGATCTCGAACCCGAAACACTTCTTCGTGCTTATAAAAGTGGTATCTTCCCTTGGTTTGATGCAGAGACCCCAATTTTATGGTGGTCGCCTAATCCTCGAGCTATTCTTGAACTTGAAAACCTTTATATCAGCACCCGACTTGCACGCACTTTGCTAAGCAACAAATTCCAAGTCACTTTTAATAAAGAATTTGATGCGGTCGTACAAGGATGTGCCCACCGGCCTGAGGAAGGCACCTGGATTACCGACCAAGTAGCAAAGGCATATGGGAACATTCACCGCCTAGGATTTGCTCATAGTGTTGAAGTTTGGCAGCAAGGGGTTTTAGTGGGCGGCTTGTATGGCGTAGCAATAGGCGGTTTATTTGCAGGCGAATCGATGTTCTCTTCAGTCTCTAATGCTTCTAAAATTGCTCTTGCTCACCTCGTTAAACATCTTAAAGAAAAAAGATTTACCCTCTTCGATTTGCAAATCATCAACGATCATACCGAAACAATGGGCGCAACCGAGATCTCTAGAAGGCAGTACCTTTCGAGGCTCAAGGTTGCACTTAGTATCGATACTTCTTTTTAATTACCAACCCTTTTTGCTTAATAAGCATCGGTAACTTCTCCACCCCGGGCAGTACCTAAAGCTCGCCAAGTTGCTATCGAAATATTATTGGTAAAAAAGCGAATCGATCCATCAACCATTCCTGCATTAACACCACCCGAATGCTTACTACGAGCAAATTGATTAGAAGCATTACTTGTGGTTGCTGTAGTACAAGGTGGGTTTGGAGAATTGGGATCACAATTTGATGGAGGCACATCAGGGGTACTTGAATTTGGCCCTGCAAAAGTGGTGATGCCACTTGCAGGCCCCCACCAACCAAAACCACGCAAGTCAGCACGCTGCCCTTGAATAATTTCTGAAATCATCAATGTGTTAGAAGTTCCATCTAAGATGTGATTAAGGGGAGAGCCTTTGTTGGGGTTAAATGGGGCTTCACCAAAAGTAATAGTTACCCCGCCAACCGTAACCGTAGGAAGCTGATAAATAGTGGTGTTACCATAATTGATGGCGTAATTATGAGAAGTCATACTGCCAATAGGGGCGTTAGGTTGACCTTCTGAAGGGCAAGTCAAATTGGCATATCGCCTTTGGGTAACTTGAAGATTAACCCCCCCACCATATCGAGGGCCGGTACTATCATCGCCGCCATAGTTTTGATAAATTTTGAAAGCGGCTTCTTGCTCGATGAAAGGAAGAATTGCGACCTGCCAAGTACCCCAGCAGCAATATTGGTCGCCATAATTTACGGTTCCAGGGGACATGCCAGCGGGCAAGACTTGTTTAGAGTCGTGGTGATTGTGCATACCTAGGCTTAATTGTTTGACATTATTTTGGCATTTTAAACGCGCCGCAGATTCTCGCACCTTCTGCACTGCGGGAAGAAGTAAGCCGATGAGGATTGCAATAATGGCAATCACCACCAGTAATTCAATTAGGGTAAAGCCTTTCGAAATTCGTCTTAAAGAGTTCATCAAAACTCCAACAAGTAAAGGGAAGGAAAAAGTTATTTAAGGTGGAAGTCAAATTTATTAGGGCCTTCCTTTTTGACTTCTACAGCAAGTGTTGACTTGGTGTTATAAATTTCAGGAAAAAGTTCCTTGGATTGAAAGATAGCTCCTGGCGCAACATTTGGATCTGGCTTTTTACCTTTAAAATCTGCTGCGGATACCATAACTTGATACTTCCCCTGCAGAAGACCATTTTGAGCTAGAATCTTATACCGGCCTTCTTTTATTAATGCACCTTCTACAAATCCGACCTCTGGATTTAAGGGATGAAACATAATGCTACCTTCATTTACCGCTTCACCTTTAAATGTGATTTCTCCTTCAATAGGCAAACGCTGAACTTCTGCTGCGCATCCAACACACGATACAATTAAACCAAAAGTTAGTAAGTAAGCGTAAGTTGATGGCGAATAGATCATACATCTCTACTTTCAATAAAGTGAAGTTTTCATTTTAATTTCATTTTGAAACAAATGCAACATTAACCTCTCAAGAACCACAAAATATCAAAAGTAAAAGGCTCTAAAGAAAGTACCCTTTTAGGATGCACTTTAAGCCTTCTGACACTTCACCCCGTATTTAATTATGCTTTGTGCGGAACTTGCAAAACCTTCCCGATATGGCCTACTAACCAGAGCATTAGCTTCCGCCTCTTTCAAAAACATCTCCTTGGTTTTATCAAAATCAAGCTTTCTACCCAGCTTGTATTTCATACTGGCTAAGGTTTCATAAGCGAATTTAGCTTCGCCAAAGGCTTTGCTCTTTTCGGAAAAAGGAACTTCCTTGCTTAATCTATCTGATTGCCACTCTTGCCCAGGCGCGAATTTTATCATCTTGATTTTGTTGCTTCAATGATTTCGGGAACACTATAAAGAATGCATCGTTAGTTACACGGAAACAGCCTAAACGGAAAAATTATGCTGAGTAGTACCTTCTGCCATATTCCGGGGGTTAGTGAGAAAACCGAGCAAGCCCTCTGGTCGGCAGGTATGCACTCCTGGAGTTGTGCCCTGCCCCCAACAGGAGTAAAATTGAAGCGCCCTACCCGGGATAACTGGGATCAACAGATTCAAGAATCTATAAGCCATCAAGAGGATTTGTCTCCTGCTTATTTCGCAAACAAATTACCAAGCAAGGAACTTTGGCGCCTCTATCACGATTTCCAACAAGTCGCTGCCTTCCTCGATATCGAAACCACTGGCCTCTTCGGTGGCGATATCACCACCATCGCCCTCTATGACGGGGTATCGATCAAACATTATGTGAATGGCGTAAATTTGCACGAATTCCCAAATGACATTCTTAACTACCGCCTTCTCATAACCTACAACGGCAAATCCTTCGACATTCCATTTATTGAAACTTTCTTTAAAATCCGCATTCCTCAAGCTCATATCGACCTACGCTACCCATTGAAAAGCCTCGGCCTGCAAGGCGGTCTGAAAGGTTGTGAAAAACAATTGGGAATCAATCGTGATGAGTTGAATGATGTCAATGGGTATGATGCGGTATTGCTTTGGAACGAGTACAAAAAAAAAGGCAACAAGGCTGTTTTAGACACCCTGCTTGCTTACAACATCCAAGATGCAATCGTACTGCACACCCTTATGGTGCATACCCACAATGAAAAGATAAAAACCACGCCATTCGCAAAGGCGTATACAATGCGAAAACCAGTGCTTCCGGAAATTCCATTTAAAGCAGACTTCAATATTATAAGACGGGTTAGAATGGGATCATTCGGCTACTAGCACATTGCTAAGTTGATACTTCTTAATTAAAAAAAGAGGGGCCGCTAAACATAGCAACCCCCTTTACTTAATACTTAACCAACTTGATGTACTAAACTTTCTGAGGCACAACAAAACCATCCCGATAGGGCCTGCTAATCAGAGCATTAGCTTCAGCATCGTTAATAAACATCTCCTTGGTTTTATCAAAATCAAGCTTTCTACCCAGCTTGTATTTCATACTATCAAGCTTCAATCCATTACCTTTATTCAGATGTTCTTCCATACTGGCCAAGGTTTCATAAGCGAATTTATCTTCGCCAAAGGCTTTGTTCTTTTCGGAAAAAGGAACATCCTTGCTCAGTCTAACTGAAATATTAGCAAGATGGCAGCAAGCACTCGAGTAATGGCCTTCAAGAACTTCGGCATCGAGTAATTCTCGCTTGCGAGATTTAACGCCTGCGATGAAGTTACCAAAGATACCACCGCCGATGCCTCGTTTAGGGGCTTCCACAGAAACAAGAGGTTCGGGTTTATTAGATCCCTTTTTGAAAAACTTACCACCCGCAACAGTGCCTTGTTCAAAGTGAAGGATGTTACCAACCTTTTCGCCTAAGAGCGAATCAGTCTTTAAGCCGCGCACTTCAAAGATGAGCTTGGTTTCGCCAAAGTCGAGGAATGAAATCTGGGTGTTGGGAGTTTCACCCTGATCGGTGTATCCAAACCTACCGCCTAAAGAAATAACCGAGTTAGGCAAAGTTGCATTGGGAATAAGCCAACGAGCGATATCCATTTGGTGAACGCCTTGGTTGCCAATATCGCCGTTACCAAAATCCCAGAACCAATGCCAATTGTAATGAACAAAGTTAGCATTGAAAGGTCGAGAAGCAGCGGGCCCGAGCCAAAGATTGTAATCAACTTCAGGGGGAGTATTGCTGTTATCTTTAATACCAATGGTGTTGCGAGGCTTGTAGCAAAGAGCGCGAGAGACGAGTAGTTTGCCGTATTTTCCAGACTTGGCGATTTCAGCAAGCTTGGCCCAACTATCACTACTTCTGTTTTGGGTGCCGTGTTGGACGATGCGATTATTTTTCCTAGCAATTTCAACCGCAATGCGACCTTCGTGAATATTATGGCTCATCGGCTTTTCAACATAAACATCCTTCCCCGCCTGACAGGCCCAGATGGTCATCAAGCTATGCCAATGGTTGGGTGTTGCAATAGAGATAGCATCGATGTTTTTATCTGCAAGTGCAACACGAATATCTTGCACGGTTTTAGGGGCCTTTGCTCCCTTGGTTTCAAGCTGCTTAATCCGCTTAGAAAAAGTACGAGTATCAGGATCTGCAAGGTAAACAATTTCAACTCCCTTAATGGAAGAAAAACCATCGATATGAGAACCACCTCTGCCATTAAGCCCTGCAATTGCCATTCTGATGGAATCGTTCGCCCCTAGCACCTTGCCCGAAGACTTGGTGCCTGAAAGGGTGATGGTAGCAGCAGAAAGAATAGCAGATTTAGCAAACTGGCGACGGCTAAGTTTTCCCATCGTTGCAATCTCCTTTAAAAAATAAAGATATAAAACAATCTTATTCAAACTTCCAAGAGTCGTTAAAGAAACCAGCAGTTTTAACCTTGCCTGGAAACTTACCATTGGGTGGTACATTCAGATCGATTACTGCATAATCGGGCAGCCTTGGTATCTGCCTTGCATTGTTCAAATAATCGTAATCTCGGAAAGTAAAACCACTGTTAAGCACCACATACTTTTTAGGATTTTCGGGATTAGGGTGAATCATAATAAGGGCGTGATCACTGCTAGTAAACTTCTCCTTATTCACCACCAAATCAGTATCCCATTGCACAGGCAACTTAGCAGAAATTTTAGCAATCAGTTTATTACTACTGGCGTCACCCCAAAGAATGAGATGATGTTTTTTAATATCATCTTCAGTAACATCAGTATCATTTTTAACTCGGGCATCGCCACGGAACTGCTTGCGCCAATGAGCGATGGCGCGATCCATTTCCGCTTGAACCCACGCTTGCACTTTAGGATTTTTCGATTCTCCGGTAGGCTTAACCACAAGGAAACTGCCCATAAAAGCGTCATCGATAGGGCCAGATAAACCGTGAACTTTTCGACTGCCTTCAGCAGTAGGTTGGGTCACAAGTTTCCAAGCACCTTCTTCCTTACGAAAATGAACGGTCCAAGATAGGTCGGGCATTGGCTTAGGACAAGAAATTTCCGTGCCATCGAGAATAACCTTAGGGTTCTCCGTAGCATCTAAAGGGCACAACCCCTTAGGCATATTTAAAGTTAAACCTTCAATATTAGAAGTGGTAGCTTTAATGGTTTTCGCATCAACAATTTCAGCATCGATTAAACCTTTTTCCCAATGCTGTTTGAGTAGATCAACCTGAACCCAAAGAAGTTGGTTATAGCGCAGAGTATAAGTTGTGAAACGAATACGCTTAGGAATAGGGTTACGGCCTTTTTCAACAACAGCGTCAATAAGTTCGTTGACTTCCTTTTTAGCAAGGGGATGGAAGCTATGTCCGGTTTTAGGCCCAATGATGTGCTTAAGTTCAAGACCTTCTTTTTTCATAGAAGTTGCCATAATGTCGGCGGCTTGTTTTTGATTATCGATTTCTCCGCTGTATGCAACAACGGGAAGATTGGCCAAGTTGATGGCCCAATCGGTGCAGTCGTAAAGATGAAGAAGCTTTTTCTCCCAAGCGTTAGGAGTGATGATTTCTTTTTGGAAGACTTTAAGAAAATCGGGAGTTTCAGAAAAGCCAGCGCCTGGGGCAGCAGCAACCCAACGGCCCGGGTAATGCACCGCAAACTGCCAACAAGCAGCGCCACCCATAGAAAAACCACGCACCACAACACGATTACGATCAATGGGGTAAAAGCGTTGGACATGAGTCATCGCTTCGAGCGCATCGATTTCGCCTGCAAATTTATTCGCACAACAATATCTGCCATAAAGGTGAAGAACAATACCGCCAGCAGGTGTAAATTCCCCCGGGCTGCGAAGACGGCCTTCAATAAAACTTAGTTCGGAAAGCTTCTCACCTCGGCCGTGACACCAGAGATCTAGCCTACGCTTGCGATCTGTTGGGCCGGTATAATCGGCAGGAATCACTAAACCGTACGGCTGAACTGAATCATCAATATTGGAACGATAACCACGAACGACTAAACCGGTTGCGGTTGTCCAAGGAGCTTTACCCTCGGCAAGGGCCTTAGCTCGCTCTAGCCCTAATTGCAAGTGTTTAGCAGCTACGGGGAATTCCCTAGCATCATAAAATTCGTTGTAAGTAAGTGCGTATCGAACGCTGTTGTAAAAGATTTCAACATCGGGAAGAAGGTCTGCCTGAGGTTTTCCAACCAGAGACTTTTTTAAGCTGGTGATTTGATTCCCGAGAACCTCTAAACCTTTTTTTAATTCTGTGCGAACCTCAGCAGGAACTGGAATTCCCTCTGGAGGAACCGGCCTGACCTTTTCTGCAAGGTTATCTGCTGGGCCATCAGCAAGCACAAAAAGGACAGAAGAAATGAACAGGGAAAAAGCAAGCGTTCTCATAGCAGCACCTAAAAAGAAGAAATCCCACCCAGAATGAACAAGGTGGGGTAAAGGATCAAAGATAGGATTAAAGCGAATAGCCTTTACGGTATTCAAAATGAAGGTGAGCATTAGCAGAAGAATTATTCGTGAACTTGAAGTTAGGACCATCCCATTCAAGTTTCTTGCCTGCTTCTTTCATACCAACATTACCTAACAAAATAGCTTCCGTAAGCATACCTGCATAATTAAAGTTAGACATTGCGATAGAAGGCTCATTCTTGCGGATAGCATCAACCCATTCGGCCTTCATACCGGAATCGCCCTTGCCATTACGGGGAAGAACCTGATCAACTTTGGGTTTTTCCATTGCTGAACCATCTAAGTTATAGATGCGGAAAGATGCACCATAATCGTTAGGCGAATAGATGATACCTTTATCGCCAACGAGGATAGAGCCCGAAGCGACAAGTTTTTCTTCCTTACCATCTTTATCTTTAAGCAGAACTTTAGCTTGAAGTTCTTTAGGAGGGTGAACAAGCACGCCGTCTAATTTACCTTCGTACCAATTAAGAGTAGTAGGTGCCATGGTGTCGCGCGCAGGGAATTGCAGTGCAACCTTAGCCCAACCTGGGAAGGTTTCATTATTAACCTTTTCGCAATCTGCCAAGACCGAGGTAGGATACCCCAACTTGAGTGCCATAAAAGCCATATTGGCAGTATGACAAGCCATATCACCTAAAGCACCAGTGCCAAAATCTAACCAACCGCGCCAAGCAAAAGGATGATAACCAGGAGCGTAAGGTCGCATAGGGGAAGGGCCGATGAATTCATCCCAATGAACATGTTTAGGGATTTCGAATTCCCCAGCAGGTCGGGAAACAACTTTAGGAGATTGAGGCCAAATAGGTCTGTTGGTCCAAACATGAACTTCTTTAACTTGGCCGATTACGCCTGCTCGGACGATTTCAACAGCTTCGCGCAGACCATTTTCAGCGGTCCCTTGATTACCCATCTGGGTACAAACTTTCTTTTCAATTGCCAGTTCTCTAAGAACGCGAGCTTCCTTAACCGTATGAGTAAGGGGCTTTTGAACATAAACATGCTTCCCCATACGCATCGCCATAGCAGCAGCAACTGCATGAGTATGATCGGGGGTGCCTATAACGACGGCATCGATATCTTTGCCGATTTTTTCGAGCATTTTTCTGAAGTCGTTAAACTTTTCAGCTTTGGTAAACTTTTCACCTTTTTTACCAAGGGTGTTATCATCAATATCGCAAAGGCCAAGAACTTCGCCGAACTGGCCAGCTTGGTCGATATCGCTACCGCCTTTCCCGCCAACACCAACGCCAGCAAAGCGAAGGCCTTGGAGAGGAGATTTTTTATCTTGAGCAGGGGCTACCCCACCCGCGAGCCAGAAACCCGCACCTGCGATAGAAGTTTGTTTAATAAACTTACGGCGACTTTGCCTGCTTAACATTTTGATTACTCCTAAAAAATAAGGAAACACGACCACCCTAAAAATAAGAGCGGTCAAGGTTGGTTCAACATCTAGGAGTATAGTCTAAAGCTGCGAGAAGCGTTCTGCAAACGGTTTTATCATATTTGTGAAAGGATGTCCCTTGGGAGGCAAAACATGAAGGGAATCGTGGTTAGCCTTTTTCCCGCTCTTGACCGCTGTCGCGTGATGCTCAAAATCCACCCATGCCAAGTAACCAATGCCAATACAAAGCGACCAGGCAAACAAGTTCGCAAAGAGTGAAGGACCAAAAAACTTCACCGCGGTGCCTGCAAACTGGTTCAGCTCCACTTTTACACCATTAAAATCAACGCTGCATAGCTCATCCAGCACCAAATGCGATAAAAAGCCGATCATTGCACTTACCCCCATATACATCCGAAGCAAGGTGGTGTCGTGGGTATAGCAAAGAAAAACCAAACTTCCTGCTATAAGCATTGCAGGTACACTATGAAACATCCCCCGATGCACACTCAAGTGCCTAAATACATTAGAAAGCCCAAACCGAATGATAATATAAATAATGCCCATAATTGCAAAAGTCTGATCATCGGTAAGGCCGAGCCCCAGCATACGCTTAAGCAACATAAGTGGAACCAGCACAGCTGCAAGGTTGAACATCTCCCTTACCGGGACCCCGCTATCGCTATCTAAATCGGGAAGTAACCCACTAACCGCAGTGATAGCGCCCGCCATCAGGCTGGTACCCCAATCAAGTTGAAAATAGAACATAGCTGCAAGGCCGTTAACAACAGCAAGCATAGAAGAAAACTTAATATGTCCACGATAACTTGCCATTAAGCACCTCCCTGTGCTAATCAAGAAAAGGAATTAGTTGGGCTTCATACCCAAGTTTTTAACGAGAAATCCAAGCTGGTCAGAAACTTCATCAAGAATCTTGGCGGTGGGCTTTCCTGCGCCATGGCCCGCTTTAGTTTCAATCCTAATTAAGACCGGATTACTGCCTTTATTGCACTCTTGAAGCCTAGCTGCAAATTTAAAGCTATGCCCAGGAACAACCCTATCATCCGTGTCTGCAGTGGTAATCATAGTGGCAGGATAAACAGTATCTTTTTTTAGATTGTGATAAGGAGAGAAAGCAAAAAGAGCTTTAAATTCATCCGGATTATCAGAAGAGCCATAGTCATCGACCCAGAAGCGCCCCGCGGTGAACTTATGAAAACGCAACATATCCATAACCCCAACAGCGGGCAGACAAGCAGCAAATAATTCTGGCCTTTGAGTCATACAGGCACCCACAAGCAAGCCGCCGTTACTGCCACCTTGAATAGCAAGCTTGGAAGTGGAGGTGTATTTTTCACTGATAAGCCATTGAGCAGCAGCAATGAAATCATCAAAGACATTTTGTTTTAGGAGCTTAGTCCCAGCTTTATGCCAAGGGTCGCCGTATTCGCCGCCTCCCCTAAGATTAGGGACCGCAAAAACACCGCCCATTTCAAGCCAAGCAATCCTACTTGCAGAAAAAGAAGGAGTTAAGGAAATGTTAAAACCACCATACCCGTAAAGTAAAACGGGGTTATTACCATCAAGCTTTATGCCTTTTTTAGAAGTAATAAACATAGGGACACTTGTGCCATCTTTACTCTTAAAAAACACTTGCTTAACTTCGTAATCATTAGGTTCAAATTTAACCTTTGCAGTACGATAAAGTTCACTGGTACCTTTTTTAAAGTCGTAGCGATAAATAGAAGGAGGGGTAGCAAAGCTAGAAAAAGAGTAAAAAGTTTCAGAAGCGTTTTGCTTGCCTCCAAAGCCACTAGCAGTGCCAATACCAGGTAAAGGGAACTCGCCCTGAGTTTTTCCATCGGTAGAAAAAACCTTGACCAGGGTTCGGGCATCCTTCAAATAACTTGCGATAAATTTACTGCCAACAAGGTTAGCCCCTTGCAGTACATCCTTGGCTTCGCCAATGATTTCTTGCCAATTCGCAACCTCAGGGTTATCTAAATTAATTGCGACAACTCGCCCTAAAGCAGCTTTATGGTTCGTTTTAAAGTAAAGAACTTTGCCTTCATTACCAAGCAGTGAATAATCATTTTCAAAATTATCGATAAGGTCGACGGGAAGAGAATCAGGCTTGGTAAGATCAAAATAAGTGATGCGATAGTTGTGATCGGTACCTTTCCAAGTGGCAATGATGAGGAATTTCCCATCCTCAGTAACCTCGGTTTGAAACCCCCAATCAGGATGGTCGGAGCGTTTGTAAATGAGTTTGTCATCAGATTGAGGTGTACCCACTTTGTGAAAATAAACCTTTTGATCAAGATTAACCCCTTGGAACTTAGTTCCCGCAGGGGGCTCATCGTACCTGCTATAAAAGATGCCTTTTCCATCTGGGGTCCAAGCAGGGCTAGAGAACTTGACCCAGCGAAGTTCATCGGTAAGCTGCTTACCCGAATCTACATTAAGGATACGCCAAGTATTCCAATCAGAACCAGCTTCAGCAATCCCGTATGCAAGAAGTTTGCCATCATCACTAGGAATCCAAGAAGAAAGAGCAACGGTACCATCTTTAGCCATAGTGTTGGGATCAAGTAAAACCTTAGGGATGCCAGAAAACCCGTCTTGGACATTAAGAACCGATTGGTTTTGCAAACCATCGTTTCGGGTAAAGAAATATCTGCCATCGCGAACAGAAGGAGTAGAGAATTTCTCATAGTCCCAAAGCTCTGCAAGGCGCTTGCGAATTTTAGCTCGCTCGGGAATAGAATCGAGGTAAGCATTGGTGACAAGGTTTTCGGCATCAACCCATTCTTTAACATCGTTGGAATTGCGAACATCGTTTTCGAGCCATCGAAAAGGATCGTCAACCTTGGTGCCGTGAAAGTTGTCAACTTGTTCAACCCGCTTGGCTTTGGGGTAAATCAAAGGTTTGGCCTGAGCTAAAAGATAGTTGTTATTCATAGTTAAAAAGGAAAGAGTAGCAAGAAAAAGGGAAATGCGATTGAACATAAGTAAGTCACCAGAAACAAAAGAAACTTTGGCAGAATAATTAAATCCAGAACCAAAGATACAAAGGTAAAAACTTGCAAGAAAACTACGCAAGAAAAACCGAGAAAAAGGTGCTAGTTAGCAGGAGGAGCTTCTTTTTCAGGGGCAATAGGTGCTTTATCTTGATTAGAAAGCTTGCCCGGCTTAGCAGCAACTTTATCAACGGAATCTGGAGGGCCACCCGGAGTGGTAAGGCGCATATAATCCCAGAATAAAAATCCCCCACCTATAAATTGTGCCATCAATGATAAAATTAATATGCCTGTATAAGCATCACTGCGTGTCCCAGTAGAAGAAACTTTTGCCTTGGCTGCCATAATCGGAAACCCTCCCTAATTAACTTCAAACCTAACATTTTAATTTAGTAACGCCAATACACCTAGCAATTAACTACCAAGAATACGACTTGCAACTCGGTCGCCTACAATAGGTTTATCTGCCAAAGGACGAACAGGTTGAGCAACCGCTTCGTTGGGTGTCACTTCAAGAATGCGAACAGTACCTAAGTATTTAGATTGTGAAGCAACAGCAGAAAGACGAAACATTTCGAGAGTATGCCCCTTAGCAAGGCCAGCATCGGAACCGATAGAAATTTTAATTAAGCCACTTGCAGCAGCATCTTTAACCATACCTTCGATGTTATCAGGAGGAGGATTTTTAGAAGCTTTATTAACTTGAGCCAAGGCAGAGGTGCCACCAGATTTAACTCGCTCGAAATCTTTTGCCATATCTCGAAGCTGAACTTCTAATCTTTCGTTGGTTGCTCGATAAGTTTGGGCTGAAATGC
>JBDNHI010000001.1:0-2270 GCA_041694635.1 Gemmataceae bacterium | reverse complement strand
CCCGTCGACGAGGTTAAGTTTTACGGAATGAGAATTTCCCCTGCGTGCGAGTTCGCCCTTCATACCTGCTTCAAGTTCTCGGGTGAAAAGGTGCGAGATATCGGGCCTAAAAGGGGTGTAGGTAGGGCCTAAGAAACCGGGCCGAGCGCTGTTACGAACCTGCGGCCTTCCTTGCATGATATCGACAAATGCGGGTGCATCCTTACCTGTGGAAGAAAAAAGTTTTGCAAGTACGGAACCAAAGGCAGGCATTCCCCCGATAGTTGAAAGCTCTTTTGCTGTAAAGCCAGACTGACATTGGAACCCATCATGAGCGCCCGCAGAGCCAACTAGAGAGCGAACAAAAACGCATTGATCCGCAATTTGAGCAATTTTAGGAAGTAGCTCGCAAACTTGAATCCCAGGAACCTTAGTAGATATCGGTTTGAACTCACCCCGGATTTCAATCGGGGCTTCTGGTTTTAAATCAAACATATCGAGTTGAGGTGGCCCGCCATCAAGATGAATATTGATCACCGATTTGTTGGACGAGGTAATCCCCGATTTAGCTTCTGCTCGTAGAAGATCAACGAGGGAGAACCCACCTAAGCCAATAGCCCCTGCGGTCAGAAAATGTCTTCTGCTTGCAGGTTGATTGATGTTGCTAAATAGGGAAAGCATAGCGTAATCCCGAAGAGTTAGTGCAAGGGAAATTTTTTGGTCAGGTTGCAATCTTTAACTATTACAAGCCTAATAGTAACTTAAGCATTAGCCTTAGGCAAGGAGCTATTGTGTTATATCGGTAAGATTTGCATTTCCCCTTTAATATTTCAAAAGGTAATGAAAATAGTTAAAAGTGTTTTGAACTAGAAGTCAGGGCCAAGAACTTCACCTTGAGAGATTGTGCCCACAGCTTGCCAAGTGGCTTGACTGATACTATTTGTAGCAAATCTTACGCTACCATCGCAAAGCACGAGGTTAACCCCGCCAGTATGGGTACTGCGTACGGATAAAATAACAGATCGATTAAATGCGGTGGTATAAGTTCCGATGCAAGGTACTTCAGTAGTTGAAGTACAAAAGCCTGTTCGAAAGTTGTCAGGAATGGCGGTATTTGGGGTGCGGTTATGCTGGTAGATAGATCCTTCGGGGTAATACATAACGCCGCGCCAATCATTTGGTCCAGCGACTTTTCGAAGTTCCGAAGCCAAAGCGGTATTGGAAGTGCCATCGGTGATATCAGTAATACGAATCTGTGTGTTAACGGTGAAAACCCCTAAAGTAACAATAGAAGTGCTGGGTGTATAGAAGTTAGAATTCATAGGCCCGATTCCGCCGTTCGCAGCATAGTTCCCTTTGCCATACATACCAAGGCCAAAAGTGCCAGGGGTACTAGGGATATCAGAAGGGCAGGAATATCCAGGAAGTAAAGTGGCACTGATGGTGCTGTTCTGATTAGGAAGCGAGCCGAAATTTTGGGTAATCGTTCCTGTTTTGAATAAGTTTTCTTGTTCGACATAGGGGAGTAAGAAATAAAGCCAAGGGATTTCGATGGGGGCAGGTAGGAAGTTGTAAGCTGGTGGAAATTTACTTTCAACATTATGCAAGTTCATTAATCCAAGGCCAATTTGTTTGAGATTATTGGAGCACTTCATTCGAGAAGCGGCTTCGCGTACTTTTTGTACCGCAGGTAGAAGCAACCCAATAAGAATTGCAATGATTGCAATTACAACCAACAGTTCAATCAAAGTAAAAGCAAATCGAATTTTCTGGATCATAATATTTCTCAGTATTAAGGTGTTTGTTTTGAAAGGATAAAGTCAAATTGATTGAGATTGCCAGATGAAATCTCAGCAGAAAGGGTTGATTTTTCGTTGAATCGAGTGGGAATCTTGATGGTTTCATCGATGAGTTTATCAGGAGGGAAGGGCGGGCCAGCGGGAATTTTTTTCCCCGTTTTCAACATCGCCACGATTCGCACTACTTTCTTGCCAACAAACGCCACCGAGATTTTCTCTAACTGATACACACCTTTGTCGATGCGCCCACCTATCGAAGGCGAATTACCATCAGGGGATTCGAACGAGATTGACCCCTCTTCAATCGGGGTACCATCATAAGAGACTTTACCCGAAATGTTAATTAAAGGTGGCCCACATCCTAGGACTATCACGAGGGGCAATAGCAAAGCGAAGCGAAGCATAAAAGCCAACTTCTGTAAAATTAATTTGTGTTTTAAAAATAGTAACTAAAGGATAGCCCTAAGTCAACGAATAAGATTTAAATATACT